>DASVRT010000079.1:0-4711 GCA_036388475.1 Pyrinomonadaceae bacterium | reverse complement strand
ATTAAATCCTAATATTTTGCACTTTGCGTTTGCCGTTAACTGCCCTTTCGTTTCTTTTCAATCGAAGTCACGCTCGCCGAATTGCTTTTTTTACGGCGCGGCGACGGCGTTTCCGCATCGTCGTCGTCGCTTTTTCGACCGCTGACGACGACCAGCGCGCAGAGCGTCAGAAACATCATCGAAATCGCCGTCGTGTGCAGGACGAAATCGAAAATGCTGTGGACGAAAATGGCGAAACAGCCCGCCAGCGCGCCGACCGCGACGCCGCGCCGGAAGGTGTTATGAGTTTTGACGTTTCGCAAGCCGTCGCGGAACAGCCAGAAAGCGAAAAACGCCCCGATTATCAAGCCGACGATGCCGGCATCGGCTAAAATTTGCAGGTAATCGTTGTGCGCCTGCTCGACGCGCTCCATACCGTTCAGCGTGTCGAAAGCCGTGTAAACCTGCGGAAACGCGCCGAGTCCCGCGCCGAACAGCGGATTGTTTTTAATCACGCTCAAAGTCACGTTCCAGATGTGCGTCCGGTTGGTCGTAATGTCGGCGGAAGTCGCGGTTTCGGCAAAGCGCGTCAGCGAAGATTCGCCGCCGATAAGTATCGAGCCGACAACGATAGTGGCAAACAAAGCGACGGCTAAACCGGCTTTCAAAGCAATCTGCCCGTAACCTTTGGTTTTCGTCGTCAGGATTATCAGAAAAAATATTTCCGCCAGCAGCGCGACCAGACCGCCGCGCGAGCCGCTCAATAAAAGCGCGACGCCCATCAGCCCGATTGCCGTCACGTAAAGCAGACGCTTGTCGCGCGGCACCGCGCCGACAAAGATTAGCCCGAGCGGCACGGCGAGCGACATTTCCATAAACGCCGCGAAATTATGACGATTGACAAACGACCCGAACGGCGTGGCGAAACGCGGCTCGTAAATCCCGTAAATGCGCGCCGGGCTTAAAACGGCTTGCAGAATCGAATAGAACGCGTACAGAAAACCGAAAACCGTAATCACCATAACGATTTTTCGCAGTCGTTTGGCGTTGTCGATAAAGGCGAGCATCGCGGCGAAAAAGATTAAAAGAGCGATTAAATGCAAAACGGTCGATTGGGTGGCAAAAGGCTCGTGCGAAATCGTTCGCGGAATGCTCGGGACGCCCGATGCGTCGCCGAGACTTCCGAACGGAATTATCTGCACCAGACCGAAAAGAATAATGGCGACGAGCGGAATTTGCAGCCAGCTTCGGCTGAAACGAAGCTCGCCGCTTTTGAAGGAATCGAAAACCCAGAGCAGCACGACGAGCGCCGCGCCCGCGTAAAAAAGCGCGAGAATCGGCTGGTGCACCGCGCCGTAAAAGAGCGTCGTCAAAATAATCGTCGCGCAGATGATTAAGAAAATGAGCTTGTTAGCCATAAATAAAAACAATTACGAATTACGAATTACGAAATTACGAATTGTTTTTTGAATAAATTACCGTTTGAATTAAATCAATCATTCGTAATTCGTAATTTCGTAATTCGTAATTGTTTCATTGCCTGCCGATTAAAAAATCGTCGAGCCAAATCGAGCCGAAAAGCGGGCATTGATTGCCGCAAAAGGCGCGCGCCACGCGCACCGTGACGCCTTCGGCATTCGGCGGCGCGACGAATTCGATTTTCACTTCCTGCCATTCGTTCGTGCCGCCGGGAAAGGCGTCGCCGGCTTTGATGAGCTTGTCGTCATTGGCATTGACGATTTCAATTAAAGGGTTTCCCGCGCTTTTTAAATTTTCGGTGCGCAGCCAGAAGCCGAGACGATATTTGACGTTCGGCTCGACCGCCACGATTTGATAAACCTGGTAATACTGGGCGGCGGCAAAACCGTTGAAAACAACGCGCAGGCTCCGATTTCCGCCGTGTTTTTGCGACGGGTCGAGCCGCACGTCAACCTTCTCCGCCGGAATCACTTTCCAGTTGAAATAAGAATCGTTTTCCCTGCCGATTGACGCTTCAAAACCGGCATTCTGAAATTTTTCCGCCTGCGCGTCGGTCTCGATTCCAATCTCGCGCGTAAAGCCGATTGCCGAGCGAAAATATTTTTTCTCGAAAAACGCCTGGGCGATTATTTTGCCGTCGCTTTCGTTTTCTTTTTTCTGTTCCGGCGTCAGCGTGTTCCAGACGCGCAGGCTGTCGGCGGCGCGTTCTTTGGTGGCGTAAAATAAAGCCAAATCGGCGCGCACCGCCGGCGCGTCGCCGGCGATTTGTTCCAGCCGCGCCGTGTCTTTATCGAAATAATCCCAGACGGTCGAGAAAACCTGCTGGCGATAAACCGGATTATTTTCGGCGGCTTTTTGCAGCTCGGCAAAAGCCTTGACCGTGTCGCCCTGCCGCAGGTAGAAATTTCCCGCCTGCCAGTGCGGGTAAGTGTAGGTCGGGGCGAGCCGGACGGCGCGCAGAAAAGCCGCTTCCGCGCCCGCGACGTCTTCCGCCTGCTCGCGGGCGCGTCCCAATTCAATCCACCAGCGATAATCATACGGCGCGAGCCGGACGACTTTTTCGTATTTTTCGAGCGAAGCCCGGAGCTTTTCCGGCGTGAAAATGTCTCTTTCCGAGCTTGCCAGAAACCAGTTCGCCATCGGGTCGCCGGGCGCGGAAGCGGCGGAAAATTCCGCCACCGTCTGCACATTCGACTCGTTCGAGGAAGTATATTCGGCGAGCATATTGCCGACTTGCCAGCGCACCGCCAGCCACGCGAAAACCAGCGCGAAAAAGATGGCGAAAATCAAACCGAGGCGCACGGACAAACGGCGAGTATCGACAAATTTAAGCTGCTCGGTTTTTTCTTTGGACATCGGTAAATTCTGCGGTTTTAAGCTTAAAAGAAAAAATGCTATTCGCAATATCTTGACAATTTAGCCGGAGAAACGCAACTCAGGACATTTATCATTTATCATTGAACATTTATCATTTATCATTGAACATTCGACATTCGACAAATGATAAACGATAAACGTTCAATGATAAATGAAATTATCGAACGGCTGCAACGAGAATACCCGGACGCGCACTGCGCGCTGAATCACACCAACGCTTTCGAGCTGCTGATTGCCACCATTTTATCGGCGCAATGCACGGACGAGCGCGTCAATATCGTGACGGCGGATTTATTCAGAAAATACCGCGCGCCGCGCGATTATCTAAACGTTTTGCAGGCAGAGCTGGAACGCGACATTCACTCGACCGGATTTTTCCGCAACAAAGCGAAAAACATTCAGGGCGCGTGCCAAAAAATCGTCGAGCTGTACGGCGGCGAGATTCCGCGGACGATGGACGAGCTTTTGATTTTAAACGGTGTCGCGCGCAAAACGGCGAACGTCGTGCTCGGCAACGCTTTCGGCATCGCTTCGGGCGTCGTCGTCGATACGCACGTCGCGCGCCTCGCGCAGAGATTAGCCCTGACCGAACACGCCCTGCCGGAAAAAATCGAAAAGGATTTACAAGAGTTAGTGCCGCTGAAAGATTGGGTGATGTTCCCGCACTGGCTCATCTCGCACGGGCGAAAAATCTGCCAGGCGCGCAAGCCGAAATGCCCGGAATGCGTTTTAAACGACATCTGCCCCACGGGTCAAATACTAATTACGGAATGACGAATTGCGAATGAAGAAAATTCCGTGCTAAACATCTCGAATCTTTCTTTACATTCGTAATTCGTCATTCGTCATTGATTCAATTATTCGTCATTCGTAATTCCCTCTTACGGCTGCGTGACCGTCGTAATAATGTCCGAATAGACGCCGATTGGCTTATTGCCCTTGAGAAAACGCGCGCGATAGCGGTGGGTTTCCGGCGTATTAGCCTGCGCGGGCGGCGCGTCGTCTTCGGCGGGCGATTTGTAGAAACGCCCGATTGACTGCCAGTCGTTGGCGTTGTCGCCGCGCTGGCGCTCGATTTCCACGCCGTCGAAACCGCCTCGCACAAATTCTATCTCCACCATCGACTGCGCCCGCGCCTGCGCCTTGATTGTCGGTTTCGCGTCCTGTTCGGAGACGTTGCCGCCGGAATCGTCAACCGCCAGCACGCGAAAATCCGCGCCGACCGCTTCATTATAATTCGCCGATTCCTTCAAACGCCGCACGAAACTGCGCGTCCGCTTGATGATGCCCGCCGCCAGCTCGCCGTTCAGCGGCACTTCCGTCGGCGTATTCAGCGTCGGGTAAACCGGCATCGGCGCATTCTTGCTGCCGTAAAGCATTAACCGCTTAAACTGCACAAACTCGCGCCGGTTAGCCTCGACCACCGCGCTTCCCGCCACGATATTATGCGTCATATCCGCATCATCCTGCGCCTGCTTAATCTCGTTCGCCGTGAAACCGTGCCGGCTGCCGTTCTCCGTCATCTTCGTTTTCCAATTCTGAAACCATTCATCCAATTCCGGTTCAACTTTCGGTAAGTAATCGCCCATTATTTTTATCTCCTTTTTATTGAGTTTTGGTGTAGAGCATCAAAAGCAGAAGCCCGCGCGTCCGGCTTCGACGCAGATTTGCTAACCAAACGCGCCTTTACCGGCAGCGCGAGCTTCTGCCTTGACTTTGAGAGTATGCTTCTAAATATAATTGACAAAAAATGAAAAGGATTTCATTTTTTGTCACAATTTCTTCAAAAAAAGTCGAAAATGCATTATTTCAAGACAAAAATTTGAGGTCGGAGGTCGTTGTTCTCAGGTCGGAGGTCGTTGTTCTCAGGGCGGAG
>DASVRT010000078.1:0-25951 GCA_036388475.1 Pyrinomonadaceae bacterium | reverse complement strand
CTCATCTCCGGTTCTTTTTCCTGAACGCCGTCGTGCGTGATTTCGACGGCTTCAATCATCGCGGCGACGAGTTGTTTTTCGAGGTCGTTCCAATCGCCTTCGACGCGGCAGCCGGCGGCGTTTTTGTGTCCGCCGCCGCCGAATTTTTCGGCGACTCTCGCGACGTTGATGCCGTCTTTGGAACGCAGGCTGACGCGGTAGATGTTCGGGAAGGTTTCGCGCATATAGACGACGGCTTCGACTTCTTTGGCGGCGAGCGGAATGTTGACGAAGCCGCTGTTGTCGCCGTCAACCGCGCCGCTCTTTTCGGTCATTTCCAGCGAATGCCGCATCCAGGCGACGCGCCCGCTGTCGTCGCGTTTGACGGTGTCGAGAACCTGCCGCATCAGCTCGATGCGGCTCCACGGGTAGCTGTTGTAGACGGCTTCGGAAATCTGCGCGGGGCGAACGCCCGCTTTGACCAGCTCGGAAGCGACTTTTAAGGTGCGCTCGGTCGTGTTCGGGAAGTGAAACGAGCCGGTATCGGTGACGAGCGCCATATAGACGCATTCGGCGATTTCCTTAGTGACGCGCCCGCCGATGGCTTTGCAGAGATTGTAAATCATCTCGCCGACGGCGGAAGCGGTCGCGTCAATCCAGTTGACCGTGCCGAAATGCTCGCTGGTCGCGTGGTGGTCGATGTTGACGGTGAATTGATTTTCGAGATTTTTGATGCCCGGACGATTTATATCCGAGCATTCGATGACGAAAACGGCGTCGTAATTTTGGTCGATTTCGGAAACAGTGCGGATTTCGTTTGCGCCCGGCAGCGATTGGTAGGAGATTGGGATGGAATCGCGGACGATGACTTCCGCCGTTTTACCGAGCGAGCGCAGCAGCCAGCACAAACCCAGCGATGAGCCGATTCCGTCACCGTCGGGGCGGACGTGCGTCGTGATGGCAAAATTCTGCTTATTTTCAATAAGTTCTACTACTTGACTTAACATCTCAAAAGAGTCGAGAGCCGCCGGTCGGGAGTCGAAAGAAAAGATTAAGCACTAGCTTTCTCTCGACTCTCGACTCCCGACTTCCGGCTCCTGACCGTTTTCCTTTATTTCTTCTAAAATTCGGTCGATGCGCCCGCCGCGCTCCTCGACCGTGTCGCGGACAAAATGAATCTGCGGCGCGTGGCGGAGATTTAAATTTAAAGTCACCTGCTGGCGCACGAATTTTTCGGCGTGATGCAGCGCTTTCATCGCTTCCCGAATCTCGGTTTCGTCGCCCTCGACGAGAACAAAAACCTTCGCCTCGCGCAGATTGTCCGAAAGACGCACTTCCGTCACGGTCGCCGATTGCACGCGTGGGTCTTCAAGCTCGTAACCGACAAGCTCCATAATTTCTTCGCGTAAGGTTTCCGCAAATCTTTCAGGACGACGCATATTTTTGAAAGGCTGAAGGCGAAAGGGAAAAGACGAAAAATTTTATCCTTTATCCTTTCGCCTTCAGCCTTTATCCTTTTAGAGTTCTGTTGCCGCGACTCTTTCAATCACGTAGGCTTCGATTTCGTCACTGACCTTGATGTCGTTGAAATTGACCAGACCGATGCCGCATTCAAATCCGGTGCGGACTTCCGAAACATCTTCCTTAAACCGCTTGACCGAATCAATGTCGCCTTCCCAGATGACGACGGCGTCGCGAATCAGACGCGCTCTTGCCTGGCGGCGAATGACGCCGTCGGTGACGCGGCAGCCCGCCACGGTTCCGACGCGCGTGATTCGAAAGACTTCCTGAACCAGCGCCTTGCCGAGAATGACTTCTCTTTCAATCGCGTCGAGCATACCGATTTGCGCCGCTTTGATTTCCTCTTCAATCTTGTAAATGATTGAGTGCAGGCGAATATCGACGTCTTCCTGTTTCGCTACTTCCGCCGCGCGCGATTCCGGTCGGACGTTGAAACCGATAATGACGACCGCCGTCTGCGTGTTGTCGGCTTGCGTCGCCGAAGCGAGCAAAACATCGGATTCGGTTATCGCGCCGACGCCGGAGCGAATGACGCGTACTTTGACTTTCTCGGTGGAAAGCTTTTCGAGCGTGCCGCGCAAAACCTCGACCGAGCCCTGCACGTCGGCTTTCAGAACCACCAAAAGCTCTTTGACTTCCGCCTGACCGAGCGATTCGATACCGCGTTTCGTCGTTTTCAGCATCGCCGCCTGCCGCGCCTTCATCTGGCGCTGCCCGGCGATGGAAACCGCCTGGTCGAGATTGGCGACGACCTGAAAAGTGTCGCCCGCCTGCGGCATTCCCTGCAAGCCGAGAACTTCGACCGGCGTGGCGGGAACGGCTTCCGTCACGGCTTCGCCGCGGTCGCTGAACATCGCGCGAACCTTGCCGTTGACCTGCCCGACAATAAACGGGTCGCCGACGTGCAGCGTTCCCTGCTGAACCAGAACCGTCGCCACCGCGCCGCGTCCTTTGTCGAGCTTGGCTTCGAGCACCACGCCTGACGCGCGACGCGTCGGGCTGGCTTTCAAATCCATAATATCGGCTTGCAGCAGAACGGTTTCGAGCAAGGTATCGAGATTTTCGTGTTTTTTCGCCGAAACGGGAATCATTTCCGTGTCGCCGCCCCAATCCTGCGGCTGAAGCCCGAGCACGGCAAGTCCCTGTTTCACTTTGTCGGGATTGGCGTCCGGCTTATCAATCTTGTTAATCGCCACGATAATCGGCACGCCGGCAGCTTTCGAGTGTTCGACCGCTTCGACGGTCTGCGGCATCACGCCGTCGTCCGCCGCCACGACCAGAATTACAATGTCGGTCGCTTTTGCGCCGCGGGCGCGCATCAAGGTAAATGCCTCGTGACCGGGCGTATCGAGAAAAACGACGCGCCGCTGTTCCGCGGGATTATCGGGATTCGGCACGAAAACGCTGTACGCGCCGATGTGCTGCGTGATTCCGCCCGCTTCGCCCTCGGCGACATTCGCCTTGCGAATCGCGTCCAGCAGCGAAGTTTTACCGTGGTCGACGTGTCCCATTACCGTAACGACCGGGGCGCGCCCTAACTCGACGTCGTCGGAATCAGCCGCGATAAGCTCTTCAAATTCCTGCTCGACGACCATTTCTTCAAACGGCACGAAGATAACGCTGTAACCGAATTTTTCGCCGAGCTCGTGCGCGAGCTTTTCGCCGATGGGCTGGTTGAGCGTGGCAAAAACGCCGCGTTTAATCAGCAGTTGAACGACGTCTTTCGGCACGATTCCGAGCTTTTCGGCAAAGTCGCGGACGGTCGCGCCTTCGACCAGACGCGCCTGTTTCAGGTCGTTCCGGTCGCTTTTGCCGACCTGGTCCAGAATTCGCTCTTCAATCGAGCGCGGGCGCTGGAGGTCGAATTCTCTTTCTTCAAAGCGCCCTCCGCCTTTCGTCTCGTTGCGGCGGTCGCCGCCTTTTTTCACCGCGCCGCGACGTCCCTGCTTGCGCGTGTCGGGCGGCGGCGTGTAAACGGTTTGCGGTGTGGCGGTTTCGCCCGGCGTGCCGCGAAATTCGGGTTTTCTGCCGTCTCTCAAATTACGGCGGTCGCGGTCGTTGGTTCTGCCGGTCGGCTGAACTTTTTCGATTTTTTGCTGCGGCGGCGGGGTCGGCGCGACGACACGCTCGCCCTGTTTCATACCCGATTCCAGAGCTTTTTTGTTCAGAACAAGTTTTTTAACCTGGGTTCCGGTCGGGCGCGCAACTTCCGGCGACGCCGTATCCGCCACGGGCGGCGCGTCTTCGGCGGCAGCGGCGGTTTCGACCGCAGCAGGAGGTTCAACGACTTCTTCGACCGGCGCGGCTTCGACGATTTCCTCGACCGGCGCGACGACTTCGACGACCGGCTCGATTATTTCTTCTTCGACCGGCATCGCAGGCACTGCCGTTTCTTCTTCAACCGTCGGCGGAGGCACTCTTTTGGCAAGCTTAATCGTGCGATTGGCTATTCTCGGCTTCGCTTCTTCGACTAATACGGGTGTGATAGTTTTTTCTTCCTTCGTTTCTTCTACCGATACGAGCGGCGGGGCGGCTTCGACGGCGGGAACTTCCGCTTCGTCGAGCATTTCTTCGATTGCCGGCGCGGCGGTTTTCTCTTTCTTGATGACTTTGATAGTGCGCAGGGGCGCGACTTCTTTTTTCGGAAAGTAACGGTTGCGGATTTTTTCCGCCAGTTCTTTACTCACCGAATTTGAAGGCACACTGATATCCGCACCTTCGCGCCGCAATTCTTCGATGATGCGCTTCGTATCCTGTTTTAATTCTTTGGCTAAGTCGTAAACACGAACTTTATTAGCTAATAGAGTCATATGATTGCTTTCTCTCAGTTCTTAACCGCGGTGAGTTTTGCCAAAGAGAAAGCGGAAAATTATTTAACTTTTCACCGCACCGCGTTCCCTGTTTTCACTATCATTGTTGTGTTTCTTCCGCCGCAGCGGCATCGCTTTCGGTTGCTTCAGCATCCGATTCTTCGGTCTCCGAAGCTTCCTCCGTTTCCGATGATGCTTCAGTTTCCGAAGTTTCCTGCGCCGCCGACCCGGCTTCGACCGGCTCTTCGCCGGTTTCATCCTGAATCGTTTCGGCTTCGTCTTCCGGCTGTTCGTCAGCCGGCGCGGCGGCGTCTTCCTTAGCCTTTACCACCGCCCGTGCCGAGCTTAAAATTTTCTCAGCCTGGTCGAGACTCGTATCGAGCATATCGACCAAATCGTCAACCGACATCGCCGCCAGCGTTTCGACGTCGGTCACGCCCGCCTCTTTCAAATCGTTGGCTTGCGCCGGCGTCACGCCTTCGAGCGCGGAAACCGGAACGGCTTCGCCCGAAGCCATCATCTTGCCCATCTGCTGAGCGATTTCTTTCTTGATAACTTCTTCGCTGACAATATCTATGTCCCAACCGACCAGCCGCGTCGCGAGCCGCACGTTCTGACCTTTTTTACCGATTGCCAAGCTGAGCTGGTCTTCGACGACGATAACTTCCATCTTGCGCTTGTTGATGTCGACGATGCGCACCTGGCTGACCTTCGCCGGACTCAGAGCGTTGGCGGCAAAAACCGAAGGCTCTTCCGACCACTCGATAATGTCGATTTTTTCGCCGCGCAGTTCCTTGATAATCGACTGCACGCGCGAGCCTTTCATACCGACGCAGGCGCCGACCGGGTCGACGTCTTTTTCATTCGACGCGACGGCGATTTTCGCGCGGTCGCCCGGCTCGCGCACGGCGGATTTAATCACGACCGTGTCGTCGTAAATTTCCGGAACTTCCATTTCAAAAAGCCGTTTCAAAAGTTCTGCCGAAGCGCGCGAAGCGATGATTTGCTGACCTTTCGGATCTTTCGTGACTTCGGCGATGACGACGCGGATGCGTTCGCCCTGATTCCAGTTTTCGCTTCTGACCTGCTCGCGTCTGGGCAAAACCGCTTCCAGATTGTTGCCGAGGTCGATAATCATATCGCCGCGCTCGAAGCGCTTGACCGTGCCGTTTATCAACTCGCCTTTGCGGTCGATATACTCGTCGTAAACTTTTTCGCGGACGGCTTCGCGCACTTTCTGCACGAGAATCTGTTTCGCCGTCTGCGCCGCGATGCGTCCCAAATCTTCGGTCGGCAGAGGCAGCAGGAGCATATCGCCGATTTCGATTTCGTCGCCCGCCATTTCCTGCGCTTCCACGAGTGAAAGCTCGGTCTGCGGGTTTTCGACCGCTTCGACGACTTCCTTCTGCGCGGAAATTTCAATCATTCCCTCGTCGTTGTTCCAATCGACCTGGATGCTTTCGCCGGTTTTATCCTGCGCTTTGAACTGCTTTCGCGCCGCCGCGCGAACTGCGTCCTTCATCGCTTCGATAATCATATTACGGTCGAGACCGTGTTCCGTGCACAATGCGTCAATGCTCTGCCCGATGCTTGATGTCATAAATTAAAAGTGGTCAGTGGTCAGTGGTCAGCGGTCAGTTGCTTTCAACTTTCCACTTTCCGCTTTTCACTTTCCGCGCTTGAATACTTCGTCTAAATCAATCTCTAAATTTGCCTTTGCTACGAGGTTGTAAGGGAAACTGACTTCGCCGTTGGTTTTGTCTTCGAAGATGATGTTTTCGCCGTCAATATCTTTGATTCGTCCGCGAAAATTTCGTTGCCCGTTAATTGGCTCGTGCGTCCGGACTCGCGCCGGATTTCCGCTGAACTTTTCAAAATCCTTCAGGCTGTAAAGCTCGCGCTCCAAGCCCGGCGACGAAACTTCCAGCACATAAGTCGAAGAGATAAAATCCTCCGCGTCCAAAACCGCTTCCATCTGCCGGCTGACCGTCGTGCAATCTCCGACCGAAACGCCGCCTGGCTTGTCAATAAAAACCCTGACGGTCGGACTCTTCACCGTCCCGATGACATCGACGTGAACCAGTTCCAGATTATTCTTTCCCGCCGCCTCGGCGGCGATTTCCCGAACCCGTTCCGCTATGACCAGTTTATTCATTTCCCCAAGTCTATCGCCAAAATAAAAAGTGGGCGCGAACCCACCGAGAACGTCCCTTGCGCCTTTCAGCAAACGAATATCATACACGAAAGAACGGGTAAAAGGCAAGGGTGGATTGAGTTTGACAATTCTAAATTTCAGTTGAGGTTGAAAGTAAATTTAAAGTCCAGAGCCGCTGAAATAATCTTTATCCGAAACATTTTTTCTAAAGGTCTAACCTTTTCACAATAAAAAGCGTTCCGTCGTCGTCGAGGCATTTGCTGGCGGAGAAGCTCAAAACGTCCTGATAAATAAAATTAATCAGTTCCTTTGCCGTCAAATCGATTCCCGCCGCGACTCTTCGGGCGAGACGCTCGCGACCGTATTCTTCGCTGTTTTCGCAGGCGGCTTCGGTGATGCCGTCGGTGTAGATGACGAGAATATCGCCGCGGTCGAGGCGCAGGAAATGCTGGTGATAGCGCATTCCGCGAAACATTCCGAGCGGCAAATCGCCGTATTCGACAAATTTATAATCGCCGCTGGCTTTGACGACGATCGGCGGATTGTGACCGGCGTTGGAGAAGACGAAGGTTTTATTAGTGGCGTCCAGAATGCCGTAAATCGCCGTGATAAATTGATGGTCTTCGATAGAATCCCAGAGGAGATTGCCGACTTTCGCCATCGCGATATGCGGCGCGTAACCGATTTGCACGCCCGACCTGAGAGAAGCGCGCAGGAAAGCCATCAGCAGCGCCGCCGGAATTCCCTTGCCGACGGCGTCGGCGACGATGATGCCGATTTGGTCGTCGAAGATTTTCACCCAGTCGTAATAATCGCCGGAAACCTCTTCGGTCGGGAAAATGTAGGCGCTGATGTCGAAGCCTTCGAGGTGCGGGTCTTCGTCGGGCAAAAGCTCAAGCTGGACTTGGCGGGCGACTTCGAGTTGTCCTTGCAGGCGTTTTTTTTCGACTAATTCTTCGTGCAGCTTTACTTTTTCGATGATGATGGCGACCTGCGAGGCGAGCATTTGCAGAAGCGCTAAATCGTCCTGATTATAGGCGTTCAGCGCGTCGCTTTCGAGGTCGAAAACGCCGATGACTTCTTCGTTGGAAACAATCGGCGCGACCATTTCGGATTTCGTCGGCTGGCGGGCGTGAAAATAGCGCGTGTCCTGGCTGACGTCGTGGCTGATTATCGACTCGCCCGTTTGCGCGACGTAGCCGATAAAGCCTTCGCCGAGCTTCAGGCGCGGTTCGACCAGTTCAAAAGTTATCTCGTAGCCGCGATAGACTTTCGATTTGAAAATATACGGATTTTCGCCCGTCGCATCGTGTTCGATAAGATAAATTCCCGCCGCGTCGTAATGAATCACCGAATCGAGCGTATCCATCACGAGCGTCAGAACCTCGTCCAAATCCAGCGAGCGGCTGATGGTTTTGGTGATGTCCAAAAGCATCCGCAGCTTATCGACGACGCTCAGATTTTTGTTTTTCGCTGTGTTTTGATGAATCGGTTCTGTCATTTTTGATTCAAGATTCAAGATTCGAAATTTATGATTCAAGATTCGGGATTTGTCGTCGTTAGTAAACGCCAATCCTGAATTCCGAATCCTGAATTCTTAGCCGCTGGCGACTTTTCTCGAATACTCGTCCCACAGGCGCGAGACCTTGATTCGATATTCGACCAGCTCGCGGCTGACGTTGAAATGGCGCGCGATTTCTCTCGCCGTTTTGCCCTGATTGACCATCCGGCGCAGCGCCGCGTAAGGCACGAGCGCCGCCGCGCCGACCGAATAGGCTTCTTCTTCGACTTCCGCCTGGTATTCGCGCGCAATCGGCTGCCCGTATTTATTGACGTTTTTTATCGCCAGGCGGCTCGGTTTATGACCGAGAAAAACGTGGCAGATTTCTTCCATCAGCGTGGCGTTCTGGCGATTTTCGCCGTGCGTCGGGTTTAAAACGATAAGCTTTCTGCCGTCGGGCAAGGCTTGCGAGCAAGCGCCGCCCGACCACGCGTTTTTGCCGTCGATGATTAAATGCCGCAGCGTTTCTTCGGTCAGAAAAGGCTCGATTTGTTCAAAGGTGACGACCAGCAGCTTGGCGTAACGCGCCAGCTCAAACGGGTTCAAAGCTTCGTCGTCGCGCTTTAAACCGGCGAAATCTCTAAGCCCGAGCGCTTTTATTTCGTAATTTCTGCCTTTTTTCGTCGGCGGAAGCTTTGAAGTGTCCACGTGTTGAATTATATAACAATTTTCGTTTAAATAGAGCCAGCGGCGAAACATTTTTCAACGCTCTTTTTTTCCGAATGTTACATCGATTTAACATCTTACAGCGCTATTTGCCTTATAATTAATGTTAATCAAGAGCGAGTTTATATTTAATTTCTACTAAGCGGTCTTAATAGCTTTAATGTTTATCTCTGTTCGGTTGATTAATATAATTTTATTTTATGAGTCACAATAAAAAACATCGTCACCTGAAAGCCCTAAAAACCGAAACCTCCGCTCTCATTGTGGTCAATGAAAGCGCGCCGGTTTTATTTAACCGCGAGCTGAGCTGGCTGGAATTCAATCATCGCGTGCTGGAAGAAGCGATGAACGACGCTTTGCCGGTGCTCGAACGCCTGAAATTCCTCGCCATATTTTCGACCAATCTGGACGAATTTTTTATGATTCGCGTTTCGGGTTTAATCGAACAGATTGAAGAAGATATCATCGAGCCTTCGCCGGACGGAATGACGCCGTCGCAGCAGCTTCGCGAAATCAGCGCGCGGCTGCGCCCGATGCTCAAAAAACAGGTTTCCTACCTGCGCGAAAAAGTGTTGCCCGAGCTTGCCGAAGCGGGCGTGACGGTCGAATCTTACAAAGACCTTTCGGACAAGGAAAAAAAGCATCTGGACAAATATTTCCGGGAAAATCTGTTTCCCGTGCTGACGCCGCAGGCGGTCGATGCCAGTCACAAATTTCCGTATATTTCCAATCTCAGCCTGAATCTCGGTTTGTTTATCGAACCGGACAGCGAGCACACGCATAAAAACCTGAAACATCTTTTCCGGCAAAAGCGCTTTGCCCGCATCAAGCTGCCGACGAACGTTCCGCGCCTGATACCGATTGACGAAAAAGCCGGACGTTTTACGCTGCTCGGCGAGTTAATCGCCGCCAACGTGCATCATCTGTTTCCGAATATGAAAACCGGGCAATGCTACCTGTTCCGCGTCACGCGCGACGCCGACCTCGAACTGCGCGAGGACGAAGCGGGCGACCTTCTGCGCACGATGGAACACGAGCTGCAGCGACGGCGTTTCGGTTTCGCCGTGCGGCTGGAAGTGCAGAGCACGATGCCCGACAAAATGCTCAGAGTCCTGACCGAAGGCATCGGCGTCAACGAGCAGGACGTTTACCCGATTGACGGTTTTCTGAATATTCCGGATTTGATGAAATTTTATTCAATCGCCAAGCCGCAGCTCAAAGACAAACCGATTCCGCCGGTTAATCTGCCGATTTTTCAGGAAAACAAAACCGTTTTTGAAGTTATCAAAAAGCGCGACGTGCTTCTTCATCATCCATACACGGCGTACAGCACGGTGACGGATTTTATCCGCGAAGCCGCCGAAGACGACGACGTACAGGCGATAAAAATCTGTCTCTACCGCACCGGCAAAGATTCGCCGATTGTCGAGTCTCTGATTCGCGCCAGCCAATTAGGAAAACAGGTGACGGCGCTGGTCGAATTAAAAGCGCGTTTTGACGAGGAAAACAATATCGAATGGGCAAAGCGTCTGGAAGACGAAGGCGTTCACGTCGTCTACGGCATTCACACTCTGAAAACGCATTCCAAAGTCGCGATGGTCGTCCGGCGCGAAAAACACCAGTTGACGCGCTACGTTCATCTCGCCACCGGCAACTACAACCCGACGACTTCGCGGATTTACACGGATTTGGGCTTGCTGACCTGCGACGAGGAAATCGGCGCGGACGTGACCGACCTTTTCAATTTTCTGACCGGCTATTCGCAGCAATCCGATTATCGCCAACTGCTGGTCGCGCCGATAAACCTGCGCGAAAAGCTGCTTGAGCTTATCCGGCACGAAGCGGCAAACAAGCTGGAAGGAAAAAAGGCGCGAATCGTTATCAAAGTCAACAGCCTGACCGACGTTCAAATAATTCACGCGCTTTATGAAGCCTCGCAGGCGGGCGTGGAAACGGATTTGATTGTGCGCGGCATTTGCAGCCTGCGTCCGGGCGTCGCGGGCGTTTCGGAAAATATTCGCGTCCGTTCCATCGTCGGGCGATTTCTGGAACACAGCCGGATTTTTTATTTCGCGGCGGGCGGCGAGGAAGCGGTTTATATCGGCAGCGCCGATTGGATGCACCGCAATCTCGACCGCCGCGTCGAGGTCGTCGTGCCAATCAAGGACGCCGGCATCAGGCAGTATTTAAAAGACGTCGTGCTCGAAGCTTACCTGCGCGATAACGCCAACGCGAGAATTTTAAACCCGGACGGCTCTTACCAAAAAATTTCCGCCAAGGATTCCGAGCCGTTCAGCTCGCAGATGTTTTTCGTCGGTCAGAGCACTCTAACCTGAGAGTTTTGAGTTTTGAGTTTAATATTTCGATAAATTCAAAACTCAAAACTCTTTAATCGAATCTGGCTTCAAAGACCTTCCCGTTCTGCTTACCGAGTTTCGCGGTCAGACGCGGGTAGCCGCGCGGTTCGGGTTCGAGGTCTTCGATTTCGAGCAGTTTTTCCGCTTCGTCGATGTCGTCTATCTCGCCTTCGATTTCCATATACAATCCGAACGGAAGGTCGTCCATCACGACTTCGACTTTATCGAAATGCCACGTCTGCCGCCGTTTTTCATACACGACGTCGAGCCGGTAGCCGAGTTTTTCGATGATGTTTTCGGTCGCGGCAACGTCCGCGACTGCGGTTTCGAATTCGATTTTGTGCTTGATGTCGTCGTCGTTACGAATGCGTTCCTTGTAAGTTAAAATTGCGGTGTCGCCGATTTTTCTGAGACGCAGAACGGCGTTTCGCTCGTCGAGCAAGCCGCCGCGATGCAGATAGTTTTCTTCAAAATCCTCGCGCAGAAACTCGGCTCCGAGTTCTTTCAGCTTCGCAATTATTTTTGGTCGCCGCTGGTTGTCGATGCGATATTTCTTTTCGATTTCAATTGCCATTATGAATTTAGATTGTAGAGTCTGCGTGGAGAATATTCAAAATTTCCTCGCCGTATTTTTGCGCGCGTTTTTCGCCGAAGCCTTTGATGCCCAGAAAATCCTCGATTGTTTCGAGGCGCGCGGCGGCAATCTGCACCAGCGATTCGTTTTGCGCAATCATATACGGCGGCAAGCCGTCCTGGTTGGCGCGGTCGTTGCGCCACTGTTTCAACAAGTTAAATATATTTTCCTGTTCGGGCGTTAAGATAATCGGTTCGGGCGCGGGCTTTTCGGCTTCGACGGATTTTGCGGCGGCTTGTTTGACCGGCGGCGTCTGAACCGGAAAATTTTCTTGAGCCGGAGATTGAGCGGCGGAAAAAGCGTCTTCGTAAAAGACGAGAACAGACCAGGATTCATCGCCGACGACGGAAGCGAAAGTCTGGCGGACGGCGACCGATTCCAGAAATTTATTGAGCCTTGCCTCGTCGGAATTTCGCGCTTCTTCCGACAGGCGGATTTTGAAAGTTTTGCATTTCATCAGTTTCTTTAACCGCAAAGACACAAAGAAGCACAAAGAAAAACCTATCGGTGCTTCGCGTCTTTGCGGTTAAGTTTTCTAAACTTCTTTGTATTCCGAATCGACGTCTTCGCTCGATAGAGCGACACGGTAATTCTTCGACTGCTTTTGCTTGGTGATAAGCAAATCGTCTTTGGTTTTCAGCAAATCCGCGCGGTTGTAAACCGAAAGCTCGAAGTTGTAGCCGTGCGTGATGGCGTCTTTCGGACACGCTTCGACGCAGAAGCCGCAGAAAATGCAGCGCGTGTAGTCGATGTTGTAAACCTTCGCATAACGCTCGTCGCGCCCGATGCGTTCTTCATACGGGCGCGGGTCGTCCTGCGCTTCGATATAAATACAATCGGACGGGCAAGCCGCCGCGCACAGGTAACACGCCACGCATTTTTCCTTGCCGTTTTCGTCGACGTGGAGCAGATGCATCCCGCGATAGCGCGGCTGGACGGTGATGGGTTCGTCCGGATACTGCACCGTCCATTTTTCTTTCGGAATCTGTGAGAGCGTAATACTCATTCCCTTTATCACGGCTTTCGCCGAGTTGATAACATCGCTTATTATTGACATATTTTTTTTGTAAAAGTTTTCACAATAGTATAACTTGAAAAGCCTGCCTCATTCCAACGCTGAAGCAGGCTTTAAACATTTTAACGCCGGAAATTTTACCAGCCGGACGGCATCAGAAGCGCGCGTTAGACAGAATCAGCAGCAGCCAGATAACTATAAAGATAAGGGTTATCACCAGATAGATGCCGCCGAGAATCATTCCCGCCATCGCCATTCCGCCGCCGCCGTATTCCGACGGGTTGTTCTTGATATTGTTGCGCTGCATATAGCCGGTAATAATCGCCGGTATCGCACCTAAAGGTCCGAGACATAAAAAGCTCAAAACTCCCAGCACCAGCGAGACGACCGCCAGCGTATTATTCTGCCCGGCATTGGCGGGCGGCGGCTGAAACGGCGTATTCGCGCCGAGATTCTGGTCTTGCCAATTCTGCACCGGGACGGGCGGCGGATTCCATTCGGCTTGCGGCTGCTGGCTGGCAAACGGGTCGTTGCCCATCTGTCCCGAAGGAACCTGCGGCTGCGAAAACGGCGATTGGTCAAAAGGCGTCTGCTGGCTGCCGAACGGCGATTCCGGCTCTTTATAGGGCGGCGGTTTCGGCGCGTCGAAGGACGGTGACGGCGGCGCGTCAAACGGCGACGGCGGCTCAAACGAAGATTTCTGTTGTTCGAAAGGCGACTGAAACGGCGAGCCGACCGGCGGCTGACCGAATGGCGAATCGCTGATTTTCGGCTCGTTCGGCGGCGTGCTCGAAGATGAACTGCTGCCGAAAATGTCGCCGGTCGAGCCGGACGGCGGCTGCGGCGATAAATCTCCGAACACGGGCGGATTCAAATCCGGCTCGCTGAATTTCGGCGGTTCGGGCACGGGCAGTTCGTTCGCCGACGCCGACGAATCATCTTTTTTCCAATCCTCCGGCGAGACGACCATAGTTTTCATCGGGTCGGCGGATTCGTCCGGCAGTTGGAGAATGTCGTTGTCTTTCGATTGGTCGGCAGCGCTGTTGCCGCCGACTACGGTTTTAAACGGGTCTTCCGCCATCGGCTGACCGACCATAGTTTTAAACGGGTCTTCCGGCGGCGCGGCTTCCGCCGTTTCGACCAGCGGCGTGCCGTCCGTCTGGCAAAAACGCATCGAATCGGCAAATTCCTTTTGACAAGTCGGGCATCGTTTCATTTATTCTTCGTCCTTTGTAAAAAAGTTATCGGAGTTGCAGGAAATTGCAGGAAGTTGCAGATAGTTTTTAGGAATTGACCGGAAAATACGAGCTGCCTGCAACTACCTGCAACTGTCCGCAACTATCTGCAACTTCCTGCAAACTACCCGCAACTGTCTGAAACTCTGAAACTTTTATACCCTTATGCTTAAACTAATTCAAGTTTGCTGAAGAAATATGCGATTTCAATCGCCGCATTTTCTTCCGAATCCGAGCCGTGAACCGCGTTTTCGCCGATTGACGCCGCAAATTCCTTGCGCAGAGTTCCCTCGGCGGCTTCCGCCGGATTGGTCGCGCCCATCAAATCGCGCCACGCACGCACGGCATTTTCCTTTTCGAGCGCGAGCACGACGCACGGACCGCTCGACATAAATTCGGTCAATTCGCCGAAAAACGGTCGCTCGGCGTGAACCGCGTAAAATCCTTCGGCTTGTTTCCGGCTCTGGTGAATCAGCTTCAGACCGCGGACTTTAAAGCCCGCGTCCAGAATCTTCTGCAAAATCGCCCCTTGTTTTCCGGCGCGCACCGCGTCCGGCTTGATAATTCCGAATGTTAAATTGCTCATTATTTATTATTTTTCTTTTTCCTTTTAGATTTATTTTGTTCCTTCGGCAATTCTTCCAAAGGTCTTGTCTGTAATATTTTATCCGAAACTTCCCGTTTATTTGACTCGACCGGCAAGGTTTCCGGGCAGCCGCCCGCGCCGCAATTCGAGTTGTCGGCATCGAGCGCAATATCGAGATTCATTTTCCCCAGGTGTGAACGGCATTGATTTCCGAAGGCAGCATTCTTAAATACAAAACGCCGCTTCTGATACTTTTTACAAAAACCAAATTTCCGTAATCTCTATCGCGTGTGACAAAAATGCGCTTAAGTTCCCGCGCTTTTTGCGGATTTTCTTCGTCGGAGCTTTGCGCCATTCCAATTTCGGCAATGCGCAAAACATCGTGTCCGATACCAATCAAAAACCGCGCCGTGATTTCATAAACATCCTGGTCGAGTAAAAGCTTCAGGCGGCAGCCTTGATATCTTCCGCCGGAATCAGCGCAATCGCATAATCGACACAAGCTTTAATGTCTTCGATTTCCAATTCCGGATAATAATCCTGCCTGATTTTTTCAAAAGACAAACCTTCGTTAATTAATTCCAGAACATTTTGGACTGTTATACGCGTTCCCGCGACATAAGGCTTGCCAAAATGAATATTCGGATTTACTGAAATTCTTTCGTTCACACTTTTCTACCTGAAAAATTCTTTTAATTCTGATGAAATGCGCGTCGGCTTCGCGGTTTCGCGGTCGAGCATACACCAGATTGTGCGCGCTTTGACCAGCAAATCCGCGCCGCGCCGGATTTCGGTAAATCGCTCGCAAGTGACCGCCGTCCATTCGCCGACCCAGGTGGTCGCCGTGATTTCCTCGTTTTCAAAAGACTGTCGTTTGTAATCGACTTCGTGGCGAAGCACGACCCAGACGACTTTCGCCTGTTGCGCGGCGGTCGTCGCCTGAAACCAGTGGGCGACGGCGACATCCTGAATCCACCGCACGTAAGCGACGTTGTTGACGTGTCGCTGCTCGTCGATATCGCCCGGCTCGACGCGAAACGAATGCGAAAACTTCATTGCAGATTGAGCGTCAAAGCGCCGAGCTGCGAATACATTTTCATAAAATCGAACTCGTTCCAAGCCTCGGCAATCTTGCCGTCCTTCAACTTGACGAACGTCATTCCGGTAAATTCGAGCGGCTGGTTAGTCGGCGCAACGCCCAAGCCTTCGCCCGTGTGAGTTGCCGTCACCCGGCACCGAGCCGCGATTTTATCGCCTTCCGAAATCGTATCTTCGACGGTGATTTTCAAATCGGGATGTGCCGAAATAAACGCGCGGAACAAAGTTTTGTAAGCTTCGACGCCGCAAACCGTCTTCCCTTCCGCATCGGTTAAGCCGTTGGCAACGATATCTTCGGTACACATCCGTTCAATGGCGTCTTCGCTTTTTTTGTTCCACACTTCCTCAAACCACCGGCGCATAAAATTTTCATATTCTTCAGCCATAAATCCTCCGGAACCGCCTAAGTTTTTCGGCTTCGTATAATTCCTTTAACGCCCGGAACCACCGCCATCAAACCGGCGGGAAATTCAAACAGATTCCCGGTAATCTTTCGGATTGAAACGTTTTAAAAATCGACGTCAATCAAATCGTCTCCGCCGCAAAGCTCGCCGGATTGCCGACAATTAAAAACAAAATCGATTCCCAAAAATCTTTTTTCGTAAAAAATCTTTGAGAATTATTTTTAAATCAATTCCTGAATGGCTTTGCCGATGTCGGCGGGCGATTCGACGACGCGGATTCCGGCTTCGGTCAAGGCTTTCATTTTCTCGGCGGCGGTGCCTTTGCCGCCTGAGATAATCGCTCCGGCGTGCCCCATCCGGCGTCCCGGCGGCGCGGTTTGTCCGGCGATAAAGGCGACAATCGGTTTCGTCACGTTATCGCGGGCAAACGCGGCGGCGTCTTCTTCGGCGGTTCCGCCGATTTCGCCAATCATCACAATCGCGTCGGTTTCCTCGTCAGCCTGGAAAAGTCTCAGAGCATCCGTGTGATTGGTGCCGATTATCGGGTCGCCGCCGATGCCGATGGCGGTCGATTGTCCCAAGCCCAGCGCGCTCAGCTGCCCGACGGCTTCATAGGTCAGCGTTCCCGAGCGCGAAACCACGCCGATTCTGCCTTCCTTGTGAATATGCCCGGGCATAATCCCGATTTTGCATTTGCCGGGCGAGATGATGCCGGGACAGTTCGGTCCGATGAGACGCGTGTTTTTGTCTTCCAGATAACGCTTTGCTTTCGTCATATCGGCGACCGGAATGCCCTCGGTGATGCAGACGACGAGCGGGATTCCGGCGTCCGCCGCTTCCATAATCGCGTCCGCCGCAAAGGCGGGCGGAACGTAGATGACCGAAGCGTTCGCGCCGGTTTCCCTGACCGCATCATCGACCGTGTTAAAGACGGGCACGTTTTCGTGCGTCGCGCCGCCTTTGCCGGGCGTGACGCCGCCGACGATATTCGTGCCGTATTCAATCATCTGCTGCGTATGAAACGTGCCTTCCTTGCCCGTGATGCCCTGCACAATCAGGCGTGTATTCTTATCAACTAAGACGCTCAAATTCTTACTCCTTTGAATTAATTGAAGATAATCAAGCAAATAGAATATTGAAAAATCTATGGCTTGTCACGTTCGGCTTTTGAATAGGTTTTCGGAAGGCTCGTAATCCTCGTTTTATGTCTTAATTCGATACGAAAAAGGTCAAATCGTCTCTTTTTTGTCGAAATCGTCTTAATTCAAAGGATTTACTCTCTTTTTTGAAGATTTCCTCTCTTTTCAGAGGATTTACTCTCTTTTCAGACGATTGCGGCAGAAATAAGACGATTTTCTCTGATTCCGGATATTATCGACCGATTTCAGAATCGCCGCATTTACCGAAACATTCTCCGAAAACATTTCGTAACTCTCAATATCTCTTGCGCGGCAAGCGCGGCAATTCCAAAAAACGGGCAGTTTTCGATTGTTATGCGACATCTTTATTCATTCTACCTGGACGCTTTTTTGATTTCGGTCAAATCTATTTTAGAGCATAAGCTGCGCGCTTTTCTGACGCTTATCGGCATCATCATCGGCGTGGCGGCGGTCGTCGTCGTCGGCGCTTCGATTAACGGGCTGAAGACTTACGTCATCGACAGAATCACAAAAGTTCTCGGCGCCAATCACTTTATGATTACGCGCATTGCTTCGACCGGCAGAATGAGCGACGAGGAATTCGAGAAACGCAATCGCCGCAATAAGGATATTACGTGGGAAGAATATCTGTATGTGAAAGCCAACTGCCTGAACTGCTCGGAGGTCGGCGTGCAGAGCTTCGGCGGCGCGGATTTGAGCGAAAACGGCGTCGAGATGCCTTCGACCCGAATCTTCGGCGTCACCGACAACGCTTCCGAAATCGAAGACAAAACCATCGCCGAAGGAAGATTTCTGACCGCCGAAGAAGTCACGCGCGCGGCAAAAGTCTGCGTCATCGGGATGGATTTAAAAGAGAAATATTTCCCCGACAAATCGCCGCTCGGACAAACCGTCAAGGTGCGCGGCATTCCCTTGCAGATTATCGGCGTCGAGGAAAAACGCGGCTCATTTTTAGGCGACTCGATGGACCGGCATATGTATATTCCGATAACGCTCCACAACCAGATGTTTTCGCGCTCCAACGGATTTCAGCTGCACGGCAAAGCCGCCAATAAAGAAGCTTTTCAGCTCGCCATCGAAGAAGCGCGCCTGCTGCTGCGAAACAAGCGCGGCTTGCTCGGCAGCGAGGAAGACACTTTCAGCCTCGTCAACGTGGACGAATTCAACTCGCAGATGGACCAGTTCACCAATGCCATCGCCGCCGTCGTCGTGCCGATTACGATGATTACGCTTATCGTCGGCGGCATCGTCGTGATGAATATTATGCTCGTTTCCGTCACCGAAAGAACTTTCGAGGTCGGATTGCGCAAGGCGCTCGGCGCGACGCGCAAACAGATTCTTTTGCAGTTTTTAATCGAATCGTCGCTGCTCTGCATCATCGGCGGAATTATCGGCTTGCTGCTGGCGATGGGCGTTACGCAGTTGATTACTTTTCTGCTTGAAATGACGATGACCATCACTATTTTCTACGTGATTATGTCGGTCGCCGTGTCGAGCATTATCGGCATTGCCGCCGGGCTTTATCCGGCGTGGAAAGCGGCGCGCCTCGACCCGATTGCGGCTTTGACCCAAAGCTGAAAAGTTTGGAGAATCGTATATGAAAAGAAATTTTTCCGCTTCATTTCCGGCTGAGATTATGCGAATGGCTTTCGAGAGCATTTATGCGAATAAATTTCGCTCGACCCTGACGATTCTCGGCATCGTCGTCGGCGTGATGACGGCGATTGTCGTGGCTTCGATTCTGACCGGAATGCGCCAGTCAATCATCTCCATCGTCGAGGAATACGGCACGAACAACATCTACGTTTTCCACCTCTCGACCGGTCCCGGCGCGCGCAACCGCGACGAGCGCAACCGCAAGCCGCTGACGCCCGAAGACGCCCAGGCGATTATGACGCAGTCAGCCGCCATCGAAGACATCGCGCTGATTGCTCCGAGCATCGGCTCGTGGGGCGACGGCTTCGACGACAATCTCGTCTACGAAGGCAGAAATTATCGCTGGGCGCTGACCGACGGCGTGACGCCGAATTATATGCAGGTGACGAATCTGGTTTTGCGGCAAGGTCGCTTTATCACCGAAGCCGACAATTATCAGCGGCGAAACGTGATAGTCGTCGGCGTCAACACGGTCGAGGCGCTTTTTCCGAACGAACAGGACAACGTCGTCGGAAAAGTCGTGCGCATGAACGGCACGACTTGGGAAATTATCGGCGTCATCGAAAAACGAAAAGCCGGTTTCTTCGGCGAAAACGAGGAAGACCGCAAAGTTTTTCTGCCGTTTCGCACGGCGATGAAAGTCGCTCCGCAGCGTGATGCCGTTCTGCATATCGTGCAGGCGAAACCCGGACAAATAAACGACGCCGTGCAGGACATTGAGGGAATTCTGCGCCAGCGGCGCGGCGTAAAATTCGACGAGGCGAATAATTTCGACGTCAAAACCGCCGACAAATTCATCGCCCAGTTTGACGGCATCATCGGCGGCGTCGGCATCGCGGCAATCGCCATTTCGTGTCTCGGCTTGCTCGTCGGCGGCATCGGCGTAATGAACATTATGCTCGTCTCTGTGACCGAAAGAACAAAGGAAATCGGCATCCGCAAGGCAATCGGCGCGACGCGCGGCGCAATCGTCCTGCAATTTCTGCTCGAAGCGATGACCCTGACGTTTTTCGGCGGCGTCATCGGCGTCAGTTTGGCAATCGTCATCAGCTATCTCGTCATGCTTCTGATACCGAGCCTTCCCGCTTCGATTCCGCTCTGGGCGATTCTGCTCGGCTTGGGAGTTTCCATCGGCGTCGGCTTAATCTTCGGCGTTCTCCCGGCGCGCAAGGCTTCGCGCTTAGACCCGATTGAGTGTTTGCGTTACGAATAAATTAATCGATTCAATACACAAAACGCGAAGCGCAAAATGCAATCCTTTCCTTTATTTTGCGCTTCGCATTTTACATTATTTTCGCCTTAATTATTTCAATTCAAATTTTTCTTCGTAACCCGGAACGTGAACGTTCCAGCCGAATCTTTCGCGGATGTGCTGCGCCATCGCCTGCGCAGCGTCCGGTTCGCCGTGCGTGGTGAAGACCGTTTTGGGCGTTGCTTTTAAACCTTCGAGCCAGCGCAGGACGGCTTTCCAATCGGCGTGAGCGGAAAAGCCTTCGACTTTTTCGACGTGACAGCGAACCGGAATCCATTCTTTCATAATGCGGACTTCCCTTTCGCCGTTCTGGATACGTCTGCCGGTCGTTCCGGCGGCTTGATAGCCGACAAAAACAATCGTGGCGTTTTCGTTCGGCAGGATGCGCATCGCGTGATGCAGGACGCGCCCGCCCGTCAGCATTCCCGAAGCCGAGATGATGATGCGCGCGCCTTTCATATCGTTTAGGCGTTTCGAGTCCTCGCGCGTGGCGGTCGTTATCATCGAGCCGGTGCGCAGCGGATGTCGCTTTTTCATCAGGATGGAAGCGTATTCCTCGTCGTGCTCGTCGTGCCAGCGATTATAAACCTGCGTTGCCTGCGCCGCCATCGGCGAATCGACGACGACCGGCAGAATCGGAATTTTTCCGTCTTCTTCCAATTCGCGAATCAGATACAAAAGCTCCTGCGTACGCCCGACGGCAAAGGCTGGAATCAAAATCGGCGCGTTGCGTCGAAAGGCTTCGTTGATAATCTCCGCCAGTTGAGTGTCGGAAGCGACGTCGCCGTGCAGGCGATTGCCGTAAGTCGATTCGACCATCAAATAATCGCATTCGACCGGAATCGCCGGGTCTTTGATAATCGGCTGGTCGTAATGTCCCAAATCGCCGGAAAACAAAAATCTGAGCGGCTCGCCGTTTTCTTTCGCGCCCGCAATTTCAATCAGCACGAGACTCGCGCCCATAATATGTCCGGCGACGTAAAAGGCGGCGCGGAAACCTTCGCAAATCTCGACCGCCTCGCCGTTGTTCGGAACGGGATTCAGAAGTTTCAGAGCGTCTTTCGCATCGTTTTCGTCGTAAAGCGGCAGCGCCGGCTGATGCACGGTCAAGCCTTTGCGGTTGCGGTATTCGGCGTCTTCTTCCTGTAACCTGCCGGAATCGGGCAGCAGAATTTTTAGCAAATCGGCGGTTCCGTCGGACGTAAAAACCTTTTTGTCGTAGCCGAGCCGGACGATTCGCGGCAGATAACCCGTATGGTCGATGTGGGCGTGCGTGATGACGACCGCGTCCAAATCTTCGGGGTTAAACGGCGGCGCTTCCCAGTTTCGCTCGCGCAGATGTTTTTCGCCCTGAAAAAGCCCGCAATCGACCAGAACTTTTTTGCCGTCGTGTTCGAGCAGATATTTCGAGCCGGTCACGCTGCCGACTCCGCCGTAAAAGGAAATTGTCGCCATTTTTTTTCTCCGCGTCATCAGATTCAGGTAAAACAATATTATTTTCTTATATTTAAAGCCAAACTCCAAGTCTCCCGCTGAAAGCTTCGGAAAGCGATTCCCGCTCGAAATTCAATTCTCGAAATTACCTGACTTTTTGAATACTTATTAAAAAATAAAGATAAAAACGTTAACAATGTAAAAACTTGTTGAACTAATGCCTTCGCTTCTGTATTCTAGATAAAAGAGTTTCGTTATAAGGCGGGTAATAATATGCCGAAAACTGTTCTGGTCGTTGAAGATTACACCGATGTTCGGACAATGATGAAGATTCTGATTAAACGACACGGTTATCAGGTTGTCGAGGCGGCGGACGGATACGAGGCGGTCGAAAAAACCGTGCAGTATCATCCGGACCTTATTCTGATGGATTTGGCGCTGCCGATAATGGACGGCGTGACCGCCACGAAAATTATCAGGGAAATCGAAGGTTTTGATAATATTTCGATTGTCGCCTTAACGGCATACGGAAATACTTCCTTTGATAAAGCCATCGAAGCGGGATTTGACAATGTGCTTATCAAACCGCTCCACTTTGAAAATCTCGAATCTTTTTTGAATCAATATCTTGCCTGAACAAGGGTTTCTCCGAAAGGAGAAAATGCCGGCGAAAAAGGATTGCCCGGCAATCCGCCTTTTCCGGGCAAAACGTAAAAAGGCAAAGGTTAAGAAAATTGCTTTCTTACTTTTACCTTGTGCCTTTTACCTTGTGCCTTATTTCAAATTATCTTTTATCAGAATCAAATCGCTGTTGTAGATGCCGCGCACGATGAAAAGGCGTTTGCCGTCGTTTGTCCAGTCGAAATTCAGAATGATGCCGGAATTAAAATTCGTCAGTTGTCTGGGCTTACTGTTGTTGCCGTCGACCGCGAAATCGAAAATATTCGGAATGCCCTGATTGCTCATATAGGTCAGGATTTTGCCGTCTTTCGCCCAGCGATAATTCCAGCTTATATTTTCGATTTTCGCTTCTTTCGGCGGCTGGACGCCCGTTTCCTTTATCTCTGCAATCTTCAAAATGGTTCGAAAAGTCAGATTTTTCGAATCGAAAAGCTGCGTCGTAAATGCCAGCCGTTTGCCGTCATCCGAAAGATTCGGAAACGCATCGCTCGTCTGGCTGTCGCCGAAAAACGGCTGCTCGTCGCCGCCGTCAATGGACACTTTCATCAGTTTCGCTTTCATGATGTTGTCCAAACGGCGCTCGAATACGACGGTTTTATTGTCGGGCAGAACCTGCGGACGAAAATCACCGATTGAAGCCTGCCGGCTCAACTGGACGGCGTTTTTTCCGTCAAGGTCGGCTTTCCAGATTTTCCAGCCGTCCTGATGGTTCGAGCTGAAAACGAGGAATTTCCCGTCCGGGCTGACTGCCGGATGAATGTGGTCGCCGCCCTCGTGCATCAAAACTTTTTCGTTTCTGCCTTCTTCGTCCACCGTCCACAGGTTGGTGCGCGTCCCTTCGGTTTTGGCAAACAAAATTCTGCCGTCCGGCAGATGCGTCAAGCCGCCGACGCCCTGCATCATCCGGTTTTCCGAAACGATTTGCGTCATTTCCTTATTCTGCGGGTTAAACGACCAGAGACTGGAAATAATATCGACTTTCGAAGCGGCAATCGTCGCGCCGTCATTTGATAAACTCATCACCGAATAACCGCTCGAATCGCTGGTGATTTGTCTCGCCTGCTGTTCCGGGTAGGAGAAAAACCAGATTTGCTTCTGGTCCTGAAGACTCGCTTTCGCCAGAAAATAAAAGCCCGATTTGTCTTTCAGCCACGAGAAGGAACTCAGATTCATCCAGGTCCGCTCGCCGTATTGACGAAAGCTTTTGTCTTTGAGCGAAACGAGCAGGATTTTTCCCTCGTACGAATCGTCGCCGAACATCTTGATAATCGAGCTGACCAGCAGTTCTTCATTGTTCGGCGACCACGCGACTTCCGAAAAACGCGTCTCGCCGCTCGCCACGGTGTCAATCAAAATTTCCGGGTTCGAGCCGTCCGCGTTAATCAAATAGACGGTGCTGTTGCCTTTATCGATATCGTGGCGAATAAAAGCCAGACGTTTGCCGTCCGGCGAAAAGCTCACTTTCGAATCGACGTCGACGATGATTTTTTTCGCCGTCCCGCCGAGCGTCGGGATTTGATAAAGCGTCCCGACGCCTTTATCATTCAGTATGTAATAAATATAATCGCCGTCGGGCGAAAACGTCGGCTGGTAAAAAACCAGATTCGACGGCGGCACAATCTGGACGTTGCTGCCGGTCGCAATCTGCCTGACGAACAAACTGCGCATCCCGTTTTCGTTATTGACGTAAACGACGTATTTGCCGTCCGGCGAGATTGCCGGCGCGCTCGATTTCCCGCTTTCCGTCAGCCGCGTAATCTGCACGTTGTCGAATCTTGTGGCGATGTCTTTCGGAGAAAACGGCTGATAATACCACGCGCCGAAAGCCAGAACGCTCGCCAGTCCCAGAATTATCAACGGCAGAAAACGCCAGCTTGCGCCGCGCCGCGCCGTCGGGTAAGCCTGCATTTTGTTTGCCTTCGTTTTTTTTCTGTCGCGCAGGCTTTCCGCCGACGTCGTGTCGTGAATCAAAGTTTTGTTTTCGCCCGTGCTGATGCGCCCGAAAGCCGCCGTTTTGACGTTGTAGGCGCTGAATTTCCGCGTCCGGTTATCGGCGTCGCCGTGTTCGAACTTGTACCGCAAATCTTTTAAATCGAGCGCCAAATCCTTGATATTCTGATAACGGTCGTCGGCTTTTTTCCGCAGCGTTTTGCGGACAATCCACTGCAATTCTTCGGGAATGTCTTCGACAAAAGCGTCGAGCGGTTCCGGCTCGACGTGAATCAGCGCGGCGAGCGAATCGCTGACGGTTTCGCCCGCAAACGGGTTTCTGCCCGTCACCATTTCGTAAAGCACGACGCCCAGACTCCAGATATCGGTGCGCTCGTCAACCTCTTTTCCACGCGCCTGTTCCGGCGACATATAGCTGACGCTGCCCATCACCATTCCGGCTTGCGTCGTTACCATTTGCAGCGTCTGGTCTTCGGCGCCGGTCGTCGCATTTACCGATAATTTCGCCAGACCGAAATCCAGAATCTTCACGTAACCGTCGCGGCGAATCATTATATTTTCCGGCTTGATGTCGCGGTGTTTGATGTGCGCTTCGTGCGCGACGGAGAGCGCCGAAGCGACCTGCTCGGCAATCGTCACCGCATCGAAAACCGTCAAATCGTTTTTTTCGATTTTCTGCCGCAGCGTCTCGCCGTCGATAAATTCGGTGGCGATAAAAAGTCTTTCCTCGACCTCGGCGATTTCGTAAATCGTGATGATGTTCGGGTGATTAAGAGCGGACGCGGCGCGCGCTTCCTGTTTGAAACGCCGGACGCGTTCCAGATTACAGCAAAACTCGGCGGGCAGAACTTTCAACGCCGCCGGACGGTCAAGCTCTAAATCGTGCGCCAGAAAGACTTCGCCCATTCCGCCCGCGCCGATTTTTTTGCGAATTTCGTAACGTCCGAGTTTTGCGCCGCTTTCCATAAATCTTTCGCCAGCCGATAAAGTTGTTCTATTAAACGAGCGTGAACCGCAAAAAGTTTAAAAAGTTTCCGTAAAAAATTGTCGGGACTTTGTTAAAAAGAAAGGCAAAAAGCATTATAAAAATACCTTTTGCCCGCTTGAAAATAAATTGAATAAAGCTTTAGCTGTTCGCTTTTGCCGCCGCCACGACTTTTTCCGCCGCGTCGCGCATTCCGTCCGCCGAGATGATGCCCATACCCGATTCGCTTAAAACGCGCTTGCCTTCTTCGACGTTCGTGCCTTCGAGGCGCGCCACAATCGGAATCGAAACGCCCAGATTTTTCGCCGCCGCGACGACGCCGTTGGCGACCATATCGCAGCGCACGATGCCGCCGAAAATATTAATCAAAACGGCTTTCACGTTTTCGTCGGCGAGCAGAATCCGGAAAGCGTTTTCGACGCGCTGCTGCGAAGCGCCGCCGCCGACGTCCAGAAAGTTTGCCGGCTCGCCGCCCGCGTGTTTGATGATGTCCATCGTCGCCATCGCCAGACCAGCGCCGTTGACCATACAGCCGATGTTGCCGTCGAGCTTGATGTAGTTCAAATCGTAATTCGACGCTTCGATTTCCAGCGGTTCTTCCTCGTCCAAATCGCGCAAAGCAGTGAAATCCTTATGGCGATACATCGCGTTGTCGTCGAAATTGACTTTCGCGTCGAGCGCGATCAGGCGATTATCTTTGGTCAAAAGAAACGGGTTGATTTCGAGTAGTGAGGCGTCGATTTTCTCGTAAGCGTCATAAAGCGACAACATAAATTTAGTTGCCTGATTGATTAGATCGTTCGGGATGCCCA
>DASVRT010000077.1:0-115279 GCA_036388475.1 Pyrinomonadaceae bacterium | reverse complement strand
TAAGCGGGTGACAGTTTTTGTGTTTCCCGCTGCCTGACGGTTTCGAGATGTCTTTTATGTTTTTAGCCGCTCGCGCAGTTCTTTGACGGTCGTCACGGGTTTTTGACAGGTAAAATTCCGGCAGACATACGCCGCCGGCTGATTTTCAATCATTTTTCTTTCCTGCACAAGCGGGATAATTTCGGCGTCTTTGTCTTCTACCTCGCCATACAACACAACCGCTTTATTCGGCAGATACTCGCGCCGGGCTTCTTTTTCCGGTTCATTTCCCTTTTCGCCGATTATCACGATTTCCTTTGTCGGATTCAGATAAAACTCCGGAGCGGACAAAGCGCGCCCGAAACCGTTCGGGTACTGACCAGAATCGGCTTGTCTTCGGCGCGGGCTTTTTCAAATGCGTCTTCGCCCCACGCATACCAATCGACCGGATTATGCGCGTGCCGGAGCAGATAAGGACTCGTTTCATTGATTAAATGATTGGTGTTATTTTTTCGGACTTGGCATAAGTTTATTGTTTCACGCCGGGGCGCCGGGACGCAAAGTTTATGAAGGCAATATTGAACTGAGAAGTGAGAAGTGAAAACCGAGAAGTGAGAAAGGTTTTCAGTTATCAGTTTTCAGTGCTCACTTCTCATTAATCTTTGAATATCGAAACGCATTTTGATATATTGTTTGCGTAATTCTTACCCTTTATGACGCCGCGTTCAATCGCCAAACTCAGACCTGTTGTCACGCGCCCGAATCTTTTCGCGGGCGACTAAATTTTTCTCCCCGGCTTTTCGACGTTTAGCGTCGGTTTTATCCGACATTGCCAAATCCGCGCGGCGAAATTTTTCGCCGGCTAAACCATTACAATAAAACTTTGAGGAGAAATTTATGACACCAACCGCGACCGAATTACAAAAACCGATTATCAAAACCGAGCTTCCCGGACCGAAAGGCAGAGAAATTGTCGAAGCCGACCGGCAATACGTCACGCCTTCGTATCCGCGTCCCGACTATAAACTCGTCGCCGAAAAAGGCTACGGCGTTTGGATTGAAGACGTTGACGGAAACGTTTTTCTCGACTGCAACGCGGGCGTCGCCGTCTGCTCGACCGGACATTGTCACCCGGAAATCGTCAAAGCCATCACCGAACAGGCTTCAACGCTGATTCATATGTGCGGCACGGATTTTTATTATCGACATATGCCCGCGCTGGCAAAGAAATTAAACGAGATTTGCCCGATTGAAGGCGAAACGAAAACGCATTTCGCCAATTCCGGCGCGGAAGCGGTCGAAACCGCTCTGAAAGTGGCGATGCATCACACGCGCCGCCAGAAATTCATCTCGTTTTTCGGCTCGTTTCACGGCAGAACGCTCGGCGCGCTCTCGCTGACTTCTTCGAAAGCGGCGCAAAGACGCGGATTTATGCGTCAGGCGCTGGACGTCACTCACGTTCCATTTCCGAATAAATTCCGGCATTTCGCCAACAATCTGCCGACCGACGAGGAAACAATCACGCGCGACTGCATCGCGTGGATTGAAGACCGCATTTTCAAAACCACGACGCCGCCCGACGAAGTCGCCGCCATCGTCGTCGAAGCCGTGCAGGGCGAAGGCGGTTACGTGCCCGCGCCGTACGGATTTTTGCAGGCGATTCGACGTATTTGCGACGAACACGGCATCGTGATGATTGTGGACGAAGTGCAATCGGGTATGGGCAGAACCGGAAAAATGTTTGCCATCGAGCATTCGGGCGTCACGCCCGACGTGATGTGTCTCGCCAAAGGCATCGGCTCCGGCTTGCCGATTGGCGTCTGCGTGGCGAAAGAAAGCATTATGAACTGGGGCAAAGGCGCGCACGCCTCGACCTTCGGCGGAAATCCGGTCTGCATCGCTTCGGCGCTGAAAACAATTGAGCTGCTCGAAAACGGCTTGACGGAAAACGCGGCAAACGTCGGCGAATATTTGCAGGCGGGCTTGCGAAAATTGCAGGACAAATACGATTGTATCGGCGACGTGCGCGGCTTAGGCTTAATGCTCGGCGTCGAGTTCGTCACCGACCGGGAAACTCTCAAACCCGCGCCCGAGCTGCGCGATAAAATCGAGATGGAATGCTTCAATCGCGGCTTGATTATTCTCGGCTGCGGAGCCAGCACGATTCGCTGGTCGCCGCCGCTGATTTTGACGAAAGAAAACGTCGATGTCGCGCTCGATATTTTCGATGCAGCGATAGCCGCTTCAATCTAAGCGTCACCGCTGGTTTGCAAAAAGCGAAAAACAGTTTAAGAAAGCCTCCGTTTGAGCCTTAAACTGTTTTTCGCTTTTTGCTTCAAACACTGAACTTATTTATATATTAAGGCAACTTATTTACTGTTAAAGGCAATCATACCGGATTGCCTTCTATCTTTAAAATTTCATCTCCGCAACCGGACGGAATAAATTTATCTAAATCTCTAAAGCTTCCTCTTGAGAAAAACAAATTATGTTTATATTTAAACGCGGCTTTCAAAAATCAATTACAACAATTTTTTCTTTCTTATTTTTAGCCCTTCTCTTCGTTAATACGACGGCGGCAGCGCCCGGCGATTTGGACGTCAGCTTCGGAAGCGGCGGGAAAGCCGTTGCTCCGGTCGGCAGAATTTCTTTTGACCGCGCCTGGGCGACCGCCCGGCAGGCGGACGGGAAAATCGTCATTGCCGGCGACAGCGCGGGCGATTACGAGTTCGGCACTATGGCGGCTAGTTATATTGTTTCCAGAGTAAATCCCGACGGCTCGCTCGACACTTCATTCGGCGTCAGCGGAAAAGCGGTCAAGCGCCTGCGCGCGCTCAGCCGCGCCAATGCGGTCATCGTCCAGCCGGACGGAAAGATTGTCGTCGGCGGTTTTATCTTTGCCGAATTTGAGCCGGGCAATTTTAGAAGCGCCTTTTTACTGGTCAGATTCAACGGCGACGGCTCAGCTGACAATTCATTCGGGAGCGGCGGAATTGTGGTGACGCCTTTTGAGAACGGACTCCAGGGAACGATTAATTCAATGGCGCTGCAAGCGGACGGAAAAATCGTCGCCGCCGGTTATTCTTATCTCAGTTCGACAGGCTCGCCGCAGTCATTCGCCGCCGCCAGATATAACCCGAACGGCTCGCTCGACAACAGCTTTGACGGCGACGGAAAAGCGTTTGTAAACATAAACGAAAGCGGAAACAGAGCCAACGCCGTCGTAATTCAAACGGACGGTAAAATCGTGCTCGGCGGCACGACTCGCTTGAATCTGAGCAGCCTCGCCGATTTCGCGCTGGCGCGCTTAAATGCCGACGGCGCGCTCGATAACAGCTTTGACGGCGACGGTAAACTGACGACCCGGCTCGGCGCCACCAACAGTTTTCTGGCGGCGATCAGCCTGCAATCAGACGGTAAAATCGTCGCCGCCGGCATCAGCAATTCCAGCAGCACGACCCGCGATGCGGCGGTCGTCAGATATAACACGGACGGCGCGCTCGATAATTCTTTTGATATGGACGGCATCGTCACGACCAATATCGGCGACGATGTTCTAACCGACGTGGAAATTCAATCCGACGAAAAAATCGTCGTCGTCGGGCAAACTTCGATTTCGACGAATGGCGTTTTTGATTTTTTAGCTGTCAGATACAACACGGACGGCGCGCTCGATAATTCTTTCGACGGCGACGGCAAGGTGACAACTCACGTCGCGGACGCTTTTAATCGCGCCAACGGGGCGCTCATCCAACCGGACGGGAAAATCGTTCTGGTCGGAACCAGCGGGCTTATCAACGAATCGGACATCAGTTTGACCCGCTATAACCCGAACGGCGCGCTCGATAATTCTTTCGATGCCGACGGGATTGCCGTTATCGAACTTGCCAACTCGGTGGATATCGTCTACGATACGGCGCTGCAAGCGGACGGAAAAATCGTCGCCGCCGGTTACGGTTTCGACGGTGCGCGGGCAGTCGTGACCGTGGCGAGATTTAATTCCAACGGCTCGATTGATACGACTTTCGGAGAGCAAGGCGCGGTGGTGACGCCTTTCACGGATTTTCACGGTTTCGCCAACGAAGTGCTAGTCCAGCCCGACGGCAAAATTCTCGTGACCGCCTGGACTTTCGGCGGCTTCTATAAAATCATCAGATACAATTCCGACGGCGCGCTCGATAATTCTTTCGGCGCGATGGGAATCGCGACTATACAGTTGAGCACCATTGCCAACGTCGATGTTTCTTTTGCGATGGCGTTGCAGCCGGACGGAAAAATTATCGTCGGCGGCGGCAGCACTACTCCCGAAGGCAGCGGCGCGTCGCTCGTCAGATTAAACGCTGACGGCACGCTGGACACCGCTTTCGGAAACGGCGGAAAGGTCATCACTATTATTGCGAACCGTCAGAGCACGATTAATTCGCTCGCCCTGCAACCGGACGGAAAAATTGTCGGTGCCGGTTACAGCCGGATTGAAAACACAAACAACCAATCTTTTTTCGTCTGCCGCTATAACCCGAACGGCACGCCGGACGCGAGCTTCGGCGGCACCGGCACGGTTTTCACATCGTTCGGCAGTTTCGACAGCGCAAACGTCGTATTAATTCAAAGCGACGGTAAAATCGTAGCGGCGGGCACCAGCGATAACCGCTCCGCGCTCGCCAGATATAATATCGACGGCTCGCTCGACGCTTCTTTTGACGGTGACGGTAAAGTCGTGATTCAGGGAACCAACAGCTCCACCGAATTGAAGGACGCAGTTCTCCAGCCGAACGGTAAATTGATTTTAGCCGGCATCGTGACCAGCGGAACCGACCGCAACAGCGCCGTGGTCAGGCTCAAACCCGACGGCTCATTTGACAGTTCTTTCCACGGCGGCATAGTAATTACTCCCAACGGCGACCTCGACGACGGATATTACGCCGTGCTGCTGCAACCGGATGGAAAAATCGTTGCCGCCGGTTACAGCAGCAACGGCGCGAACGATGATTTCACGCTCGTGCGTTATCTCGGCGGTGAAGTCGCCGCGGCTCAAAGAGCCTTGTTTGATTTTGACGGCGACAATAAAACCGACATTTCCGTCTACCGCCCGGCGGACGGCGTCTGGTATCTGAATCAATCACAGTCGGGATTTAACGCCGTGCAGTTCGGTTTAGGAACGGACAAAATCGCGCCCGCCGATTACGACGGCGATGGCAAAACCGATTTCGGCGTTTTCCGCGACGGCGTTTGGTATCTGCTGCGCTCGCAAGCCGGATTTACTGCGGTGCAGTTCGGCGCGACCGGCGATTTGCCGCGTCCGGCTGATTACGACGGCGACGGCAAAGCCGATTTAGCGGTTTTCCGACCGTCCGACGGCACCTGGTATTTACTGCAAAGCACCAACGGGTTTACCGGCGTGCAATTCGGAACCAACGGCGACATTCCCGTGCCGGCTGATTTCGACGGCGACGGCAGAGCCGACATCAACGTTTACCGTCCTTCGGCGGGAAGCTGGTATCGCCTGAACAGCTCGAACGGACAATTCATCGGCGTCCAGTTCGGCGTCAGCGAAGACTTGCCGACGCCCGCTGATTTCGACGGCGACGGTAAAGCCGACATCAACGTTTTTCGCCCGTCAACGGGCACTTGGTATCGCCTGAACAGCTCGAACGATTCATTCACGGGAATCCAATTCGGTGCCGCCGGCGATTCTCCGACCGCCGGCGATTACGACGGCGACGGCAAAGCGGACATTTCCGTCTTCCGCCCGTCAAACGGCAGTTGGTATCGCATCAACAGCACCAACAGCCAATTCATCGCCGCCCAATTCGGACAAAACGGCGATAAAGCCGTTCCGTCAGCTCATCTACCTTAATATTAAAATCAATTTAACCGGATTTTAATAAAAAGCCGGGCGATTCTTAAAAATTTAAGAATCGCCCGGCTATTTATTCGCGTTTTCATTTTATTTTTAGTCTGCTAAAGGCTGTCTGCGTGAAATATGGTTTTGACGGCAGCGAATACGAGACGGCGGGCGGCACGCGCAAATCGGAACGCAAAAACCGGAGCCGAAAACGGCGCCGACGCCGTAATTTTAAAACTGACGAAGCAGCCGCGAGAAAAGCCGGTTGATAAAAACGGAAATCACAATCAAATTTTCAGGATAAGCGAAATTATTTGCTTATCCTTTTTCTTTTTGGATTTGACGGCGACAATTACTGCCGCGCAGTTGACGTGCGGAGACTTTTGGTTGAAATCGTATAACGGAGTGAAAAATTATAATTGTTTTTAGCGCAAGCCCTGCCCGAATTGTTCCGTGCCGAAGGTGCCGATGCCTTTCAGGCGGAAGCTGAACACGTAACGATTTTCGCGGCGGACGCCGACATTATAAGTGAATGCCTGGACGGCGACCGAGCAGCAGTCCGAAGCGTAACCCAATGTATAAAGCGAGCTGATGAGCGGCGTCGAGCGGCGCTCGCGCGAATTCTGGAAGTCGAAGAACAGCGACGTGCCGCCGAACCAGCCTTTGTCGCGGTCGCCCATAAAGATTGAAGGATTCCACTGCGAGCCGCGCAAAGTTCCGGCTTCCTTGTCCGTGTTATAAACCTGTTGCAGCGACGGCATCAGCGTCACGGCGCGCGTGTAGTAAAACGTCTGGAAGACTTTCAGAAGCGGCGTGTCGTAACCGACCGTCGCGCTGATGGCGCGGAGCCCGTCGTTCCGGACGCCGACGTCCATCCGGGTATTCACGAAAACCGTTTTTTGCGGGCGATACGTGCCGTCGATGCTGAGCGGCGAGAAACGGCGCGGCGTGCCGCCGAAGGTGTAAAACGTCAATTGCGTTATCGGCGCGATTTGGTTGCGCCTGCCGGGAACCAGCGCCTCGCCGAAAGTTTCGTCGAAGAAATATTTTTGCCGCACGGTCAGCGTGAAGATTTCGTAAGGCTGAACCGAAAGCGGATTTTTTCCGTCCGTTTCCTTGCCGTTTCCATTTCCGCCGCCGTTCGCTTTTTCGCGCAGAAGCTTCTGCGCCTGTTCGGTCACGGCTTCCGCGTAGCGGCGCGTAAAAATGCGGTTGATGACGCCGTATTCGATTTCGTTGGTGTCGGTTATCGTGTCGGTGTAATCGAAACGAATGATGCGGTTGAAATTGTCCACGCCTTTGATTAAGCGATACGTCAGGTAAGGCTCAATCGTGTGGCGAAAGCGAAACGCGTCCGTTTCGCCGTAATAATTTTTGGCGAGCGCGACCGGGCGCACGTCGAATTCGAACTCGCCGTATTTGCGAACTTCGTCACGGCTGACGACGCGGCGCAGATTGTCGAGCGAATCGGAATAATATGTGACGCGCATGCCGGCGGTCGCCGTGAAATTAAAATATTTCGTGCTGAACGGAACCGAAATTTGCGGGTAAATGTCGAAGCGCTGACCGAGCAGCGGCGTGCTAATCGGGTCATTTCCCGTCTGCCGGCGATAAAGCTCTATATTGTTGACCGATTCGCGGCGCGAGACGCCTTCGGCGGTCGTCTTGAAAGAAAAGTAAACGCTGTCGAGAAAGCTGAGCGGCGAAGGGCGTTTTTCGAACGTGACGCTCGGCAGATTGCGCGTTCGGATGAAAACGTTCGGAATCGAGATTTCTTCCGACCTGCCCAGAATATTCAGCGTGTAATTGCCCCAGCTTTTGTTGACAAAGGCTTTCGAGACCTCAATCGGCGAAATCACCTGCTGAATCGAATCCGAAAAAACCTGCCGGAAAGCCAGATTCGACGTCAAACGGACATCCGCCGCCGCCGTCCAGCCGGCGGGAAAATAATGAACGCCTTCGGCGTAAAAGAGCGAGCCGCCCTGGTCGGGCTTTCGGGCTCCGTTCTCGTCGGTTTTCGAGCCGAAAATGCGGTCTTTGACGGCGAAAAAGCCGAAATTGAAATACGAGCGCGAATTGGCGCGCGTCCGCGCGTCCAGACCGAATCCGACGCCGCGCGCGCTGTAAATGTCGGCGCGAAAAGTCACGTCGGCGCTGCGCCCGAGAGTTTGATAATAAGCGGTCGAAAGACGAAAACCCTTGTTTGCCGAATAGCCGACGGTCGGCGTTAAAAAGCCCGATTGACGGTCGCGCTTTTCAATCGGAATCGTCGCGAACGGCAAGGGAATAACCGGAATGTCGCGGACGCGAAATTGCGGCTGTTTGAGCTTGATGCGGTCGTTGGTTTTGATGCTCGCTTCTTTGGCGGTAAAGCTCCATCGCGGAACGGCGTCTTCGCAGGCGGTAAACTTCCCGTTTTTGACGACGATTTCGGTTTCGGAAACTCGCTCGACTCTGTCCGCCGTAAAATAAATAATCGTGCCGTCGGTGGTTTGATTGGTAAATCCGGTCGAATCTATAAAATAACCGAGCTTGGTTTTGTAATTCCACTCGGCTTTCGTGCCGGTGATGCGCTCGTCTTCGCCCTTGTCGAAAACGACGTTGCCTTCGGCGAGCAGGTGGTCGGTCGCCTCAAAAAGCGTTATTTTATCCGCCTGAAGGCGATAAATCCCGTAACGCACATCGACGTTTCCCTGGTGGACGACGACGCGCTTTCCCTTTTCGCCTTCGGCGCTCTGCCGGTCGGAATAAACGACGACTTCATCGTCGCCGCCTTCCTGCCGCACGTTTCCATTATCATCTTTCTTGACGGGTTTCGGCGTCGTCAGCGGTTCCGGCGCGACCGGATTGATGTTTGAAGTATCGGTTATCGGATTGGCGACTTTCCGGTCAACCGGGTTCGGGTCTTGAGCGAGACAAAAAGATGCGCAGACACACGCCAAGAGTATCGAAAGAGGAATTTTGAAAACTGATTTGTAACGCATTTTTAACCCGAGAAGTTAATTCGATGCTAACACGGAACAGGGCAAATAAAAAAGTCTTGTGTTAGAATCAGGAAAGCCGCAAAAGGCGCGGGTAATTTCAAGAATCTTGATACCTTCCTTGTTTCAATGATTTTCTGAGCCTGCCGCTTTTTGCGGCTTTTCTAAAGTGATAAGTGATAAGTGATAGGTAATAAGAAGGCTTTTCCCTATCACTTATCACTTATCACTTATCACTTATCAGATGAACCAGCCGAACATTCTCATTGTCGAAGACGAAGAATTGATGCGCGCGATTTTGCGCGAGTTGCTCGAAACGGAAGGCTACAAGGTTTTTTCCGCCGATTCCGCCGAGACGGCGCTGGAAGTTTTCACGACCGAAGACATCGCTTTAACTTTAACCGATATAAAAATGCGCGGAATGGACGGCTTGGCGCTGCTCGACCAAATCAAAACGGTTGACGCCGACGCGCTGGTTATTATTATGACCGCCTATTCGTCGGTCGATTCGGCAATCTCGGCTCTGCGCAAGGGCGCGTATGATTACATAACCAAGCCGTTCGTCAACGAGGATTTGCTGCAAACGGTCAAAAACGCCGTCCGCCAGCGCGAGCTTTTCAGAGAAAATCGCGTTTTGCGCCGCGAGCTGGATAAGCAATTCAGCTTTTCCGAAATTATCGGAACAAGCGAAAGCCTGCAATCGGTTTTTAGACTGATTGAAAAAGTTTCCGTGACGAACGTCAATATTTTGATTCAGGGCGAATCGGGAACGGGAAAAGAATTGGTCGCCCGCGCCGTTCATCATCATTCGCCGCGCGCGACTAAGCCTTTTATCGCGATAAACTGCGGCGCGCTGCCGGAAAGCCTGCTCGAATCGGAGCTTTTCGGACATACTAAGGGAGCGTTTACCGACGCGCGAACGGACAAAAAAGGGCTTTTTCGCTCGGCGGAAGGCGGCACGCTTTTTCTGGACGAAATCGGCGAGATTCCCGTCTCCTTGCAGGTCAAGTTGCTCCGCGCTTTGCAGGAACACGAGGTCACGCCAATCGGTTCGAGCCTTTCCGTTAAATTCGACGCGCGGATTATCGCCGCCACCAATCGCCATCTCGAAGAAGAAGTTTCCAGGGGAAACTTCCGCGACGACCTTTTTTATCGCCTGAACGTGATTGAAATTTACCTGCCGCCGCTGCGCGAGCGGCGCGAAGATATTCCGCTGCTGGCGAAACATTTCGTCGCTCGTATAGCCCGCGAGCAAAACGCGCAGGAAAAAACCATTAACAAAGAAGCGATGTCCGCGCTCGCGAACTACAACTGGCAGGGCAATATTCGCGAATTGCAGAACGCCGTCGAGCGCGCCTTTATTCTCTCCGGCGCGGAAGAAATAACCGTCGAAAATCTGCCGCCGAAAATCGTCGCGCATTCGCTGAACGCTTTCGAAACGCGCGACGCCGAAGGCTTTCGCCCGACGCTCGAAGAAATGGAAAGGCGTTATATTCTGGAAGTTTTAAATTCCGTCGGCGAGGATAAAACGGAAGCGGCAAACATTTTGGGCATTGATTTATCCACGCTTTACCGCAAGCTGAAACGCTACGAAGAGATTTAAAGAGAAAATGAAACTGAATGCGGAAAGATAAGAAAAAGTTATTCCTTATTTCTTAATTTCCGTTCTGATTCGTTGAAAGCTCAAGAATAAAATAATTTGAGCTTTCAATTTTAACGAGTTTTCCCGTTTTGTACGGAAGCTGAAGAAAATCGGTCGGAGCGTAGGCGTTGCCCTTCAAAGATTCGTTTCCCGAAAGCTGCGACTGCGCAATCAGTTCCGCCGGAAACCATTGTTCCGTGCCGATTTCGACGGCTTCCGCCGGACGATGTTTCTCGGCTTGGGCGACCAGATTTTTGGCGTCTTCTTCGGTAAATTTCATCACGGCGGTCAGTTTTTTATCTTCGGAATTCTTCACGTTTTCTTCGCGCCAGGCGACTTCTTCGGGAACAAGCGGCAAAAGCACCTGATTGCCGAGCGCGGCGACGTCGTCGTTTGAGGTCGAGGAATTTTCGCTATTGAAAATGTCGGCGGCGTTTGTTGAGTTGGCTTTGCCGTTCGTATTCGATTCGGTTTGATTGCCGCAGGAAATTAAAATGACCGACAATAATATAAAACAGATTGATTTTGCTTGGATGGAAGTTTTCGGGAAAAAATTCATACGGCAATTTTATTTTGATTAGCGTTTGTTTGCAATCAAACTTTGTCCTGCGCTATTAATACGTTTTAAATTAAAATTGGTTCCTGAGTTTAATTGATGCTGATTTTTCGCCGCATTCGCGCTTTTATCATCCGCGATTTACAACTGTCGCTGTCTTATCGCGTCGAATTTTTAATTAAAATCGTCTGGATTTTAGGCATCACGACGACGTTTTATTTTATTTCGCGGATTTTTGCGGGCTTTCCGCTCGCGCAATATCAGCAATGGCAGAATCCGCTGGCGGCGTGGCTGACGGGAATGGCGATGCTCAATTATTTTCTGGTCGGCTTTTCCAGTCTCGCCAACGCCATCCGGCAGGAACAGATGCAGGGCACGCTCGAAAGCGTTCTGCTGACGCCGGTCAACGTGCCGACGGTGATTGTTTCAAGCTCGGCGTGGGCGTATGTCGAAGCCAGCTTTTACTCGTTTTTGTATCTGTTTTTCGGCTGGATTTTTTTCAACGTGCAGTACAAAGGCAATTTTCTGCTGGCGCTGATGTTTCTGCTTTTGACGACCCTGGTTTTGGCTTGTCTCGGAATTTTATCGGCGAGCTTTACGATGGCTTTCAAACGCGGCGACCCGTTTGCGATTCTTTTAGGCGCGGGCACGGCGCTTTTTTCCGGCGTCTTTTACCCGAAAGAAATGCTTCAGGACGCGCTCGGCGAAAGCGGCGGCAAAATCGTTTCCTTCATCAACCCTTCAACGCACGGTCTGGACGCGATTCGCGGCATTTTAATTCAGGGCAAAACTTTCGGTGAAGTGCAAAGCTCTTTTCTCGCGCTGATGAGTTTTCTCGTCGTTCTGCTTCCCTTTTCGCTCTGGGTTTTCTCGCGGGCGATTAAACGGGCGAAGCGCGAAGGCAGTTTGATTCAATACTAGACGGCTTTGGGCGCTTTTTGCTTGTGAATCTGCATCTGTCAGTTGTGAATCTGCATCTGTGGACTGTGAATCTTCATCTGTTAGCTGTGAATGTTCATCTATCACCTGTAAATCTTCATCTGTCGCTTGTGAATGTTCAGTCAACAGTTGTGAATGTTCGGTCAACGGCTGTGAATCTTCGTTCAACGCGTGTGAATCCGCTTTCGACAGGCGTTTTGTCTCTTGCTTTACGATTCCGCCAGCCTTAAACTAATATCAAAGCAGATTTTATATTCATTTAAGCAAGGTAATTATTATGTCGGAAGTCAAAGAAGCATTAACGCCCGCGCAAGCCGCCGTCGAGCGTTGGGAAAACGAATCTTTAAAAAAAGTTACGGATAAAACGCCGGAAAGAAAAGCCAAATTTGAAGGCGTTTCACTTGAGCCGGTCGAACGCCTTTACACGGCAGCCGACACGGAAAACATTCCGCAAGAGGAAATCGGTTTTCCCGGCGAGTTTCCGTACACGCGCGGGATTCACCCGACCGGCTATCGCGGCAGGCTCTGGACGATGCGCCAGTTTGCCGGATTTTCCTCGCCCGAAGACACGAACCGACGATTTAAATATCTGATGTCGCAAGGACAGACCGGCTTGAGCGTCGCCTACGATTTGCCCGCGCTGATGGGCTTGGACGCGGATTCGCCCTTGTCCGAAGGCGAAGTCGGCAAATGCGGCGTGGCGATTTCCTCGCTCGCGGATTTTGAGGTTTTATTTGACGGAATACCGCTCGAAGACGTGACCGTTTCGCAGACAATCAACGCGCCGGCTTCCGTTTTTCTGGCGATGTATCTGGTCGTCGCGGAAAAACAGGGCGCGGATTTCACGAAGATTTCCGGCACTTTGCAGAACGATATTCTGAAGGAATACATCGCGCAGAAAGAATGGATTTACCCGATTAAACCGGCGATGAAGCTGGTCATCGACACGTTTGAATACTGCACGAAATTCGTGCCGAAATACAACCCGATTTCCATTTCCGGCTATCACATCCGCGAGGCGGGCGCGACCGCTTTGCAGGAACTCGCCTTCACCTTGCGCGACGGCGTGGAATACGTCCAATACGGCATCGAGCGCGGATTGAACGTTGACGAATTCGTGCCGCGTCTTTCGTTTTTCTTTAACGCGCACAACGACTTTTTCGAGGAAATCGCCAAATATCGCGCGGCGCGAAAAGTCTGGGCGAAAACGATGCGCGAACGCTTCGGCGCGAAAAATCCGCGCTCGCTTCAGATGCGTTTTCACACGCAGACGGCGGGCGTTTCGCTGACCGTCCAGCAGCCTTTGAACAATATCGCGCGCGTGGCGATTCAAGCGCTCGCGGCGGTGCTCGGCGGCACAAACTCGCTGCACACGGATTCTTACGACGAAGCCTTAGCTTTGCCGACCGACCAGGCGGCTTTGATTGCTCTGCGAACGCAGCAAATCATCGCCGAAGAAACCGGCGTCGTGAACACGGTCGACCCGCTCGGCGGCAGTTATTATCTCGAATCTCTGACCGATAAAATGGAACAGGGCTGTTTCGATTATTTCGACAAAATCGACGGTTTCGGCGGGATGGTCGAAGCCATCGAAGCCGGATTTCCGCAGCGCGAGATTCAGGAATCGGCGTATCAATATCAAAAAGCCGTCGAACGCAAAGAACAAACAATCGTCGGCGTCAACAAATATTCGATGGCTGACGAGTTTTCCAAAATCGACATTCTGCAAATCGACGAATCGGTGCGCGATTTGCAGCTAAATCGTCTCGCGCAGACAAAATCGACGCGCGACAACGGCGCGGTCGAAAACGCTCTGGACAAACTGAAAAAAGCCGCGCAAGCGAACGAAAACACGATGCCCGCGACGATTGAAGCCGTCAAGGCTTACGCGACGGTCGAAGAAATCTGTTCTGCCTTGCGCGACGTTTACGGCGTTTACGAAGAACCGGCTTTTTAATTGTTCTTATGGACAAAAACCTTACCAAATCATTTATTTTTATATTTGTCGGTTTGTCGTTATTTGTTTTGAACAAACCTTTAGGTAAAGTTTTTCAGTTTTGGCAAAACCGGATAGTGGGAAACGATTACGATTTATGGTCTTTTCGTTTCCCTGTTTTATTTATCGGTTTGCTTTTTACAGGCATCGGAATCGCCTCTTTCTTTTTCTAATGTGTTAGATGTTTAAACCGACCGTCATTGCCATACCGATTTTTGCGCTGCTTATCGCGGTTGAAGCGTATATTGCCGTGCGCCACGCGCAGGAAGAATACGACCGCAAAGACGCGTGGACGAATATCGCGCTCGGTTTCGGCAGCGTCGCTTTCGGCGCGGTTTTCGGTTTGATACAGGCGTTTTTCTACGACGCGATTTACGAGAATCTCGCGCCGTATCGGATGCCTATGAATACGTGGTGGGCTTGGACGATTTTGCTTTTTGTCGATGATTTCGCTTATTACTGGTTTCATCGCATCAGCCACGAGATGCGGTTTTTCTGGAATTTTCACGTCGTTCATCATTCGTCGAATCAATACAATCTGAGCGTCGCCGTGCGGCAGAGCTGGTTTTCCGGCATCGCGCATTGGGTTTTCTACGTGCCGATTGCTTTTCTGGGCTTTCCGCTCTGGTCGTTCGTTCTGATGCACGGGCTGAATCTGATTTATCAATTCTGGATTCACACCAAGCTGATTAAAAACTTAGGTTTTCTCGAATATTTTTTAAACACGCCTTCGCATCATCGCGTTCATCACGGCGTCAACAACGCTTATCTGGACAAAAATTACGGCGGAATTTTTATCGTCTGGGACAGGCTTTTCGGAAGTTTCGTGAAAGAAGACGAAACGCCGCGCTACGGTATTATCAAACCGATTCACAGCCACAACTGGCTCTGGATAAACACGCACGGCTGGTTCGAGATGCTTGAAGCGATAAAAAAACAAAAAACGATTTTAGGCAAAATCAGGTGCGTTTTCGGGTCTCCAAATATGGATTTGAGAGACTATGAAAACTAAAATTTTTGCTTTTTCGTTAATTTTTCTTTTTGCCGCGCAGGCGTTCAGCCAAACCGGAAGCGTGAAAATCTCGCCGCGCAAAGTCGTCTACCGGCGCAGCAACGCCGAGGTCGATTATAAAAAGAAATACACAATCACTCACCCGAAAATCTCCGGCGTCAATCGCCGTCTGAAACAAAAAATCGAGCGTAATCTGAGATACGAAAAAACGTTTAATTCTCTTTTTACGAACGGTTTGGACGAAGAATACCAGTTGCTCGATAAGGCTTCTTATCGTCTCGTCTACAACAAAAACGGCATTTTGATTTTGAGATTTTCCATCGACGTTTCGGCGGCGTATGAATCGCATTACGACCGGGCGGTCGCCGTTAATCTGAACACGGGCGAGATAATCAAACCGGAAGACGTTTTTATCAGAGCGAAGCTGAAACAATTGGCGGCAAAGCTCGACCAGTCTTTGCGGGCGGAAATTGCCGAAGCCGTCCGCGAAGTCAAAAAAGATTTAGGCGACGGCGACAGCGAACAAATTCTGACGCAGTTTGAAGGAAACACTTTTACGCCGTTGTATCTGAACGAGTTTGAATTGAGCGATAAAGGAATTACTTTCGTTTACAAATACGAGTTTGCGCATATTGTCAGAAACTACGAGCCGACGGGCAGATTTTTCCTGAGCTACGCGCAGTTAAAGCCGTTCGTCAGGCGCGACGGTCTGTTCGGAAAATTTATCAAATAAAAAATATGAAAAGAAATCTGTTTATCTTTATTTTGCTTTTAATTTTCGCGCCCGCCGCATTTTCGCAGGCGGTCGTCATCACGCCGAAAAAAACCGTCTACCGGCGTCCGAAACCAGTGGTCGATTTCAAAAAAAGCTTTACCGTTATTCGCCCGCACGTGAAAGGCTTGAGTCCGGCTTTGAATAAAAAGGTCGAAACCGCAATCAGCTTTGAAAAAGTTTCAAAGCTGAATATTCGCGAAGAACTCGGTGAAATCCAGTGGCTCGAAGAAGCGAGCTACGAAGTCAATTACAACAAAAACGGGATTTTGGACGTAACGATTTTCCTGAGCGGCGCGGGCGCGTATCCTTCCGTTTTTCAAAAAACGATTGTGGTTAATTTGAAAACCGGCGCGCTCGCTCGACCGCAGGACGTTTTTACGAATCTCGGCGGGCTGGCGGCGAAACTAAAAAAAGCGCGGCAGGCGGAAATGAAAAACGCGACCGAAGAATACAAAAAAGACCCGGACGCGGCTGATTTCGACGCTTCGGAATATTTTCGAAAAGCCGATTTTACAATCAAAGATTTAAACGAATTTACCGTCAGCGACAAAGGCGTGACGTTTATCTACGATTACCGCTTTCCGCACGTCGCGCTGGCGCTTCAGCCGGAAGGCAGATTTTTCTATTCGTGGTCGGAATTAAAACCGTTCGTGCGGCGCGACGGCTTGTTTGGAAAATTTATCCGGTAAAGCTATTTTGAAAGGTTGTGATAAAGCAGAAAGCCGCCGAGCGCGCCGAGCGCGAGCCAGAAGAAAAATCTCAAGCCTGTTTGATTGGCTTCCGGCGACAATTCAAAAATCATTTCGAAGGTAAACCACCAGCAGAAATGTTTGACGCTCGCCCACAAGTCTTCCAAATCATCGAAAAATAATTTGAAACAGGCAACGAGAATCAGCGCGGCAAATAATATAGAAAATATTTCAGGCATTTTTGAAGTTTGTTTTGGAGTTTGAAGGTAAGCGGTTCGAGCGGGAAACGGCTCGCATTTATTAAGATAGCAGAAAAAGATTTTATTTTGAAAGCATTTTTTGAATTGAAAACTTTAAGAAGTTGCGATTAAGATAAACTTATGAACGAAAGAAAAATACGAGTTCTCGTGGCAAAGCCCGGGCTGGACGGGCACGACCGCGGCGCGAAAGTAATTGCGCGCGCCCTGCGCGATGCCGGAATGGAAGTTATTTACACGGGCTTGCGGCAGACGCCGGAAATGATTGCGTCAGCCGCTTTGCAGGAAGACGTCGATGCGGTCGGCATCTCGATTCTGTCGGGCGCGCACAACACGCTGTGCCCGCGCATCGTCAATCTTCTGCGCGAAAACGGAATGGACGATACACTGGTGCTGGTCGGCGGCATCGTGCCGCAGGAAGATATTTCCGAGCTGAAAGCGAAAGGAATTTCCGAAGTCTTTCTGCCCGGCACTTCGACCGAAGACATCGTGAAATTCCTGCGCGAAAACGTCAAAAATAAAAATTAATTTCTGTGGAATAAGGTTTGCACTCAACAGGTTCAAACGCCGAAAAGTGTATTATATTTTTACACAAACCGGCGGAATTAGTTTTTAATAAATACAACAAGGAGATTCGAGATGAAAAAAATTACGTCTTTGATATTTGCACTGGCAATGATTTTATCAATCGCTTTTGTAGGCGAGCTGACTTCTTCGCATAACCCGTTTTCAGCCGACGCGCAGGTGACGGTCGTGCGCAAGAAAAGAGTCGGCGCGATTAGAACCATTGGACGCGGCGGCAAATACGTCGTTCGCAAAACCTGGAACGGCACGAAATACGTCAGCAAAAAAGTCTGGGTCGGCACGAAATGGACGGGCAAAACGACTTACAGAGGCGGCAGAAAAGTCGTCAGCCGAACGAAAAAAATCGTTTACTAATTTCTGATTTTCAGAACGGCAACCTTTGGGGCGGTGACAAATCAGCAAAGGCATCTTTGACGATTTGCGACCGCCTCGTATTATAATTCCCTCATAGAAAAGAAATCTTTTTTATCAACAAATAAATGAAAGAAAAAGTAAGAGTTGCCAGCGGGCAGGGCTTTTGGGGCGATTTGCTGACCGCGCCGGTCGAGCAGGTGCGCGGCGGCGAGATTGATTATCTGATGCTCGATTATCTGGCGGAAGTCACGATGAGCATCGTGCAGAAGCAGAAACAGCGCGACCCGAAAGCCGGTTACGCGCGCGATTTTATCAGCCTGATGCGCGAGATTTTGCCCGACTGCGTCGAAAAAAATATTAAAGTTACGGCAAACGCGGGCGGCGTCAATGTTCCGGGCTGTGCCGAAGCCGTGCGCGGAGTCGCCGAGGAATTAGGGCTTTCCGGCAAATTCAAAATCGGCATTGTCACCGGCGACGACATTCTGCCGCGTCTCGACGAATTTCTTGAAAACGGCGTCGAGATAACGAATATGGATACGGGCGAATCGCTCGCCTCGATTCGCGACAAAGTGCAGTCGGCAAACGTTTATCTCGGCGCGCAGCCGCTGGTCGATGCTTTAAATCAAGGCGCGCAAATCGTCATCGGCGGACGCCTGACCGATACGGGTTTGACGCTCGCGCCGCTGATGCACGAATTCGGCTGGACGTTTGAAGACTGGGACCGAATCGCGGCGGGCACGATTGCCGGGCACATCATCGAATGCGGCGCGCAGGCGTCAGGCGGAAACTGTCAATACGACTGGCAGAATATTCCCGATTTGGCAAACGTCGGCTTCCCGATTGTCGAAGCGTTTCCCGACGGCGAATTCGTCGTCACGAAACACGAAAACACGGGCGGCATCGTCAATATCCCCTCGATAAAAGAACAGCTTTTGTACGAAATGGGCGACCCGAAATCTTATATCACGCCGGATGTCGTCGCCGATTTCACTTCGATTCATCTGAAAGACGGCGGCGAAAACCGCGTTCGCGTTTACGGCATCAAAGGCAATCCGAACACCGAATTTTATAAAGTTTCCATCGCTTATTCGGCGGGCTGGAAAGCCGTCGGAACGCTCGTTTACGCTTACCCGGACGCTTACGCGAAAGCGCAAGCCGCCGATAAAATCCTGCGCGCGCGGCTCGAAAAACTCGGTTTGAAATTCGACGTCATCTTAACCGAGTTCGTCGGCGTCAACGCCACGCACGGACATCTCGCCGGCGAGCCGCCGAAAGACATTCCCGAAGTCCAGCTGCGCTTCGGCGTGCGCGGGCAAAGCAAAGCGGACGTCGAAAGATTTACCAAAGAGCTTGCGCCTTTAATCTTAACCGGACCTCCGGCGGTGACGGGTTTTGCGGGCGGGCGACCGAAAGTCGAGGAAATTATGGCTTATTTCCCTGCTTTGATTCCGAAGACTTTGATTGAGACGAAAGTTGAAGTTATTACGGCGTGAGATTTCGCGCCAAGGCTTAAAGGCAGAAACGCTTAATTACTGGCGCGTTTCTGCCTTTATCTTTTATTTCAACGTAAAAACCGTATTGTTAAACAACATTTTACCCGCAAGATGAATCAAACGCCCGCAATCTCGTTCAAACGTCCGCAAGATGAATCAATCACTCGCAATATCAATCTTTCGCCCGCAATAGCAGATTTTCACTTTCAAAATGTAATTTTCGCCCGGCAGACTTTACGGCTTCGGCGTTTCCGACGAATTGACGTCGCCGGACTTAACTTCGACGTCCGAGCGGGTGAATTTCGTGTATTCAAACGTCACGAACGTGTCTTTGACGGTCGTCAGCTGCTCGTCTTTGCGCCGGACGCCGTAATCGGTCAGCGCGATTTTTTTCGGCGTGACGAAGCCGGGCTCGTTTTTCTGGTATTCAAACTCGGCTCTTAAAACGATTATCGGGCTGCCCGCGCCTTCCGGCTGAATGGTCTGCTCGCGTTCTTCGCGCCAGATTTCAAAAGTTTCGGCGTCAATCCAGAGGTTTCCGCGCAGAAGCGCGTTCGGTTCCTTTATCTGTTTCGGCAGTTCCGTTTCGTAATTAATATAAAGCTTGTCCGTGTTCGCCGGTCGCTCGTTAAACAAAACATACGCGCTTTTCGCTTTCTGCCGGTAATTTACGAGAAAGACTTTTCTGCCGTTAAAAGTTTCCTGACCGTTCAGACGAAAATCGAACGCGGGGCGAATATGCGCGGCTAAAATCGGCGATTGATAAAGCGTAAAGCCCGAAACGTTCAGCGTTTTATCGTAGCGCGTGCTTTCATTGAGAATTTTTTCCAGCTCGGTTTCGGCGCTGGTCGATTTCAGAACGTTCTCGAAAAAATCTTCGGCGCGCTTGTTGCTGTCGCCGACGGCTTTGCCGTCAACCTTGACGACGTTGCGATATTCGGTTATCAGATTTTCATTTTTGGTCGATTGATAAACGAGAAAATTCGATTCGACCGTGCGGCGTTTTTTGGCTTCGCCGTCTTTGTTGTATTCCTCGAAAGTTTTCGTTTCTTCCGCCAGCAGGCTGTTAAACGCCTGCCGGTAATTCTGCGTCTGCTTTTCGGCTTCGGTCAGAATTATTTCCAGCGTGACCGGCGTCGGCGCGGGCGTCGGCGCGGGCGTCGGTGAAACGGTCGGCGTCGGTTTCGGGGTCGGAGTTTTTTTTGTAACGGTTCTTTGGGCAAAAGCGAAAGTCGAAATAAAAATTGTCAAAATGGCGATAAAAAATAGTTTCCCGTTCATAAATTCCCCCTGAAAAATGTAGACTTGTTTTATTATTCAAACATATTTTTAATACCTGAGTCACTATTTTTATGAACGCAAAACCCGAAATATGGAAGCGCAAAGCTTCCAGACAGCTTGCCGACTGCCGCGTTTTCCGAGTCCGGGAAGATATCAGCGACCGCGAATCGGATAATCTGGAACACAGTTTTTTTGTCGTCGAAAGTCCCGATTGGGTCAATATCATCGCGCTGGACGCGGAAAACAAAACGGTTTTAATCGAACAGTTTCGTCACGGCACGGAAGAAATCGTTTTAGAGATTCCCGGCGGAATGATTGACGAAGGCGAAGCGCCCGAAACCGCCGCGCGCCGCGAGCTGCTCGAAGAAACCGGCTTTGCCTCCGACGAATTTATTTATCTGGGAAAATCGCGCCCGAATCCGGCGATTCAAAATAACTGGATTTATCATTTCGCCGCTTTAAACTGCCGGAAAATTCAGGAAACGGCTTTTGACGAGCACGAAAGCGTCGTCACCAAACTCGTTTCGCTCGACGAAATTCCGAATTTGATTGAAAGCGAACAAATCACGCATTCGCTTGTTTTGGCTGGATTTTATAAACTGAATCTGCATTTGAAAAATTTATGAAAGTTGAATTATTAAAACTCGCGCACGCGCGTTCCGGCGACAAAGGCGATACGGCAAACGTCGGCGTGATTGCTTTGAAAGACGAATTTTACCCGCTGCTGGTGCGCGAAGTGACGGCGGAAAAGGTGAAACGGCATTTCGGCGCGATGGTCAAAGGCGAAGTCGAGCGCTTTGAGCTGCCGAATCTGAACGCTTTAAATTTTCTGCTGCACGAAAGTCTGGGCGGCGGCGGAACTTTGTCTCTGATGACCGACGCGCAGGGCAAAACCTTTTCGACCGCGCTTTTGCGAATGAGAATAGATGTTTCCGAACGGGAAGCAAAGGATTTAGGAGTTTTATGAGCGAAATTACATTCGACTACGCGCAAATCGGCGGCACGCGCCTGCATTACGCGAAAGCGGGCGACGGCGAGCGGCTCGTCATTTTATTGCACGGGTTTCCCGAATTCTGGTATTCGTGGCGGCATCAGCTTGCGGCTTTAAGCGACGAGTACACGGTCGTTGCGCCCGATTTGCGCGGCTACAATCTGAGCGATAAACCGACCGGCGTGGCGGATTATGAAATTGATAAATCGGTCGATGACGTCGTCGGCTTAATTCATCATTTCGGGCGCGAAAGAGCGGCGGTCGTCGGACACGATTGGGGCGCGAGCATAGGCTGGGCGTTGGCGGCGAAGCATCCGGAATATCTCTGGAAGCTCGGCGCGCTGCAAGTTCCGCCGGCTTCCGTCTGGCGCAAAAATCAAACGTTCAGACAGCTTCTGGCAAGCTGGTATATGTTCTTTTTTCAAATTCCGCTGCTGCCCGAAAATTTGTTAAAGCTCAATGATTTCGCCCTTTTGGAAAACGCTCTGAAAAATTCTACGGCGGACAAAAATGTTTTCACGGACGAAGACATCGCCAAATATAAAAAAACGTGGAACGAGCCGTTTGCGCTGACGGGAATGCTGAATTATTACCGCGCCAATATTTTAAAACGCTTATTCACGAAGCTCGAAGAGACGCCGAAAATAAAAGTTCCGGCGGTTTTCATTTACGGCGAGCAGGACAAAGCGGTTTTGCCGGAAACCGTACGCGGAATCGGCGAGGTTATGGACGCGCCCTATGAAGAATTTCGGATTCCGACCAGCGCGCATTGGGTTCAGCAGGAAGCCGCCGAAGCGGTAACGGAAATTCTGCGCGAGTTTCTGGCGGAATAAGGGTTTTAAGGCAAAAGGTAAAAGGTAAAAGGCAAAAGTAAGGAAGAATTGGCTTTGCCTTTCAATGCAGAAACATTGGATAAAGATTGAATAAAACTAAGTTTATGCACCAAAAGGAAACTTTATTCAGCTAATCCTGCATTAAAAGGCAAAGCTGGAAGAATTCTATTTTTTGCCTTTTACCTTTTACCTTTTGCCTTGTTTTCCCTGTGGCTAAATTTCCAAATTTTCTTTACAATAATTTCACTTCGTTTTCCAAATCCGCAAAATTTCAGGAGTCGTTTATGCGAAATTCATTTCTGCGAGTTTTCTTTGTCTGTCTGCTGGCTTTTTCCGTCGTTGCGCAAACGACGCCGAATGAAAAATCTCTGCTCGGCTTTTCCGCCGCCGGCTCAGCACAACAAACGGCTCTGGAACAAAAATTCGATTCTTATCTAAAGCGCGAAAATCTGCGCGATTGGATGAAGCGGCTGTCGGCGCGCCCGCATCACGTCGGTTCGCCTTACGGCAAGGAAAACGCCGATTTTATGGCTTCGCTGTTTAAATCGTGGGGTTTTGAAACGCAGATTGAACAATTCGACGTTTTGTTTCCGACGCCGAAAACGCGGCTTCTGGAAATGACCGCGCCCGAAAAGTTCACGGCAAAATTAGTTGAGCCGGCGTTGAAGGAAGACGCGACCTCAAATCAACAAAACGAGCAGCTGCCGATTTACAACGCATATTCGATTGACGGCGACGTAACGGGTGATCTCGTCTATGTCAATTACGGCATTCCCGCCGATTACGAAGAACTGGAAAAACGCGGCATCGACGTGAAAGGAAAAATCGTTATCGCCCGCTACGGCGGCTCGTGGCGCGGCATCAAGCCGAAAGTCGCCGCCGAAAAAGGCGCTATCGGCTGTCTGATTTATTCCGACCCGCGCGACGACGGTTATTTTCAGGGCGACGTTTATCCGAAAGGCGCGTATCGCAACGAAAACGGCGCGCAGCGCGGCTCGGTTGCCGATATGCCGCTTTTTCCGGGCGACCCGCTGACGCCCGGCTACGGCTCGACAAAAAACGCCAAGCGGCTCGACAGAAAAGACGCGCCGACGCTGACAAAAATTCCCGTTTTGCCGATTTCCTACGCCGACGCGCTGCCTTTATTAAAAAATCTCGGCGGCGCGGTCGTTCCGCAAAACTGGCGCGGCGCGCTGCCGGTTACATATCATTTCGGCGGCACGAATTCGTTAAAAGTTCGCCTGAAACTCGAATTTAACTGGGACATCAAACCGGCGTATAACGTCGTCGCCAAAATGAAAGGCGCGGAAATGCCCGACCAATGGATTATTCGCGGCAATCACCACGACGCCTGGGTGAATGGCGCTGACGACCCGATTAGCGGAATGGTGGCGCTGATGGAAGAAGCGCGCGCCGTCGGCGAGCTGGCGAAAACCGGCTGGAAGCCGAAACGCACGATTGTTTACGCGGCTTGGGACGCGGAAGAGCCGGGACTTTTAGGCTCGACCGAATGGGCGGAATTTCACGCCGACGAGCTGCGGCAGAAAGCCGTCGTTTATATCAATTCCGATTCGAACGGGCGCGGGTTTCTCGGCGTCGGCGGCTCGCACACGCTCGAAAAATTCGCCAATGAAATCGCTAAAAACGTTATCGACCCGCAGACGAAGATTTCCGTCTGGCAGCGTTTGAAAGCGCTTCAAGCGGTCAGCGGCTCGACCAATTCGCGCCGCGAAGTGCTGGAGCGAAGCGATTTGCGAATTTACGCTCTCGGCTCCGGCTCGGACTACACGCCGTTTTTGCAGCATCTCGGCATCGCTTCGTTTAATATCGGTTTCGGCGGCGAAGACGGCGGCGGCTCGTATCATTCGGTTTACGATTCTTTCGACCATTTTACGCGTTTCGGCGATCCGAATTTCGATTACGGAATCGCATTAGCGAAAGTTTGCGGGCGCACGACTCTGCGCTTTGCCGACGCCGAGATTCTGCCGTTTGAATTTACGAATTTTGCCGACACGGTTTCGAATTACATCAGAGAAGTAACGGCGCTCGTCGACAATCTGCGCGAAGAAACCAGAATGACGAATCGAATGATTACGGACGGAATGATTACGGCTGTCCAGGACCCGACGGAAACTTTCGTCGCGCCGAAACCGAAGACGGAAGTGCCGTTTCTGAATTTCTCACCTCTGCAAAACGCGCTGGCGAAACTTCAGGAAAGCGCGAAAAAATTACCAGACAGCCTCAAAAAATAAACAATTGTCGCCCGCCGCGCAGAAATCTTTAGGCGAAATTCTGTATCGGACGGAACGCGCTCTGACCCGTAGCGAAGGCTTGCCGCGCCGCGCCTGGTTCAAGCATCAAATCTACGCGCCCGGATTTTACACCGGCTACGGCGTGAAAACTCTGCCCGCCGTGCGCGAGGCGATTGAGCAGCGTGATTGGAAAGAAGCGAGCGAGCAAATCGAAATCGTGGCGCGGACAATCGAAAATTTCGCGGCGGAAGTTGATAAAGCAACGAATTTGATTCGCTAAAATCCAATTCTAAATTCTAAATTATCCCGGATAATATAAGTTATTTTTATGCGAATGAATTTTAAATTTAAAATTTAGAATGTCAAAAGAAAATGAGTGAAATCTTAATCAATCAGGAAAACTCGATTTGCTATCTGACTTTAAACCGCCCCGAAAAGCGGAATGCCCTTAACGACGTGCTGATAGATTCGCTCAAAAACGCCCTGCGCGAAGCTGACGGAAACGAAAATCTGCGCGCGATTGTCATTAGAGGCGCGGGCAATGATTTTTGTTCCGGCGCGGATTTATCGGCTTTGCAGAAAATTTCGGAAAGCGACGTTCTGGGAAATTGGGACGATGCGCGCAATCTGATGGAGCTTTTCGCTTTGATTAGAAAGGTGAAAATTCCGGTCGTCGCGGCGGTTCACGGGCGCGCGCTGGCGGGCGGCTGCGGTCTGGCGACGGCTTGCGATTTGGTTCTGGCGAGCGCGGCGGCACGATTCGGTTATCCGGAAGTCAAAATCGGTTTTGTTCCGGCGATGGTGATGGCGATTCTAAGGCGCAACGTTTCGGAAAAACGCGCTTTTGAACTGGCGACGCAGGGTTTTGAGTTCGACGCCGAAACCGCGCGCGAATTCGGTCTGGTAAACCGAATTTTTGAAGATGCGGCTTTTGCGGAAGACGTAAAAAATTACGTTTCGGTTTACGAAAAAGTCTCGCGCTCGGCGGTCGTTTTGTCGAAACGCCTGCTTTATCAAATGGACGGTTTGACGTTTGAAGCGGCGCTCGAATCCGGCGTTGACGTCAACACGATTGCTCGTCTCACGGACGATTGCCAGAGCGGAATTGCCAAGTTTTTAAACAAAGAAAAATAATGTTGTACTAACTTAATACAAATTTCAGTATCACAAATTTACGCTGCGGGTCTTTTTATTTTAATAAAATCCAGTCTCGGCAAAGCCTTCCCTGCTGTCTTAATTATTTAATTTCAGTCGTTTACACTCTCGCTTAATTATTATTTTTATTGTGGAACGCGCATTGCCATAACCTTGAGCATTACCGATTTCGAGCAAGGGTGGGCAAAAAGTATGGCGACGGCAATTATTAAGCTGGATAAATCTTTGGGCGTCAAAAGTTTTCCTAAAAGCAAAAGACCCGCAGTCAAAAAAACTGCGCCCGCCGCAATAATTGTTAACAACCGGACAGAGGCTCTTAAAAAATGGATTTTCAGCATCAGTCTCGGGCTTCTTTGCTGCTCGGCGCTGGCGGCAATCGGCTTTTATTATTTTTATTCGCAGGCGGCGATGATTGTCGAGCAGCGAATCAAGCTCGGTTTCTGGCAGACGCGTTCGGGAATTTACGCCGCGCCGCACGTTTTAAAAACCGGGCAGAAAATCAAAACCGAAGAACTCGTCGCCATTCTGCGTCATTCCGGTTATGTCGAAGGCGAAAACAAAAACATCTGGAACGGCAATTTTACGGTCAAAGGCGACACCGTTTCGATTCAGACCAATCATTCCGCCAGCGAGTTGCCCGAAACCATCAATCTGGAAATTTCGCAGGGAAAAATCGCGCAAATCAAAAACGGAGCTCGCGCGCTGGAAACCTATGAATTGCAGCCCGAAATGATTTCCGGCAACTCCGAAGCCAAACGCGATTCAATCAATACTCTAAAATTCGAACAGATTCCCGAAATTTTGCGAAACGCGATTATCGTTACGGAAGACCGGCGTTTTTTTGAGCACAATGGACTTGACCCGCGCGGTATCGTTCGCGCTTTTTACCGGAACGTTTCCGACAACCAGATTAGTCAGGGCGGCTCGACCATCACGCAGCAATTCGTCAAAAACGTTTTTCTCAGCAACGAAAAAACTTTCGGACGCAAATTTTCCGAAGCTTTTCTGGCGCTCGCGCTGGAAAAAAATCTGTCGAAAGAAGATATTTTCGCGCTTTACTGCAACGAGATTTATTTCGGGCAGCACGGCGCTATCGGCATTCACGGCGTGGAGCAGGCGAGCCGCAGTTATTTCGGCAAAAAGATAGAAAATCTAAATTTGGCGGAAGCGGCAACGCTGGCGGCAATGATAAAAAGCCCGTATAAATTTTCGCCGAATCGCAATACGGAAGCCGCCAAAGAGCGCCGCAATCTGGTTATCCAAAAACTATTGGAAGAAGGGATGATTTCGCCGCCGGACGCCGAAAAAGCACAAGCCGAAGAAATCGTTTTAGCCGCACCGGCGAAAAACGACAAATCGATTGCGCCCTATTTTGTCGATGCGGTTCTTAAGGAAATTTCCGGCGAGAAATTGCCCGAAAGAAATCTGCGCGTTTACACCACGATTGACCCGCAATTGCAGGAAATGGCGGAAGATTCCGTTAATAAGAAGCTCGCCGAACTCGATAAAACTTTTGCTAAAAAAGGTGTTACTCCCCAAGCCGCGCTCGTCGCCATTGACCCGAAAAGCGGGCACGTTCTGGCAATGGTCGGCGGGCGCGATTACGCCGCATCGCAGCTAAATCGCGCGACCGAAGCGCGCCGCCAGCCCGGCTCGACCTTTAAACCGTTCGTTTACGCCACCGCTCTGGAACAGGGGAAATTGCCGACGAGCCTTATTGACGACCAGCCGACGGCTTTTGCCGTTGACCGCAAGCCTTATAGACCGGCAAATTACGGAAATTCTTACGCGATGCACGAGATTACTCTGAAAACCGCGCTGGCAAAATCTTCGAATGTCGCGGCGGTCGAAATCGCCCTCGAAAGCGGTTTGCGGAAAGTCGCCGGGACTGCCGAAAAATTGGGGATGAAAAGACCGGAAGCTTATCCTTCGATGGCGCTCGGAACCGAAGAAGTGACGCCGCTCGAACTCGCCGCCGCTTACGCCGCTTTCGCCAACGACGGAAAACGCGTCAATCCTGTTTTCGTTTCGCAAATCCTTTCCGGCGAAGGCAATCCCGTTTATAAAAATAAAAACGAAGACACGCCGGTTATCAGCCCGCAGACGGCGTATATGATAACCGATATGATGGGCGCGGTCGTCGAGCGCGGAACGGCGCGGGCGGCAAAAGACTCTCTGGGAAAAGACGTCGCATTTGTCGGCAAAACCGGCAGCTCGAAGGACGGCTGGTTTGTCGGCTACACGCCGAATCTGGTTTGCGTGGTCTGGATTGGCTTTGACGAAAACAAAGACATAGGCTTTACCGGCGGCGAAGTTGCGCTCCCCGTTTGGGTTGATTTTATGAGAAAAACCACGCAGGCGCGCCCGGAATTTGGCGGAAGCGCGTTTTCGATGCCGAAAGGGCTTGTCGAAGTGACGATTGACCCGGAAACCGGAATGCTCGCCGGCGAATATTGCCCGCAACGCGAAAGAGTCGTCGTGCCGTCAAAATCTTTTTCAAATCTGGAGTGCCTGCGCCACCAGCCGAAACCGGACGTGCTGTATGCTCAATACCAGTCGAATGAAACAATCGCGCCGGAAAATTACGAGACGATTCAGATTGAAACCGGAACGACGGAAGAACTGAGAACTGTCGAGCAATACAAATCAATCAACGGCGTTCCGGTTTCGCGCGACGAGAAAAACGAAAAAATCAGGGTCGAGAGAAAAGACGATTTAAAGACTGATGAAGAAAATTCCGATTCGGTCGAAGATGACGGCGAGTTAAGAAAAACTAAAAAAGCATCCGCCGCCGGTGCAGACAACAGATAAAATAAGAGATAAATTAAGGCGTTTGCTCAAGCCGTCGCAGACTGCAAAGGATTCGCCGAAATTTTATCAATCAAGCCGATTTCCAGAGCTTCGTGCGCCGAAATTTTTTTTGCCGTCAAAAATATCTCGGACGCTTTTTTCTTTCCGACCAGACGCGGCAGAAGCTGCGTTCCGCTCCAACCTGTAATGATGCCCAGACTCGCGCCGGGATGCGCGAAAACCGAGCGCGGCGAAGCGATTCTTATCTGGCACGATAAAGCCAAATCCAGCGCGCCGCCCATACAAAACCCGTCAATGGCGGCGACGGTTAATTTTTCCGTGCGGTATATTTTCTGCATCAGATTTTGCCCGCGCAAGCCGAATTCGCGCGCCGTTTCGATTGTTAATGCAGCCACTTCATTCAAATTTGCGCCCGAGGCAAACGTATCGCCCGAACCGATAAAGATAATTTTTTCAACCGCCGTATCAAAATTCAATAAGGCGAAAATGCGTTCGAGATTTTCGAGTGTTTCGACGGAAAGCGGATTTTTTATTGCGGGGCGGTTGAATTTAATAATCGCCGCTTTTCCGCTTTTTTCGACAATGATTGATTCGCTCATATTTACGATGAAAATTTTAACGCAAATAAGGAAAGAAAATGAAACCGCGGATTTACACGGGCGAACGCGGACGATTCAAGATAAATTACGAGGATAAAAAATGAAAGGGAAGTAAACTGCGAATATTTATCCGCAATTCACTTCCCTTTGCTCAAAGCTGTTTAAAGCTCAACCTACTGGTCGAGTCCGTAGAATAAGAAAGCTCGGTTACGATAGTCGCCGGATTCCAGAAAAGCGCGAATGATGTGATTGTAATCATTGTTGCTGTTTAGCTGCGAGAGCCAGAACTGATAACCGCCGTCGTCAGGCGACACGTCTCTGCGCAGAAACACTATGTAACACTGGCGGACGAACTCCGCGTTATTAAAGTCGGGCGACACTCCTTCGGGATTGCGCAGACCCGGATGCTGGTTTAAAAATTCCTCCGAATAGAAAAACGCTCTTGCCAAATCTACCCTTTTGTTGCCGAGACAGGTCGGGTCAGAACCGCAGGAGGTGATAGTTCCCGTCCAAAAATTCCAGCCCAGCGTGTCCGGTTCACGATTCAGAAAATCGCGATACTGCTGCCCGGTGAAATAGCGCTGGTCGTCAATCGGATTCAGTCCCGGCTGCGGGTAGGCGAAACTGATGCCGTTCACGTCGTCCATACCGAGCGTCGGACCGCGCCCGCCGAAGGCAAACGGAGCCATAATCGGGTCGGTTCCCGGCGGCGCCGAGGTCAGGAAGCTGTGGTCAAGTCCAATCGTGTGTCCTAACTCGTGCGTAAAGACGAAGGCGAGATTTTCGGAAATGCCCAGAAAACACGGGAAATTGTTATTGACCTGAATGTCTGACTCCAATATTCGGACAAACGTGCGACCGTTGACAGTCTGTGTCTGACTAAAGCTCACCCTTCTTGAAGTGCTCGCACCGACACCGCTGCAATTTTGATTATCCGCGCCGAAAGCGCCGTTATAAGCTATGACGTTGAAGCCGTCGTTGGGCGATTGCTGCGCTTGTCTGGTCGTCGTTCCGGCGAGATTGAGCGTGAGATTGCTGGTGCCGACGCTCGTCCAGGCGTTCATAGCCTGCTGTAATTCCGTTATGCCGCCGCCGGCGATGGGCGAGTTTGCCGTATTCAAAAAGTAATTAATCGAAGTGGCAAAGAATTTAGCGCCGGTGTTGAAATAATAGAAACCGGCAGCGTCGGGTTTTGCGGACATTTCCGGCATATCGCTTCGATAATCAGACGGCACTTCGCGAATGCCTGCGCCCTGATGGTTTCTTTCATAAGCGCGCGCTTCTTTAGCGCCGCTGCGGAGAGTGCTTCGTATCTTCTCGATAAAGCTTGCAAGCTCCGCGCGGTTGGTTACCTGAGCGTCTTGTCCCGGCAAAAGATGAACGTTATCGCCGTCGATTGTTCGCTGCGCCATCTTCAGTCCGGTGTCGGCGTCTTCGACTATTTCGTATTTGCCCTGAAAAAGGTGTGCGACCGTGAGCGAGCCGTCCGGCAGCGTGTTCAAAAAGAGCAGAACTTCCTGCCCGACCTTATACTTCGGCGCGCCGTCAATCATAATTTCGTCGTCGCCGACAATGCCGCCCGCCTGCTTGACGACTATAATATCGTTTCGGATTTGTCCTTTCAGCACCTCCGAAACCCGCACTGAAACGTAGGTGTAGATATTCTGCCGCTTTTTATCCCATTCAGCCTGCACAGCCTGGACATTACCCGTCAGCACCAGGCGCGAAGTCAAAATAAGCTGGTCGTCAGAAGCCAGTTTCGCCGTTGTTCCCATCCCCGTCTGCGTCAAAAATACTACTACCGCTAAAAAGCTCAAGGCTCGAAGCGCCGACTTGAAAATTTTTGTCTTGTTCATTTTATTTACTCCTTAAAATTTCTGGAAATTTGTCATATGAGAGAGTTAATTAAGAGAGCTGGACTTCAGGAAGAATCTGCATTTATACCGGCAGAAAATGCTTCCGTCGTCTTTCGCCACATCTCACGAAGTCGTCTGATTCGTAACGCGTGATGCTCGCTCTGAAACAATTACATTTGAATTCAGACTGCCCGTTTCGATTTAATTTTTCTAAGGGAGACTCAGATACAGAATAATGCTCTTAAACGAATATTTTGTCAAGATAAATTTCACAAAATATTGTAGTTATTTATTTATGCAACATTTTTGTATAGCTAAATAACAATGAATACAATGGTTTATAAAAAAATCAAAATTCAGTTTTGCGGAAAGACTTGATTTTACCTTGAGAAGAATTTTTCCAAGGCTCCGAGCGGTGTTTCGAGCGTATGATATTGTCGGCTTTCAAATATAAATCGGATTTGCATTTTCAAAAGACTATGTCCCAAAATGTATCTGTTACCTGTTTTTATGAAGTGCCGCCGAACGCCGCAAAATCACTTCATTTTCACATAGTAACGGCGCATAAAACTTTGTAATCAGTAGTAGGTAAGGCTTAAAATGTTCAGAGTCAACAAAGCACATCCCTGGCACGGCATCTCGATTGGCGAGAAAGTGCCGAATGAAGTCACGGTTTTTATCGAAATCGTTCCGCGCGATACGGTCAAATATGAAATCGACAAGGAAACGGGTTATCTGAAAATCGACCGCCCGCAGCAGTATTCAAACGTCGTGCCCGCCAACTACGGTTTTATTCCGCAAACTTACTGCGGGCAGCGCGTAGCGCGGCTGGCGAAAGAAAAATCCGGCAAGGAAATCACCGAAGGCGACGGCGACCCGCTCGATATTCTGGTGCTGTCCGAGCATCACATTCCGCGCGGCGACATTATTCTGAAAGCGACCCCGATTGGCGGATTTTGCCTGATTGACGACGGCGAGGCGGACGATAAAATTATCGCGACGCTGGTCGGCGACAAGATTTACGAAAACTACAAAGACCTTTCCGCCCTGCCCAAAGGCATCGTCAATCGTCTTCAACATTATTTTCTGACCTACAAAACTCTGCCGAGCGAGAAAAGCATTATCGACATCGCCTATATCTACGGGCGCGAAGAATCTTACGATGTAATCGGCGCGGCGATTGAGGATTATGTGGAATTGCGGGCAAAACTAACGGAAGTGAGGACTGAAAACTGAGAATTAAGACCAAACTTATTCTCAGTTTTCAGTCTTCACTTCTCAGTTAAAAAAAATCGCCCACGCGGCAAAATCGTCCGACATATTTTCAAAGTGATGTTTCTTTTGTGCCGGAACGAAAAAGCAATCGCCTGTCTCGCAGGCAAAACGCTCGTTTTCAACGATTAACTCAGCCTTTCCGCGCGCGATAAAATAAAATTCGTCTTCTTCGTGAAAGGTTTGATAATCCGTCCTGCGCGGCGCGAAAAACACGAGCGCGACGTTTCCCTTTTTAAACGGCTCGACGTCCCAAACGCCGTCTTTCCATTTTTCATTCGCGGGCAAAGGCAGCTTTTCTAAAAATTCCTCAACCGTAAATTTCATTTTTAAAATTTTATTTTTCCGCCAGATAAACGGCTAAAAACTTTATCGCTCTGCCTTCCGCGTCTTTGCCCGCGTCGATGACGGCAACCGCGACGACTTGCCCGCCAGACCAGCTTTCATTGCGCCAGATTGTTTGCTGATAATTCCGACCGCTTGCCGAAACGCTCGCATCTCTGGAAAAACCCTTTGCCGCCAGCTTCGGTTCATAAAATTCAAAAATCTGCGGCGGCTCGATTTCACTCGGCAAAAACAGAATTTTTTCCTCCGTTTTGCCGTAGTTCTTTTTCAGCTCGCTTAAAATCGTGTTGGTCGCGCCGTCGAGTTCAATCTCGTATCTGCCTTCGATGGCGCCAACCCGCGCTTCGGGCGGCAGCGGAATTTCTTCAATTTTCATAAAAGCCTTTGAATTGCACGAAAATAAAAACGCAATAAAAATAATCGGTAAAATTCGGTAAAACTTCTTCATTGGCAAAAAATATAACACATCAAACGAAAAAAAGCGGAAAGAAAATTTCTCTCCGCTCTGATTTGTGGGCAACCGAAATTTCTTACGAATTTCGCAAAACCACGCGGCTGAAGGCGGAATCGTAATCGGCTTCCGCCGCGCCTTCGTAAGTGTCGCCGGTTTGCGCGCTGCGCGGAAAAATCAACTGCTCCAACGCTTCTTCCATATCCATCGTGCCTTTGTTCAAGCCGTTCGTCACGTCCGACACAATCTGCTGCGTCAAGCCGTTGAGAATCGAAGAAACGACGCCCGACGCCGGATTTGCCGCGCCGGTCGCGCCCGCAATCGTCCCGAAAACGTTTTTCAGCATATCGGCTTGTTTCGAGCGGTCGGAAGTGATTTGTTTCGCGCCGGAGAACAGCGCGCCCGCAAAATAGCCGAGCACCTGCGCGTTTCTGTAATGCGGGTTGCCGTCGGTTCCGCGCTCCTGCGTGCCGAATCTCGCCAGCGGGTCGCCCGTCAAATCGTCGCCTTTGGAAAGCCGCGCGACGATGTTTCCGAGTTCCGTCGTTTCGCCCGCGTTCAGCATTGATTTGGTGTAAGCCGAAATGCCGTCGCCGTTGCGGAAATTATGTTCGAGCTCGGTCATAATTCCGGTCGTGTCGCTCTGCAAAAGTCCGGTCAGAGCGTTGCGCACGTCGCGCGCCGCGTCATCCTTTCCGGGAACCTGATTTAACACTCCGCCAGCTTCCTCGATACGCTTCAATTCCATCGACGCCGCCTGAAAAACGTTTGCCTTCAATTCCGCGTTGCCGGTTCTGGAAACGGCGTTGAGCATATCGACGAGGGGCGCCGGCTCGAACGTAGTGTAAGTAGATACGCCGCCGAAGGGCATAGCGTTCGAATGAAATTCTTCCTGCGAAGCGGCTTTCATCACCGCCGCCAGCTGCGTCTGGCTCATATTTTGCAGAACGCCTTCCAGCTCGCGCGGATTATTGCCCATTCCGCCAATCAATTCGGCGACGGCAATCGCCGCTTTTTCGTCGGTTTCGACATTTTCGGTCATTCTGCCGATAAGCGCGGCTTTGGTCGCGCCCGAAGCATTATTAGCGACCGAATCCGCCAGGCTTTGAATATTTCCCTCATCGCCGAGCGCATTTATAAAACGCGCCAGTTGCTGGTCGTCCAGTTTTCCGGCTAACTCGTTGAAAAGAGTTTTCTTTTCGTCGCCGCTGAAGCTGCCGAGCGTGCCGTCCAGTTCGTCCGCCCATTTTTGCAAATCGCCGTCGGAAAGGCTTCGAAAAACTTCGTTGGCTTCGGCGCTGTTCAGATTTCTGAAAGAATTTTGAATGTCCGACAAATCGCCGTGCGAAACGTCGCCCAGAAAGCCTTCGCTCAGACGGTCTTTGATTAAATTAACGGCGTCTTCAACCTTTTGCGGGTCGGTTTGGTTAACGGGCGGCGTGGTCGGATTCCGGCGGAAATTGGTTTGCTCAAATCTCGCAAACAAGCTGATTTTCAGCGTGTCCGCGCCCAGATTATTTTGTCTGAGAAACAGATTTTTATCCGTGTTCGAAAGCTGGTTGACCTCGACCGTTTTCGGCTTTTCGATTTTCGGCTCAACCGGCTTCGGTTTGTAAACTTCCTGATTCTGACTTGTTCCCTCAACTCTCGGCGGCATATTTTTCTCCTGGTAATAATGTCTTGCATACATTATCGGCACAATCTCGCCGGAGTTTCCTTAATTTTTTATTCGATTGGCGGCAAAACGAACGCGCCGATGTGCGGCTTGTCCGTATTCAGACAGGTTTGCAAAGCAATCTGCAAAGCGTCGCGCAAATTTTCCGGCGTGACAATCGCATCGACCAGACCGCGCGCGGCGGCGTGTTTCGAATCCAGCTCGCGCTCGTAGGTTTCGCGCACTTTTTCCATTTCGGCTTTCAATACTTCGTCCGGTTCTTTGCCTTCTTTTTTCAATTTTTCGAGCTGCGTTCCGAAAATCGCCTGCACCGCCGAATCGCCTTCCATCACGCCCATTCTGCCCGTCGGCAGGCTGAAAATAAAATCCGGGTCGAAACCCTGTCCCGCCATCGCGTAATAACCTGCGCCCGAAGCGTGATTAATCGTCAAAACCAGTTTCGGCACCACGGCGCAAGCCATCGCCTCGACAAATCTCGCGCCCGCGCGGATGATTCCCGAATGCTCGGCGTCCGCGCCGACCATAAAGCCGGAAACGTCCTGCACAAACAAAAGCGGCGTCCCGTGCCGATTGCAGTTTTCGATAAAATAAGCCGTTTTTTCAGCGCTTTCCGTATAAACGATGCCGCCGAACTTCGGCGGTTTTCCGGCTTTCCCGCGCACCATTCCGCGATGATTGGCGATAACGCCGACGTGGATTCCGCCGATGCGCGCCGTTCCGCAAATCATCTCTTTGGCGTAATCGGCTTGAAACTCGTCAAGCTCGCCGCCGTCCAGAATCGAATCCAGAATCTCGCGCATATCATACGGCGCGCGGTGGTCTTCGGGCAGCATCTCGTAGATTTTTTCAAGCGCGGATTTGGGCGCTTTCGCTTCGATTATCGAAACTCTGGTTGCTTCCTTTCGCGGCAACTCAGAAACCAGTTCACGAATTTTTTCGACGCATTCCTGTTCGTTCGCGCTGCGATAATGCGCCACGCCGGAAATAGCGTTGTGCGTCATCGCGCCGCCTAAAGATTCGTTGTCAATCGTCTGTCCGGTCGCGCCTTTGACGAGATTCGCGCCGCCCAAGCCCATAAACGAAGTGCCTTCGACCATCAAAATCACATCCGACAAAGCAGGCAGATAAGCGCCGCCCGCCACGCACATTCCCATCACGGCGGCAATCTGCGGAACCTTCAGAAACCTGCGCATCAGCGAGTTATAATAAAAAATCCGCGCCGCGCCGTATTGACCGGGAAAAACGCCGCCCTGAAACGGCAGATTGACGCCCGCCGAATCGACCAGATAAATAATCGGCACGCGGTTGCGCATCGCAATCTCCTGCGCGCGCAGGATTTTTTTGATTGTTTCCGGATACCACGCGCCGGCTTTTATCGTCGCGTCATTCGCCACCACGACGCATTCGCGCCCGTGAATTTTGCCGATTGACGTGACCACGGCGGCGGCGGGCGCCTGTCCTTTATACTCGTCATAAGCGACGAGCAAGCCGATTTCCTGTTGATAAGCGCCCGTATCAAACAGCAAATCGACTCTTTCTCTCGCCGTCAGCTTTCCCTGCTTGTGAATCTTCTCGATTTTTTCCGCGCCGCCGCCGAGCTTCAATTTACGCTCAAGCCTTTTGAATTCTTCGCTTAGCTCGCGCAGACGTGATTTTTTTTCTTTGCTGCCTTCTGACATTTTCGGTTTTTATAGATATTTTATTACGGATTTTTGTTTGAAATTACTTAATTTTATCGTGCTTTTAAATTTAAACTGCAAGCAAATCAAATCTTAACCTTTTGCCTTTAATTACCGCAAGACCGGCAATAAAAAAGCCTTAACCAAATGGTTAAGGCATCGGTTTTGAAATTTCCCGGTCTTTTATTTTTATCTAATCGCCTGCGGTTTCGTCTTCTTTTCTGGCGATAATAAATGTCGGCACCATTCCGCCGCCCGACGAAACGTTCGCCAGTTCGCTCGAAGAAAGCCGCGTGAAAGCCGAGCCGACCTTGCCGTCAAACAACAGCGGGTCGAGATCGACGAGTTGTTCTTCCATTTTAATTTGCCCGCTTTCATCGACATACGGGAAAATTTCCTTCGAGGTTTGTACGCGTTCCTGCACGAGATAATCGCCGTCCGCCAGCGCGAGTCGAATCGCTTCGTCCCATTGGCTCGCGTCCGAATTCCAGCCGATATAAATGCCGTGACCGCCGTAATCGTCGTTCGGCTTTAAAACCAGTTTACCGGAATTCGCCCGCGTCCATTCGACCAAATCGATTTCCGCGCCTTGATTGAAGGTTTTTTCCTCGCGGAATTTTCGCGTCCACGGAATGTGCGCCCGAATCGCGGCGAGTTCCGCTTCATTAAACAAACCGGCGTAACGCTCGTTGGTCAAAACGGCGAAAATCGCTTTTTTATGAACGAGTTTGGAGCGAAAATTATTGACCATACAAATCGCTCCCGCCCGGTAGGCGTCGAGCAGAGCGGGAAATTCGCTCATAATCGGCAGGTATTCGTTGACTAAAAGGCGCTTGTAAACGATATCAATCTCGACGCCTTTGTAAATCAACCTGCCGCCGGAAAATTCCAGTTCCTGCGGCGCGCAAATCAGCGCAGTGCAGCCCTGCGATTCAAAATAATCCTTGAACAGCTCGAATTCCTTCTGCGTCGGCAAATCCTTCAAATCGACAATCGCAATCACCGGATTTTTTTCGGGTTTCCGACCGAGAAATTCTTCGTAAGCCGTCAGCAAAACCCGAAGCATTTTCGAGCGACCTTCCAAAGCCCGTAAATCGTAAGCTTCGGCAAATTTTTTCATAACCGGCAGATTTTGAAAAATCTCGGCGGCGGAATCGGCGTAGGCGATTCCCGCCGGGCTTTCGCCGTTCAGTTCGACGTAGGAATAAGAGTTTTCGGTCAAAAAAGAATCGAGCCGCGCGGTCGGCGAAACCTGCCTGTATTTCGGGTCGATGGCGACCAGGTCGCGCTCGATTTCGGTGATTCCCAGCTCGTCCAGAATTTCTTCGGATTCGACCGCCGCGTCCTTCACCTTTTGCAGCGCGCTCCAGACGATTTCACAGATGCCGACGACGCGCGCCCAGTCGGCTTCCGTGACAAAATGCGGGCGCAGGTAAGGCGTCAGGCGGCGACCGCCGAAAATCAGACGATTGCGCTCCAACCCCGCGTCCAACGCGGCGCGCGACTGCTCGCGCAAATCGAAATCTTCCAGAAGTTGATTGTAATAAGCAACGGCTTCTTTTAGCATAATTTTAGTTTTTGAATAAAATGGAAATCGAGCTGTAAAAACTCGCAATCGAATCTTCGCTTCCGTTATGAATCTGTTTTCTGATTTTGTTAAACGGAAACGCCGCGTTGCCGTCGGAAAATGCGACGGCAAGCCCGTTTTCGGTCATCTGCCACGCGCCGCCGTAATTCAGACGAATGCATTCGCCGAGAAAAGAACCCAGAATATTGACCAGCTTTTCGCCGCCTTGTTCGCCCCAATTCGAGCGGTTGCGCTCGATATAACCGTCCAGCCAGACGACCGATTCTTCGTCGTAAGCCAGATTTTGCTGCTCGAATGTTTTCAGAACCAGCGCCGCGTTAGCTTTTATCGCTTCTAAATTGTCCATATTTTATCGTGCTAATTGCAGAATCGTTTCAAATTCTTCGGGCGTCAGGGGCATCACGGAAAGACGCGATTGTTTTATCAAAGCGATGTTTTCCAAAGATTTTTCGGCTTTGATTGCGTCCAGCGTCACCGCTTTCGAAAATTTCTCGATTGGTTTGATTTCGACCGCAATCCATTTTTCGTCCGTCGGGTCGGGAAATTCCTCGCGCGCGACTTCCGCCGCGCCGACAATCGCTTTGTCCGAAACCGAATGATAAAAAAGAACTTTATCGCCCGTTCGCATCGCGCGTAAGTTATTTCGCGCCTGAAAATTTCGCACGCCCGTCCAAGCGGCTACGCCTTCTTTCAAAAAATCGTCGAAGGAATATTTTTCCGGTTCCTGTTTGACCAGCCAATAATTCATTTTTCAACAAATGCGCCGGTATCTGGCTTCATACAGCGACAAAACGCCGTGACAAATCAAGCCCGTCGCCGTGACAAATAAAAGCGTTTTCCCGTAATAGGTCTGCGCCAGCGCCGCCAGCGCGCCGTCCAGCCCGGCGGCTTCGTTCGGGTCGTGCCTGATTGCCGCCGTCATAAAAAAATATCCGACCAGACCGAGTAGCAAAGCCCGCGCCGTAAAGCTCAACACGCCGAGCACCGTAATAATTCGCCGCTGGCTGTTTTCCACCGCAAACAGCTTGAAATTTTCCTTATATTTGCCCGTCACGCCGCTGTAACATTCGTGAACGCCCGCGCCGACAATGCCGAGACCGATAAGAAACATCAAGGACGCGCCGAGCGGCAGAGCGAGCAGAATCGCGGCAAACGTGCGCGGAATCTCGCCGTTGCGGTCGGTAATCTGCTCCGCCGTAATTATACTCCAGGCAGTAAAAGCCAAGCCCAGATAAAAAATGCCGACGCCGGCGGCGATAATTCTTTTTGAGATTCCCTGCCAGCCGCCGCCCGCGTTGTCGACATCCGCCGCGCCGCGCAGCACGTTCCAGAGTCCGTGCCCGATGGCGCCGACGATAAAAATTATCAACAGCCATTTGCCGTAGCTCGCCCGCGCGATTGTTTCCAGCGCGCCGGACGGGTCGGCTAATTCGCCGCCGCGCTGTCCGGTCGCCACCAGAACCGCCAGGATTCCGATGACGATAAAAAGAAAGCCCTTCGTGTAAAATCCGAAACGCGCGAGCGTTTTCGTATAAGGATGCCGAACGACTTCTTCTGCCGCCTTGACCGTTTCCCCGATTTTTTCGCTGACTGTCGGTGAGGTTTCTTCTTTCATCTTAGTATCGCTTTAATTGTCAGCCGGAGCGCGAAATTTTATATCGAAAATTTTCGCGCCGTCTAAGTTTTCTTCTGCGCCGCGGCGGCTTTTTTGTTCAGCCATTTCGCCCAACGCTCGATATACGGGCGAAACGGCTTGAAAAACTTCGCGCGCCGGCTGTTTTGATTTTGTTTCTCGCTCCAGGCTTTCAGATGCTTTTCCGCATATTGCCGAACCTGCGGCTCGATGCCGGTGCGCTTGACCGAATGCCGGAGCGTCAAAAAATAATGCTGCCCGACGAGCGAGAAAAGCAGCCCGGCGAGATTGCTTTTAAAAGCCGATTTCGCCATCCAGCGCTTGGTAAAATTTTCGGTCGGTTGCAGCAGCGCGCCCGCCGAAATTTCCAGAAACGGCGCTTTGGTCGCCGCGCGCGGATGGTATAAGCCCGGCAAATCGCCGCCCGGCACGGGCGTGTTTTTCAGTTGCGGGTGTTTGACGAAATCGACGATGCGAACTTTTTCCAGCCCGCGCAGGTGTTCGGACGGCAGGCTTTTGATAATTTTATTAATCGTCTCTTCGGCGTCCTTCGGAAGCTCGATGGTCGCCTGGTTTTCTATTTTAATTTTTGTTTCTTTAGCAGGTTTCTGTCCTGCGGTTTCGATTGCCATAACTTATGTGTAAATTGTAAATCGTAAATCGCTAATAGTAAATTCAGCCACATATATCAAAACGAGTGTTGCAAAAAAACGACAGGAAGCCGCCGCGGCAAGTCAAATAACAAAGCGTTTCCCGTGTTGCGTCGAATTGGCATAATCGTTGCTCTTATTTTATCGCTTATGCAAATGCAAACCACTCTCGCGCAATCCGCCGCAACCGGCGGCACCGGCTTGCACACCGGCGTCGAGGTCAATCTGACTTTGAAGCCCGCGCCGGAAAATACGGGTTATATTTTCGTCCGCACGGATTTGGACAATTTTGAAATTCCCGCCTCGGTCGAATACATCTCTTTGTGCAGTTACGCGACGACGCTTTTGCGCAAAGGCGTCCTGCTTTCGACCTGCGAGCATCTTTTGTCGGCGCTGCGCGGCTGCGGCGTGGATAATTGCTTTATCGAGCTCGACAATATGGAAATCCCGATTATGGACGGCTCCAGCGAAAACTTCGTCGAATTAATCGAGCGCGCCGGAATCGCGCCGCAGCCCGCGCCGCGCCGGTTTTTGCAGATTCGGGAAAAAGTCGTTTTCGAGCAGGGCGATAAATGGATGAGCATCGAGCCGGCTGACAAATTCGAAGTCGAATGTATGATTGATTTTCCGCACCCGTTTATCCGCCGGCAATCTTTTCAATTTGAAATGCGGAACGGCTCGTTCGGAAAAGAAATCGCTTCGGCGCGCACGTTCGGCTTTACGACCGAAATCGAAACTTTGCGCCGGGCTAATCTGGCGCTCGGCGGCTCGCTCGATAACGCGATTGTCCTGACGCCCGACGGAATGCTCAACGAAAATCCGCTCAGATTTCAAAACGAATTTGTGCGTCACAAGATTCTCGACATCATCGGCGATTTTGCTCTTTTGGGAATGCCCGTGCGCGGAAAAATCAAAGCCTACAAAAGCGGTCACGCCGTCCACGCCGCGCTGATGAGCAAATTACTGAAAACCGAATCGGCGTGGCGGATTATTGAAGAAGGCAGCGGGCAGAAAGCTGAAAGCAGTCCGGTTTAAGGATTCAACGATGAATTTTGAAAACTCTCTGTCTGCCGTCTGCTGACTGCCGAGTTGCTTGCTTTAGTAGTCTCGTTTGTTTTATCGTCGGAATATGAAAACGGCGGAACAATTGGAAGCGAATAATTTTGCCGAAAAAACTTTTTCGATTCGACGCATCTCGCAAAATCAATTAAAAGAAGCTGAAACCGACACGCTCGCCATCGAAGAACCGCTCGAAATTCGTTTGGGCTTTGCCGAAAACGGCAAATTTCAACACCGGGCGATTTCCCTCACGATGCGCACGCCGGGAAACGATTTCGAGCTTGCCGCCGGATTTCTTTTTACCGAGGGAATTCTGCAAAACAAAAATCAAATTTCATCAATCAAACACTGCGGCAGATTCGGTCAATTAAAAAACACGGTGCGCCTCGATTTACAACCGGAAATCAAAATAAATCTAAAAAAAATCGAGCGAAATTTTTACACGACTTCCAGCTGCGGCGTCTGCGGCAAAAGCTCGATTGAGGCTTTGGAAACCGGCGCTAAACAAATCGAACGCAAAGATTTTCCGCGAGTTTCGGCGGCGACGATTCATCGCTTGCCGCATAAACTGCGTGAAGCGCAAAAAGTTTTCGACCGCACCGGCGGGCTTCACGCCGCCGCGCTTTTCGATGCGACAGGAAATTTAGTCGGGCTGCGCGAGGATGTCGGGCGGCACAACGCGGTCGATAAATTAATCGGCGCGCGAGTTTTATCGAACGAAATTCCGCTCGCGGATAAAATTCTTTTTCTGAGCGGGCGGGCAAGCTTCGAACTCGTGCAAAAAGCCGTGATGGCGCAAATTCCCGTAATGGTCGCGGTCGGCGCGCCGTCGAGTCTCGCCGTCGAAGCCGCCAAATCATTCGGCGTCACGCTGCTCGGTTTTGTGCGCCAGAATCGTTTTAATATTTACGCGGGATTTGAAAGAATCTCTTTTGAAGCATAAGAATTTATGAAAACCGAACACGGGCGGGCAAACGCTGAATTTTCGGAAGAAACGGGCGATTTGGAAGTCGGCGAAATAAAAAACACCGCTGCCGGCATCGGCGCCATTACCGACACGCTGAAAAATACTTACGGGAAAATGGGCTTCGTGCGCGGCATGCGCGCTCTGCTTAAATTAAATCAAAAAGGCGGAATCGACTGTCAATCGTGCGCCTGGGCTGACCCGGAAGAACATCGCACGTTTGCCGAATTCTGCGAAAACGGCGCGAAAGCGATGGCGGACGAAGGCACGACCGAGCGCGCCGCGCCGGAGCTTTTTGCCAGATACGGCGTCGCCGAATTATCGGAAAAATCCGACCGCTGGCTGAACGCTCAGGGTCGGCTCACGCATCCGATGATTTTGCGCGAAGGCGCGACGCATTACGAGCCGCTTTCGTGGGAAAACGCTTTTCAAATGCTCGCCGCCGAGCTGAATTCTCTCGGCGCGCCCGACGAAGCCGTTTTTTACACTTCCGGCAGAACCTCGAACGAAGCCGCGTTTCTATATCAATTATTCGCCCGCCAATTCGGCACGAACAATCTGCCCGACTGCTCGAATATGTGCCACGAATCGACCAGTTTCGCTCTGAACGAATCAATCGGACTCGGAAAGGCGAGCATTCGTCTGGAAGATTTGGAAAACACGGATTTAATCATCATCATCGGGCAAAATCCCGGCACGAACGCGCCGCGGATGATGTCTTCATTGCAGAAAGCCAAGCGCCACGGCGCGCGAATTATCGCCGTCAACCCGATGCCCGAAGCCGGTTTGATGAATTTTATCAATCCGAACCCGCAGCATTATCCGAACCCGCTGATGTTTCCCCTCGACGTTTTGGGAAATCGCGCGGCGCAACTGGCTGATTTGCATCTGCCGCTCTGCATCGGCGGCGATATGGCGGTTTTAAAAGGGATAATGAAGGTTTTGCTGGAAAAGGAAAAGCAAAATCCGGGCGCGGTTTTCGACCACGAATTTATTGCGGAAAAAACTTCCGGTTTCGATGAATTTATCGAAAACCTGGAAAAGATTTCGTGGTCGGATATTCTGGAACAAAGCGGTTTGACGCGCGAGCAAATCACGCCAGCCGCCGAAATGTATGCTGGCGCAGCCCGCGTTATTACCTGTTGGGCGATGGGCGTGACGCAGCATAAACACGCCGTCGATACGATTCAGGACATCGCCAATCTGCACTTTTTGCGCGGAAATATCGGCAGACAGGGCGCGGGCTTGTGTCCCGTGCGCGGTCATTCCAACGTGCAGGGCGACCGCTCGATGGGCATCTGGGAAAAAATGCGCGACGATTTTCGCGTCAATCTCGAAAATGAATTTAATTTTAAAACGCCGGAAAAAGACGGTTACGACACGGTCGAAGCCATCAAAGCGATGCACGCCGGGCAAGCCAAAGTCTTTTTCGCGATGGGCGGAAATTTTCTGAGCGCGACGCCGGACACGCATTACACGGCGCAGGCTTTGCAAAACTGCAATCTGACGGCGCAGGTCATCACCAAGCTTAACCGGACCGCTCTGGTAACGGGCAAAAAATCCCTGATTCTGCCTTGCCTCGGACGCTCGGAAAAAGATTTTCAGAACGGCGCGGAGCAGTTCGTTTCGACGGAAAACACGATGCTTCAGGTACAGCAATCGAAAGGAATTTTCGAGCCTCTGTCGGAACATCTGCGCAGCGAGCCGTGGATTATCGCGCAATTGGCGAAAGCGGTTCTGGGCGAAAAAACGACGGTTGACTGGGATGCGTTTGTTTCCGATTACGACCGCATTCGTCAGGCTATTTCGCGCGTCGTCGCCGGCTGCGAAAATTATAATGAGAAAATCCGCAAGCCCGGCGGCTTTTATATGCCGAACCCGCCGCGGGAAGGCATATTTCCGAACGCCTCGGGCAAAGCGCTTTTTAAAACCAGCGCGCTTCGCCGCGTCGAGTTAAAAGACGGCGAACTGTTCATGACTACGATTCGCGCTCACGACCAGTTCAACACGACCGTTTACGAGCACAACGACCGCTATCGCGGAATCCGAGGCTCGCGCCGCGTGATTTTTATGAACGAAGCCGACATCGCCGCGCGAAATCTGCAAAACGGTCAGGTCGTCGATTTAACCAGTTATTTCGCCGACGGCGAGCGCCGCGCGGAAAAATTCGTCGTCGTTCCCTATCCGATTCCCCCAAAATGCGCGGCGACGTACTTTCCCGAAGCAAACGTCCTCGTCCCGCTCGCCAGCACGGCGGAAAAAAGCAATTGCCCGACTTCAAAACTGGTTATCATTACCGTCGCGCCGCATCTGGAAAACGGGGAGATAATGTTTTCGGGAAAGTTTAACGATTAATGTATTTGCAACAATGACTTTTAAATTTATCGAGGGTTTTGTGCTCGCGGGCGGAAAATCCTCGCGGATGAAAACGGACAAAGCTTTTTTAAAATTCAGCGGCGAAACCTTTCTCGAACGCGCCGTCAGCGCGCTTGCGCCGGCTTGTCGCGAACAGGTAAAAATAGTTATCAACGTAAATCAAAAAGCGAAATTTGAAGAAAGCTTTCCGTCGTTTGATTTCGTTTTCGACCTGTTTCCCGAACGCGGCGCGCTTGGCGGCATTCACGCCGCGCTGAAAAAATGCGAAACCGAATATGCGATGATTCTGGCTTGCGATTTGCCGCTGGTGACGAAAGACGCGATTGAAGTTTTGGCGAATATCGCTTTAAATTCGCCGGAAAATACAGCCGCCGTCGTGCCGAAACAACCGGACGGCAGAATTCAGCCGCTCTGCGCCGTTTACAAAATAAAATCGTGCCTGCCGAAAATCGAAGAATTGCTGGAAAAAGAAAATTCCGTTTCGATGCGTGATTTTCTCAAGCTTCTTTCGGTTCGCTTTGTCGAAACAAATGAATTATCGACTGACGAAAAGTTATTTTTTAATGTTAATCGTCCGTTAGATTTTGAATCAATCATTTAAAATTGATTTTGAAAAAGGAATAAGTTTTGCCTGAATTTATAAATTATTCTCCGGCGTATGCAATCGCTGCTCGCGCGCCGCGCCGGGGAATATAATTTATAACAGGGAGAAAAATTATGCGGAAAGATCCGCCACGAAATCAGCCGAATTATAAAATCGGCGGCGAGCATTTGAACGAATACGAGTTTGACTTGAATAAAGGACAGATAACCAAAGAAGAAGAGCAAAATCCGAGACCGAAACAAGATGTGAACGACTCGGATTTTCAAACGGAAAACACCGCCAACGACGACCGCGACGTTTCCAGTCAATCCGGCGAATAAACTAAAGCTCATTCCGGCTAAAAATAAAAAAATACGGAGTTTCTAATATATTAGAAACTCCGTATTTTTTATTTGCATATTATTCGTTCCAGTCGGGTGTGTGAAAAATGCCTTCTTTGTCGATTCTTTGATACGTGTGCGCGCCGAAAAAGTCGCGCTGCGCCTGAATCAGGTTTGCGGGAAGGCGTTCGGAGCGGAAAGCGTCGAAATAAGCCAGCGCCGACGAGAGGCAGAGCGCGGAAATGCGGCTTTCCGTAAATTTGGCGGTAATCGAGCGCCAGTCTTCGCGGTTTCGGTTGAGGATTTCGGCGAACTTTTCGTCTAAAATCAGATTCGGCAATTCGGGATTTTCGGCGAAAGCGCGGCGCATTTCTTCGAGCAGAGCCGAGCGAATAATGCAGCCGCCGCGCCAGATTTTGGCGATTTCCGACAAATTCAAATCATAATTTTTTTCCTTTGAAGCCGTCTGCAAAAGCGACATTCCCTGCGCGTAGGTGACGATAAACGAACTCAAAAGAGCGTTTTTCAATTGCTCGACAAATTCGGGAAAAGCTTCCGCCAAGTCCTCGCGCAAAGCTGCGTTTTTTTGCTCGTCAGGCTGATTTCCAATCGCGTCTCCGGCGGATTGCGCGGCAAGATTGCCAAGGTTTTCCCTGTGGTGCAGGCTGACGGCGGTTTCAACTTCGTGTTCGGCGCGCGCGGCTTTCGGGCTGGTAACGAGACGGCTCGAAACCGTTTCGGTAATCGGTAATCGGTGGTCGGCGGTCGGCTGTTCATTCCCTTCCTGCAACCGACCGCCCACCGCCGACCGCCGACCACTATACTTTTTCGCAATCAGAATGCGAGCTTCCTTTTGCGCCGAGATTTGACGCATTGCTACGGCGGCGTCAATCGTCGGAATCGGCACGCCGAAATCCATCGCCGCCTGCGAAGTCCATTTGCCGGTTCCCTTCTGCGCGGCTTTGTCGAGAATCATTTCGACCAGCGGCTTTCCGGTTTCGACATCGACTTTTCGCAAAACTTCCGCCGTGATTTCGACCAGAAAAGAATTAAGCTCCGAATCGTTCCATCCGGAAAAAGTCTCGCTCATCCGGCTGTAATTCATTTTCAAAACGCGGAGCATAAAATCGTAAGTTTCCGCCAAAATCTGCATCAAGCCGTATTCGATGCCGTTATGAACCATTTTGACGAAATGCCCGGCGCTGGAATTTCCCATATAGGCGACGCACGGCTCGCCGTCGGCGCGCGCGGCGACGGCTTCGAAAATCGGTCGGACGTGCTCGTAAACTTCGCGCCTGCCGCCCGGCATAATGCTCGCGCCGTGACGCGCGCCTTCCTCGCCGCCCGAAACGCCGACGCCGATAAACTCGACGCCTTTATCGCCCAACAGAATTTCGCGCCGCTCGGTTTCGAGAAAATGCGAGTTTCCGCCGTCGATAACGATGTCGCCCGTTTCCAGATGCGGCAGCAAATCATTGATAACCGCATCGACGATTTTGCCCGCCGGAACGAGCAGCATAATTCGTCGCGGTCTTTCTAAAGCGGCGATAAATTCAACCAAACTTCCAGCCGCGACGACCTTCAAGCCGCCGGATTCGGCAAGCAGCAGTTGACGCTTTGCCGCGTCGATATCAAAACCGGCGCAGGAAAATCCGTGTTCCGCGACGTTCAGCAGAAAATTTCTGCCCATCGTTCCAAGTCCGACCATTCCGAATTGTGCGTTGTTCATAAAATTAATTATACTTTCCAGATTTCTGCGAAAGCCAATTCGTTTTTCCGGTTTTTGCCGTTTTCTTCAAACGTCCACCAGGCTGACAAAACCGAATGCGCGAAAATCCATTTCCGCAGATTCTGCGGCTCGATTTCAAACGCTTCGGAAAATCGGCGAATGGCATCCTCTAATTTCTTCTGTAAATCCGGCGCAGATTCGAGCCAGCCGGCTTGATTTATCATAAAAACGCTCAGGTCATAACCGATGTCGCCGACGATTCCTTTCGGGTCAATCGCCAGAAACGGTCGGCGCTCCGCCGACAAGATATTTTCGTGGTGAAAATCGCCGTGCAAAAGCGTTTTAGGCGCGGACACGGACATTAATTCATCAAAAAACCGGCGCGCTTTTTTGACATATTCGGGAGCGAAACCGATTTTCTCCGCCTTCCGCAAACCTTCGAACCATTCTTCCAGCCGTGGAAATTCGATGTTTTCCGGCGCTTCCTGCCAGAAATCGCGCATCACCCGAATCGCAATCTCGACCGCTTTTGTGTCGTCATTCCGGCAAATCTCTTTTAAATTTTCGCCCGGCGCGAGTTTTTCCAGCAGCAAAGCCAAACGCTTTTCGTCGCCTCGAAGAAGTTTACAGACGCCTTTGCCGCCGAGAAATTCGAGCATTTTTATTTCGTTAAAGGTCGTCGTTTTTTCGCCGGGAAAGCCGATTTTGACAACCGCTTCGCCGCCGCTTTTGAAAACGCACGGCGCGACGTAATGATATGACAAATTCGGAAACGGCTTTTTTATTTCGAGCGACCAGTTTTGCTCGATTTCCTCAATAATCTCCGGCAAATCGGCAATCCATTTTTTTCCTTCTTCGCGAAACGCGCCCGAAATGACTTCGGTAAATTTCTGCGGCAGATTCGCCGAAATAGCTTGTTTCATTCTTGACGATTTTAACTATCTTGTAGATTCTAAACAAATGTTATCTTTACACGAAATGATTCGCCCGACCACTTTTATCGAGCCGGAAAAATTACAATCGCATCTCGACATTAATTTAACCGTCGCCACCGAAACTTTTCAGCATACCGGAAGCTTTAAATTTCGCGCCGCTTATAATCTGGCTTCAAAAGTGCCGAACAAGGAAATTTTAACCGCTTCTTCGGGAAATTTCGGTCAGGCGCTCGCCTTAGCCTGCCGGTTTGCGGGCAAAAAATGCACGGTCGTGATGCCGGAAACTTCCGCGCGGGTAAAGGTCGAAGCCGTCAGAAATTACGGCGCGACGGTCGATTTGGTCGATACGAATAAAATCGGCAGAAACGAAAGAGTCGCCCAGCTCGCCGCGCAGATGCCGGACGCGTATATTGCCAGCGCCTACGACGATTTGCTGGTGATTGAAGGCAATTCGACGCTCGGCGACGAACTTTCAAAAAAAGTTTTTGACGTCATAATTTCGCCGGTCGGCGGCGGCGGTTTGATTTCGGGAATTTCAAAAGGCTTGCGCCGGAATTCGCATCCGGCGATTTTAAACGGCGCGGAGCCGCTTCTGGGAAACGACGCTTGCCGCTCGCTTAAAGCGGGCGAAATCGTCAGAAACGAAATCGAGCCGACGACGATTGCCGACGGCGCGCGCACGATTTCGCTCGGCACTCACAATTGGGAAATCATCAAACGGGACGTCGCGGAAATCATCGAAGTTTCCGAAGAAAAAATCGTCGAAGCGGTTCGATTGTATTTCTCTCTGGCGAATTTAAAGGTCGAGCCGACCGGCGCGCTCTCGCTCGGCGCGATTTTAGAAAACGGCGAGAAATTTAAAGATAAAAAAGTCTGCGTCGTCGTCAGCGGCGGCAATGTCGATACGGAAATCTACCGGCAAATTATCGCTTAACGAGAGGATTTAACGCCAGGGCGCAAAGCGGCAAGGACGCAAGGAAAGAAAATTAGCTGCGGGAACACGGAGCAAAGAAAGAGATTTGAAACGATGGATTAGCGCAGAAAGACACGGATTTTATTTTTTATTTAATCCGTGTCTTTCCGTGTAAATCTGTTGTTTCAAATCTTTTTGCGCCTTGGCGTTAAATTCTCTTATTTCTTCTGATAAACGCCGCTGAAAGTCACGTTCACGCCGCCGCATTGCAGATTGTCGGCAACAACTAAATATCTGGCGAGCAGGCGCATCGTTACTTTACATTCGTATTCGCCGGTTTCGTTTTCGCCGGTTTTCAATTCGTTTCCGGCGGGTTTCGATTGGTCGTCAAGCTCGCCGACGTGAATATTGTCGCCCAAGCCTTTCCAGAAAGCGTTTCCGGTAATCGTCAATAAATCCGCCGTTTTGCTTTTGCCGATTTCGATTTGGTTTCCGGCGTAATTCCATTTGCCGAGCCAATCATTCGCTGCCGGATTCTGATTCGTTTCCTTAAATTCGAGTTTATCGAGCGCAATCCAGCCGACCGTTTCCGAGCCTTTTTTCGGCTGATACCAGCCGCAAGCCCAGCTGCCGAAGCGGCGGGAGACGATTACTTCATCGTTCGGAATGACGTAGCTTTTCGTCCGGCAGTTTTTGTCGTTCGGACAATTGCGGTTGTCGCCGTAAAAATAAACTTTTTCGTTTTTAGAGCCTTTGACGCGCGCCAGTTTATACTCGGAGCTTTCGCGCGAAAAAAAACCGTTGCGGCACAGATTTTCGGGATTTCCTTCCAGTTGAGCGAAGGTTTGAATAGTAAATAAAGACAAAATCGCCGCCGATAAAATAAATAATTTCACAGATTTTCCTTTCCTTTTCTCACGCTTTTAGGAACGGTTAATCCATATTCTTTTGCAGAATTTTTCGGCGCAGGTAATCGAGCGCCGCCTGGCTGGCGCGCCAGCGAATCAATTCGCGGTCGCCGGGCAGAATTATTTTGAAGGATTTCGTTTTACTTTCGTCCGCATAGCCGATAAAGACCAGCCCGACGGGTTTTTCCTCGCTTCCGCCGGTCGGTCCCGCGATTCCGGTAATCGAAACGGCGTAATCGGTTTGCGCGCGTTCGCGAATGCCTTTCGCCATCGCTTCGGCGACTTCCGCGCTGACCGCGCCGTGTTTTTCGAGTAATTCCGCCGAAACGTTTAAGCTGCGGATTTTCGCTTCGTTGGCGTAAGCGACGACGCCTTCGATAAAATATTTTGAAGAACCGGAAATTTCGGTGAGCCGCTGCGCGATTAGCCCGCCCGTGCAGCTTTCGGCTAACGAAAGCGTTTTTCCGCTGCCGGAAAGCAGCTTGCCGACGACTTCTTCCATCTTTTCGCCGTTCAGGGCAAAAACCGCCGCGCCGAGCGTTTCGGCGATTTTCGCGGCGACTTCTTCAATCAAACGATCGGCTTCCCGCTCGTTTCCGGCTTGCGCCGTCAGGTGAATCTCGATTTCCGAGCGATTAAAAAGAATCGTCGTCTGCGGGTTGGCGTATTGCTTGTAAACGGGCGCGATTTTTTCGTCAACCGCCGATTCACCGATTCCCGCGACACGCAAAATTCGGCGTTTGACGCAGATTTCGCCCGCCCTGGCGCGGATTTTCGGCAAAACATACTGCTCGAACATCGGTTTTAATTCGCGCGGCGGACCGGGCAGAACGACGTGAAATTTTCCGTCGATTTCCAGCAGCATGCCGACCGCCGAGCCGTTCGGATTCGGCAAAATTTCCGCGCCGTCGATAATAAATGCCTGCCGTTTATTTATTTCCGGCATCTCGCGCCCCCAGCGGCGAAATCTTTCGCGCAGCTCATCGACCAGTTCTTCGTGAAAAACGAGTTCGCGCTCCATCGCGCGGGCGGAAACCTGCCGCGTTATATCGTCTTCGGTCGGACCGAGACCGCCGGTCGAGATAACGATGTCCGAACGCCGGACGGCGTCTCTGACGGTTTCTTCCAGCCGCGCTTCGTCGTCGCCGACGACGGTTTTCAGCTTCACTTCGATGCCGATTTCGTTCAGCTTTTCGGTCAGCCAGAGACTGTTGGTATCGGTTTTGTCGGGCGTTAAAAGTTCGGAGCCGATGGCGATAATTTCCGCGGTAAGCATATTTACATTTATCATTTAACATTTATCATCGAACGGCAAATCGAAGCCGTCGATAAACGGTAAATGATAAATGATAAATGTTTTATTTTTCGCCGTAAAGGTCGTTTAGAACTTCCGAAATCGGCTTGCGTTGATTATAGAGGTCGTTTGGATTTTGTTCTTTTTGCCCGTTGCCGTTTTCCTTCGGCGGTTCTTCGGCGGTCGTTACGGATTGCACGGGCTGGCGAGGCAAAGCCGGCTCGGACTTTTCCCTGTTTTCCGCGAAAGATTCGATTCCCGCGTCGGAGACGGTTGACATAAATGCGTCTTTTCCGTTTTGCGCGGCGGTTTCGGCTTTGAGCCGACGCTGTTCGGCAGCCGATTCGCGTTTCTTTTTGTTGAGTTCTTTAACCGCGTCGCGGCTTTGTTCCAGAAGCGCTTTGCCGCGATTGCGCCGCGCGCGTTCCAGAGCGCGCACGGCGGCGGAAGTCTGCGGCGCGTCCGCCGGCTCGCGTTCGATTTTTCGCAGAATTTTCGTGTAGTTTCGCAGTTCCGGCGAAGGATAATTGTAGGTCGATTCGTCCGCATTTTCGTTTTCCACCACATACGCCAGATGATTAACGGCGGCTTTGTGGTCGCCGAGCTTGTTGTAAAGCGCGCCGAGCGTGAAATAAACCAGCGGCGGCGCGCCGTTCATCGTCTGCAAAATGCGCTCGCCGCGCGCGATAACTTCCTGCAATTCAAAGCCGAACCAGCGGCGCTCGTCGTCGCGCAAAATCTCGTTTGCCGAGAGATAAAACTCGAAAACCTCGCGCACGCCGTTCGGCGAGGCGGTGGCAAAAGTTTTCCATAGAAAAAACGCGAAGATTCCGAAAAAAGCTATCACGAACATCGGAAAACCGACCGCGAAAAGCATCATCGCAATCACGCCGAAAGCCAGCGCATACTGCGATTTTTCCTTCAAAGAATCGGGAACCTTTTTTTGAAGTTTATCGTTGCTCACTGCTAGTACTACTGCTGCTGCCGCTCTTCTGATTGAGAATCTTCGTCCTCTGCCTGAGAATTTTCGTCCGAAGCTTTTTTACCGCTCCGGCTGGATTTTTTGCCTTTGCCCGAATCTTCCGCGCCGCTTTCGCCGGTCGAAGCGTCGCCGTTGGTTTCGGCTTTTTCTTCGCCCGCTTTATGTTCCGCCGGTGTTTTGGCGTCCTTTTCTTCTTTGTCCATTTTCAGACCGAACTGCGCCATCACGTCCATTACCTTATCAAAAATGTGATACGGCGAATTCAGGACAAAAGAAACCGTTTCGCCGAGCGTGACGGCTTCGAGTTCGAGCAGCGCGGCGATTTTTTTCTCCAGCGGCATCTCGTCAAACTCTTTGCGAAAATCCTCGACCTTTTTGCGTTCCTGCTCTTTTTTCTCTTCTTCCGTCGTCTTTTTTTTCTTTTCCGCCATAACTACAATTTCTCCCGCGGCAACGACTTTTGCCTGGCAGGCAAGTCGTTCGCCCTTGATAAATCTATCCGAGCCGAGCGTTTCCAGCTCGGCTTTGGTCGGCTCGGACAGCAGATTTTTTCCGCTTAAAATTTGCACGGCGCACAAATCCGTTTCGCCGCGCCGCTCGCATTCGTCGATATCGATGCCCAGACGCTTTGCCGCGTCGAAAAGATAACTGCCCGTCGCGACCACGCCGCTTCGTCCTTCCGGTTCAAATTTAATTTCAGCTTCCATTTTTATAAGTTCTAATTTTATAAGTTCCAGGTTTTGAATTTTGAGTTTTAAATTCAAAACTCAAAATTTATAATTCATAATTCAAAATCAACGCGTCTTTCCCGACATCACGCGCACGCGCGGCTGCGCGCCCGAAGCCGTCATATGAATATCGCTTTCTTTTGCCTGGCATTCGGCGCAGACTCCGAGAATCCGCAAACTGTGATGCGTCGGCTTAAAGCTGAATTTTTCCGCCATCGCGTCCTGCAAGGCTTCGATTTCGGGCGAGAAAAACTCGATGACTTTCCCGCATTCGGTGCAAATCATATGGTCGTGATGCTCGTGATTGTAATGATGCTCGTAATAAGTTTTGCCGTCGCCGAAGCGAACTTCGCGCGCCAGTCCGGCTTCGGTCAAAAGCTTCAGCGTGCGGTAAACGGTCGTCTGCCCGACCGCCGGGTCTTGTTTCTGCACGAGCCAATACAAATCTTCGCTGGAAAGATGTTCTTCGGTGCGCAAAAAAATTTCCAGGATCAAATCGCGCTGACCCGTCCGGCGCAGCCCGTATTTCTGGATATATTCCTGAAAAATTTCCTTTTCCTCTTGGAATTCCGCTTTTTTCTTCGCCATATTTTTCGTCGCCGACCGAGAATAAAATTCCAGTGAACTTATTTTAACACTTTCTGAAATCATACGAAACAAATTCAGCCGCTGAGATTTTTTTTAATAAATTAACAGAGATACCAGGATAGACAAGGATTATTTATTTTCTGTTTTCATCCCTATTCATCCTGTTATCCCTGTAAATTTCCCTTCCTGTTCTTCGCGTTCTCGACGGCTAAAATTTTTTTCATCAGCGCCAGATTTTCCGCGCTCGCGCCCTGCGTCTCAGCTAGATGCGTCGAACGAAGTCCGAGTTGCAAATAGACCTCAAGCAATTCCGGCGCCAGCGTTTCCTTGATGGCGGCGATATGTTTTTTCATCGTTTCGACGTCGGCGCGCGCGAAAGTTCCGGTCAGAGCCTCAGCCGGAGTTTGCTTTTCGAGATTTTCAAACGTGCTTTTGACGAGCGGCAATAAGATTTCCTGCGCCTTTTCGTTCGTCAAGCCGCAGGCGGCGAGCATTTCGACGGCGATGCTGATTAAAGCCGTCACCTGACCGGACGCCGTGACCGCCGAAGCGTGATAAAGCGCTTTGAATTTTGTCTCGACGGCAAAGGATTTGCCCTGTAAATCGCCGACAATTTTTTCGGCGACCGCGACCGCTTCGGCGTCGCCTTCGAGACAGAAAAAAACGTCTTTGAATCGGCGCGCGCCGAGAAAAGAATCGCTGACCGAGACCAGCGGGTGAATCGAGCCGACCCGGCATCCGGATTCATTTAAATCGCGCAGAATCTGCGATGAAAGCGAGCCGCTCGTGTGAAAAACGAAAGGTTTATTCGTTAGTTTTCCGGCTAAACCCGCGGCGACCGCTTCGATTTCCGAATCCTGCGTGGTAATGAAAATTATTTCCGAACCGCCGAGCTTTTCGGTTTCGGAAGCGTTCAGAATTTGCGGCTTCGGACTGATATTTTCGGCGATTTTTTCAGCCGTCTCGCCCTGGCGGGCGATAAGATTTTCTATCGAATAACCTTTTTTCGACAACGCGAGCGCTAATGCACCGCCGAGCCTGCCGATGCCGATGATGGAAATTTTCATGCTTGAAAATTTATCACGATTTCAACGCAGAGGCGCAAAAAGAAATGAAACAACGAATTACCGTCGATAAACACGGATTTATTTTTTATTTAATCCGTATCATTTCGTGATAATCCGCTGTTTCATTTCTTCTTAAATCTTTACCAGAACCGGCTCGCTCGGCAGTTCGTCGAGCCATTCGGTCATCTGGCGGCGCAGTTCTTCGCGGCTCAGGAAACCGTCTTCCGGCGGAAATTGGATTTGCAGAAGCGGCGAGGCGGGCATTGCTTTGACGGTTTTTTCCAGAATTATCAATTCGGCGGTCGAAAGAAGCGGAATTTCTTTGTCTTCCTTAAAGATGTCCGCCAGCTTGAGCGCGGCTTCGGCGTATTCGACTTCTTTGGTCTGGTCGCCGAAATATTCGAGCAGCGGCACGAGCGTCTGGCTCAAAATCTTCAATGTTTTCCGGTAGCTTGCGCGCCCCTGATTGACGGTTTCCGATAAAATGCGCGGCAGATTTTCCCATTCCTTCATCTGCGACAGGCGGAAAGGACAGGCGCAAAACGGATGTTCCCGGAGCATCTGGCGAACGTCCGAGCGGCAATCCAGTTCTTTAAAACGGCGACAGAATTTCTGCGCCCTTTGCCAGTGATTTTTCTGAAAAATCGAAAGCGAGGAAAGATTTTCGAATTCCCACCATTCGTCGCTGCGCATCATCTCGTCGTATTTTTCCTGCAAATGATGCGATTTCATCACCGTATCGTGCTTGATGGCGAAATGCTCGACGAACGCTTCGTGAAACAAAAGCCACATTCTTTCCAGCTCGCGGTTAAGAATCTCGCTCGGCGCAATCGCCATTTCGCGAATAAATTCCAGAAGTTTGGCGCGCAGTTTTTCGATGGTTTCGTCCTGCGTCGTTTCGCAGACGGCGAGATAATGCCAGACGGCTTCGCGTTTGCCCGCGCCGTTGATGAAGTCTTCGAGCTGCATCAAATCCCGCGTGCATTCGAGAAATTCCTTTTCCGAATCGGAAAAAGCGTCGGCGATGCGCTGCAAACAATCTTCGAGCGAGACGGTTTCCTGCAAAACTTCCTTGACCGTTTCGGCGACCGTGCCGAAAGTTTTTTGCGCGCGCGTGGCGAGCCGCCAGATTTTCGTATTGAGAATTTCTTCGGGCATCTGCTCGAAACGCTCCAGAACGCTCGCGCTTTCCCAGTCCGAAAGCCAGTTTTCCAAAGCTTTTCGGACTTTTTCGCGGTCTTCCGGGTCGTCGATGGTTTTAAAAGTATCGACCGCCGTTAAAGTTCGCGCCCAGTTGGTCAGCTCGGCGGAAGAATGCAGAACGGTTGACGGGCGCGCGATGCCGACAATATCGTCCCAGACGATTTTTAAATCCAGCGAGCGGCGATTGATGCGGTCGCCTTCGGAGGTGACGAATTCGATGCGGCGCTGGGCGACGAGCGCGGCGAGAATCAAATGCTGCGCTTCGGCGACCAGCCCGTACGGCTCGCTTTTCAGACGGCGCGAAACGTCTCTGAGCGAAACGGTTTCGCCATTGCTCACGCTTAAAAGCGCTAAAATTTCCTGCACGAAAGGCTGCTGCGAAAGATTTTCTTCGGTGTCGAGCACCAGATTATTTCCGCGCAGAGCGACCAGCCCGAGCGGCGAGGCAAAGCTGGCGGCAAGCTGCTGAATTTCGGGCAAAGCCTGACGCGCGCCGCTGAAAAGGTCGCTGACCAGCTTTGACACTTCGTTCATCCCGAGAACGTCCGCGAAAATCGGATGCGCCGGATAACGCGCCTCAAAAAGCGGCGTCAGCATTTCCGAAAGCATCTCGCCGAGCGAATGCGAAGCGCGCGCTTTGTCGGTAAATCCGTGCGCGAAGCCGTCGATTAAAATTTTCCCGTCTTCGAGGAAAATGCGATTCCAGATTTTCTCGACCGCGCGGCTGTGCGTGTGTCCGGCGGCGCGCACCTGTTCGCCGAACGATTCGCGCAAGCTCGCGTCGTTGAGCAGAATCGAATAGCGCAGAACCGTTTCTTCTTCTTCTCTTTCGAGCGCCGCGGGCTGCCAGACGACCGTCGAATTTGCGCTTGCCGCCGCCAACGGCGGGCGCGCCGTCGGCGATTGATTGACGATGATTTGCCAATCGAAAAAATCGGCGTTTTCGGAACTGTGCGCCGCGCCGTCATTCAAATTCCAGCGCAATCTGATGCGACGGCTGCCGCCGCGCCAGACGACCTGGCAATCGGTTGCATTAATCGCTTCATTTTCGGCTGGCACAATCCAATCGGGAAAGCGTTCGGCGGCAAAACGACGCAGGATTTTCGGCACGACGTCGGGCGAAATTCCCAGCGCAGCTTCGCTGAGAGCGACGTTTAAACTGTCTTTGCCGCTGACTTTCAGGCTGTATCGAATTTCCCTGCCCGCTTCTTGTTTGCGATTGACGGCTTCGGGAAATATCGAAACGAAAGTTTCCAGCAAATCTTCGACCTGTTTGATGGAATTCTGCGGCGCGTTTTCGTCGTAAATCAGCATCGCGGCGCTGATTTCGCTGGCGGTCGTGCCGTCGCCGTCGAGCGACAAAAGCATCAGAGCCTTCAAAACGAGCTTTGCCTGAAGGCGCTGCATCACCGGAATGTGCGCGACGACTTCCGAGCTGAGGCGGTCGTAAGTCGAAAACGCTTCGCGCAAATCTTTGGCTTTTCTCAGCGCGGTTTCCGCTCGGTCAAAAACTTCGTCCAGCCCGACCAGCGAATTTGCCGGGCGACCCAGAATTTTCGCGCCCGCTTCCGAAGCAAAACCGAGCAAGGCAAATTCCGGCGCGTAAAGCCTGACAAACGGCGCGATTTCCAGAATCAGCGGGTGCAGCGGGTAGAGCGAGACAAACCTTTGCTCGCTCCAGCGAAAGCTCGGCAAAAGCCCGCGAAAATATGTGTAAATGTCGTGAACGAGCCGCTGCGTCTGCCGGTGTTTGGGGAAAATATGCGTATCGACGATGCGATAGAGATGTTCCTGGTCGAGATAATCAATCGCGTAATTGCGCGCGATGGCGGCGTTGACGCCGTCCGCTCCGGCGATGTCATCGTCCAGCGCGACGGCGATGAATAAATTTAATTTTTTAGCCTGTTCCGCCAGCTCGCCGAGCAAAACGCCGTCATCGCGCGCCACGCGGTTGGCGCGGTCGTGGGCGGTGTCGATGATGATAACGAACGGTAAATCGCCCGCTTTATCAGCGGCGATTTTTAATAACTCTTCGAGCGAGCCGCCCAAATTTACCGGCTCGACTTCGATTGCCAGCGCCAGCGCCTCCTTTAATTCTTCCAGCAGAGTCGCGTGCGTTCCGCGCCTGACGTAAGCGACCGGATGACGGCGGCGTTTCAGACGCTGCGCGCTGGCGGCGACCATCGGCTCGGTCACGCGCGAGCGCAGTTCGGCGTGCGAGACAATCGCGCCGAGCGTCGCCAGAAAATGACTTTTGCCGACGCCGCGATAACCCGCCAGCGCTTTCGCCGCGCCGCTGAACGGCTGCACGTCGGCGACTTTATCGAGCCATTTCGCCATCATTTCCGCCGTCTGGTCGGTAAAATGATACGCCGTAAGCGTCTCCGCAGGGTCGGAAATAAAATCCTGCAAGCCTCGATACGGGCGAACTTCCACTAAATCTTTTACTTTTTCTTGAATGCGTTTCATTGGACGGTCAAAAACTCGTTTAATCGCTAAATCGGGAAAGGAAAAATTTCGACGGTATTGCCGGGAATGCGGAATGTTTTCGCGCCGAAACTAAAGGCGCAAATCTACTTTAGCAGTTTTTTCCAAAGGATTAAATACTTTTCGTTAAGTTTTGTAAATTTATTTCGGATTTACCAACCTTTTTTTAGTTTTCGTGCATCTTAAAAGCATTGCTCAATAAGCGATTTTAAAGATACAATTCACTTATCGGCTTGAACGTAATTTCTTGGAGGCATAATGCGTAGAGAAAAGATTCGGAAATTTACCGCGTTTCTTTTGTTTTCGGCTGTCTGGTTAAGCGCCGTGGCGGGGCTGCCGGCAAGCGTTTTCGCGCAGACCGGGACACAGGCACAAAACAAACAGGACGACAGCAAAAAGAAAAAAGAGAAAAAACAGAAAGATTCCAACAAACAGGATTCCACTCAACAGCAGCAATCGACCAACAACCCGAAAGCGCCGCTTTCAGCCAACGAAGACCCGAACATGATTGGCAAGCGCAACATCAATAAAGGTTCGGACAGCTTTTTCGGCTGGCTCGGCGGCTCGCAGGAAAAAGAGCTGGCGCTCGGCAGACAGCTGGCGGTACAAATCGAACAGCAGGCGAAGCTGGTCGAAGACCCGGTGATTACCGAATACGTCAACCGCGTCGGTCAAAACATTGTGCTTCACTCGGACGCGAAAATTCCGTTCACGATTAAAGTCATCCAGGGCGACGAAGTCAACGCGTTTGCCTTGCCCGGCGGATATTTTTATGTTTACACGGGATTGCTTTTAGCCGCCGACAACGAAGCGGAACTGGCGGGCGTGATGGCGCACGAAATCGCCCACGTCGCCGCGCGCCACGCGATGGAAAATTCCGGTAAAGGAACGCTCTTGAATTACGGCATCCTGGCGGGAATTATTTTCGGCGGCGGCATCGCTTCGACGATTCTGCAAAACGTCGGCGGCATCGGCAGCTCGCTCGCGTTTTTCAAATTCAGCCGCGGCGCGGAAGTCGAAGCCGACAAGCTCGGCGTGCAGTATCTTTACGCCGCCGGTTACGACCCGACCGCGATGTCCGCGATGTTTGAAAAGCTCGCGTCGCGAAACAAGAAAAAACCGAACACCTTGACGAAGCTTTTCTCGACGCACCCGCAATCGGTTGACCGGCGCGACAACAGCTTAAACCTGGTCGGGCGTTTTCCCGAAAAACAGGAATACGTTATCAGCACGTCCGAATTTCAGCGCGTCAAAGCCCGCCTGATGAAAATGACCAATGCCAAAGCGCAGGTTGTTTCCGACATCGACGAAAACGGCGATTCCAAACCGACTTTGAAACGTCGCCAGCCGACATCGGACGACCCGAACGCGCCGACCGACACCACCAAGCCGACCGACGACAACGACAAACCGCAGCTTAAACGCCGCGGCGAACCCGAACCGCAGGTAAGCCCGAGTCCTGAAAAATAAATAAAGGCAAAAGTAAAAAGTAAAAAGGCAAAAGTAAGGAAATTTTCATTCTTTACTTTTGCCTTTTTACTTTTTACTTTATTTACTTTTCCTTAATCTAAAAGCGTTCCGTAAATGCCGAGCGGCAGATTAAAAACCGCTTCGTTCGTCGCCACAATCATCTCGCCTTTGCGCGTAAAGCATAAACCGATAACGTTCATTCCGGCAACAAATATTTCGGCGTCCCGACCGTCGGACGAAATTCGCACGATGCCGCGTCGGCTGCTGATACAGCCCGCCACATAAAGATTTCCTTCCGTGTCGAAAGCCAAGCCTTGCGGTCTGCCCAGCCCGCGATAAAATTCGTCTTCGTAGCCTTCTTTATCGACTCTCAAAACCGAGTCGTAGCTGGAAAGCGTCGGCGCGGTCACATATAAATTATCGGCGCGGTCGAAAGCCAGATGATACGCCGAAACCGAAGGTTCGAGCGTGGCGAAAGGCTGCGCGTCGCCCAAACCGGAAATTTTATAGACGGTTCCGCTGCGGTCGCCGACATACATTACGCCTTCTCTATCGAACGCCAGTCCGGTGGCGACGCCCAAGCCGGAAGCCAGGATTGTCAACTCCTCGTCGCTCTGCACGCGGCAGACTTCGCCGTCAGCGCGATTCGTCACGAAAAGCTGACCTTCGTTGTCAAACGCCACGCCGGTCGGATTCATCACGGCGGTGGACATTTCCTGCAAATAATTATCGGATTCGAGCCGGAAAAGCGTGACCGGCAATTGCTGACCGCGCGAGCCGGAACGCGTCAGAATTATCGAATCGTCGCGCGGGTCAACCGCCGGATTCGAGACCATATGAAGGTCGTCAGCCAGCTTTCTGCCGACGGTTAAATTTACCGGCTCGCTGCGGTCGCCTCCGCTTTCCAGATAAACTTCGACTTCGCTGGAATCGAAAGTTTCGGGAAGAATGGCGATGATTCGATTCGGCGAAGCGCCGACCAGTCTTGCCGGCTGACCGTCAAAAAAACATCCGTAGGCGACGTTTCCATCGACCTGAAAATTTTCGCACTCGATAAAAACTTCGCCGCCCGGAATCGTGTAAGGCGGATTGATTGAGAGAATTCTGCCTGCTTTATTCATAAACTATAATTTTACCTTTTTTCTGCATCTAATCAATTTGCCAATCAAAATGAGCGGTTATGATATAATTTCCTTATCGGAGGTCAGTAGCAGTATCAGCAACATTCACGGTTTTACGCAAGGCTTAAAGCATAATCAACTGCGACGCATCGAACGCCTTTCATCGCGCCGCGTCGCCCCCGAACAAATCATCTCGCCCGAGCTGGCGCGTCAGATGTCCGAGATTTCGTTTGAAACCGGACGACAAATCGGCGTCTTGCTGAATCGCAAAGGTCAGGTCGAATACGTGATGGTCGGCAACGCCAAACGCATCGAGATGCCGGATTTCGGACGCGCGCGCGTTTCGGTCGAGCGTTTTCGCGGTCTGCGCTGCGTTCACACGCACCTGCTCGGCGAAAAACTGACGCAGGACGATTTAACGGACTTAGCTTTATTGCGTCTGGATTTGATGGCGACGATTCAGGTTGACGAAAAAACGGGTTTGCCGAATCTGGTTCACGCCGCGCATCTGGTCCCGACGACCGCCGAAAAAATCGACGACGAAGCGCACACGCTGCCGTATGAATTTTTAGAGCCGCAAATCCCTTCGCAGCTCGAAACGAATTTTATCGGGCTTATCAATTCGCTCGAAGCGGAAATGGCGCGCAATCGCCAGACCGCGCGCAATCGGCAGACAAATCGCGACCGCGTGATTCTGGTCGGCGTCACGACCGGCTATCTGTCCGAAGCCGAAGAATCAATGGCGGAACTGGAAGAACTCGCGCTTTCGGCTGACGTCGTCGTGCTGGATAAAATCATTCAACGGCGTCAACAGATTGATTCCAGAACGGTTTTGGGAAAAGGAAAGCTCGAAGAACTTTTAGTGCGCGCGATGCGTCTCGGCGCAGATTTAATCGTTTTCGACACGGAGCTTTCGCCCGCGCAGGTGCGCTCTTTGTCCGAGGCGACGGATTTAAAAGTCATCGACCGACCGCAGCTTATTCTCGACATTTTCGCGCAGCGGGCGCAATCGCGCGAAGGTAAAATCCAGGTCGAGCTGGCGCAATTAAAATATATTCTGCCGCGTCTTATCGCCGGACAGGATTCGGCGTTTTCGCGGCTCGCGGGCGGAATCGGCGGGCGCGGTCCCGGCGAAACGAAACTGGAAACCGACCGCCGCCGCGTGCGCGATAAAATCAATCGCCTGGAAAAAGACATCGACCATTTAAGCAACCAGCGCGCCAACCGGCGGAAGGAAAGATTAAAGCGCGAAGTGCCGATTATCTCGCTGGTCGGCTACACGAACGCCGGAAAATCGACTTTGCTCAACACTCTGACGCAGAGCAAAGTTTACGCCGAAAAGAAAATGTTTGCGACGCTCGACCCGACTTCGCGCCGCCTGCGCCTGCCGTATGAACAGGAAGTTATTATTAACGATACGGTCGGATTTATCCGCGATTTGCCCGGCGCGCTGGTTGCGGCTTTCCGCGCGACGCTCGAAGAAATCGGCGACAGCGATTTGCTCGTTCACGTCGTCGATGCGTCGAACCCGCGCGCGACGGCGCAAATCGAATCGGTCGAAAAGATTCTGGGCGATTTAAAGCTCAACGAAATTCCGCAATTGATAGTTTTAAACAAAGCGGATTTGCTCGAAGAAAACGAGACGGAAGCCTTAAAACGGCAACTGGCGCTTGACAAACAACGCGAAAGCGTGGCAATTTCGGCTATCAAGCCGGAAACACTGCCGCCGCTTCTGGAAAAAATCGGAGAAGTTTTAGCGAAGGACTTGAATAAGGTTTCGGTCTTCGGACTTGGGTCTTAGGTCTTTGATTTGACAACTCGACGCGAGCAAAAATCGAAGACCGAAGACCGAAAACCGAAGACCAAATTCAACATGAGTAAGCGTCTTCCAAATCTTGCGCCGCCGTTTGCGAAAACCCGCAACCGGCTGGCGAACTATATCAAGCGTCCGCTCCAAACTCTAACCAAAAGACAAATCCTTTTGATTGGAACTGTTGTATTTATTTTACTTACCACGATTCTCATTCAGAATCCGCTCTGGCGCACGCAAGCCGGCGAGCAATATAAAGAAGGCGACATCCTGCGCGAAAGCATCATTTCGCCCGCCGATATTTCCATCACCGACACGGAAGAAACCGAAAAAAACCGGCAGATGTCGCGCGAAAGCGTTTTTCCGATTTTCACGCTCGAAGCGAACCGCGCCGAAACCGCCGTCCAGAACTTTCGCTCGGCGTGGGAAAATCTACAACGTCACGGCGACGGTTCAAATTCCAACTCGCGGGCGGAAAACTCAAACGTCAAAGCGAATATTAAGGAAGACGCCAAAGCCGAGACGCACTGGACGGGCGCGGGCGGCGCGGATGTCGGCAACGTTTTCGCGGCGCGCCGTTTCAGTTCAAACGAACTGGAAGCCCTTTCGCGCGCTTTGCGCGAGAGCGCCGACGGTCGCATTTACAATGATTCCGACCAGCAGTATTTTCAGGAAAACATCACTCTGATTGACCGCCAGAAACCGAGCAGTCAGATTACCGAACGCTCGCCCGAATCAAGCTGGACGGCGCTTTCCGCCGCGCGCGAAAAATTGAAAAACCGGCTGGCGGAAATCCGCAGTCTTTCGCAGAAGGAAGCCGACGCGTTTTACATCGCGCTGGAGCCTTACATTCAGCCGAGCGTCGTTTACGACAGCGACGCGACCAATAAAGCTCGCGAAAACGCCGCGCAGAGCATTCCGCCGGTGACGATTGCGCTCAAACGCCAGCAAAGAATCGCCGGCGAAGGCGACATAGTTACGCCGGACATTGTAGCTAAAATCAGCGCTATCCGCAGTTACACGGATTCGACGCGAAAATGGAATCGCTTTTTCGGATTGCTTTTCCTGATTGCCGCGCTTTACTGGGTCGCCTGGCGATTTATCGAGCATCGCGGAACGGTGCAGCGCCTGACGCTCTCGCCGGAAAGAACTTTCGCCCTGTTCGGCTTCGTCGCCGTCATCCAGACGCTTCTGATGGCAATCTGTTTTCGCCTGTCCGAATTTACCGCTTTGCAGAACATCAAAGCGCCTTTTAACGACGCGACAATCTGGTCGTTTGCCATTCCATTCGCCTTTGCCAGCCTGCTCGTCACGCTTCTGGTCGATAGACGCGTCGCGCTGTTTTCGGGAATTTTTTCGGCGCTTCTGGCGGGTTTGCTCGCGCCGAAACCGCTGGAATTCGTTTTGTATGCGGCGATTTCTTCGGCGGTCGCGGTTTACGGAATCGGGCGTTATCGCTCGCGCTCGTCGGTCACGACGGCTGGTTTGCTGGTCGGCGCGGCAAACGCGCTGATTACCGTCGCGCTGATCGGCTACACGCAGCAGCCTTTTATTTTAAATACGGTGACGCTCGCCGTCGCCTGCGGGCTTTTAGGCGGAATCATCACGGCGGCGGTGACGGCGGTTTTTCTGCCGATTTGCGAGTCGATGTTCGGCATCTTGACCGACGTCAAACTGCTTGAGCTTTCGAACGCGGATTTGCCCGTGCTCGGACAACTGGCGCTGCGCGCGCCGGGAACGAATCAGCATTCGCACGCCGTCGGGCAGCTCGCCGAAGAAGCCTGCCGCGCGGTCGGCGCAAACGCTCTGTTAGCCAGAATCGGCGCGCTTTATCACGACATCGGGAAAACCGCCGCGCCCGAACATTTCGTCGAAAATCAACTCGGCAAAAACCCGCACGACCGACTGAAACCGGCGCAAAGCGCGAAAATCATCATCGCCCACGTGACCTACGGCATCAAGCTCGGCAAGGAAATCGGCTTGCCCGCGCGCATCATCGACTTCATCCCGCAGCATCACGGCACGCGCACGCTGCATTACTTCTTACGCAAAGCGCAGGCGCAGGCAGGCGAAAATCAGGAAGTCGAAGAATCGGATTTTCGCTACCCGGGACCGAAGCCGCAGTTTAAAGAAGCCGCCATTATGATGATTGCCGACAGCTGCGAAGCCGCCGCCCGCTCGCTTTCCCAACCGACGCCGGAAAACATCCGCTACATCATCACCAAAATCCTCGACGCAATCTTGAGCGACGACCAGCTCGACGAATGCGATTTAACCCTGCGCGAGCTCACTTTAATTCGCGAATCGATGATTAAATCCCTCGTTGCCATCTATCATTCCCGCATTGATTACCCCGGTTACACGCCGCCCGCGTCATTCGCCAAACTCATCGTTCCGGCAGACGAAGACTCGGAAGAACGCGGCTTAAAATACTCGAATCCCGCAGAAATTCCCGTCAGTCGCGGCGGCGAAGTCGAAGACGAAGCCGTTGACCGCACGGCGCAGCCCGACAAAGCCGAAGCCAAAACGGTGAAATAATTTTTTACAAACTCATTTTTTTTCGCAAATCGAAACGGGCGCAAGTCGAATAACTATTGGAATTACCGGCGTTTATTTACATAAAATGTTTGGTGCGGGAAAACTAATCCGTCATTTCAGAGCTTGCATTTTGTTTTGCCGGATGGTATTACAGTTTCAACAATAAACATGTTGCGGTTATCGCTTGAATCGGATGCGGCGATAGACAAACCGCTTAGCCCAGCATCCTCTCAAATCGGAATTTGGGAGGTTAAACACGAAAAACCTTAAGAATTTTTCTCTTTTCCCTTCCTAAAATATTCACAATCACTGCATAGGAGAATTTTATGATTACTGTCGAACTAGACATTTTTTCGGGTAATCCAAATCCCGTCTGGACACTGACCGCACAGGAAGAAAAAGAATTCATTGCTCGTGTTATGTCAGAGCCGTCTTTAACGCTTCCACCAAAGAGCGCCGGCGGGCTGGGTTATAGAGGATTCACCGTTTCGGCAAGCAGAGAAGCGAGAAATACGCTTGAAAAATCCGGCTTGCCCTCCAGATTTTACATCGAATCAAAAGAAAACGCCGACGCCGAAGCCGCCCTGCTCAATTCCATTGAAGCCGGAAAAAAGGTGGCTGACGATGTGCGGCAAGTCGCCTTTGATTCAATTAAGGCGACTAATCAACTATGGTCTGAATATTGGCGGACGCATACCACGAACGACTCGCTCGCTTTGGATGCTCCGACAGACAGAGGTTTCGAGACTTCGGTTAATTCTTTAGAGCCGAACATTCCGCTCAATGCGCCGCGCCCGAAAGACAATGCCACTGCTTCTCTAGTATGTGGACCGTTGGTTTATACGAGCGACACAAACTTTTCTTTCTGGAACGACGGGTTCAGCATCCGGCGCAATAACTGCTACAACTATGCGGCAAACTACAAAAGCAACACTTTTGCTCAGCCCGGACGCATCTCCGGCGTGCAGTGGACGTCTTTAGCCGATTGCAGCACTGTTCCGGGCTCAGTCAGCTACGGAGCCGACGCTGACGGTTTTGAAACAGCCTGCTACCCTTCCGGCAACGAACTTTATGTCTGTCTCGTCCTTTGGGCGAACAACGATTTTCACTGGTATCGCCTGGCTGCCAATAGTCATTGGTGTCACAAACCGGGACAAACGGCGGCGAGAAATTACGACAACAGCGGAAACTTGATAAGCGATCCTGCTACCTGTAATCGCGGTCCTTACACATTGGTTTGCAGTTACAGATATTTCCCTAACGGCTGGAGCGTGAGCTAACGCGCATCTTTGTGAGCAGTGCGATGAAAAATGCCGCAATATGGCTACTCGCATTTTGTTTTCTTGCTTGCAGCATCAATGACAAGCGACAAACGCTGCTTATTGACGCGACACCTGCAAACGTGAAAAAAGCGAAGGTTACATTACAAATTTACAGCGGACGGGAAAATCCATCCTGGAGTTTATCTGAAAAACAGATTGGAGAACTGCTCGGGCTGCTTAATGATTTGCCGAAGGCAGAACCGATTGATTTTCAGGACGGCTTGGGGTATAGCGGCTTTCAGGTTGTGTTAACTGAAAACACAACCGAAAAAACGCGTCAGATAGTCGTCCGTAAAGGTCAAATATTTTACAAAACTGCGGAAGCGGATAAATATTTCACTGACCGGGACAGACGGGTGGAGATATTTCTGTTAAAGTCCGGCGACTCTTATTTAGACGATAAATTATCCAAATCCATTAAGGATGAAATAGAGTCGCCCGCGAATTAATTTCTACTATGGAGAAAGTTTATGAACAAAAATAAAACAAATCGCAGAGAGTTTTTAGGAATTGCGGGAGCTTCCCTGGCGGGGCTTGCCGTAATCGGGACTGTAGGATTACCGCAATCAGCCGCCAAAGAATCTTCTTTTCGCCAAAAAGGGACGTTAGAGGAATGGTTGTTGAATACGGGAGCGGATGATTTACCGCAGGGCTTATATCAAGCCGCGTCCGAACAATTGAAATAATGAAACAGCTTGGAATTAATTAACTACAGACCAAGTGCAGGAAAAGCCTTTTGCAAAAATCATAGTTCTTCTTCTGAAGTCCGGTGATTGTTTGCAAAAGGCTTTTCCTGCAAAAAGTGATTGTTAGCGGACCGCTTGCGTTAACTTCATCATTAAAATTTATCTTTCAATTTCCCGTAAGTCGTCCGTAAATCTTCGGGAATCGTGCGCGTTTCGCCGACTGCCGTCATAAAATTCACGTCGCCAATCCAGCGCGGCAAAATGTGCATATGGAAATGTTCGGCGATGCCCGCGCCGGCGGCTTTGCCGAGATTCATTCCAAGATTGATTCCGTTTGGCTGGTAAGCCGCGCGAATCGCCGTCTGGCAGCGTTTGGTTAAATCCATTAATTCGTCGGTCGTTTTTTTATCGGCGCGGTCTAAATCGGCGAGGTGCGCGAAAGGAACAATCATCAGATGACCGCTGGTATAGGGATAAATGTTTAAGATGACAAAATTAAACTCGGCGCGGTGGAGAATAAATTTTTCCTCATCGCTTGCCGAGTCGTTTAAAATCGTGCAGAAAATGCAGCCGTTGACGATTTCGGTTAAGCGCCGCTCGTCGGCTTTAATATAGTCGTATCGCCAGGGACTCCACAATACATCCACGGTAATCTTTAAAGAATGAAGGCGGAAGGATGAAGGATGAGTAAGAAGCATTCCGTCCGCTTTTAATCATCCCTCATCTTTCATCTCTCATCCTTTTTTAGTCGTTGATAACTTCCTTCAATTCTTTGCCCGGTTTGAAATAGGCGACGCGTTTTGCCGGAATGTCGACCGCCGCGCCGGATTTCGGATTGCGACCTTTGCGCGCGCCGCGCTGGCGGGTGCGAAAACTGCCGAAGCCGCGCAGTTCGACCTTTTCGCCTTTGTTTAATGCCTCGATAATGCTGTCGAAAACGATTTCGACCAGCTGCTCGGCATCTTTTTTCGTCATTTCCGCTTCACGGGAAACTTGTTCAACAATATCCGCTTTTGTCATGCAATTAGCCTCACGGGAATCTAAATTTTAATACAAAAACTCAAGTTACGCCGTTTTTTCGGCTTCGGCTTCGTTCTTCTCGTCTCCGCCGGCAGATGCGGCTTCGGTAGTTTCCCCGGTCTGCGCGGCAGCTTCGGCGGCGGTTTCCGTAGTTTCTGTTAAGGTCGTTTCGGAAGTGGTTTCCGCGCCTGTCTCTTCCGCAGTTTCGGCAGTAGAAGCTTCTTCCGACTGCGCCGACTGCGGAGATTCTTCGGCTGCGGCGGCGGGAGTTTCGTCCACGGACTCTTCAGTAACGGTTTCGCCGGTTGATTCCGCCGCGGTAGTTTCGGCGGTTTCTTCTTTGGATTCTTCCGTTACGGCAGATTCTTCACCTGTTGTTTCAGCGGCTGCGCCAGTCGATTCTTCTGAAGTTTCCGAAGAAGTTTCGCCGGTTTTATCTTCCGACGAAACTTCTCCCGTATTTTCCTCCGAACTTTCCGGCGCGGTTTCCGCAACCGATTCTTCCGCTTTCGGCTCTTCCTTTTTCGGTTCGGGTTTAGCTTCTTCCGCTTTCGGCGGCTCGGTTTCCCTGCCGAATTTCAGATTCGCCAGTTCGCCCAAAGATGCCATTCCGCCTTTGGCTTCGGTCGTGTAAACTTTGGTGTCGACCTGCGGCTCGTCTTCCTTGCCGACGGCGCGATGCGAAAGACCGATTTTCTGCGTGTCAGCTTCGATGCGGAGGATTTTGAAATCCAGTTCCTGTCCGAGTTGAACGACGTCTTCCGCCCGATTGACTCTTTCGTCGGACAATTCCGAGATGTGACACAAGCCTTCCAGCTCGTCGCCAAGCTCGACAAAAACGCCGAATCCGGCAAAGCGCGAAATCTTGCCGCGCACGACGTCGCCCGGACGATGCGTCGCCACAAAGCTTTCCCACGCGCTCGGCTGGAGTTCTTTAATAGAAAGCGACAGCCGACGATGCGGCGTGTCGATATTCGTAACCACAGCATCGACTTCCTGACCTTTTTTCAGAACGTCTTTCGGATGCTTGATTTTTTTCGACCACGAAATATCGGAAACGTGAACCAATCCGTCTATTCCGTCTTCGATTTCGATAAACGCGCCGAAATCCGTCAGATTGCGCACCCGCCCGTGAACCTTGTCGCCGACGTGATAACGGTCGCCGACCGTTTCCCACGGATTCGGCTGCATCTGCTTCATACCGAGGCTGATGCGGCGGTCCTGCGGGTCGATGCCGAGCACCTGCACTTCGACTTCGTCGCCGGTGTTGACCAGATTTTTCGGATGCTTGACGCGTTTCGACCACGACATTTCCGAGATGTGAACTAAGCCTTCGACGCCGGGTTCGAGTTCGACAAACGCGCCGTAATCCGCCACGCTCGAAACTCTTCCTTTCAGACGCGAGCCAATCGGATAAATTTCCGCCACGGTCGCCCAAGGGTCTGGAATCAACTGTTTATAGCCGAGCGAAACTTTTTCTTTTTCGCGGTCGAGGCGCAGGATTTTAATCTGCACGTTGTCGCCGACCTTGAACATTTCCGAGGGTCGGTCGAGCCTGCCCCAGGACATATCGGTCACGTGCAGAAGCCCGTCGATGCCGCCGATGTCGACAAACGCGCCGTATTCGAGCAGGCTTTTGACCGTGCCTTCGACTACGAAGCCTTCTTCGACCTGACTCAAAGTATTCGCTTTCTGGACGCTGTTGATTTCGTCGGTCAGAACCTTGCGCGAAAGCACGATGTTGTTGCGCTTGCGGCTGAATTTGATGACGCGTGCTTCGATTTCCTGTCCGCGGAACGAATCGAGATTGCGAATCGGGCGCGAATCGACCTGCGAGCCGGGCAGAAATGCTTCGACGCCGTTGATGTCGACTCTCAAGCCGCCTTTGGTCTTGTCGATGACGCGACCCGTTATCGGCGAGCCGTCATTAAAGGCGGTTTCGATTTCGTTCCAGGCGCGGCGGCGCAGCGCGTCCATCCGCGACAGAAACGGCGGATTGTCGCCCGAATCCATACTGCGGATAGTGACTTCGACTTCGTCGCCCTGCTTAACGGTCACTTCGCCTTCGGGCGAAGTAAATTCCGCAATATCGGCGACGCCTTCCGACTTGTAGCCGAAATCAATCAGCACGCCGCGGTCGGAAATACCGACCACTTTGCCGCTGACCAGCTCGCCTTTGCTGAAAGCCGTCTGCTCCTGCTCGAACTGCTCTAAAATCGCGCCAAAGTCCATTTCATTGGAGCTTTGTTCATCTTCCGTTGTGGATCCCGCCGAAGTCATCCCGGCGGAGTTTTTTGTTTCATCCGTAACTGAATCGGTCGGCTGGTTGTTTTCCGCCGGTATCTCTTCAGTTTGTTTTGTTACGTCGTTTGTCATGAAAAATTCTGTTAAATTCCCTTCAAAAAGTAGCTACTAATAAAAAAGAGCGCAAGCCCGCGCTTTAATCTCTAAACAAGCGAAAGCCTGCGGGGCTGCTTTCGCCTATCGAACCGCTTTAGAAGTTGAAAATCCGTTAGCTGGAATTTTACGGAAATGCCTTTAGAAAAGAGTGTTTAGGATTGCTCTTTGCATCACTTCATAAGCCGCTCATTAGAACAGATTAATACAAAAATTTACACTCTTAAGTGATTGAATGTCAAGATAATACGGTAAAAATTGAAGAAAAATGCAAATAAACGGTTTTCCGGGGCAAATCGCAAAATTTACAATTCCCCGTTCATCCTTCATAATTCATCAATTCCGGTTATGAAAAATATGAAAAAATACGAATTTTACCAGCTCGACGTTTTCACCGATAAGGCTTTCGCGGGCAATCCTTTGGCGGTTTTTCCCGAAACCGCCGGATTGTCTGCGGAAGAAATGCAGAAAATTGCGCGCGAGATGAATCTGAGCGAAACGGTTTTTGTTTCGCCTTCGGAAAAAGCTCTGCGCCGTCTGCGAATTTTTACGCCGATGCGGGAATTGCCGCTCGCCGGTCATCCGGTGGTCGGGACGTGGAATCTTTTGGCGACGCTCGGCGTCGTGCCGCACCAGGCGCAAGGCACGGTGACGATTGAGCAGGAATTGAATCTGGGAATTCTGCCGGTCGATATTGAATACCGCGACGAAAAACCTTTTCAGGTGACGATGACGCAAGGCACGTTTGAAGCGGGCGCAATTATTTCCAACGAAAGAGAAATTTCGAGACTGGCGCAAGGCTTGGGACTGGATTTGGCGGATTTGAATTTCAGCGCCGGTTTGCCCGTGCAGGTCGTTTCGACCGGCATCAAAGCACTGGATATTCCAATCGTTTCGCTCGAAGCCTTAAGCCGCTGCCGCATTAATTCATCCTTGCTTTCGGAAATTTATCTTTCCTACGGCGCAATCGGCTGTTATGCGTTCACGCTGTTAAATTCAGAACCGCCGGCGGCAGACGGCGGCTTGAATGCGGCAGGCTCGACGGATTTTCCTTCCCTTGTCCACGCCCGGTTTTTTGCGCCCGACGACAATATTCCCGAAGACCCGGCGACGGGCAGCGCCGCCGGGTCGCTTGCCGGTTATCTGGTTTATCACGCGGCGATTGACGCGAAAAAATTCACGATTGAACAGGGCGATTTTATGAAACGCCCGAGCCGGATTCACGCCGAAGTGACGGGCGAGAAAGGAAATATTGAAAAAGTCGGAATCGGCGGGCAATCCGTCATCGTCGCCAAAGGCGAAGTTTTTTTTGATTAGACGCGCATTATCAGCGCCGGTTCTGCCGGTCGTAAAATTTTCTGGATAAAGCAGCCATCGACTTATAGCGGTCAAACGATTCTTTTGAGCGCCAGGTTCCTTCCAGCCAGTTGCCGCCTATTTCCTCAAAAGCCTCGTGTGCCGTCAGATAATCATTTATCCGGCAGGCGAATTTGGCAAATTCGTTGAGGCGCTGGTTGTCCGCGCCGTAAGTTTTTTTCAATGTATAAAATCCCTGATTGACTCGCGGCATCGACAATTTGCTTCTATCATACGGCGCGTCGCTGTAATCCCTGAGGTAATCCGAGACGACTAAATAATAAAGAATTTCTCCTTGCGTCCCGCCCGCTTCGTTTGCCGCCTGTTCGACGAAAGCTTCCCAGTCGCCGATTGAACCGTGCCAGCGCGGGAACAGATAGGTCGCTTTTTCGAGAGCGTAATAATAATAATGCGGCTCGAATTTAACGGCTTCCTGATAAACGCCGTCAAAATCCTCCAAATCCCAGCCCTGCGTTCGCCCGACCACCATCAGCGAGGCAAACCAATGCGGACAACGCTGCTCAAGGCTTTTCGCTTCGAACAATTCTTTCTCGGCAAAATTTATTCTTTCATTAAAAAGCCGCCGCCCTTCATCGGTAACGGTATAAGCGAAACCGCCGCCTCTGGCTTGCCAGGCATAATCAATCCAGGATTCGGCGAGAGCGACGCGCGCGGTTATCGATTCGGGAAATTTTTCTTTCCAGCGATTCAATCTCTCGAAATGTTTTTTCCATTCTTCATCGGCAGCAATCGACGGACCGGAAAGCCCGAAATACATATTGGCTATTTTCCAGTAGCCGCCGAAGAGTCTTTCTTTTTCTCTTCTCGCTTTGCCGGCTTCCTGTTCGAGCCATTGAAAATCTTCTTTAGCTAACGCATTAAAAGCGTCGTTCATAACTTTGCCCGTCTCGGTGCTGACGTCAAAGTTTACCGGCACGGGATTCTGCACCGATTTTTTGTGTTCCCATTTTGGTTGTGCCGGTATTTGGCTTACGGGTTGAGATTGTCCGCGTTCAATTCGCGGTCTTTGAAGCGGCGGAAAAGGATTCAGACAGGCTGAGGTCGAGCCAATCAGCAAAATTAAAGACGCTAACCGCACGCCGAGCGAGACGTTCATTTATTATTTTCTCCTGGGTTATGGAAGTATTTTCAGGCTGGAATTTTAAATGGGAAAATTTATGAAATGTGGGCTGAAATTATTAAGTAAGTTCGGCGGGCAGTTATATTCGCGAAATCAAATCATTGACTTTGCCGACGCCGCTCTGGCGTTCCATATCTTCTCTGGCAAGCGTCGTCGTGCTCTGGATTCCGGCGAGTCGGAGACGGAATTCGTCCGGGTTGGTCGAGCCGCGCAGGGCTTCTTCGAGCGTGACCAGACCGGATTGGTAAAGATAAAACAGGGATTGGTCGAACGTCTGCATTCCGTATTGCGAAGTTCCCGCCGAGATGGCGTCGCGGACTTGCGAAGTTTTTTCTTCGTTCAGGATGTAGTCGCGAATCAGCGGCGTCGAAACCAGAACTTCGACCGCCGGAACTCTGCCTTTGCCGTTCGCTTCCTTCATCAGGCGCTGCGAAACGACGGCTTTTAAAAGTCCGGCAAGCTGGATGCGGATTGATTTTTGCTGAAACGGCGGAAAAGCCGAGATGATGCGCGCAATCGTTTCCGAAGCGTCGAGCGTGTGAAGCGTCGAAAGCACCAAATGTCCGGTTTCGGCGGCGACTAAGGCGGTTTCAATCGTTTCGAGGTCGCGCATTTCGCCGACCAGAATCACGTCCGGGTCTTGGCGGAGCGAGCCGCGTAAGGCTTCCGCAAAATTGCGCGTATCGACATCGACTTCGCGCTGCGTAACGAAAGATTTTTTGTCTTTATGCAGAAACTCGATCGGGTCTTCGACCGTCACGATGTGCGAGTTTCGCATCTGGTTGATGTAATCGACGACGGCGGCGAGCGTCGTCGATTTTCCAGAACCGGTCGTTCCGGTGACTAGAATCAAGCCGCGATTTTCTTCGGCGATTTTCGATAGAACCGGCGGCAGTCCGAGCTCGGCGAAATTGCGAATCGTGTCGGGAATGACGCGCGCGACGATGCCGACCGAGCCGCGCTGCTGGAAAATATTGACGCGAAATCTGCCCAAGCCCGAGACGCTGTAACCGATGTCGACTTCGTAAGCTTCCTTAAAATGCTGTTTCTGGCGATTCGACATCATCGAAAAAGCCATTTCCAGCGTTTCTTCCTGCGCCAGCCGCGAGACGCCCGAAACGGGACGCAGCTCGCCGCTGACGCGAATCACGGGAAAAGAACCGGCTCTGAGGTGCAGGTCCGATGCGCCAAAGCTCATTGCCATCCGCAATAAATCATCAATTCTGGTCGGCATACAAGAAGAATAGAAACTTTCCAAAGGGTTGGGACAGATTTTAAACGTTTGGACAAGAAATGCCAAACTGCCTAAAAGATTTTAACCGTGATAAACCGCCCGCGTCAATCATTATTTTAGAGCCGATAACGAAACCGCAATAAATAAAGAAAGCGGACTGATTTTATAAAATCAGTCCGCTTTCTTTATTTTAAATCGTCTTTCAGATATTTCCGCCGAGAAATCTCCAAATCCAGATTATTAAACCAATCAGGATTCCGACGACCGGAAAGAACAAAACAATAATTAGCAGCCATTTTGCTTCCCTTTTGAAAGTGAAATTATTTTTCATTATAAAACCATCCTTTCAAAACCTTTTACGACCAGAATGAACCGCAACTGAGAACACAAACAGCGTTTAGCACACAACCTCCGATAAAATAGATGCCGTCAACTCCGCAACTGCTACAGTTAAGAGTATCATCATTACAGGCAAATATAGGAGAGATTGTAACTATTCTTATGCAATAAACGCTGCAATTAGGGGTTCCGCCGGGTGCAGGTGCCATATTATCTTATCCCTGAACTTTTTTAATTTGTTTGGCTGAGTCTACCCCGACGGCAATTTGCAGTTTGTGCAAAGAGAGTATGACTTCGCGCAAAATCTTTAATTGCGGAGTATTGTAAAGTTCTCACTCAATTTGCTTGAGAAATGATTGAATTTCCTCTTTCTGCTCTTTGGTTTGAATATTTTGAGAGAATTTTCTGGCGACTCCGTTTGCGTCGATAACTTCAAGTTCCGTTAAAGGATTTTTCGACTGACAGCCGGCGGCTTCTTTTCCAATCAGCATTAGTATTTTCATACTTTTTTCAGATGAAGATAGAGCACTGGCAATGCTTTTTCCGTCTTTAACTTCATTATTTATTCTTACCCATTCAATCTCAGAGTTTGGGCTTGAAATCTTATATTCAAAAGTTTTTTTGATTACGTCTTCCGTGACGATAATTGTCGATAATCTCGTTTTACTTTCATCATAAAGATTAATTGTAATTTGTGAGATGGAATTTACCTTCATATCAAAAAACTTTGCCGGAGATAGAGAAGAATTTGAAGGAAGCGGCAGGATTTCCTCACTTAGCCTATCAATTGGTATCGGCTTTACATTGTTGACGGTCTTTTTTCCTGAGCGAAAGTTAATTGTGACGCAATCAAAATTGTCGCTAAGACAATCACTAATTTAAGCGTAGCTCGTTTCATTTAAAGTTTTCTCCCTATTTTAGGGTTGAGCATAATTTCGATTTAGTTCACTAATAATTAACAATTTTCGGGAAAAGTTTCACTTTACGTTTCTGATTATCGAGAAATCGTGAGCTTCAAAATACGCCGGGCAGGAATTATTAACTTAGTAAGGAAATTCGACAAATTTTGATAGACTTTCGCCCTGCTATTAATTAATATTTCCCACATGCAGCCACGCACCCGACGTCAGCGCGAGATTCTGGATTTTATCACCGAGTTTATCAACGAGCGCGGGCATATCCCGTCGTACCAGCAGATTGCCCGCAAATTTAAAATCGCCTCGAAATCGGCGATTGCCAAGCACATCGCCGCGATGGAAAAACAAGGAATCCTGCAAAGGCGGCGCGAGGACGGCAGTTTCGGATTGGAGCTGCGCGCGGAAAATCTCGTCAACGAAGCCGTCTGCGAAATCGACTGGCTGGAAATTTCCGACGCCGCCGAAAGCTTCCGTGAAAACTGGGAGCAGGAGCCGATTTTCGTGCCGAAATTTCTGCTCGGCTATTACGAGCCGGAAAGAATCCGCGCTTTCAGAGTGCCGAATGAAGCGATGCTCGACGAGCACATCTGCGAGGGCGACATCGCGCTGATTGAAAAACGCGCGTTTGCCCGCGACGGCGCGATTGTCGTCGCGCAAGCCGAAAACCGCGTCGTCCTCAAACGCTTTTATCGCGACGGCGCCAACATCGAATTGCGTCCGGCGAACCGGAATTATCAAACGATTCGGCTCTCGGCGGATAAAGTTTCGATTCACGGCATCCTGCACGGACTTTTGCGCCCGTTTAGCTGAAACGTCTGGAATTACGTTTCGTTTTCAAGTAATCTGGAGAAACAAATTTCTATCCTTTCAAAACCGATATGACGACCTGTTTAAATTGCTCCAACGCGTTCGAGGGAAATTTCTGCAACGAATGCGGGCAGAAAGCCGCGACTCACCGTTTTACGATGCACGAATGGCTGCACGAAATCCCGCACAGCATTTTTCACGTTGACGGCGGATTTTTTTACACTCTGAAAAACCTCTGCCTGCGTCCCGGCAAAATGATGCGCGAATACGTCGAAGGCAGGCGCAAAATTTATTTCAGCCCGTTTTTGTATCTGCTGATTTGGTGCGGCATCTTTATCGTGATAAATCATTTCGTCAGCGATGCGACCGCCGCCAAAAAGGAAATTACCGATTTAAAATCCGCCGGCGCTTACCTGGTCGCCAATTATTATAAAGTGCTTATCGTGGCGATGATTTTGCCGATGTCGCTGAGTTCGTTTTTGATTTTTTACCGCTCCGGTTTTAATTTTGCCGAGCATCTGGTTTTAAGCGCGTTTATCACCGCGCAGCTTATCATCGGCGATGTAGTCGTTTACAGCGTCGCCGCCATTAATTTTACGCAAGGTAAAACGCAAATTTTATTGGTTTTGAATTTACTTTTAAAGTTCCCGTTCTGGATATGGGCTTACTGGCAATTTTTCAAGCCGAAAAACCGGCTGGTCGGCGCGTTGCAGGTTTTCGCGACGATATTTTTATGCACGCTGCTCTCGCAGGCGATGCTCGAAGGCGCGGTTTATCTTTTATTTTTACTCAAAGGCAGTCATTAAACTGTTGCGCGAACGCATTCAAAACGCTAATCTTTTTGAATGTCGAATAATCCAACTCCGAACGCCAGCTACAGCGTCACGCTGCGCGTCAAAATTCAGAACAAGCCGGGCAAATTAGGCGAAATCACGACCGCCATCGGGCGCGTCGGCGGCGACATCGAAGCGATTGACATCGTCAGCGTCGGCAAGGATTTTCTCGTCCGCGACATCACGGTCAACGCTTCCAGCGAAAAACACGACGAGGAAATCGTAGGCGCTCTGACGAACATCGACGGCGTGGAAATCGTCAATACGTCCGACCGCACTTTTCTGATGCATCTCGGCGGCAAAATCGAGATGGTTTCAAAAGTCCCTCTAAAAACGCGCGCCGATTTGTCGATGGCATACACGCCGGGCGTCGCCCGCGTCTGCGAAGCGATTCACAAAGACCCGGAAAAAGCCTACACCTTAACCATCAAAAGAAACACGGTCGCGGTCGTTTCCGACGGCACGGCGGTTTTGGGCTTGGGCGACATCGGCGCGGCGGCGGCGATGCCGGTAATGGAAGGAAAATGTCAATTATTTAAAGAATTCGGCGGCGTCGATGCTTTCCCGATTTGCCTGAACACGAAAGACCCGCACGAGATTGTCCAGACCATCAAAAATATCGCGGTCGCTTTCGGCGGCATTAACTTAGAGGACATTTCCGCGCCGCGCTGTTTTGAAATCGAAGACAGATTGAAAGAAGAGCTCGACATTCCCGTTTTTCACGACGACCAGCACGGAACCGCCGTCGTCGTTCTCGCCGCGCTTATCAACGCGCTGAAAATCGTCGGCAAAAAGGTGGAAGACATCAAGCTGGTCGTCAACGGCGTCGGCGCGGCGGGCGTCGCCTGCACGAAAATCGTCCAGGCGGCGGGCGTCAAAAATATCGTCGGCTGCGACCAGTCGGGCGCGATTTACGAAGGTCGCCGCGAAAATATGAACTGGGTCAAGGATTGGTATTCCAGAAACACAAATCCGAACAAGGAAAAAGGCTCGATTCACGACGTAATCCGCGGCGCGGACGTTTTCTTCGGCTTGTCGGTGCCGGGCGTGATTGACGCGCAGGACCTCGAAAATATGGCGAAAGACCCGATTGTTTTTGCGATGGCAAACCCGATTCCCGAAATTATGCCCGAAGACGCCGCCGGTCACGTCGCGGTGATGGCGACGGGCAGAAGCGATTACCCGAACCAGATTAATAACGTTCTCTGCTTTCCGGGCATCTTTCGCGGCGCTCTGAACTGCCGCGCCTCGCGCATCAACGAGGAAATGAAGGTTGCCGCCGCGCACGCGATTGCCGAAATCATCACGCCCGACGAGCTTTACGCCGATTACATTATCCCGTCCGTGTTCGATAAACGCGTCGGCGAAGCGGTCGCGGCGCGAGTCGAAGAAGCGGCGTATCAGACGGGCGTGGCGCGGCGCGAAAGAACGGACAGCGAATCGAAGTTTTAAGCATCAAACCAAGCAATAATGATAAAAGCCCGATTCCTGACAGCGCCAATCGAAGAAATCGCCAACACCGTCACGCACGGTTTCGGATTATTACTGAGCATCATCGGATTTATTATTCTGGTTTCGCTGGCGAGCGTCAACGGCGACGTCTGGCACATCACCGGCAGTATCGTTTACGGCTCGTCGCTGGTTATTTTGTATGCCGCTTCGACCTTTTATCACGGCGCGACTTCGCCGAAGCTCAAACAAACGCTCCAAATCATTGACCATTGCTGTATTTATCTCCTGATTGCCGGCAGCTACACTCCGCTTACTTTAATAGTTTTGCGCGGCGCTTTCGGACACGGTTTGCTTGCTTTCGTCTGGGCTTTTGCCGTCGCCGGCATTTTGCTGAAAGTTTTTTTCGGTAAAAGATTTATGATTGTGTCGGTTTTCTCTTATCTTCTGATGGGCTGGATCGGAGTTATCGCGGTTCAGCCGTTGTTTGCCGCTCTGGGCTTGATGCCGATTGCCTTGATTGTCGCGGGCGGAATCGCTTATTCGGTGGGCGTGATTTTTTTCGCCTGGAATCGTCTGCCGCACAATCACGCTATCTGGCATCTTTTCGTGCTCGCCGGAAGCATCTGCCATTTTCTGGCAATCGCGATTTACGTCATTCCTTACGCCGTCAAAGTGTAATTTAATCCGGTTTATTTAAAAGCCTGATTCATAAATTTAAACATTTCGTCCAGTTCCTCGCGTGAAGCGCGGCTCGCTTTCTGCGCCGTGCCGTAAGCGATTTCCGTTTCGCCCTGCGGCAGTCTTTGGAAAACCGCGCCGGCGAATTCGTCGAGCGGAACGCCGAAAGTGTGCAGACCGACGCCGCCCAAATCCGTATCGACGGCGGGCGGCGCGACTTCGATGACCGAAATCGGCGTTTCGGAAAGCTGCTGCCGGAGCGACAGGGTAAAAGAATGCAGAGCCGCTTTGGTCGCGCAGTAAACCGGCACGTTTGCCAGCGGCACGAACGATAAACCGGACGTGACGTTGATAATTGCCGGACGTTCCCGTTTGAGCAAATGCGGAATAAAAAGGCGCGCGAGATGAACGGGCGCGTCGAAATTAATCGCAATCTCGCTGCGCGTCCGCCGCCAGTCTTCGCTTTCCGATAAATTTACGCGGCGCTGAATTCCGGCGTTGTTGACCAGCACGTTCAAACGCGGAAACTCGCCGGTCGCCCAATCGAATAACGCCGCGCGCTCGGCTGCGTCCGAAACGTCGCAGACGCGCGTATGAAATTCCGGATGTTTCGCTTTCGCTTCCTGCAATTTGTCTTCGCGCCGCCCGCAAATGACGACTTCGCTGCCCGCCGCGAGAAAACGCTCGGCAAAAGCGTAGCCGATGCCCGACGCGCCGCCGGTGATTAAGATTGTGTTGCCGGATAATTCCATAGGTTTTCCACTTGCCACTTTAAAGCGTCTGCATATCAATCACGAAACGATAGCGGACGTCGGCTTTAATCGTTCGCTCGTAAGCTTCTTCAATCTGCTGAATCGGAATTATCTCGACATCCGAAACGATGTTATTCGCCGCGCAGTAGTCGAGCATTTCCTGCGTTTCGGCGATGCCGCCGATCATCGAGCCGGCAAGTGTACGATTTCCTCCGATAATGGAAAAAGCGTGCACGTCCAGAGGTTTTTCCGGCGCGCCGACCAGCACCATCGCGCCCCGCACACGCAAAAGGCTGAGATACATATTTAAATCGTGCGGCGCGCTGACGGTGTCGAGGATAAAATCATACTGCCCGGCGAGCGCCTTCATATTTTCCGGCTCGCGCGTGACGACGAAATTATGTGCGCCCAGTTTGCGCGCGTCCTGTTCTTTCGACGGCGACGTGCTGAAAACCGTCACCTCCGCGCCCATCGAAGCGGCGATTTTCACGCCCATATGTCCCAAACCGCCCAAGCCGACCACGCCGACCTTCTGTCCCGCCGCGACCTTAAAACGCTTGAGCGGCGAATAAGTCGTAATGCCCGCGCAGAGCAGCGGCGCGACATTGGCGAGCGATTGTTCGGGCGAAATTTTGAGCGTGTAAGCTTCGTCCACGACGATTCGGTTGGAATATCCGCCGTAAGTCGGCGTTTTTTTATCCATCTCGGTCGAGTTGTAGGTTGAAGAGCAGTGAACCAGGCAGAATTGCTCGAAGCCGTCCGCGCAGCTCGCGCACGTCCGGCACGAATCGACAAAGCAGCCGACGCCGGCGATGTCGCCTTCTTTAAATTTCGTGACTTCCGCGCCGACTTGCGCGACGCGCCCGACGATTTCGTGACCGGGCACCATCGGGTAAATCGAGCCGCCCCACTCGTCTCTTGCCTGGTGAATATCGGAATGACAAATTCCGGTGAAAAGAATCTCGATAAGAACGTCTTTCGCCCCGACATCGCGCCTTTCAAAGCTGAACGGCTCAAATTTCGACTCCGGCGAACTGGTCGCGTATCCGCGTGCTGCTAACATTTATTTTCCCTCTCTGCTCGATTGAATTTCTATAAATCTACCTTAACAAAATCAATTACGAATTACGAAATTACGAATTACGAATGAAGAAAAGTCTTCGATAAACGTCTCGAATCTCTTTTAATTCGTCATTCGTCATTCGTCATTCGTAATTCGTAATTCATAATTCATAATTGATTTAGATATGAGCAGAATAAACATCGGCACGTGCGGCTTTCGCGGCAATAAAATCGAATACTCGCAGCTGCTCTCGGCGGTCGAGATTCAGCAGACGTTCTACCAGCCGCCGCAGATAAAAACGCTGGCACGCTGGCGCGCGGAGATGCCCGCCGGATTTGAATTTTCTCTGAAAGCGTGGCAGTTAATCACGCACGAAGCCAAAAGCCCGACCTTCCGGCGTTTGAAAAGGGATTTGAGCGAAAAGGAAAGAGAGGAAGCCGGATATTTCAAACCGACGGCGATTGTCCGCGAAGCGTGGGAAACGACGCTCGCCTGCGCCGCCGCCTTACAAGCGAAAACGATTTTGTTTCAATGCCCGGCGAGCTTCAAGCCGTACCGGGAAAACATCGACAATCTGGAAAAATTCTTTAAAGGCATCGAGCGCGGGCAAATGAATTTCTGCTGGGAGCCGCGCGGCGCGTGGGACGACAAAATTGTTAAGGACATCTGCGAGCGACTGGATTTGTGGCACGTCGTAGACCCTTTGAAAAACCGCACCGTGACGCCCGACCGATGTTATTTTCGCCTGCACGGAATGACCGGCTGGCGCTACAAATACGAAGCAGGCGAATTGGAAGAACTGGCGACCCTGCTGCCGCGCGATAAGGATTCGTATGTTTTCTTTAACAATATTTATATGACGGAAGACGCCGTCGGATTTCAGGAAATCGTCAGCGATTAGCCGTTAGCCGTCGTTCGGTTGTAAACGGTCGATGATTTGTGTTTAATGCTAATTAACGGCTCATCGCTGAAAGCTAACAGCTAATATATGAAATTGTTTTTATCTCTGTTCCTGTTTTTAATTTTCAGTTTGACGGCGGCGGCGCAGACGGCGGTCACTTTGGAAGGTCAGGTGGTGTGCTGCGCCGATTGCTGGGCGGAAGCCGACCGCGCGAAAGTCGAATACGGCACGGCGGAAAATTTGCTCAAAGCCGAATCGTGCGTCGAAGGCGGCGACCCGACGCTGCTCGCCGTGCGCGAAGGCGACAAATTTACGCTTTACCGCCTCGAACCAGGCAAATTTAAATTAACCGAAAAAAACTGGCTCGGCTACGTCGGCAAAAAAGTTTCCGTCACCGGCACGCGCCGGAAATCGAAAAAAGCCGACGCGTTTGTGGTCGATGCGCTGAAGGTAATCGCGCCGAGCCGCGCCGCCCGCGAAGCGCAGGCGGCGCTCGGCAAGGAAGTCGAATTAAAGCTCAAAGATTTGTTCGGCGCGGAAGCGAGTCTCAGCCAATACCGGGGGCGCATCGTCGTTCTGAATTTCTGGGCGACGTTCTGCATTCCTTGCCGCAAGGAAATGCCCGACCTCGCCGCGATTCAAAACGAATACGCCGCGCTTGGGCTTCAGGTCATCGGCGCTTCGACCGACGACGTCGCCAATCGCCCGAAAGTTCTGCAATTTATCAAGGAAACGAAAGTCAATTTCCCGGTCTGGATGGGCGCGAGCGGCGCGGATATGAATCGTTTCGGACTCGGTGAAGCCTTGCCCGGAACAATCGTGATTGACCGCGGCGGCAAAATCGTCAAGGTGATTTCCGGCGTGGTCAACGTCGTCGATTTGAAAAAGCAGATTGATTCGATGCTGGCGGCGGCGGAAAGCGGCGTGCCTCAAACCGGAACAATCGCGCAGGGCGACACCGCAGAAAAACCGAAACAGGCTTCGAGCGTGCCGTCGTGACCGCTCTGACCGGGCGAAGGTCGCGCCGTGAGCGGGACGGGAGAAACAAATTATAAATGGACTTACGGCGTGCGGTTTATTCCAAACGTCCTCGACCGCGCCAAATGGCGAAACACGCTGACCTACCAGGTCAACGAGCGGCTGTCAATCGGCGTCGAATACAACCCGCTCGCCGGAAAAATCTCGCCGCTCGCCAATTTCGTCGTCCTCAAGGAAACGGAAAAACGCCCGGCGCTCATCTTTGGAACCAGCTCCGACCGCATCGGCACGCCTTCGGGACAATCCTTTTACGCCACCGTCAGCAAAAGCCTCGAACGCGAAACGGCTTTACCGATTGCGCCGTATATCGGTGTCGCCTACGGCACATACGAAAAAAAGACGCGCGTCATCGGCGGCGTGAACATCTATTTCCCCAAAAACTTTTCCGCCACGATTCTCTACGACGGCATCAGCGTTCACCCGCTTTTAAATTACGCCTACCAGCGGCATCAATTCAGCTTCGTCCTCGTGCAGGGCAAAAAAGCGGGCTTCAGCTACAGCGTTTCCTTCTAAAACACGTTTGGAAAAAATAGTTGCGCCGTTTACGGCGCGGTTTAAAAGACGAAGCGAATAGAGAGCGTTTCAACGTCATATATAAACAACCCGTTTTTCGGCAAAAACGGCTTTGCAACTGATAATCGCAGACTTGCGGCTGTGAGTTGCAGCGTTGTGATTACCAGTTGCAGCGTTGCGATTACCAGCTGCAAGCCTGCGATTCACAGTTGCAGCGCTGCGATTCATAATCGCAAGGCTGTGATTCATAATCGCAGCGTTGCGATTGTCAGTTGCAAGTCTGCGATTCACAGTTGCAGGGTCGTGAATGTGAGTCGCAATCTTGTATTTGACGGTTGCAGGCTTGCGGCGGTAAAAAAAATGCTTGAAATCCGAATAAATTGTTTTTATAATCACCGCAGCCGAAGCAATTCGATTCAATTTTTTTTCACAATTAAACTTTCAGAGCAAATTTCAGCCGTCAAAAAGCAATGGGAAAAGAATTGTTTCGGGCAGGATGAAGGTTGGTAGCCCATAGATAAACCAAAATTTATCTTTCGTCACCGCTCATCTTTCATTCACATCAAAAAGTTGTTTTTTCGCCCTGAAATCTGCTCTGAAAAGGAGACATTAATATGCCTTTTCCGAGAAAAGAACCGGAAGTCGATGCTTTACTGCAACTCTGGCACGAAAGAATGCCCGACCATCAGACGCGATATACTTTGACGGCGGCGCAGCTGGCGCAGGTGCTCGACGATGCGCTGGTTTACCGGCATATGCTTAACGCGACCAACCTGCTCGATGAAGATGTAAAAGAATTTTACACTTACAAGAAAAATATAATGAAGGGCGACCCGAACGTTGAGGCGGGCGATTATCCGAAGATCGAGATGCCGTCGCTGCCGACTTTGACGAACCCGCCGCGAGCGGGCATCGAGAAGCGCAACCAGGAGCTTTACAATTTTCTGAAAGCGCATCCGAACCGCACCGCCGAATCGCTGGCGGATTTGGGCATCGGCGAGGCGGGCGGCGACCCGGTTTCGCCGGAAGATTTAAAGCCGGCGCTGAAGGCGCAGGCGCGGATAGACGACAAAATCGAAATCGCCTTTAACAAACAAGGACAATCCGCCGTCAGGATTCAGCGCGAAACCGGCGCGGATAAATGGACGAATGCCGGCGAACCGACATCCAGCCCGTTCGTTGACGAAACGCCTTCGCCCGACGGCAAGCCGGAAAAACGCCGCTATCGCGCGGTCTACCTGGCGAAAAATCAGCCCGTCGGTCAATATTCCGACATCGTCAGCGTGGTCACGACGCCGTAAGCAAAATGTCGGGACACGCAACGCGTTGCGTGTCCCGACATTTATCGGTCGGCTTGTAAATAATCTTTTTCGTTAGCGCGTGCCGGTGAATTCGGAAGTTTCGGTCTGGCGGTAAGGAACGCCGAGTTTTCTGAGGACGGTTTCCAGTTGCAGGGCTTCGGCGGCGTCTTCGAAGGCAACGCCGCGCGGTTGCAGGTGGTAGATGGCTTTATAGGCTTCCCATTTGGCTTCGTCGCTGATGGTTAAAGCCTGGATTTCCTGAATGGCGAAATCCTTGTCTATCGTGTCGTTTTCCGGAACGTACGGAATGTTGATGTAAACCATAGTCTTAAGTTTAGCACGAAATCGCTTATAAATAACCCGTTTGCAGGCAAAACCGCCCGGCGTCTCGGTTAATCGAATTTAATTCGCCGTTTCCGGAAACATTGCTTTCGACGCGGCTTCGCGCTTACAATCGACGGCAAGCTGCCTTTTTTCAATTCAAAATTAGAGGAGGATTTTGATGAGATTCCCGAAAGTTCTATTAAGCCTTTACTTTGTCTTTTGTTTGTCGCTGGCGGCGAGCGCGGCGACCTTTACGGTGACGAAAATCGCCGACACGAACGACGGCGCGTGTGACGCCGCCGACTGCTCTCTGCGCGAGGCGATTGCGGCGGCAAACGCCGGCGCGGATAACGATACCGTCCTGTTCGGCGAAATATTTGCCCTTGCGCCGCAAACCATTATCTTGTCGGGCACGGATTTGCAGATTAACAACAACGGCACGCTGACCATTACCGGACCAATGAACCGGGCGCTGACCGTCAGCGGCAACAATCAGAGCCGCATTTTTACCAACAACACGGGCGCGGTGACGACCATCACCAATCTGCGCCTGACCGGCGGCAACGGCGTCAGCACCGTGCAGAGCGGGCGCGGCGGCGGCGTTTACAACAACGGCGGCACGCTGTCGCTGCTGTTTATGACTATCGAGGGAAACTCGGCGGCGAACGGCGGCGGCTTTAACAACGCCGGAACGGGTTCGGTAATGCGCGTCGAGTTTTCCGCCGTTTCAAACAACACGGCGACCGGCGCGGGCGGCGCGATGCAGAATTTCTCGACCTCGACGCTGCATCTCTACAACACGACCGTCAACGGCAATACCTGCAACTCGACCCTGACGGGCGGCGGCGGAATCCAGGCAAACGGAACGCTGACGATGTCGAACGTGACGTTTTCGGGCAATAACGCCGCCGGCGGCGACGGCGGCGCGATTTATTACAACGGTTCGGGCTTGACGATGAACAACGTGACCGTCGCCGGCAACACGGCGACCGGCGGCGGCGCGGGCGGCTTGCACAAATCGACCTCGACGCTCAACGCCAACGTCCGCAACTCGATTTTCGCCAATAATACGGGCAGCGCTTCGCCCGACGTAAGCGGCGCGATAAGCTCGCAGGGCAACAATATTATCCGCACCGTCGGCGCGAGCACCGGCTGGATTATGTCGGATTTGCAAAACGTTGACCCGCTGCTCGCGCCGCTCGGCTATTACGGCGGCGTCACCAACAATCCGCGATTTTACACGCACGCGCTTTTGAATACTTCGCCTGCCGTTAACGCCGGTAACAATTGCGTGACCGATTTGACTTGCGGCACGGCAAATCCACCCTCGGCGCTGAATAACGACGCGCGCGGCGCGGCGCGGGTCGGCGGCGTGGACATCGGCGCGTATGAAATCAACAACAGCTACACCGCCATTCTGCCGAACGCGGCGTTGAATCAGCCTTATAACTTTATCCTGTCTCCGAATACGGGCGGATTTAATTATACCTATTCGGGCAGCACCCCGCAGGGATTATTATTAGATAACACCCTGACGACGGCGACCTTCAGCGGAAGCCTGATGCCGGTCGGAACATATAATTTTAACGTCCACAACTCAACCAACACGTTCTCGCTCAACTACTCGCTGACGGTCGTCGCCAATCTGTCGAGCGTCTCGGTCGCCGGCAGATTCGTGACCGCGGCGGGCGCGGGCATTCCCAATGCCATTGTGAGCATTACCGCCAATTCGACGAATGTAACGCGTTTTGCCAGAACCAACGGCTTCGGCTATTTCCGTTTCGACGACGTGCCGAACAATCAGGGTTATACGGTCAACGTCGTTTCGAAACAATATCAATTCCAGCCGGTCGAGATTACCGTGACCGACAACGTGACGAATCTGGTTTTAACGGCACAGTGAGGTTCAATTACGAATTACGGAATTACGAATGGTTGGATTAAACTCAGGTGTTCGAGTTAATCCAACCATTCGTAATTCGTAATTCACGCCGTGAATTTATAGCCTAAGCCGTGAACGGTTTGGATAAACTGCGGGTATTTCGGATTTTCTTCGAGCTTCTGGCGCAGCCACGCGACGTGAACGTCAACCGTGCGCGTCGAGGGCATCGCGTCGTAGCCCCAGACTTCGTCGAGCAGCTTGTCGCGCGAATGAACCGCGCCGCGATTTTCTATCAAAAATTGCAGAAGCTTAAATTCCATCGCCGACAATTCGACCGGCTCGTTTTCTTTTCGCACTTCGGCGCGTTTGAAATCAATCGAAACCGCGCCGAAGCGGAAAGCGCCCGGCGAATTCGCCTGCGTTTTCGGCGCGCGCCGCAACAAGGCTTCGACGCGCGCCAGCAGCTCGATAACTTCAAAAGGCTTGGTCAGATAATCGTCCGCGCCGAGCTTTAAACCCAAAACTTTGTCAATCGTTTCGCCTTTTGCCGTCAGCATCAAAACGGGCGTTTCGATTTGTTTCTGCCGCAAATCACGGCACACGTCGAAGCCGTTTTTTCGCGGCAGCATCACGTCCAGGATAATTAAATCGAAGCTTTCGCTCAAAGCCCGCGCCAAGCCCGCCGCGCCGTCCTTCTCGCTCGACACGGCAAAGCCTTCGCTGCGCAAACGGTCGGTCAGCGTCAGAATCAAGCCTTCTTCGTCTTCGACTAATAAAACTTTACCGCTCATTTTCTAAAATAGAATCAAAACAGGCTACACGGGATAAAATAAATATTTGCAATCTTGCATACTTGTTTCTCATCCTGTGTAGCCTGTTTTAATTCTTTTGAGGCAATTCGATTGTGAATTTGCTGCCTTTGCCGAGTTCGCTTTCGATTTTGACATTGCCCTTGTGCGCATCGACGATTTGTTTAACGAGGCTCAAACCCAAGCCGTTGCCGTGAATCTGCTCGTCGACGACGGCTTTCGCGCGGTAAAACGGCTCTAAAATGTGCGCCAAATCTCTGGCGGAAATGCCGATGCCCCGGTCTTCGACGATGATTTTTACTTTGCCGCCGCCGTTTTTCGCGGAAATTTTCATCCACTTTCCGCCGTTTGAATATTTGACCGCGTTTCCAATCAGATTTTGAATCGCCTGGCTCAGAGCGTTTTTGTCGGCGACCAGCGGCGGCAGATTTTCCGCGATTTCCCTTTCGACGACGATTCCCTTTTCGGCAATCAGCGACCGGCACTGCGCCAGCGCGTTGTCGATAATTTCCCGAACGTCGGCGGCGCGCCGGTCATATCTTTTTTTGCCGGAATTCGCGCCCGCAAAATCCAGAATCTGCTCGACCATCGCCGTCAGCTTTTTGCCTTCGCCCTTGATTAAATTACCGTAGCGCGAAACCTGCGCTTCTTCTTTCGCGACGCCGTCCGCCAGATTTTCGCCCGCCGAATAAATGACGGCGAGCGGCGTGCGAAACTCGTGCGAAACCGACGAAACAAAATCGAGCTGTCGCTGCGCGAGACGCTGCGCGCGCTGCGCCGAAAGAAAAATCAACACCACGCTGACCGCCAGCAGCGACAAAATCCCGAAGCTTATCGCCAGATTTTTCTGCCGCGTCCGCGTGATAAATTGTTCGAGCGAGCCGGCGGTGTGCCGGACGTTTAAAATCCAGTTTCCGCCTTCGTCGCCCCGTCTTTCCATCACCCTGATGCGCGCCGCCGGCGGCGGCACGCCGCTCAAAACCTCGACTTCGCTGCTGCCGCGCTTTTCTCTGGTAAAAATCTGCCTGGAAGCTTTGGTTTCAAATTTTTTGAGCACCCGTGCGCCGTTTTTCGGCTCGCCTTCAGTTTTGGGAAAAAGCTCGCGGTTGGCGAAAAACATAAAATTTTCGGGCGATAAATCAAACAATTTCGCGCTCGCGTCGGTCGAGCCGACGTCGCCGGTTTGAAAGACGATTTGCTTTTGCGCGCCGACGACCGCCAGACGGTAATCGGCGCTCTCGCTCGCCGAAAAATATTTTTTGACGAGGTCGGGCAGAATTTGATTTTTGATGACGTTTTCGTCCAGTTTGATGATAAGAACGCCGTATCGCTTCGGCATTTCAAGCTTCGGCGCGCTCGTTCGCAACTCCGTTTCATCGGAGCCCGGCGTGCGAATAAAAATCTGATCAATCGTTTTTTCCGCGTCGTGAACGGGCATTAAAAGCGCGGAAATTTCCGTATCGACCGGCTCGAAAGCTTTTTCATTGGAAAGCGTCGGCTTCAGCTTATTTAATTCCTCCGTCCACTCAGCCGCTTCGAACGCGCCGTTTTCCCGGTTAAAGCGAAGCAGATTTTCGCTGCCGTTTTCGGCGAAATAAAAATCCCGAATCAAATCCGGGTAAGCGGTTTTCGCGCGCCAGAAAGCCAGCGGCTTGTTAAAAGCGTCCCAATTTTTCGCGCGCCAGACGTCGGCGTTGATTTGAAAATTGAAATAAGCGTTCTGGATTTCGCGGTTAAAATCTTCGGCAAAGCGCAGAGTGTCCGATTGGACGAGCTTTTGCAGACGCTCGCGCTCGCCGTCGCTGATTTGCCCGAGCCAGCGATATTGCAAAGTGGCGAGCAACCCGAGCAGCCCGAGCAGCGCGACGACGACTATAATTGGAAACCACGAACGTTTCATAACAGATGCCGGATGCCGGATGCCGGATATTAGTCCGACCGTCACCCGACATCTAGCATCTAACATCTTTCGATTTCTGTAAATGGCTTTACAAAACATTTTACATTCTTAACAAATTCTTTTCGTCGTCTTAACCATTCGCCCGCCGACGTTTGTCATACTCTGAAACGTCATCAGACGTGAAATCTTAATTCTAAGGAGCAAACATATGAAAAAATTTATCGTATCGATTCTTTGTGCAGCAACATTTTTTATCGGTCTCGGCGGCTTGATTGAAGGCGTCGGAGCGAGATTCAAATCCGACGAGCGCGCGCTCGAACTCGTGCGCCAGGCGCGCCAGGCGGTCGGCGGCGAGCAATCAATCGCCGCGGTCAGAAGCCTGACAATCAGCGGGCGCGTCACCAAAACTTTCGATTTTGACGGAACGGCTAAATCCGAGCAGGGCGATTGGGAAATGAATCTGCAACTGCCGAATCAATTCAGCAAAACGATGAAGCTGCGCCGCGAAGGCGCGGGCGGCGAAAAATTCGAAAACGTCGATAAAGAAGTTATCGTCATCCGGCAGAGCGGCGAGCTGAAAGAAAGAGTTATGCTTCCCGCCGAAGAAGGCGGCGAGAAGAAAAAAGCCGTGTTCGTTATGAAAAATGAAGGCGGCGAAAAGGTTGTGGTTAACGGCGACGGCGAAAAAGTTCAGGACAGAAGAATTATTCTCTATAAAGATAATAAAGACGGGCTGGTGCCGCCTGCCGCATTTCACCAAAACGAATTATTCCGCACTTCGCTGGCGCTGCTCTTAACGCCGCCGCCGGGCACTGACGTTTCTTATAAATACGCCGGCGAAGGCAGCGTTGACGGCGCAAATTGCGACATCGTCGAAGCGTCGGCAAACGGCTCAAGCGTTCGTCTGTACCTCGACAAAACGACGCATCTGGTCGCGATGATGACTTATCAGGCTCCGAAACCTTTTATTATCAAAATCAGAAAAGAAGAAGGCAAAGCGAACACAAACGAGGACGTGAAAGTTGTGCGGGAAAATTTGCGAGAAAGAATGCCCGCGCCGGAACTGGCTGAATTCCAGGTCAAATTTTCCGATTACCGCACCGTCGGCGGCGTGCAATTACCGTATCGCTGGACGCAGACCATCGGCGGCAAAGACGACGAGACGATTGAAGTGACGAGCTACGAACTGAATCCCGCCGACATCGCGGATAAATTCAAGGAATCGCCGAACAGAGTTTTCTTCAGAACCGCTAAACCTCAGTAAGTTGAAAAGGCGAAACGCGAAATGCAGAGTGCAAAATGGAATTAATTCCTAAAATTTTGCACTCTGCATTTCGCGTTTCGCCTTGATTACATCGTCGCCATCACCGCGCGGATTTCGGAGTAGCTGTAGTTTTCGCCTAAAAATTCCTTCACCGGAGCGACGGCGAAACCGGCGTTCAGGCGCAGGATAGCGTTTCTAATCGGCTCGATTTTGCGTTCCAGAACGAGGTCTTCGAGACTGATTTCGCCGCTCTGGATAAACTTGACGAGATGCATCTCAATCGTGCCTTTCGCCAATCCGCGCGCCTCGGCGATTTCTTCAATCGCCATTCCCGAACGAAACATATCGAGCGTGACGCTGAAAGTATCGTTGCCGTTTTCGTCGCGTTTGGTGCGGCTTTTACGCTCGCGTTTCGGCGATTTCAAGTCGATGCGCGATTCGAGATTGTTTTGCTCGCAGTAATTTTTTATCTCGCGCAGAAAATCCGCGCCGTATTTCTGCCATTTCAAATCGCCGACGCCGGAAATTTTTCGCATCTCGAATTCGTTTTGCGGCAGAAAAGTGGCGAATTCGACCAAAGTCGCGTCGGAAAAAACCACATACGGCGGCACGTTTTCGCTTCTCGCAAAACTTATCCGCACCTGTTTCAAATCATTGAACAAATCCTTTTCATACGGATGCGAAACCGCCGAGACGAGCGAAGTTTTTTTGTCTTCCTTAATCGTCACTTTTATCAATTCGACGCGCTCGCTGCCGCGCAGCACGGCTTCGCTTTTTTCCGTCAAAACAATCAACGGATATTGCCCTTCGGTCTGCGCCAGATAGCCCTGCGAGATTAAATCTTTAAAATAATCGAACCAGTTGTTTTTGGAAATATCCGCGCCGACGCCGTAAGTTTTCAAATTTTTATGCTCGTCGCGAATCGTTTTCGCCTGCGAGCCGCGCAGGAAATCTATCAGGTAGCTCAAGCCGAAACGCTGTCCGGTGCGATAAACGGCGCTCAAAGCTTTCTGCGCGATTATCGTGCCGTCAAAACGCTCGAACTCGGTGTTGCAGTTGTCGCAATTGCCGCAGTCTTCCGCCATCTCTTCGGAAAAATAACCGAGCAGGAATTTGCGGCGACAGGTTTTCAAATCGCCGAATTGTCCCATCAGATTCAGCTTTTTGAGCATTATGTCGGTCTGCGATTGATTGCCTTCGACCTCGGCGAAACCTTTTAATTTATTGATGTCGCCCCAGCTGAAAAATAAAAGCGCCTCGCTTTGCAGCCCGTCGCGTCCGGCGCGTCCGGTTTCCTGGTAATAGCTTTCGATGTTTTTCGGCAAATCCAGATGCACGACAAAACGCACGTTCGATTTGTCGATGCCCATTCCGAAAGCGATGGTGGCGACGATGATTTTCACCTCGTCTTTTAAAAATAATTCCTGATGCCGGTCGCGCGCGTCCTTGTCCAGACCGGCGTGATACGGCAAAGCCTGAAAGCCTTCGCCGCGCAAATCTTCCGCCAGACCATCGACCGAATTTCGGCTCAAACAATAAATAATTCCGCTTTCCTCGCGCCGCTCTTCGAGATATTCCAGAAGGCGCGCGTAGGAATTTCGCTTCGGCTCGACTTTATAAAAGATGTTCGGGCGATTGAAGCTGGACAGGAAAAGCTCGGCGTTTTTCAGTCCGAGACGCTCGACGATGTCTTTGCGCACCAATTTATCGGCGGTCGCCGTCAGCGCAATCAGCGGCACGTCCGGAAAATGTATTTTCAATTTCCTGAGCTGCATATATTCGGGTCGGAAATCGTGTCCCCAACTCGAAATACAATGCGCTTCGTCAATTGCAAACAGCGAAACGCGCGCGCCTTTTAAAAATTCGATAAACTGGTCGCCCGAGTGCATCAATCTTTCCGGCGCGACGTAAAGCAGCTTCAATCTGCCGGTGCGAATCGCGCGAAAAACTTCCGTCTGTTCCGGCGCGGTCTGCGTCGAATTTAAAAACGCGGCTTCGACGCCGTTGTTTTTCAGCGCATCGACCTGGTCTTTCATCAAAGCGATAAGCGGCGAAATAACTACGGTTAAGCCGTCGAGCAGCAGCGCGGGAATTTGATAACACAGCGATTTTCCGCCGCCGGTCGGCATCAGCACGACGCAGTCTTTTCGCTGCAAAACGGTTTCAATCGCCTGCTGCTGATTCATCCGAAACGAATCGTAGCCGAATTGATGTTTGAGGATTTCTCTGGCGCGTGCGATGTTCATTTGAATACAATTTCGTTTAAAAAATTACGAGTAAAAATCAAATACTTCTTGCGCTCTTTGCGTTAAAAAACTTTCTTTAAAAGCAAAGCCCGCAAAGGCGATTTACCCGTTTGATTTTCACCTTTGAATCTTTAATTATAACTTATTTTGCCGACGAAAGGCTTCTCGTTTCCGCCAGTCGCGCGGCGATTTTCGGGATAATTTTTTTCGGCACCTGAATCGCGCCCGCGATGTGCCGCGCCTCGGTGAAATGCCCGGCGACGTAAACGCCCGCGACGTTCGTTTCAAAGGTTTCCTCGTCGTAAACCGGAACTTCGCCGTATTTCGACGCCCGCGTTTCGACGCCGAGATTTTTCAATAATCCCAATTCCGCGTCCGCGCCGATAAGAATGAAAACGACGTCGTTCGGAAAAGTTTCAATCAAGCCGTTTTCGTTTTCCAAAACGATTTCCTTTTCGCGGATTTCAACCACGCGTTTCAGAAAATAAACGTTCAGACAATTTTTTTCCAGCTCCTGTTCGAGCGGCTGTTTGACCCAGTATTTGATGCAGCCCTGTTGCGGGTCGTTGTTTTCCCAATCGGCGCGAAAAATCGCCAAGATTGCGTTCGCGCCTTCCTGCGCCAGAAACAGCGCGGCTTCGCCCGCCGAGTTTCCGCCGCCGATGACCATCGCGTTTTTTTTGACATACGGGTAAGTCTCGCGGAAAAGATGCTGCACCTTCGGCAAATCCTCGCCGGGCACGTTTAAATGTCGCGGGTATTCCATCGCGCCGATGGCGAAAAGAATTTTTTGCGCTGCGTAGACGCCTTTATCGGTCGTGATTTTAAAATGCCGGTCGGCTGATTTTTCGACGTTTAAAACTTCTTCTTCCGTCCGGACGCGCAGATTATTTTCCAGCACGAAACGCACGTAATAAGACAGAAGCTCTTCGCGCGTCGGCTTTTCGCGCGCCGGTTTTAGAGTGTTTTTGATGAGTTCCAGCTCGTTGACGGTCGAAAAAACCGCCAAGCCAATCGGGTAATTGTAAATCGTGTTGCCGATTAAGCCTTTTTCGAGGACCAGATAACTTAGTCCGAGTTTTTGCGCTTCATACGCGGCGGAAATTCCGGCGGGACCGGCGCCGATTATTATTAAATCAAGCATTTCTAAAATCTTCGCTTTTCCTCTTCAGGCAGTCTGGCTTTCCAGTCTTTTCAACTCTTCCGTAAACTTTTCAATCTGCAATTTCGTGTTTTCCAGCTCGCGTTTGGCTTCGAGATAGCTTTGCCACTCGCCCGTATTCGTCAGGGCTTTGGCGACATCTTCGTCGAGCGCGTGCGCCATCAGGGCGAGCAAATCGCTCAAGGCTTCCTGATTGCGCAAAAGCGATTGGATAATCGTGTATGCGAGTTTGGCGTTCGGGTAATCTAAATCACTCATATTTATTTGTGCGACATTCATTATCAATTAATCCTGAATTTCACTGTCGCCGCGTTCGATGTCGTCTGTGCCGAAGCCCGCGCGAATCAGCCGAAACTCAGTTTGGGCTTTAATCCTCTCGAAACATTTTACTATCTATTCGACGAACGGTAAATTCTTCACTTTCGCCGTTAAATCATTGACTTTCAACTCGGTTCCCGGCGACAGATAATCGTAGCGAACAAAGGCGAGCGCGATTGTTTTTTCGAGCTTCGGCGAAAATGTCACGGACGTAATTCTTCCCGCGTTTTTACCTTCGGGCGATTTTATCTCGTCGTTCGGATTCAGCGCCGCGTTTTCCGCTTCGAAAATCAATCCGGTCAGTTTTTTGGCGACGTGACCGCGAAAATGAATGCGCGCGATTATTTCCTGCCCGATGTAGCAGCCTTTTTTAAAGCTGACGGCATCGTCCAAACCCGTCTCCGGCACGACGGTCGTTTCGTCCATATCGACGCCGTAAAGCGGCGTGCCGTTTTCGATGCGCAAAACTTCCGCAAGCTCCTCGGAAAGCTCGACGGCGTCGGCTTTCAGCAATTCGTTTCGGAAATTTTCCGCTGCCTCTTTCGGCACGAAAAAGTCTGCGCCCGATTTGGACTTAAAAACGATCGAATCCGGATTCGAAATCTGAAATCCGGAATTCGAAATTTCAAAATACGTGTAATTCTCCGAACGGTCTTCGACGAAAAAATCTCCGGCAAAAGTAAAGCGATAAAGATTTTGAAAAACTTTCGCGTGCGTCCGTTCGTCGGTTTCAAACAAAAATTTATCGCCTCGGCGCCGAACGCGGGCGAAAGCCAGAAGCCGTCCCTGCGCGTTCGGAAAAGCGGCGGACAGCTGCGCGCCGTCTTCGAGCGCGGCGACATCATTCGTAATCAAGCCGTTCAAAAACTGGACGGCTTCTTTGCCCGAAACTTCAATCAATCCGCGCTTTGCCTCGCGAAAGCCGATTCCGCCGGCGCGGATTGTCCGGTAATCTTCCAAAAAATCTCTGCTCATTATGTTTTGTTTATTCAAAATCGCTTTCCGAAACTCCGGTGCCTGTATTCGATACTGGCACAAAGAATCAATTCAATACAAACAATGTTCAGGTTCGATTTTAACATAGCTGTCCGGCGAAATATTTTCGTTTTTTCTTTTGAATAAATAAACCGCTTATAAATTTAAAAATTATTTATCAAATGATTTTTCTTTAAAAGTGGAACGCCGCTTGCTGAAAGCCCGATAGTTTTTAAACTCAGCGCGAACAAAAGCGATGTTCTTTGTTCGGAGAAAAAACAGTCGTTAAAAACGAAAACGGCTCGCAGCACACGTTGCCGAAAAGCAAATTTTCGGCGTTTAATCAAAAGGGATTTGCCGATAAATTCGGCTTTATATTCAAGGAGGTATTATGACACATACAGTTATAGGTTTGTTCGACAACAAAAACGAAGCCCGCGTGGCGATGGAAGAACTGGTCCAGCAGGGTTTTATTCGTGAGCATATCGACGTTTCGGATAGAAGATACGACGATTCAACTACGAGCACGACGGGCACGACGTCGAATACGGGCGTCGGCGACAGCATCGGCAGTTTTTTCAGCTCGCTGTTCGGCGACGATGAAACGACCGCGCAAAATTACACGACTCTCGCGCAGGACGCCGACGCGATATTGACCGTTCAGGTCGATTCGGCGGAGAGAGCCGGCGCGGCAGCCGAAATTCTCGACCGTCACGGCGCAATCGACGTTGACGAGCGCGCGTCGCAATATCAACAAAATTTCGCGCAGACATCGGGCACGACGCAGCAGAATACGATGACCGACACGACGCAAAACGCGGCGACGACCGAAGGCGAAATGTCGATTCCGGTTATCGAAGAAGAATTGCAGGTCGGCAAACGCGCAGTTGAACGCGGCGGAGCGCGCATCCGCAGCCGCATCATCGAAAAGCCGGTCGAAGAAACTCTGCGCCTGCGCGAAGAACACATCGTCGTTAATCGTCAGCCGGTAAATCGCGCCGTCACCGACACCGATTTACAGAATATACAGGAAGGCGACATCGAATTGACGGAACGCGCCGAAGAAGCGGTCGTTTCCAAACAGGCGCGCGTCGTCGAAGAAGTTTCGGTCGGCAAACAGGTTGCCGAACGCGAAGAAACCGTCCGCGACACGGTGCGCCGCACGGACGTTGACGTCGAAGAAACCGGCGGAAACATTACGCAGGAAACCGACGATAACATCAATACCCGCAAGGCAACGAGCTAAAATTCAGGAAATGAATTTACGGAAAGGCGAATCTTTAATCAGGATTCGCCTTTTTATTTGTCGAACCACAAAACATAAATCGCCGACCGCGCTGTTTTGTAAAAGCAATTCAGCAAATTTCTTCGTTATCCTTTATTAAGCGCCGGACAAAAATCTTGACTGTTCGCCGAAGTAAATCAATAATCATTTTTACCGGCAACGCTTATTTTCCGTAAATTCGATAATTTACGTCCCAATTCACAATTAACCGCTAATCCTGGGGATTGGCTCACAACTAAAGGAGAGAAATATGTCGAAGAAATTGTGTCAACGCTTTATCGTTCTTTTCGGGCTGTTATTTTTGCTGGCTTGTTCCGTTCTGGTCTTGCCGGATTCTCAAAGAGCCGCTAAGTTAGGTGATGAATGCGCTGCGTGCAACGCGGGCTGCAACGACGATTATAACGAATGCCTTAACATCGGCGAAAAGCCGTGGAGATGCAATCAATGGCGAATGGCTTGCTTTAATTTCTGCCAGACGGAGTTTTGCAGTTAAAGGTTATTGACCCGAGGTTAAAAGCCGCCGCCTTTAATTATGCGGCGGCTTTTATATTTTCAGAGCGATTACGGCTCGACGTAATCGCATTTGATTCCTTCGACGGAAACCTTCTCGAATTTTTCTTTCAGCAAATCGGCTTGCCAGGCTTCTAAAATCTTATAGATTTTCTGCACGGGCTGTAATTCCGCGAGCACAATCAAATCCAGATTTTCTTCGTCGTTCTGCGTGCAGGTCGAGCTGTAGGAAAACAAAAATTGCTGATTTTTCTTCGGATTATTGATGACCAGAACGTCCAGAACTTCCCAGCTCGGAATGCCTTTTTTATCGCGCGAGGTGATTTTTTCCAGCCACAGCATCTGTTTTTTGCCTTTGGAAAAACGCGAAACGCCGTAATCTTCGTTCGACAGCAAACCGCCGCCCAAATCCCGCGCGCCGTTCGACAAGGTTTCGCCGCTGACGACGCCTCGGTGCCGGTAGCCGACGAATTCTTTTTTCTGCGCCGGAGCCGCCGCCGGCAAAACCAAAAATGCGAGTAAAAACAATATCTTCAGATTCATAAAACTTCCCCTTGCTCTTTAGACAAATGATGAGACTTTTTCAATCGCTCCGGCTAAAACTTTGAAATCGGCGAGCTGCTCGGGCATTCGGCGGTGCGAAGCGATAACCTGCGGACTCGGATGATACAGCGGCAGCAAAATTCTTTCATTCCAGCGTAAGATTTTCGCCGCGTTCAGCTTCAGCGTAAATTGATGATACTCAATAAGTTTCAAAGCCTCAAGCGCTACGCCGCCGAGCGTCACAATTATTTTCGGATTGATGATTTCGAGGGTTTTTTGCAGAAAATCCGAACAGTTTTTGATTTCCGTTTTCGTCGGTTTCCGGTTCGCGCCGCGCGCCGTGTGCGGGTTGCACAAAGCGGAATTGGTGATAAAAATCTCCTCGCGCCGGAGCTTGATTGAATCGAGCAGAACTTGAAAATTCGCGCCCGATTTATCGCCCGAAAAAGGCTTCCGCGTCCGGTTTCCGCCCTGCCTGCCCGGCGCTTCGGCGAGAAAGAAAACTTTCGGCGCGAGATTGCCGTTCAATTCGCTCAAAACGGCGGTGCGCTCGGTCAAGTCGGGACATTTCCGGCAATTTTGCGCTTCCGCGCAAAGTTTGTGAAATTTTTCGTTTATCCGGTAATGCATTTTGCATCTAATTATGTAAAATGAAAAGTTATCCTATCAATTAATTTTTCAATCGTAAACTTATATGAGCCAAGTAACAGAACAACTAGTTTTAGACGCTTTAAAACAAATTATCGACCCGGATTTACGCAAGGATATCGTGACGCTCGGATTCATCCGCGATTTAACGATAAACGGCGGCGCGGTTTCTTTTCGCATTGTCCTGACGACGCCGGCGTGTCCGGTCAAAGAGGAAATGGAAACCGCCGCGCGCGAACTCGTTTCCGCTCTGGCAGGCGTTTCGGCTGTCAATGTGACGATGGACGCCGAAGTGCCGAAAGGTCGCGGCATCGCTAACAACATCGCCGTGCCGGGCGTGAAAAATATTATCGCCGTTTCATCAGGCAAAGGCGGCGTCGGCAAATCGACGGTCGCGGTCAATCTGGCGGTTTCGCTGGCGCTGGACGGCGCGAAAGTCGGTTTGATGGACGCCGACGTTTATGGTCCGAACGTGCCGCTGATGCTCGGCGTCGCCGACGCGCAGCCGCAGGTCGCGATGAATCAACTGCTTCCAATCAAGGCGCACGGCGTCAAAATGATTTCGATGGCGGTGCTCGCGCCGCCCGACAAGCCGATGATTCTGCGCGGTCCGATGCTGCACGGCATCGTGCGTCAATTTTTATCCGATGTAAATTGGGGCGAGCTCGATTATTTAATCGTCGATATGCCGCCGGGAACGGGCGATGTGCAATTATCGCTGGCGCAGCTTGTTCCGGTGCAGGGCGCGGTGCTGGTCACGACGCCGCAGAATGTCTCGATTGCCGACGTTTTGCGCGCTCTGAAAATGTTCGAGCAGGTCGCCGTGCCGGTACTCGGCGTCATCGAAAATATGTCGTATTTCGTGCCGCCCGATATGCCCGATAAACGCTACAACATTTTCGGCGAAGGCGGCGGCAGAAAATTGGCGGACGAACACGGCGTTCCGTTTCTGGGCGAAGTCCCGCTCGGAATGGAAGTCCGCGAAAGCGGCGACAAGGGCATTCCGGTCGTCATTTCCGAGCCGGCTTCGTTGCAGGCGATGGCTTTCAGAAAAGTTGCCGAAGAAGTCGCGCGTCAGGTTTCCATCGAAGCGATGAAACCGGAACTGGTTATTTTATCGAAAGCAAAATAGAAATGTTCCGGGAAACGAAAAAGGACGAAATAGTTAACGAAAAATTCGATGCCGGTTTTACCGAGCTTATCGACAGTTTATCGAATAAAACAAATTTATTTCGTTTTCTATGGATTTGCATTGCCCTGAATGCGGTTCTCTGGCTCTGCGTTTTCTTTTTTCACGAATTCGTCAACGAGCGCTACAGACAGCTGTTCGACGCCAGCAACAAGGTCGGAATCGGCATTCTTTTTTTTCCTCTGGCGCTGGGCTTTTTCATAATTTATGCGTTGTGCCGGATAAAATTTCCCGACCTCGAAGAAAATAATCTGCAATCGGAAATGATGGCGAGCTATAGCTATCAAGCTCATTCGCTGAAGCGCTGGTATATCTGGCTGTTTTCGATTGCGGGCGGCGTTTTGAATGTCGTTTTGCTTTTTCTGGTCAACTTTTATTTGAATGACCAACTCTAATACTTGTGATTTTAACGAGACCAAAGTAAAATTGAAATTAATGTAAAGATTCATTTTCAATTGAATCTAAAGTTTTGATAAAGGAGAAATAAAACAGATGTCAGCAGTTGCTGCACCGACAGTTGAAATTAACTTAACCGCCAATGCGGCGGTGGAAATCAAAAAGTTTTTGGCGGGCGAAGAGGATTTGCCGGAAACGGCGGGGCTTCGCGTGCGCGTCGTTCCGGGCGGATGCTCGGGCTTTCAATACAGCCTGAATATCGAAGAAGAATCGCGCAACGGCGATTTTATCGTTGACCAGCACGGCGTCAAGCTTTTCGTCGATATGTTTTCCGCGCAGTATCTGAACGGGATTACGGTTGACTACACCTCGAATATGATGGGTTCGGGCTTTACGTTTGAAAATCCGAACGCAACCGGCGGCTGCGGCTGCGGAACTTCATTTTCAGCTTAAAATTTAAACGGCTTTTATAAACATTTGAGATGCGCCGCTTGTAATTTTGCAGGCGGCGCAATTTTTTTTCAAAATTTTGCGGAAGTCTTTTTCGATTGAAACTATAGCTTAGTATTCAAAACAATCGGACGGACTGAAGGCGGGGAAGGCAACGGGCGCGGGTCTTTCTTAAAGAAAAGAGAAAGACCCGACCAGGCAGGGAAATCTCCCGGTTTCCGGCATTTTTCCGTTCGATTTTAATTTGAATATTTTAACGCCGAAAACGAAAAAGACCTGAAAAATTATTTTTCAGGTCTTTTTCGTAATTTAACGCCTACATTTTATCTGACAAAAGCATTCGGTACCGGAATATCGCCGCTCGCGCCAAACTGCGCGCCGGTAAAGCCCGATGCCGAACGCAGCAGATACCACGTTCCCGCCGACGGTCTGAACACGACCAAATCGGCTTTTCCGTCGCCGTCAAAATCGGCGGGCGCAGGCTTGTCTTCCGCGACGCCGAACTGCGTATATATAAACGACCCGTTTCCGCTGTTGATGCGATACCAAAAGCCGTTTGACGGGCGATAGACGGCTAAATCCGTTTTCTCGTCGCCGTCGTAATCCGCCGCGACGGGCTTGTCTTCGGCGATGCCGAATTGACCTGCCGAAAATGAATCGGTAGCGCTGTTGAGGCGATACCAGGTGCCGTTCGACGGTCGGAAAACGGCTAAATCGGATTTCCCGTCGCCGTCGAAATCTCCGATTAAAGGTTTGTCTTCCGCAATTCCGAATTGTGCGGCAACGAATTGCTGATTGGAGCTGTTAATTCGATACCAGCTTCCTGCCGTTGGACGAAAGACCGAAATATCGGCTTTCTGGTCGCCGTCGAAATCGCCGGGCACGGGCAAATCTCCCGAAGTGCCGAACTGTGATGCCGCGAAAGTGTTGTTTGATGAATTCAAACGATACCAGCCGCCGTCCGTCGGGCGAAACACGGAAATATCGGTTTTGCCGTCGCCGTCGAAATCCGCCGGCGCGATTAAATCTCCCGATGCGCCGAATTGCACGGCAATCAGCGAACCGTTTGAGCTGCTGCCGATATACCAATTTCCTCCGTTCGGGCGAAAGACCGATAAATCGGCTTTCCCGTCGCCGTCAAAGTCAAACGGCGCGCGTCGGCGCAGCCGCTCCTCGCCAATCGGAGATAGCCTCGGAGGTAGTATTATTAGTCAATCGAACAACGTTGTTGCCGTCGGCGTTCATCACATAGAGTTCGCCGGTTGCCGTATCGCGCCGGCTGGTGAAAGAGATTTTAGAACCGTCAGGCGAAAACCTTCCGACCGCATCGTAAACATTATTTATCGTCAGGCTCAATAAATTATTTCCGTCTATTCCGACGGTGGCGACCTCAAAAGTGTCTATTCCGCCGCCGATTGATTGCAAAAGAATTTTATTTCCGAGCGGCGAAACGTGGAATGTCTGGAAAAACTGCGGAGCCGCCGCATTGGTCAGCGGCACTTGATCGGTGCCATCGGCATTCACCACAAACGCATTGTAATCATTAGACGAGTTTTGGGCGTTGTAAACGATTTTACTGCCGTCCGCCGTCCATAGCGGATGATCGTCGTCGCCCATATTGTTAGTAGTGAGATTGTTTTGTTCCGTGCCGTTCGCATTCATCACGACAATATCGCAGCTGAGATAATCGGCGCTGCAGCGTCCGTAGGCGATTTTGCTGCCGTCCGGCGACCACACGGGAAGATGGTCATTGAAGGGGCTATTGGTAATACGGGTTTTGTTGCTGCCGTCCGGGTTCATCGTCCAGATCTGGTCTGTGCCGCCGACTTCCGCCCGGACATAGAGAATTTTCTGTCCGTCCGGCGACCAATATTGCTGAGCGCTGGCGACGTCCGGCTCGGAAATAAGAGTTTGATTACTTCCGTCCGCGTTCATTACCCAAATCTGGTTTACCCCGCCGATAACAGACTTGATATAGGCAATTTTTCGACCGTTCGGCGACCACCGGGCAAAACTTTCCACTTCCGGCGTTTGCGTCAGTCGTTGTTCGGTGGCTCCGTCCACGCTGATTTTAAAAATGTCCAGAGAGCGGTTAAAAAGTATCGGCATATCGTCGGCGACCGGCACGCTCGATGCGCGGTCAGCAGATTCGATTCGAGCACTCGTCGCGGGCGCATCGTATTTTAAGTAGGCGAAAATGCCGGTTGAAAAAGCAACCAGCGAGCAGGCGATTGAAAATCTGACGGCGAAAGCTCTCATCTTTTTCGATTGAAGACAGTTATCCATTTTGCAGCTCCGTTTATAGGTTCAAGTTTTATATCGGACGGTAAAAAGATGGGCGGTTTATTTACAGGAAGATTTTTAACGAAACTTTCCTTCGGGACAGTAAAGTAATCCAAATCGGTAAACCTGAAAATACGTAAATATATATACTTTGCACAGGAAAAGTCAATATTTTTTCGGGCATTTCAAATTTTCTGCAAAAGTCTCCGAATTAATCGTTTTTCTTAATAGAGAATGTCTGCAACCGAATGTCCGTCGGTTATTCGGACGCCCCGGTTCAAACAAAACTCTTGCCCGACGACCGCCTTTTTAAGGTAAAATGATTTTAGCATTTGCATTTCGCCCGCGTTTGGGTGAAACTTATTAAGTCATTTACTAAAACCATTCAAGCAATTCCAAAAATAAGCAGGGTTTCGCAACCGAATTTTAAATACCAAATTCAGCGAATTTACAAAACCAGACGGTTTTAGTTGTGTGACACGCGAACTTCCCCTTGTTCGCAAAAAACTCTCCAAGAGTCTAAACAAAAATTAAAAAACTGGAGTTATTATTGATGATTTGGAAGAAACCTTCGTGTGTATTTCTATTTTGCGCCGCTCTTTTTATGTTTTCAAATGTCGCCGACGCGCAGGTTTATTCAAGACCGCGCATTGTTCCCGGCGTTCCGGACGCGAGCAAAACCACACCGAAGCCTTCGCAAACGACCCAGTCAAACGTTATGCAGCGACCGACTTTAACCAATAAAATCGTCGTCGCCAGCCAGACTCCTTCCCAGCCGCCGCAACCGCAGCTCGTCAAAAAAACCGTCGATTCGAGACCCGTTAATCCGGCTGTCGGAAATCTCGCCAGCAGCCTTGTTTACAGCCCGTCTTTCAGCCAGAAAATGCAGCAGTCGATTCAGTCCAAGCTCGGCATCCGTTACGTTTACGGAACGGAAGGACCGAACACTTACGATTGTTCCGGTTTTGTCTGGAGCGTTTTCAGAGATGCGGGTTTTTCGTTTGAGCGCACCAGCGCGCGCAGTCTCTGGGCGGGTTCCGAGCCGGTCGCGGAAGAAGAAAAATTTAAATTCGGAACGCTCGTATTTTTTAACGGGCTCGGACATATGGGCATCGTCGCCGACGCCAACGGGTTTTATCACGCTTCTTCGAGCAAAGGCATCACCTATTCGCCTTTCGCCGGTTACTGGGGAAAACGAATCGTCGGCTTTCGCCGTCTGCCGGTTAAAACCAACTAAAAATTTCTAAATTCAAAAAATAGAAAAGCGAGTTGTTTTAATCGACAACTCGCTTTTCTATTTTCAAAGGCAGATGCCGGCGCGGAAATCTCAGCCCATAAATCCCGGGCGGGTTTGATGCTCCTTTACTTCCCACACAATCGCGACTTTTTCAATCGCGACATAAGCCACTCTCTCGTCCTCGTCTCTTAAATAAAGCACGCCGTCTTTCACCGCCATCACGTCGCCGCGCACAACGGCGGTCGAGCCGCACGAAATATCGATTCTCTTGCCCATCAACTGCGTCAAAAATTCTTCCATTTTTTATTCCTCTCAAAAAAAATTATTATAAACGGCTGGTCAGCATTGCCGTTCTGCCCGCCATCACCCAGCGGCTCGCGCCCGGCAAATTTCCGTCTGCCTGCTTTGAAACCGCTTTCTGCTTATCCGAATAAGCGAGCGCGGCGGCAATCAGAGCCATATCTTTTTCAATTTCCGTCGCTTCCGTCGCAGCGCGCCTTTCCTGCCAGCGCGAAATAAAAGCGGTGTCGAGATTTCCCTCGATAAATTCCCTGTCCGAAACAATCTCGCGAAAAAACGGCAAAGTCGTTTTGATGCCGCCGACCTCGTATTCCTCTAAAGCGCGGCGCAGACGGTTAATCGCTTCTTCGCGGTTTTTGCCGTAGGCGGCGAATTTGGAAATCATCGGGTCGTAATAAATCGAAACTTCCGCGCCTTCGTAAACGCCGCCGTCGTCACGCACGCCGTTTCCGTGCGGCACGCGCAGGCGATTGATTCTGCCGGGCGAAGGCAGAAAATTATTTTCCGGGTCTTCGGCGTAAACTCGGCACTCGATGGCGTGCCCGTTCCAGGTCACGTCTTCCTGTTTAAACGAAAGCGGCTCGCCCCACGCCACGCGAATCTGCTCGCGCACGAGGTCGATTCCGGTAACTAATTCCGTCACCGGATGCTCGACTTGCAGGCGCGTGTTCATTTCCAGAAAATAAAACTCGCGCGTCTCGTCCGAAACTAAAAACTCGACCGTTCCCGCGCCGACGTAATTCACCGCCTGCGCCACTTTCACGGCGCATTCGCCCATTTTACGCCGCAAATTCGCATCGTTAATCGGCGAAGGACATTCTTCGATAACTTTCTGGTGGCGGCGCTGAATCGAGCATTCGCGCTCGCCGAGATGGACGTGATTGCCGTGCGTGTCGGAAAAAATCTGAATCTCGATGTGACGCGGTCGAACAATCGCTTTTTCGACATAGACGCTCGCGTCGCCGAACGCCGCCATCGCCTCGCTCTGCGCGGTTTCCAGCGCGGATTTCAAATCCGCTTCGTTTTCGACAAAGCGCATTCCTTTGCCGCCGCCGCCCGCCGAGGCTTTAAGCATCACGGGCAAGCCGAAACTTTTCGCAACTTCCACCGCTTCTTCCGCCGATTGCAGCGGCTCGACCGTGCCGGGCACGACCGGCACGCCCGCTTCGATCGCGATTTTTCGCGCCGAGATTTTGCCGCCCATCGCGTCCATCGCGTCGGGCGAAGGTCCGATAAATTTTATCCCCTCGGCATTTACCTGACGGACAAACTCGGCGTTTTCCGATAAAAAACCGTAGCCCGGATGAACGGCTTGCGCGCCGCTCTTTTTCGCCACGTCGATAATTTTTTCCCGGCGCAGGTAGCTTTCGTTCGACGGCGGCGCGCCGATAAAATAAGCTTCGTCCGCCATTCGCACGTGCAGCGCGTTTTTATCGGCTTCCGAATAAACGGCGACGGTTTTAATTTTCATATCGCGGCAAGCGCGAATAACGCGACAGGCGATTTCTCCGCGATTGGCGATTAATATTTTCTCGAACATATTTTTGAAAATAAGCGGCAAGCAGAAAAACAAAGAAATGACTAACTGCTTACCGCTCACGGCTCACTAAACCAACATCGAATTCCCGTGATTTTTCGGGTCGAAGCGAACGCCGACTTTTGCGCCCGGCGCGTATTTTAAAGGGTCAGCCGACTGTTCTTCGCTCAAAAGCTCGGAAGATTCAAAATCGACGCCGTGAACGTTGTAAACGTAAAAAACGATTTCGCCCTGCGCGTTCTGTTCGCTGTCGATAATCGTGCCGTCGCAGATTCTGCCTTTTTGCCGCAGACGCTCGCGCCGCTCGGCTTCCAAATCGACGTTTTTCTTTTGTTTGAAGATACTGAAAAGCCCCATATTTAATCAAGCACGAGCGGCGGTTTATTAAATCTGCCGCGCAAATTATTGATTGCCGCCAGAATCGTCGGGCGTTTGATTATCCGCGCTTCGAGCGGGCGCTTGCCCGGAATATCGAGCATTATCAGCCCCAGCAGAATCGTCAGCAGCCCTTGACCGGGAACGCCCGGAAGCGAAAGAATAACGCCGAGAATGACCAGAAAAACGCCGAGCAGATTTTTTGCGATAACCGCGCCCCAGCGCACCAGAAAACGGCTGTTCGGCATAAAACTCTGTTGATAATGCGAGCTGAAATAATCTTTGGGAATTTTGACCATAACGACGCCGAGAACTATAAAGCTGAAAGCGAGCGACCCCAGAAAAAGCCCGCCAAAGACCAGAACTTGGTTGAGCGTGAGCGATTCCCATTGTCGTGAAAGCCAATCCATTCGCGTTTAATTTTCCTGCACGATTTCGGTTTTATTCAGTTCAACCCACGTGTAATACATTCGATGAATAAACGTCCAGAACGAGCCGATTGCCAGAATCCAGAGTACCTGCGGCATCCGGTTGGCGAAAAAATTCGTCGATTCCCAGTGCGTCGATAAAGCGCCGATGATAAATAAAACGATTCTTTCCGGGCGCTGCAAAAATCCGACGTTTGCCTTCACGCCCATCGCCTCCGAGCGCGCCGTCGTATAGCTGACCATCACCGAGCCGACCATTCCGATGCCCGCCAGAAAAACGTTTAAAAGCGAATGCTGCGGCGTATTACTGGCGTAAAAAACGATGACGCCGAGAAAGCAGACCATATCGGACAGGCGGTCGAGCGACGAATCAAGAAATGCGCCGAAACGCGTCACGTTTCCCGTCAGTCGGGCGACGTTGCCGTCCAGCATATCGAAAAGATTGGCGACGACAAGCACGATTCCCGCCCAGAAAAATTCGCCGAAGCCGAACAAAACGCCGCACGCCGCATTTATCGTCACGCCGACAGCCGTCAGTAAATTCGGGTGGACACCGGCAGACGCCAGTCCGCGAACCATCGCGTCGATGATTCGCATTGCTCCGCGTCCGATGCTTGCTCCAAACATTTTTCTCGTAAATAGTGAATCGTAAATCGTAAATAGTTGGGTTTTCCCATTCACGATTTTCGATTTACTTGTCTTGTTGGTCGTGAATCGTGTAAAGCCTTCTTATCTCGAAATTGCGCCAGCCGTTCGGCGTTTTGACTTTTACTTCGTCGCCTTCTTCCTTGCCCATCAGCGATTGACCGATTGGCGAAACCGTCGAAATCAAGCCTTTTTCCGGGTCGCTCTCCTCGGAGGTGACAAGGCGGTAAGTCACTTCTTCGTCGCGGTCGAGGTCATACAAAATAACTTTCGAGCCGTAAGCGATGCTGTCGGTCGGAAGCCTCGAAACATCAATCGAATCGACTTCGCTCAGACGCTGGCGCAATTGCATCATCCGCGCCTGCACGATTGATTGGCGTTCCATTGCCGCTTTGTATTCGGCGTTTTCCCGCAAATCGCCGAATTCGCGCGCCTTTTGAATTTCTTTCGGCAGTTTAAAATGAAGCTCTTCTTCAAGCTCGTCGAGCTCCGTTTGTAGTTTTTTTCTGACTATTTCCATAAGTTTAGCTATCGGTGGTCAGCCCGTCAGCTTTCAGCTAATTGCTGAAAGCTGACGGGCTGACGGCTTTTTATAACTTCGCCTCGTTCGGCGCGGCAAAAGAAATGCCGATGTCGCGCGCCGTGCGGACGAGCTGACCGTCAACCTCGACGGTTTTGATATTTTCGACCGCGTCGCGCAAAGGCACGTTGATGACTTCCCCCGCTTTGAGCGCGACCATTTTTCCGGTCTGCCCGTTTGCCAGAGCGCGAACCGCGCACGCGCCGAAATTCGTTCCCAACATTCTATCAAATGCGTTCGGACTTCCGCCGCGCTGGAGATGCCCGAGCACGACGCAGCGCGATTCCTTTCCGGTTGTCGCTTCGATTCTGCGCCGCAAGTGGCTGCCGACGCCGCCTAAGCGCAGCGCTTCCGGGTCCAGATATATCGGCTGCGTCCCGACTTCGCTCGCGCCTTCGGCGACGACGATGTTCGTAAAACGCGAGCCGGCTTTTTCGCGCTTGCGGATTTTATCGAGCATCGAATCGAAGGAAAACGGAATTTCGGGAATCAAAATAATATCGGCGCTGCCCGCCAAACCGGAATGCAGCGCAATCCAGCCGGTATTTCTGCCCATCACTTCCAGAATCATCACGCGGTCGTGCGAGGCGGCGGTCGTGTGCAGGCGGTCGAGCGCCTCGGTCGCAATATCAATCGCCGTCATAAATCCGAAAGTCAGTTCGGTCGCCGATAAATCGTTGTCAATCGTTTTCGGAACGCCGATGACGGGAAAACCTTTTTTGTGGAACTGCTCGGCGATTGCCAGCGTTCCCTCGCCGCCGATGACGATGAGCGCTTCGATTTCCAGCTTTTTTAAATTGTCCAGCGCTTCTTCAATCGGCATTTTCGGAAAAGTCGCGTGCCCGTCAACGATTTTGACGAAGCTGCCGCGATTTCGCGTGCCGAGAATCGTGCCGCCGCGCGGCAGAATTCCGCTGACTGATTTGGTCGTCAGTTTTGTGATTTTCGGCTCGCCTAAAATGCCTTCGAAGCTGTCTTCGATGCCGGTGCACTTCATTCCGAATTCGCCGATTGCCGTTCTGACGACGGCGCGAATCACGGCGTTGAGTCCGGGCGCGTCGCCGCCGCCCGTTAAAATTCCGATTTGTTTATACATACCCAAAACAAGTTCGCAAAATAGAAATACATTTTACTTCATCAGACGGAAAAACTCTAAAATCAAAAACTTAAATCTTTTTTTCCGCGAATCTTTATATTAAACTCGCAAAATGAAAACAGACCAGCCGCAAACGGTCACTTTCGGCGAAGCCTTTCGTTTCTGGCTCAAACTCGGCTTTATTTCCTTCGGCGGACCTGCCGGACAGATTGCGATAATGCAGAAGGAACTGGTCGAAAAGCGAAAATGGATCGAGCAGGACGATTTTCTGCACGCTCTGAATTATTGTATGCTTCTGCCCGGACCGGAAGCGCAGCAGCTGGCGACATATATCGGCTGGCGGATGCACGGCATCAAGGGCGGACTCGCGGCGGGCGCGTTTTTTGTGATTCCTTCGATTTTCTTTTTGCTCGCGCTTTCCTACGTTTACGCCGCTTACGGAAACGTGCCGCAAATCGGCGCGATTCTGGACGGATTTAAAGCGGTCGTCGTGGCAATCGTCGTCGAAGCCGTTTTGAAAATAGCGAAAAGGGCGTTTAAAACCGGCTGGCACATCGTCGTTTCGGCGCTCGCTTTCGTGGCGATTTATTTTTTTCACGTTCCGTTTCCGCTGATTGTTCTGGGCGCGGCGATTTTGGGAATTATTTTTCTGAAATCCAAAAGTAAAAACGCAGATTCAACGGAACGGGCGAAGACCGAAGACCAAAGACCAAAGACCGAATACCGAACATTAAAAATAATTCTCACCTGTCTGCTTCTCTGGCTCGCGCCGTTTGTCGTAATTTTTTTCGCTTTCGGCTCCGACAGCTTTCCGGTTAAAACTTATCTTTTTTTCACGCAGGCGGCGTTTGTCACTTTCGGCGGCGCTTACGCCGTATTGGCTTACGTCAATCAGGCGGTCGTCAGCGCGGGCTGGCTGACGGCGGCGCAGGCGGTTGACGGGCTGGCGCTGGCGGAAACCACGCCCGGACCTTTGATTATGGTTTTGCAGTTTATCGGATTTATGACCGGCTGGAATAATCCGTCCGGATTTAATCAAATTTTTCACGCGACCGTTTGCGCCGTGCTCGCCACTTACGTCACGTTTCTGCCGTCGTTCTTTTTTATTTTTATCGGCGCGCCGTATATCGAGAAGCTGCGAAACAACGAAAATCTGACTTCCGCTTTGTCGGGCGTCACGGCGGCGGTCGTCGGCGTCATTCTGAATCTGGCGCTGATGTTCGGCGCGACGGTGCTTTTTCCCGATTGGCAAATCAATTATTTCGGCGCGGCTTTAGCGGCGCTGGCATTCGTCGCGCTGTATTTTCTGAAAGCCGACGTTTTGCTCGTCGTCGTGGCGGGCGGTTTGTGCGGATTGGCGAAATATCTTTTGATTGGTTAAATTTGATTGATGTCAAAAATTTTCGTCAATAAAAAAGGCGCGCGGCGTGTTCGCGGCGGTCACTTGTGGATTTACAAAAGCGATGTCGTCAAAGCGGAAGCCGACGGCGGCGAAGTCGTCGCGGTTTACGACGAAGGGCGAAACTTTGTCGGAAAAGCATTTTACAGCGATTCATCGGAAATCACTTTGCGGATTTTCACCACGAAAGATGAAGAAATAAACAAGGAATTCTGGCGCAGGCAAATTAAAGCCGCCGAAAAGCGCCGACAGAATTTGCTTAATGCAAAGACCGAAAACCAAAGACCGAAAACCGACGCGCGGCGTTTGATTTATTCCGAAGGCGATTTGATTCCGTCGCTGATTGTTGACGATTACGCGGGCGTTTTCGTCATCCAGACGCTTTCGCAGGGCACGGAAAAGCTCAAGGAAACTTTCGTCGAAATCCTGCGCGAAGAATTTCAGCCCGAAGCGATTATTGAAAGAAACGACGTCAAAGTTCGCCAGCGCGAAAATCTGGAAATGAAAGCGGGCGTTTTGTTCGGCACTGTGCCGGATGAAATCGTCATCGAACAGGACGGCGTAAAATTCTACGTTTCGCCGCTCGGCGGGCAGAAAACCGGCTCGTTTCTCGACCAGCGCGAAAACCATCTCGCGCTGCGCCGGCACGCTTTCGGGCGCGGGCTGGATTGTTTTACGTTCAACGGCGGTTTCGCTTTGAATCTGGCGCGCGGCTGCGAAAGCGTTTTAGCGATTGATATTTCTGAAGACGCGACGAATTTAGCGAAACGAAACGCAGAATTAAATCGGATTTCCAACCTCGAATTTCAAACCGCGAATGTTTTTGACGCGCTCCGCGATTTTGAAACTAAAGGCGAAAAATTCGACACCATCGTCCTCGACCCGCCCGCGTTCGTCAAAAGCCGCGCGGTTTTAAAGTCGGCGCTGCGCGGCTACAAGGAAATAAACCTGCGCGCCTTGAAACTGCTGAATAAAAACGGAATTCTGGCAACTTGCAGCTGCTCGTTTCATATGTCGGAAGATTTGCTTCTCGAAACCGTCGAAGAAGCCGCGCGCGACGCCAAACGCCGCGTCCATTTGATTGAAAAGCGCACGCAGGCGACTGACCACCCGATTCTCGTCGGAATGCCGGAAACGTATTATTTGAAGTGTTTTATCCTGCGCGTCGTCGAATGATTTTTCGGAGTTTTCCAAGATGTGTCAAAAGTCATACGTTTTTGGGATTTTGATTATGAGACGGCTTTTGACACAAAGCCTAAAAACTTAGAAATGGAGTTTCCGGAATTAATTGATTAAGAAAGTGGTAATTAAAGTTTTTCAAAAAGGATAAGTCTTGGGATGCTTTTAAGCTCTAATTTACTGTTTCATAAACGGGCGTTTCTGAGACGGTTTTAATTTTGCTTCAATACTTTTTGTTTTTTACCACCATATCTCTGCCATTCTTTACGTCCATCATAACAACCCAGCCGAAAAGTGTGAACTAAGTCACCGATAGTAACTTGCCTTTCAACGGAAAGGCTTCCCCATCGCTTGCCATAAGTTGTTGCGCTGGAAATGCCTTCGGAAAATTTTAGAGCATCTTGTTCTTTGTCTGAAACGGAAATTGAAAGGTTTATGTTAGTCGGTTTGCCTTTCTCAGCAGCTTGAAAACCACCATATTCAATTTTGATGCCTACAAACATTCCAGTTTTATCGTCCTTGAATATTTTAAGAGTTTCGTCTTGGAATGTTGTTGGACGAAACTCTCCGTATGGTTCGCGAGTTGTATCTTGAAATATTGTTGGGTGAAACTCCCCAAGATTATGAATTCCGCTACCGATTTTTTCGAGAATGCTCATATAACTTGTTGTAACTCTACAAATATCTGTGGGTGTTTGTGCGCTTATTGAGATTGAGGTGAGTAAAACTATTGTGAAGATGAAAAAAAAAGTTTCATATTTATTTGATGAACAAGAACGTCTCAAAAAGGGTCGTTTTTGAGACGATTTAAATATAGCCCGCCAGATTAGGATACTGTCCAAAAACTTACCCGATTGTGGAATTCGCTTTAATACTCTCCGCCAGCTTGCGCGCTTCCGGCAGCGCGTCAATCGCTTTCAGAACCTGTGGGTCGGTTTCGAGCAGAACCTGCTGTCCGGCTTCGCTCGAATAATTTGCCGTGGCGATTTCTTCGCGCAGACGAGATTTGGCGTAGTCGAGCTGGCTGTTGACGTTTTCCGCCGACAAGCCGCTGGCTTTATCACGGGTGACGAAAGCACGAAAAGCGTCGAGCAGTCTGTCGTTAATCTGAAAATCGTCGGGTCTGAGAGTCTGGTTGAATTTCTGGCGTTCGACGCGGTAATTTTCCAAGCCTTCGATTTGCCCGGAGATTAACTGGCGCGTAAAGAAAAACGCGGCTTCGTTGAGGCGAAAGCGCAGATTTGTAAAAGCGAGCGCCGGCGCGGTCAGATCGGGCGAAATTCCCTGCCCGCCGTAAAAAACCCGCCCGCCCGCCGTCGTCACCGGATTTCCCTGCGGTTTCGGCTGCGCGTCGGGCGTCGGCGTCGCGTTGCTGCCGTCGTCTTCGCCGTGATGCGTGTAATAATCGTAAATCGAGCCGGTCGAATAATCTCTCTGCAAAGAGCGCCCGAAAGGCGTGTAATAACGCGCCGTCGTCAGCGTCAAGCCGGTTCCGAGCGGCAGATTGAAAACCCTTTGCACCAAGCCTTTGCCGAAACTGTCGCTGCCGACAATCAATCCGCGCCCGTAATCCTGAATCGCTCCGGCGACGATTTCCGAAGCCGAAGCCGAGCCGCCGTTTATCAAAACGACGAGCGGAAAATCTTCCGTCTTGCCGCCGACCGAGCGCAGTTCCTCGGATTTGGCGTAACGCGAGCGACCTTTGACGGAAACGACCGTCTGACCGCGCGCGATAAAGCGGCTGACGACTTCGACGGCTTGCGGCAGAAGCCCGCCCGGATTGCCGCGCAAATCCAGCACGAGCTGTTTCATTCCCTGTTTTTTCAAATCCGAAAGCGCCTGGTCAAGCTCGGCGGCAGTCGTTTCCTGAAATCCGCCCGTCAAACCGATATAGCCGATGTCGTCGCGGACGAGAAAATAATTGCGAATCGAAGGATACGGAACGCCGTCGCGCGTAATTTCAAAATCGACCGGCTTTGGCTGACCGGCGCGTTCGATTTTAATTTTCACGGGCGTGCCGCGCTCGCCGCGCACGTTTTTGGAAACCTCGGCGCTCGTCCACGCTTTGGCGTCTTTGCCGTCAACTTCCAGAAAGCGGTCGCCGTATCTCAAACCGGCTTTTTCGGCGGGCGTGTCCGGCACGATTGACTGGACGTAAACGCCGTCGCGATGCTGCAAGATAGAAACGCCGATGCCGAAAAATTTGGAAGACTGGTCTTCGTAAAGCTTGCGAAATTCGTCGCGCGTAAAAAACGAGGAGTGCGGGTCGAGCGTCCAGAGCATTCCCTGAATCGAGCTTTCCGAAACTTTCTCGTGGTCGATTTTGGTGACGTAATTATTGCCGATGGCTTCGATTGCCTCGCGGTAATCGCCGCTGATTTTTTCGGCGGTAATCGCATTGTCCGCCGACATTCGCGCCGGCAGTTTGCCGAAAATGCCGCCGAAAATCGCGCCGGCTAAAACAATTAAAATTGCGATGATAAGAAAATTTCTGCTCATTATTACTTCTCTAAGCCTCTCGGAAATAATACCATAATCGGACTTTTTCGATATAGTGAAAAATTCGTTGAAATGATTAGATGCAATGTCTCGAAACTGGTTTTGCCCGCACTGTATTTGTTGAAAATAAATTTATCTGCTATCAATAAACTTTTAATTTTACAACTATAATGAAAAACTCTCTTTCCATTGTTATTCCCGCTTACGACGAATCGGAACGTCTGGGAAGCACGGTTCATCAAATTTTAGCTTATATCGAAAAGCAAAATTTGCGCGCCGAATTAATCGTCGTGGACGACGGGTCGAAAGACGACACGGCGCTGGTCGCCGAAAAAGCGTTTGCCGAATTTCCGGCGATTGAAGCGAGAGTCGTGCGCTACGAGCAAAATCGCGGCAAAGGCTACGCCGTCAAAATCGGGCTTCTGGAAGCGAAATACGACATCGCGCTGTTCAGCGACGCCGATTTATCGACGCCGATCGAAGAAACGCCGAAGCTCGTCGAATTAATCGAAACGGGCGAATGCGACGTGGCTTTCGGCTCGCGCGCGCTCGACCGGAGCCTTATCGGCACGCATCAGCCGTGGCGGCGCGAGCAGGGCGGAAAAATAGTCAACCTGATAATCAGAACGATGTCGGGCTTGCCGTTTTCCGATACGCAGTGCGGCTTTAAGGCGTTTAATATGAAAAAATTTCGCCCTTTGCTCGAAGTGATGCAGATTGACCGTTTCGGCTTCGATGTCGAATTTTTATTCGTCGCCGATTATCACGGTCTGCGTTTAAAAGAAATTCCCGTGCGCTGG
>DASVRT010000076.1:0-17949 GCA_036388475.1 Pyrinomonadaceae bacterium | reverse complement strand
CGCCAACATTCAAGTCGAATACATTTATTTGCTTAGTGATTGGTTCAAACATCCGAGTTATAAAGACGTTTTAGATTACATTATTAGCGTCGGCTGTCATTTTTATTTTGAGTATGTGCCACTTACACAATTAGGATTGCCTGTGCCGCCCGCCGATGAATCCGCTATTGACAGAAGTAGTAACGAAACAGGCGCAAAAGGCTAAATCGGGCGCGCAGGTGAATCTGTTTGATAGTTAATTGTTCGGCAACGTACGCAGATTGTTTGTTTTTATGTGAAAACTTCGATGAGCAATGATTTTTTACGATGAGCAGTAAAATATTAGAATGAGCAATATCTTTTTGCAATGAGCACGAAAGATATTAGGATGAGCAATATCTTTTTATGATGAGCAACTTTTTTTCTCGCTGAGCGCGTTATTTTTACGATGAGCGAGTTTTAATGAGAATGAGCAGATTATTTTCACGATGAGCGTTTTTTATTGACGGTTTTTATCGTTTGTATCTATTGTCACTCATAATTTTCAGCATAACGTCTTTATATATTCATCAAGCCACAGGAGGAAAATATGGACGATTTAGAAAGAAGACAAACGGAAATGCTTCTCAGGGTAAATAACTTCGGCGCGGAAAACGCGACGGTGATTGCTGCTAATGCGATTGCCGTGGCAGCCTTTGGAAAAATCAGCGATTTTGTCGCGCAGTTGGAAGATAAAGGCGAAATGCGTTCGTCGGCAACGCAAACCAAATTCAGCAAATCGGCGCGCCGCGCGACAACGCGAGACGAACTGAATACGAATTTATTGGCAATTTCGCGCATTGCCGCAGATATTGAAAAAAATAATCCCGATTTTGATAATATCTTTCGCTTGCCGCGAACTAACCGCAGTGATGCCGCTTTGCTGGAAAGCGCCCGCGCTTTTCACACGACAGCTTCGATTGCGGCAAATAAAAGTCTTTTTATCGCTTACGGATTGGCGGCGGATTTTCTGGACGATTTGCAGGACGATACGGACGCTTTTGAAGCGGCTATCAGCCAGCAGGATTCGGCGAACCGCGTGCGCGTCGGCGCAAATGCCGATATTGACGATATTCTCGACGAGGCTTTGAAAGCGGTCGGCACGCTGAAAGTCATCGTGCCGAATATCTTTCGCGACGACGCCGGCAAGCTGGCGGATTGGGCGGCGGCAAGCCACGTCGAGAAAGCGCCGCAGAAAAAGAAAACCGACCCGTCCACTCCGCCGACGGCGTAAAAAGCGTAAATTACGGGCGAATGACGGGTGGTTTTTAATTTAAACGACGAATTTAATCAATTATTCGCCATTCGCCGTCAACACAATTTGCAACTTTACGGCAAATAGTGCATCTTAGTATTGTTAGTCCTTCTCTCGCGTCAATTTTTGATGCGCTCGTCTGATACGATTTTCCGGATAAGTTCGAGAGCAGGTTGGTTATCATTACAGAAGTCGCTCTTGAAGTTTTGAGCATCCGAAAATCCGATTCCTTCGCAGCTAACCGTTTTTCTTCGAAGACAAATCCGATTCGACGCTTCTTTTGACATTCCCTAAAGGGGAAAAAAGGTATTTAAATTATGTCTACGAAAATTTATGTAGGAAATCTTTCCTTCAATACATCAACACAGGATTTGGAAGATATGTTCGGCGAGTTCGGCACGGTTCAGTCGACCAATATTATCGAAGACCGCGAAACGGGTCGCTCGCGCGGCTTTGCGTTCGTCGAAATGTCGAGCAATGAAGAAGCGCAGGCTGCTATTGCCGCGCTGAACGGCAAAGATATGGACGGACGCTCGTTGACGGTCAACGAAGCCAAACCGCGTGAAGAAGGCGGCGGACGCGGCGGCAGTCGCGGCGGCGGCGGCGGCGGACGCGGCGGTTACGGCGGCGGCGGTGGAAATCGCGGCGGCGGCGGCGGCGGCGGAAATCGCGGCGGCGGCGGCGGCGGCGGCTACGGCGGCGGCGGTTCGCGCTGGTAAGAATGACACGCTTAATCAATAAGCAGGTTTAAAATGTGCCTCGGGTTAAAATAATAGCCCGAGGCGCTGTTTTTTCCGAGCAGAATTTATTGTCAGTTCTGCATCAAACCGAATCGGACGACAATGAAAAGGAAAAATTTTAAATGAAAGAAGAATTAATCGAAGCGGCGGGGCTTATTGTGGACAAACAGCCGAACGCTTTTTTTAAAGTGCAAATCAACGGCAGCGAGCACATCGTTCTGGCAACGATTTCCGGCAAAATGCGGAAAAACCGGATTAGAATTTTAATCGGCGACCGCGTCGATGTCGAAATGTCGCCCTACGATTTAACGAGGGGCAGAATTACTTACCGACACAAATAAAAAATTCTTGACTTATAAAAAAAATGTGATATAAAGTGAGTGAGTGAAAATTCAGCTATGATTTTTTACTCACTATTTAAAAAAGAAAACGCTTCGGCAAATGTGGGCTTGTCGGGGCGTTTTCTCTTTTGCGGGCGGCGGGTTTGAAGACAAAATTTTTTGAAAAAAATACTTGATTTTCAGAAAAATTGTGATATAAAAAGAAAGGTTAAAATTTCGGGCATAGATTTTAACCTCCTTAACTTAATTATTGAAGTAAAAACGCTCCGGCAAACTTGTAGGCTTGTCGGAGCGTTTTTTGTTTGTGCGGTTTTTTGCAAATTGGCGCGTAAAATGTTTTCATAAATTTAAGCTCTTGGAGAGAAATTTCAGGATTATGTCAGAAACTTTTCAACTTCCCGTTTTAGAAATCGAAGAATACGCGCTCGACAACGGTCTGCGCGTGGTTTTGAACCCGGACGAGTCGGTGCCGGTCGTCTCGGTCGCCGTTTATTACGATGTCGGCTCGCGCAACGAGCGCGAAGGTCGCACGGGTTTCGCGCATCTTTTCGAGCATATGATGTTTCAAGGCTCGGAAAACGTGCCGAAAGCCGGGCATTTTCAATTCGTGATGAAAGCCGGCGGCACGATGAACGGCACGACGTCCAGCGAGCGCACGAATTATTACGAGACTTTGCCCGCCAGCCAGCTGCCGCTCGCTTTGTGGCTGGAATCCGACCGGATGCGGACGCTCGCCGTCACGCAGGAAAACCTCGACAACCAGCGCGACGCCGTCAAGGAAGAAAAACGCCTGCGCTACGACAACCAGCCTTACGGGCAGGTTTTCGATTTGCTGACCTCGATGGTTTACAAAAATTTCGCCAACTCGCATTCGACCATCGGCTCGATGGAAGATTTGGACGCGGCGACGGTCGAGGACGTACAGGAATTTTTCCGCGTTTATTACGCGCCGAACAACGCCGTTTTGGTTCTTTCCGGCTCGTTTGACACGGCGGAGGCGAAATCTTTAATCGAAAAATATTTCGCGACGATTCCGAGCCAGCCGAAGCCCGCCGCGCTGGACGTTTCCGAGCCGCCGGAAATCAGTTTGCGGACGCAGACTTATGTCGATAAACTCGCGCCGTTTCCGGCGTTTATCGACGGCTGGAAGATTCCGCCGCGCCGGACTTCGGAATTTTACGCGCTTTATCTCGCCGGAAAATTATTGTATGACGGCGAAAGCTCCAGGCTTTATCAAAAACTGGTGAAAGGCGACGAATCGGTGATTCAGATTTTCGGTTTTACCGACGAGCGGCGCGGACCTTCGGGCGTCGTTATCGGCGCGATTCCGAAGCCGGGCAAAGACATCGAACAGATTCGCGGGCAGATTTACGCCGAAATCGAGCAGATTGCGACCGTCGGTGCCAGCGACGAAGAAATGCAGAAGCTGCATAACCAGTTGATTAACGACGAGGTTCGCTCGCGTCAATCGTCGCTGGCGCGGGCGCAGCGCCTCGCCGAATACGCTCTGTATGACGGCGACCCGGCGCTGATTAACCGGGAAGTCGAAGAATTATTAAAAGTCTCGGCGGAACAAATCAGAGACGCCGTCGCCAAATATCTGAACACTGACAACCGGGCGCAATTAGACATCGTTCCGGCGAGCAACAACTAAGAGAGTTATGAGTTGACTGAGTTTGCAGTTTTAACTTCCGTCAACTCAGTCAACTCAGTCAACTTTAATTTAAATTATGAACGAAGATTTCCGCAGAACCGCGCCCGTGCCGCTCAGCCCGCGCCCGTTTTCGATTGAAAACCCTTTTGAAACCGCTTTGTCCAACGGCTTGAAAGTCGTTGTTGTCGAGCAGCGTCGTCTGCCGCTCGTCAGTTTTCGTCTTGCCTTTCGCCGCGGCGAGATTAGCGACCCGGAAGATTTCACCGGGCTGACTTCGGCGACGATGCATCTGCTCAGCCAGGGAACGGAAACGCGTTCGAGCAAAGAAATCGCCGAAGCCGTCGAGCGTCTCGGCGCGTCGCTTTCGGCGTCGAGCTCGTCCGACAACACAATCGTTTCGGCTTCGGCTTTGACGATGTATCGCGCGGAGATTTTGAAATTAATGGCAGAGATGGTTTTGACGCCGACTTTTCCCGAAAACGAAATCGCGCTCTACAAGCAAAACACGATTGAGAATTTGAAGTTTCAACGCTCGCAGCCCGGCTTTCTCGCCGACGAGCAAATGTCGCGGATACTTTACGGCGCGCACCCGTATTCAATCGTCGCGCCGAGCGAAACGGACATCGAAAAACTTTCGCGCGAGCACCTCGTCAATCATCACCGGCAGATTTTTATTCCCAATAACGCGACGTTCGTTGTCGTCGGCGACGTCGATAAAGATGCGCTCGTCAGCGAGCTGGAAACGCTTTTCGGCGCGTGGGAAAAGGGAAATGTCGAGGCTTCGGAATTTGCAGACCTGCCGCAGAGAAACGAAACGACCTTGACGATTGTTGACCGCAAAGGCTCGGCGCAGTCGAATATCGTGCTCTCCAACGTGGCGATTAAGCGCAATCATCCCGATTTTTTCCCGCTTTCGGTGATGAATCAGATTCTCGGCGCGGGCGCTTCTTCGCGCTTGTTTATGAATCTGCGCGAGGAAAAAGGCTACACTTACGGCGCTTATTCGAGCCTCGACGCGCGGCGGCTGGCGGGCGCGTTTGAAGCGACGGCGGAAGTTCGGACGCCGGTCACGGGCGATTCGCTCAAGGAATTTTTTTATGAACTGAAACGGATTCGCGAGGAAGCCGTTTCCGCCGAAGAATTGCAGGACGCGAAAGATTTTCTGGCGGGAGTTTTCCCGATTCGCGCCGAAACGCAGGAAGGCTTGACGAATTTAATCGTCCAGCAGCAGCTTTACGATTTGCCCGCCGATTATCTGCAAACTTATCGCGATAACGTCAACGCGGTTTCGGTCGAAGAAATTCAGCGTGTCGCCAATCAATACATAACGCCCGACAAAATCGCGATTGTGATTGTCGGCGATGCCGAGGAAGTTTTGCCGCAAGCCAAATCTTACGCGGAAAAAATCGAGATTTTCGATACCAATAATAATATGCAGGACATTTCAAATTACGGAAAACCGGCGGAAGAAGCGACGGTTAATGCGACGGGCAACTGGAATCTGGTTTTGGAAGCGATGGGACAGCAAATTCCCGTCACTTTGACGCTGGCGCAAACGGACGGAACCATTTCCGGTTCGATGCAGTCGATGTTCGGCAGCGGCGAAATCGCGGGCGGAAAAGTCAGCGGCAACAAAATTTCGGCGACGGCGCAAATCGAAGTGCAGGGACAATCGCTCGAACTAAATATCAACGGCGCGATTGAAGACAGCAAAATGGAAGGCTCGATTACCACGCCGATGATTCCGACGCCGGTTTCTTTCAGCGGAACACGTGATTAATGAAAAAAAACAAAATAATTGCCGGTTCTTCCGAAATGATTTTTCGGAAGAACCGTGTAAAACTAAAACAACGTGAGAAGAGAAAATGAGGATGGTCGGGCTGCGGTGTGAGATTAAGCTGGCTTCATGGAGAAAGCTGGACGGTCTTCCGCAACCCAACCAACCGGGAGGGATTCGGCTGCATAACGCGCCGAATCCCAATTTTGAATTTAGCCGACTTTACGAAGCGGCTGGTTGATTTGAACGTCCGTCTGACGCTGCAAATCCTGCAAGTGCGAGATGAACGAAGAAGCCGCTTTTTTGGAAAGCTCGTCGGTTTTGCAGTTCAGAACCGTCTGACATTCTTCTTCGACATCGACTCCGGCTTCGCGCGCCAGCGCTCGAATCATTCCGAGCTGTTTCGCCGTGACTAAATCGCCGAGCGATTTGGCAACCGGATTGGAAGGGAAGCCGCCGTCCGTTTGCGTCTGCGGCGAAACTGCGCCGTCGCGTTCGATAACGTCGGATTCCTTTTTGTAAAGGTCGCGGGCGATACCGAATTTCACGGCGGCGCGTTTCAGCGCGTCGTGCTCGGCTTTTTTGATTCCAAGCTCGGAATCAGCCGTTCCGGTTCCGATGCCTTCGCGCGTGATGCCGTCAATCGTAATCGCGACCGTCACCGTGAAAATATCGCCGATTTGACGAATATCTTTGACCGTGTGATTCCAGTTCGGCGCGGTTTCGTCCAGAATGTCGGCAACCGTGTGCCATTCGACATAATCGACGTAATGCGTGTTGCCGTTGCGGTCGCGCCAGCCTTCGCGCTGTTTGACCAGCTGCGGGTCGACGTGCTGACGAAGCTGGCGGAGCGTGCTCGGGAAATTGCCCGACACGACGTTGTTATTGTTTTCCATTCCGACTGCTTCTTCAGCCGTGACAAACGGAATGTCTTTAACTTTTTCCTGTTTCATTTCTTTTTTTCCTTTCGTGTTCGCAAGTGGCTGAGGCTCGGCTTTTTGCGTTTCGGCTGGTCCGTTGTCCGAAACATTAGCTTGAGCTTCATCCGACTTCTGTTCGTCAGGCGCGGACACGCCCGACTCAGTTGCGGTTGGTGAAACAACTTCCGCTTCCACAGGTTTTTCAATCTTTTCAGTTTTTTCAACCGTTTCCGCGGCAGGTTGTTTCGTAACTTGTTCGGAATTTTTGGTGATCAGCGAGTATTTCACGGCGAGAATGTGCTCGCAGCGAAACGCCGCGTCATTCACCACAGATTCTTCAAATTCGAGACAGTTACAGCGAATTTTCCCCGCGTTGTCGCGCCAGACTTCAAAAGAAGTTTGTCTGCCGCGCAGTGAAGGCGTGGAAACGCGAAACTTATCTCCGTCGCGATTGACTAAACCCATCGCGGCGATTGATTGCGCTCTTTTTTCGCGTCTGTCGGTCGAATTTTTTTCTGCTGTTATTGCTGCCATTTCTTTCTCCTTCTTATAACAAACCATTAAATTTCAATTGTTTGTCCCCTAAATGAATCAATGCGCGTTTCATCTATGAAACATTGTATCAAAGAATTTTTTCTGTTGCAAGCGTGAAACAAGGTGTTGCATCTAAAATTTTTTTGTGTTATCTTTGCAACGTGAAGTGACAGTTGCAACTAGAATTGCACTAGAAAAAGCAGGTAAGTGGAGAAAAAATATGGCTTTCAAAAACGATAGCTTAATCAATACGGTCGAACTCGGGCGGGCAATTAAACGCCGCCGCGAAGAATTAGGATTGAGTCTGCGCGATGTCGCAGACGTGACGCAGGTTTCGGCTTCGACGCTTTCGCGCATCGAAAACGGAACAGGCAAGCCGGACGCCGATAACATCGCGCGTTTGACGAGCTGGCTGGATATGCCGGTTGACCGCGTGATGAAAAAAAGCGGCGCGCACGAAGCGGTCGAAGCCGTCGTGTATTACCCGCACGAAGCCACGCCGGAAATCGTCGAAGCGCACTTGCGCGCCGATAAAAATCTTTCGCCCGAAACCGCGAAAGCCTTGTCGGAGCTTTTCCGCGTCGCGTATGCACAATTCAGCAAACCGCAGGGCAAATAATTTCGTATAAGGATTCGGGTTGTGAAGTTTACCAACTCTTTATGAGAGGAAAAATGAAAACACTTTCGCAAATCGGAGACGCGCAAGCCGAATCAATCGGTGAAAAAGGCTTTGCCATCGACACGACGTTCGTTCTTTTCTTTTTAGCCATCGAATTCGGGCAGACTTTTCAGTTTTTTAGTCTGGACGGGATTTTTCTGGCTCTGACGCTGGCGGCAATCGCCATTGTGCCTTATTTCCTGCCGACCAACGAAAAGCCGGATTTCGGAAACTGGCTTTTGGGTAGAAGCCTGATTACCGGCTTCGGCATTCTGCTCGGCGTGATGTTCAAGCAGTCGCTCGGCGTCGTGCTGCCGGAAATGTTCCGGTTTCTGCCGATGACTCTGCTGATTATTACGGCGATGCTCAGCTGCTACATCCAGTTTTACAGTCTTCTAAAACTCCGCTTTGTAAAATAAAAGATAAACGAAAGGTAAACGAAAAAGTCGCGCTCATAAATTGAGCACGACTTTTTTTTATTTTTCTTTATTAAACTCACATTAAGCTGAAGCAATCGACATTTCATCTTTCGCCAGGATTTCGTGAATCGCTTTAACCTGTTCCGCCAGTTCGATGTATTGCGCCGGCGTCAGAGCTTGCGCGCCGTCGCACAACGCTTCTTCAGGGCAGGGATGAACCTCGATAATCAAGCCGTCCGCGCCGACCGCGACGCCGGCGCGCGCCAGCGGATTGACCATATAATTTCTGCCGGTTCCGTGCGAGGGGTCAACGATAATCGGCAGATGCGAAAGCCTTTGCACCGCCGGAACGATGGATAAATCCATCGTGTTTCGCGCGTGATTGGCAAAGGTTCTGATGCCGCGCTCGCATAAAATCACGTCGTAATTTCCTTCCGCCATAATGTATTCGGCGGCGAGCAGAAATTCGTCGAGCGTCGCCGACAAACCGCGTTTCAGCAAAACGGGTTTGCGGGTTTGCCCGGCGTATTTCAAGAGCGAAAAATTCTGCATATTGCGCGCGCCGATTTGGATGCAGTCGCCGTATTTTTCGACCAAATCGACGCCGCGCTCGTCCATCGCTTCGGTGACGATATTCAAGCCGTATTGCTCGCGCACTTCCGACAAAATCTTCAAGCCGTCCTCGCCTTTGCCCTGAAAAGCGTAAGGCGAAGTGCGCGGTTTGAAAGCGCCGCCGCGAAAGAATTTCGCGCCGCTTTTCGCCACCGATTCGGCGACTTTGAAAACCTGCTCGGTGGTTTCAATCGCGCAAGGTCCGGCGATAATCGCCAGATTGCCGTCGCCGATCGCGGCATTGCCGACTTTGATAACGGATTTTTCCGGACGCAAATCGCGCGAAATTAATTTGTATTGTTTGGTGACGCGGATGGCTTCCGCCACGCCCGGCAGATTTTCAAAATGCGTCGGGTCGATAGCGCCGGGATTGCCGGTGACGCCGATAGCCGTGCGGCTCTCGCCCGGCAGTTCGTGCGGCTTGAAGCCGAGTTTTTCGATTATTTCGACGACGCGCTCGACATCAGAGCGAGCCGCGTCGGGTTTCATGACGATTAACATAAAATTCTCTTAAAAAGATTTTGGCAAATTGCGAGCGCTTTCGGCAAATTGCCACGCTTTAACCGCAGATTAACGCGGGCAAACGCGGATTTTTTAAAATACCAAACATTTCAATAATGCGGCTATGCAAAAATCCTGCCAATCGCCAATCTAAAATCTAAAATCTAAAATATCTACATTCTTTCCGGCACTTCAATTCCCAGAGTATTCAAAGCGGCGGTCAAAGCTCGCCTGCTAATATCAGCCGTGACAATCAGGACGGCGCGTTTGATTTCATTTTCTTCCGAGATGATTTTGTGATTGTGATAGAAAAGATTAAACGCTTTAGCCAATCCGAAAGTGTATTTCGCCAGAATCGCCGGTTCGCTGGCGGCGACGGCTTGCGAAACGATTTCTTCCAGCCGCGAAGCGAGCGTAATCAGCGACCAGACTTCGTTTTCGTGCGCCAGAATTTCCGCCGCTTCCGCGCGTTTTTCCGAAACGGTTTTAACGGCGTCTTCCAAGCCGAATTCTTCCAGCTTTCGGAAAATCGAATTGGCGCGCACGGCGGAATATTGACAGAAACAACCCGTTTCGCCTTCAAACGAAAGCGCTTCCTTGAAATCGAAAACGATGACGGTGTTGCGCGTGAATTTCAGCAGAAAATACCGCAGCGCGCCGACGGCAATCGTGTGCGCGATGTCGCGTTTTTCAGCGACGGAAATATCGGGATGACGGTTTTCGACTTCCTGTAAAGCGTTGACTTCCAGACGGTTTATCAAATCGTCAGCCTTGACGCCCAAGCCTTTGCGCCCGGACATTTCGATAAAAGATTTTTGTTTGTCTTCTTCGGCGAGCCGGAAACCCAGTTCTTCCGCCGCCGAGGGCGAAAGCGCGACCATTTCATAGCTGAGATGCACGCTCGAACGCTCGCCTTTTTCCGGCGAAATCAGGGACACGCCTTTTTTGACGACTTCCTGCGGGTAAGATTGGCGCGAGTCGATTACATTGTAAACGGTCTCGCCGCCGCCGAATTTCGGAGCGGCGACATTATCGGTTTCCTCGCCGGTCGTCACCCAGACTTCTTTGCCGTCGAAATAAGTCGAGAAAAGCTTGTAATTAAAATCCAAGCCCAAAACGCCGAGCTTCCAGAGCTGATACGCGATGTCTTTGCCCGTATAAGTCACGGTTCCGTTTGAACGGACGAGAATTTTGTCGGCTTCGTGTTCTTCGTTGCCGGCGTGCGCTTCGAACGGCATCACCCAGCAGCCCGCGTTTTTGCCTTCGGTTTCGAGGCGAATGACGCCGAGCTGTTTCATCAAATCGAAGGCTTTCGCCCAGAATTGCAAATGCAGAATCTCGGATTCGCGCGGCAGCAAATCGTATCGAATCGAAAGCCGCTCCATCGTGTTGACGATACACTGGACGTTGCGCGTGGCGACGTAATCGGCAAGCTCGGCGATTTCGTTGCCGCCGGCTTCGATTAAATGCAGCGTTTCGGCGCGTTTCGCCTTTAATTCTTCGTTCGTTTGATATTCCTGCCCGACGCGCGCGTATAAATCCCAGCAGTAATAATCGAAAGTTTCGCCGTCCGTCTTGAGGTCTTCGTCGAGCTGTTTGATGTCGTCGAGATTCATTTTTTTCATATGCACGAATCCGACGACGACATCGGCGACCTGCACGCCCGTGTTGTCGATATAATACTGCGTTTCGGTGCGCTCGCCGTGCGCCTGCAAAATTCGCAGAAAAGTGTCGCCTAAAACGGCGTTGCGCACGTGACCGATATGCGCGGCTTTGTTCGGGTTGACCGAAGTATGCTCGACCATTCGCTTCGGCGCGGTTTCTTCGAATTTTTTCAGTTTCGGCAAAGGCTCAGCCGTCGAAGCGTCGGCTAAAAATCCGGCGCGGTTGTAGAAAACGTTCAAATATCCCGCGCCCGCCACTTCGACGCGCGCCACGAAATCTTCTTTTTCCAGCACGGATTTCAAAGTTTCGGCAATCTCGCGCGGATTTTTCTTTTCGCCCGTCGCCTGCTTGATTCTTTTCGCCAGTTCAAACGCGACGGGAAAAGCCAAATCGCCAAGCTCGGTTTTCGGCGGAACTTCCATCGGCGGCTGTTCCAAATCAATCTGAAAATTTTCTTTAGCCGTCGCGACGACTTTCCCGCGCAAAATTTCTTGTAACTGTAAAAGGTTCATCTCAAAACAAAATTTATCTAATAGAATAAAACTGGAATTATAAAGGTTTATACCGCGAGATAGCAAAAGGCTGCGAAGTTCAGGTCGGAAAATTTACCACAGAGAACACAGAGAGCACAGAGATTTTTTGCCGCGAAACTACACGAAAAGGAACGAAAAATCTTGTTTTAATTTCGTGTTCTTTCGTGTAGTTTCGCGGCTAAATCTTCTCTGTGCTCTCTGTGGTGAAATTTTCTCAGCGAATCGAAACCGTCAGCGAATACGTCGTCGCGCCGCGCAGATTGTCCACGCAGACGGATTGGTCGCCCGAATATTCGATTTCGGTTTGATAACTCGTCTCGCCGCTTTCAAAAATGCGCACCTGACCGCTGCGCGAGCTGATGGTGGCGGTCAAAGTTTGTCCCGCTCTGGCGTTGGCGACGTAGCAGACTCTGCCGCCCGTGCCGACTCTGCCCGAGACGGTGGCGGACGTTCTGCCGCGCGCGAAACGCACGCGAATATCGGCGAAGCCCGTTTCGGAAATCGTCAGGACAATCATTACTACGACAAGAAGTTTTACCATTAATTTTTTCATTATTATTTCTCCTTCAAAGATTTAGAAAGTATGGCGTAAAATTTTCGGGAAAAGTATCAGGCGGCGCGGGCTTTTTCTTTTCCGCGTAAAAAAAGCTAGAATTTTATCTTTATGCGAACACTTTATTTCGATTGTTTTGCGGGCGCGAGCGGCAATATGATTCTCGGCGCGCTGATTGCGCTCGGCGTCGACGAAAGCGAATTAATCGGGCAAATCAAGCTGCTCGACGTTTCCGATTTCAGCGTCGAGGTCAAAACGGTCGACCGTTCGGGAATTTCCGCCGTCCACGCCGAGGTCAAAGTTCCGCCCGAACACGCGCACCGGCATCTGCACACAATCGAAAAAATTATTAACGGTTCGCGTTTGAGCGAAAGCGTTAAAAGGCGCGCGATGGCGATTTTCACGCGCCTCGCCGAAGCCGAAGCGAAAATTCACGGCATCGACGTGCAGAAAGTGCATTTTCACGAAGTCGGCGCGCTGGACGCGATAATCGACGTGGTCGGCGCGTGCATCGGTTTTGAAATGCTCGGAATCGAAAAATTCGTCTGCTCGAAAATTCACGTCGGCAGCGGTTTCGCGCAGATGGCGCACGGAAAATTTCCGATTCCGCCGCCCGCCGTCGCCGAGCTTTTGAAAAACGCTCCCGTGTATTCGACCGAAATCGAAGGCGAATTGATAACGCCGACCGGCGCGGCGATAATCGCCGGCGTCTGCGAAGATTTCGGGCAGATTCCCGAAATGAAAATCGAGCGCACCGCTTACGGCGCGGGCACGCGAGAGTATAAAGGTTTTCCGAATGCGCTGCGGTTAATCTTAGGGGAAAGCCGTCGGCAATCGGCAACCAGCAATCAGCCGAAGACCGAAAATCTGATTTTGCTGGAAACCAATATTGACGATTTATCGCCGCAAATTCTGGGTTTTGTGATGGAGCGGGCTTTTGAATCCGGCGCGGCGGACTGCTGGTTTACGCCGATTCAGATGAAGAAAAATCGTCCGGCGACGATGCTTTCGATTCTCTGCGAAAAAGACAAAAAGGAAGTTTTGACGGAAATGCTTTTTCGGGAAACTTCGACCATCGGCTTGCGCGTCCGCGAAACGGAAAGAATTTGCCTGCCGCGCCGAATCGAAAAAATCAAAACAAAATTCGGCGTAATCGACGTGAAAATTGCCGCGCTCGACGGCAAAATCGTTAACGCGAAAGCGGAATTCGACCAGTTGAAAGCGATTGCCGAGCGCGAAAATCTGCCTTTGCGCGAAGTCGAAGCGGAGGTTTCGAAGAATTTAAAAAATGATTAAGCCGCGAGTAAAAATCTGCTGCATTTCTTCGGTCGCGGAAGCGAATCTGGCGATAAAATACGGCGCTTCGGCGCTCGGCTTGGTGTCGGAAATGCCTTCCGGTCCCGGCGTTATCGCTTTGGCGCAAATCGCGGAAATTGCCGAAAAAGTTCCGCCGCCGGTCGGCACGTTTTTGCTGACCTGCAAGCAGACGATTGACGAAATCGCGGCGCAGCACGAAATTTGCCGGACGAATACGATTCAGATTTGCGACGATTTTGTCGATTCTTACGACGATTTGCGAAAGGCTCTGCCGTCGGTCAAACTCGTGCAGGTCGTCCACGTCGGCGGCGAAGAATCTTTGCGCGAAGCCGTCGAAATTTCCGAAAAAGTCGATGCGATTTTGCTCGATTCGGGCAATCAAAAACTTGAAATAAAGGAACTTGGCGGAACGGGCAGAACGCACGATTGGCAGATAAGCCGCAAAATTGTCGAAGCCGTTAAAAAGCCGGTTTTTCTGGCGGGCGGTTTAAAATCGGAAAACGTCGCCGAAGCGGTTGCGAAAGTTCAGCCGTTCGGGCTGGATTTATGTTCGAGCGTGCGCACGGACGGAAAGCTCGACGAGGAAAAATTAAAAAGATTTTTTGCAGAGATTGATAATTTTAACGCAAGGGCGCAAAGTCGCTAAGAAAAATTCAAACAGGATGAACCGGATTTACAGGATAATTTAAAACTAATAAGGTTGAGCTTTCCTTTTTATTCTGAGCATCCTGTTAATCCGGTTAAAATCTGCGTTTACCTGTGTAAATCTGCGGCTGAATTTCTTCGGCTTCAACCCGCCCGCTACCGCCGGCGGTTCTGACTTTGTGTTAAATTATTTCTTATAAAGGAGCGGAATTTGGCTAAAAAGAAAAAAGTTGATTTGGAAAAAATCGCGCGCGGCGTGCGCCTGATTCTGGAAGGCATCGGCGAGGACGCCGACCGCGACGGCTTGCAGAAAACGCCGGAAAGAGTGGCGGATTTTTACGCGGAGCTGACGGAAGGAATGTGGGAAGACGCGCGCGAGCATATCGTTCCTTTGCCGGGCGATTCGCACGACGAGATGGTGATTGTCAAAGACATTTCGATTGCGTCGGTCTGCGAGCATCATCTCGCGCCGTTTGTCGGCAAATGTCACATCGCTTATATTCCGAAAGGCGGGCGCATCGTCGGACTCTCGAAGCTGGCGCGGCTGGCGGAAATTTTTGCGCGCCGCCTACAAGTGCAGGAACGCCTGACGCAGCAAATCGCGCAGACGCTTTTCGATGAATTAAAACCGCTCGGCGTGATGGTCGTGATGGAAGCCGAGCACACTTGTATGACCTTGCGCGGCGTGAAAAAACCGGGCGCGAAGACGATTACTTCGAGCGTTCTCGGCGGATTCCGCACCGACGCGCGAACGCGAGCCGAAGCGATGTCATTGATAAAAGGTTAGTTAAGGCAAAAGTAAAAAGGTAAAAGGCAAAACTATGAGATTACGTTTATTCCTGACGATTTTTTCAATTTTCGTTTTCGGCACTGTTGTTTTAGCGCAGAACAAAGGCAAATACGCCGATCTTTTCAGCGAAGAAAAACTGAAATCGACCGTCAAATTTCTGTCCGACGACGCTTTTGAAGGTCGCGCGCCCGGCTCGCGCGGCGGCGAGCTGGCGGCGAAATACATCGCGAATCAATTGCAGCTGCTCGGCATCAAGCCGGGAAATAACGGCTCGTATTTCCAGCCCGTTTCGCTGGTCGCCGTAAGAGCCAATCCGTACACGATGCTGAATGTCGGTAACACTTCGTACAAATTCGGCAGCGAATTCGTCGCTTTTACCGGCGCGCAGACCGAAAACGTCAATCTTAACGCCGAGCTGGTTTTTGTCGGCTACGGCATCGACGCGCCCGAACAGAAATGGAACGATTACAAGGGCAGCGCCGAAGATTTTCGCGGAAAAATTCTCGTGATGATGGTCAACGACCCGCCTGCGACGACCGAGGCGCCGAATCTTTTCGGCGGAAAAGCGCTGACCTATTACGGGCGCTGGACTTATAAATTTGAAGAAGCGGCGCGGCGCGGCGCGGCGGGCGTGCTTTTGATTCACACGACCGAATCGGCGGGCTACGGCTGGAACGTCGTGCAAACGTCGAACGGTTCGTGGCGCTTCGACGTGGCGCGAGCGCCGGAAAGTAAAACGCCTTTTCTGCAAATGCGCGCGTGGATGACGGAAGACACGGCGCGAAAAATTTTTACGCAAGCCGGAAAAAATCTGGACGAACTGCGCGCGCAAGCTAATTCCAGAGATTTTCAGCCTGTTAAATTCGGTTTGCGCGCCAGTATTAATTTGAAAAGCGAATTAAAACGGCTCGATTCAAACAATGTCGTCGGCTTCTGGCAGGGAAAGGACAAGCGTCTGAAGGACGAATACGTAGTTTACACGGCGCATTGGGATCATCTCGGCGTCGGCATTCCGAACGCGAAAGGCGATACGATTTACAACGGCGCGCTCGACAATGCTTCCGGCGTGGCGCAGGTTTTGGCGATTGCCGAAGCCTTTACAAAACTTCGCAAACAGCCGAAACGCTCGCAGGTTTTTCTTTTTACGACCGCCGAGGAACAAGGACTTTTAGGCGCGGAATGGTATGCGGCGCATCCGATTTTTTCGCCCGCGAAAACGGCGGCGAACATCAATATCGACGGCGGAAATTTTTACGGCTTGACGACGGATTACGGCGCTCTCGGCGCGGAACGCTCGACGCTTGAGTCAATCGTCAACGACGTTTTGCAATCGCGCGAAATGAAATTTTCGCCCGACACGCGCTCCGAGCAGGGTTATTTTTTCCGCTCCGACCATTTCCCGTTTGCGAAAATCGGCGTTCCGGCGCTCAGCATTCGCAGCGGGACGGAATATGCCGGCAAGCCGAAAGACTGGAACGAAAAATTTTTCGCCGAGTTTAACCGCGAGCATTATCATCAGCCGTCGGACGAATTCCGCGACGATTGGCGCTACGACGGAATGGTGCAGATGCTCGATATAAGCCTGGCAATCGGACTGCGCGCGTCGAACGAGACGACTTTGCCCCGCTATAATCCGGCTGATGAGTTTGCACGGGCGCAGCCGAATCGCAAGTAAAAGAGATTAGCCGCGAAAGGACACGAAAAAAGAATAAGGAAAATCAGCCCGAATAACACGAATTAATTTGTTTTCTTTTATTCGTGTATTCGCGGCTGATTCTTTTTCGTATTCTTTTCGCGTTCTTTTGCGGCTAATCTCTTTTAAGCCGTCGTTTCTCTTTTCTTTTCGACCGCCGGAATTTCCGCTCTGGCTTCTATAAATCTCATCGCGTGATGCATTTCTTCGGCGTCGCCCGTAATCAATCGGGCGCTGCGCTCGCGCGTGAAATACGCCCACATCCATTCGGTCAGAACCGCCAGCCGATTTCGAAAACCGATTAAAAACACGACGTGCAGGAAAAGCCACATCAGCCACGCGATAAAGCCGGAAAATTTCCAGCCCTGAATTTCGGCAATCGCCTTGTTGCGCCCGATGGTCGCCATCGAGCCTTTATCGACGTATTTAAAATCTTTGCGCGGCTGGTCTTTCAAATCGCGCATAATATTGGCGGCGGCGTTTTCCGCCATCTGCATCGCGGCGGGCGAAACGCCGGGAACGGGCGAGCCGTCAGCCTGTTTGATGGAAGCCATATCGCCGATGACGAAAACGTTTTCGTGATTCGGAATGGTCAAATCGGGATTGACGAAAACGCGTCCGGCGCGGTCGGTTTCGGCGCCGAGTTTTTTTCCGAGCGGTGAAGCGGCAACGCCGGTTGCCCAGAGCGCGACGCTGCACTCAATCCATTCGTCGCCGACTTTGATGTGTCCCGGCTCGATTGCCGTAACTAAGCTGTTTAAACGAACTTCGACGCCCAAATCTTCCAGTTGTTCTTTCGCTTTCAAGGAAAGCTCTTCGGCAAAAGTTCCCAGAACGCGCGGGCTGCCTTCAAAAAGCATCACGCGCGCTTTCCTGGTGTCAATCAATTTAAAATCTTTCGCCAGCGCTTCTCTGGCAATACCGGCAATCGCGCCTGCCAGTTCGACGCCGGTCGGACCGCCGCCGATGACGACGAAAATAAGCGGCTCGTGCGTTCCCGTCAAAAGCGCGTCGCGCTCGGCGAGTTCAAAGGCGAGCAGCACGCGGCGGCGAATCTCGACCGCGTCCTCGACGGTTTTCAAACCGGGCGCGTCGTCTTCCCATTCGTCGTGTCCGAAATACGAGTGGCGCGCGCCGGCGGCGACAATCAAATAATCGTAGGGAATCGCCGAGCAGTCGTGCATTTTGACGAGCTTGTTTTCCTTATCGAAATCGACCGCTTCGCCCAAAACAACCTCGACGTTTTTGTGACGATACAGGATGCGCCGAATCGGCGACGCGATTTCGCCCGGAGAAAGCACGGCGGTCGCCACCTGATACAGCA
>DASVRT010000075.1:0-54312 GCA_036388475.1 Pyrinomonadaceae bacterium | reverse complement strand
GCGTGCGTGACGCGCGACTGGACGTGCGTGATGCGCACGCCGCCGTGCCTGACGCGCACGCCGCCGTGCCGATGCCGCGACTGAGGGCGCAAGCTCGGCGACTGAAGAAAACCCGGTAGTTTTTCGCCGCGTCTTTGAAACGACGGGCGGGCGGGCGGAAAAGAGGCGCGGCAATCAGGAAAGCCGGAGCGCGGAATTTATCCCGCGCTCCGGCTTTTATTTTAGAATCGAAAAAAGTCTTGCTCCGTCGCCAAGCCCAAAGGACACGGGACGAAGGACGAAGCGATTATTTCGTCAGGCAGCAGGACGCCTGATTTTTCGGCTTGGCGGCGTGAAAGTCGTTTAAAAGCTGCCGCACGGTTTCGATAAGATTCTCGGCGGAAATCGGTCTGACCAGATATTCGGTCGCGCCCGCGGCGAGGGAAATTTCGCATTCGGCGAGCCGCATTCTGCCGGTGCAGAACAAAATCGGCGTCTGCTTGTCGGTTTGCCGAATCCGGCGGCATAATTCGACGCCCGACATTTCAGACAGTTGGTGTTCGAGAATCAAAAGGTCGAACGGCTCGCTGGCGATTAATTCCAGCGCTTCATTCGGCGTGCTTGCCGTCGAAACGCAGTAAGAACGGTTTTCCGTACGCCGGAGCGTCGTGATTACCTCGCCGCCGTCCTGATTGTTTTCTATATAAAGAATGCGCGGAGATGAAGAATAACGCATATTTTTGTCCTGCCTTGTCAAAAATAATTCTACAAAATAATTTATAGCAGACGCGCGCGGGCGGATTCTGTCACGTTTATTACAAAGCTTAGAATAATTTACGACCTTTTAATAAAACCGAATTTTAATTTCGCCGTGTTTTTATCAGTATTTCTTATAAAAACTTTCCTTTACATTCAAGATTCTTAAGAGTAAGGTGAAGACAGGTCATAATGTCAGGTAACGAACATAAATCGTTTATCAATTATTTCGGTAATTAATTGATAAACGACGGGGCGGTTTTATGCAAAAAAAGATTCTCATCGCGGAAGATTACGCGGACATTCGATTGATGATGAAAATGCTGGTGCGCGGCTACGGCTACGAGGTCATCGAGGCGGCGGACGGCTACGAAGCGGTCGAAAAAGTCAAACAGCATCATCCGGACCTTATTTTAATGGATTTATCAATGCCGATAATGAACGGGCTGACCGCCACCGAAATCATCCGGACGTTTGACGGGATGCAAACGATTCCGATTATCGCCGTCACCGCTTACGGCAACAGCTTTTACAGCAGAGCGATGCGGGCGGGCTGCACCGAAGTGTTAAGCAAACCGCTTGACTTCGAGACTTTACAGCCGCTTCTGAGCCAGTATTTACCCTGACGCCCGCGACGCAGGAAGTTTTTCGAACGCTTTCTCGAACCGCCGTCAATTAACATTCCGCCGACGTGAAAAACTCCTTGCTATCGGTCAAGGATAGTTTTATAATTCTCGCGCTTTACGAGAAGACAATTAAACAGAGATAATTATCCAGTCATCAAGTTCCACTGCCCAATTGTTTTATGGAAAAATTACGGATAATCCTTGCCGAAGACCACGAAACCGTGCGCGAAGGGCTGAAGCTGATTGTTAATGCCCAGTCGGATATGGAGGTCATCGCCGAAGCCAACAACGGCAGCGCCGCCATCAAGCTGGCGCGCGAGCTTTCGCCCGACATTGTCGTGATGGACATCTCGATGCCCGAACTGAACGGGCTGAAAGCCACTAAAAAACTCAAACAGGTTTGCCCGAACGTCAAAGTGCTGACGCTGACGCGCCACACCGACGACGCTTATCTCCAACAGCTTATCCAGGCGGGCGCTTCCGGCTACGTGCTGAAACAAAGCGCGCCGAGCGAGCTGATTCGCGCCATCCACGCCATCAGCGAAGGCAAAAGCTATCTCGACCCGGCTTTAGCAAATAAGGTGATGGGCGGTTATGCGAGCCGCGCCGCTTCCCTGCGCGGCGAAAAAACGAGCAGTGTCACCGACCGCGAGACGGAAGTTTTGCGGCTCATCGCCTGGGGTTACAGCAACAAGGAAATCGCCGCCCGAATGGACATCTCGATCAAAACCGTCGAAGCGCACAAAGCCAACGCGATGCAGAAAATGGATATGCGCAGCCGCATCGACATCGTCCGCTACGCGATTCTTCAGGGCTGGCTCCAGGATAATTAGTAAATCCGTCATTCGTCCTTTTTCCCTTGCCGCTGAATATAAATCCGAAAACCAGAGTTTTATTCGATTCCGCCAGCGATAAAGCACGTCTGACGAACGACGACCTCCCTACCGTATTAGGGAAAATCCCTATTTATTTTTCCTATTTTCCCGATATAAACCCGCCTTTCATTGTGAGATAAATAGTACTTGCTTAATCAAGATTATCATTCAGAGAATTAGTTCAGCGTTATCGAACGTTTCTTTGTTAACGCTTAAATCAGGCTTGAAAGTCGTTTGAGCGGAAATAAAAAAAGTTTGATTTTTAGGGAAAATTCAAAATCTTTTATTTCCCTCTTTTCAAATTAAATATATTTGTCTCGATTGATTAGATTAAAAAATACGGGCTTTTTAAAATATGTTCTCCCAAACACAAAATTCACAATCCTCAAACGACGGGCGAAACCATTTTGAGCATCGTCCGGCTCCTCAACCGGCAAACTCCAATCAGCAATTAATATTACTGGTCGAAGACAATACGGACAGTTGTACTATGCTCCGAACTTTGCTGGAACTGTGGAGCTATCGCGTTATCGAAGCGCATAACGGCGAAGAAGCGGTCAATCTGGCAAAAAGCGAATCTCCGAATCTGGTTTTAATGGACGTGGCTATTCCCGTCGTCGACGGTATGGAAGCCACGCGCCGCATCCGCCAGTTCGCCCCGCTCGACATAATGCCCGTCGTGTTCATTTCCGGTTACGCGCAGACGGGCTTTCGCCTGATGGCGCTCGCCGCCGGCGGAAACGATTATCTGGTTAAACCGCTCGATTTTAAAGAGCTGGAAACAATGCTGGACAAATATATTAAAAACCCGGGAACGGCTTACGGATTGCGCGAGTAGTCAGGCGAAACGCGCCGCGCCGCAGGTTTTATGTAGTTTTTAAGTGTGAAAGCGATTGAATTTTATCAAGGCAGGTAGGGTTAATGACAATAAAAAAATTAGTAACGAATGAAGCGAATAATAAAAACGGCTTTGCTTATAAAGCTGCCCTTTCAAAACTTCAGACCAGAGAATTGCCGACTCGCCGCCGGGCGCTGAGCGGCAGGCTGATGAAAAGGCGCGGGCAAGGCGTGGCGGAAACGTCTCAAACCAAAAAATTATTTTCCAATCAGCTGCTGAACTCGCTGACGGACGGCGACTTCACGCGTCTTTCGCCTTTCCTGGAAACCGTCTCGCTGGCGAGCGGCGAAGAATTAAACAAACCGGGCGAGAATATAAATTACGTCTACTTTCCCGAAGACCTGACGGTTTCGCAGTTTCAGGGTTTTGCCGACGGCAGCACGGCGGAGATTATTATGGTCGGCAATGAAGGAATGGTCGGCTTAAATGCCGTTTTCGCCTCGACGCCGTCGCCTTTCTGGACGCAGGTGATGACCGCGGGCAAAGTTTTCCGCATCAAAACCGCCGTGCTCAAAGAGGAATTTCTGCACAACCGCAGCCTGCAATTTTTATTGCTGAATTACGCCAACACCTATATCGCGCAGATTTCGCAAAGGGTTTCCTGCAATATCCGGCACGTCGCCGAAGCGCGTTTCTGCACCTGGCTGCTGATGCTGCAAGACCGCACCGAAAGCGAATGCCTGCGGCTGACGCAGGAACAGATTGCCGTCTGTCTGGGAATTAACCGACCGACGGTGACGAATCTGGCGCAGTCGCTCAAAGAAAACGGCATTATCGACTACGTTCGCGGCTGCATCAAAATTCTCGACCGCGCGCGGCTGGAAAATTCGGCGTGCGAATGCTATCAGGCGACGAAAGAATATTTGCAGTCTTCCGTTTTGCATTAATGCGCGAGACGAAAAAGCTTTGAGTTTTAAATTTTGAATTTTGAATTTGTAATTAAATTAACCAGTCAAAACTCAAACCTCAAAACTCAAAGCTTTTTCGTCTCTCGACCTTCTATTAGCGGCATAATAAACATAAAAATTTAATAATGTCCGTTAGCGAACATACAATTTGCGCCTCGCAATGATAGACTAAATTTATAAATAATTTAGAGAATATTTTATCAGCCTGTGCAATTTCGGCTGAGTTATTTTTGAAAAAAATAATGAACAAAGGGAACGATTTTTTGACAGATAATTTACGGGAAACGCCTGACATTCCAAACTATGATTTAGTTTGTCTCTCGCATCTGCGCTGGGATTTCGTCTATCAGCGACCGCAGCATTTATTGAGCCGTTTTGCCCGCGAAAGACGCGTCTTTTTTATCGAAGAACCGATTTTTACGGATGAGTCGTCGCGTCTGGTCGCCAGCCCGCGCGAGGATAATCTGTTTGTCGTCGTGCCGCAGCTCAACCACGCCGACGCTGAAGAAAATACGGTCGAAAATTTAATCCGCGCGCAATTGGACGAAATGTTTGACGAGCGCTCGATAAAAGATTTCGTTTTGTGGTATTACACGCCGATGGCGGTCAGCTTTACCGACCATCTGGAGCCGCAGGCGATTGTTTACGACTGTATGGACGAATTGTCGATGTTTAAAAACGCGCCGCCGCAGTTGATAAAAAACGAAGCGAAGTTGTTTGAAAAAGCCGACGTGGTTTTCACCGGCGGTCAGAGTCTCTACGAGGCGAAACGTCACCAGAATCCAAACGTCTGGGCTTTTCCTTCGAGCATCGACACGGCGCATTTCAACAAGGCGCGCAAAATTGCCGCCGATGAAATGGAAGACCAGAAAGCGATTCCGCATCCGCGGCTCGGCTACGCGGGCGTAATCGACGAGCGCATCGACCTCGACATCTTGCGCGAAATCGCCGAAAAGCGTCCCGAATGGCAGCTTGTGATGATTGGTCCGGTCGTCAAAATCAACGAAGCGGATTTGCCGCGTCCCGGAAATATTCATTATCTGGGAATGAAAGATTATCAACAGTTGCCCGCGTATATCGCCGGTTGGGACGTCGCGCTGATGCCGTTCGCGCTGAACGATTCGACGCGCTTTATCAGCCCGACCAAGACGCCCGAATATCTCGCCGCCGGGAAACCCGTCATTTCCACCGCGATTCGAGATGTCGTGCGCCCTTACGGCGAGCAAAATCTGGTCGCCATCGCCAAAAATGCCGACGAATTTATCGAAGCGGCAGAGCGAGCGATGAATGAAAACCGTGCAGAGAAGCTTCTGGCGGTCGATAAATTTCTGCTGCAAACTTCGTGGGATAAAACGTGGCGGCGAATGATGGATTTGATTGCCGAAGCCATCGCCGAAAATCGCGCCGGAGCCTCGGATAAAGAGCGTTTCGGCAGAAAAACGATGGCTGGAACGTAAATTGCTGAGCGTAGAATATACGCTCTATATATTGTCTTAAAAACGAACAGGGGAAAAGAAAAAAATGTTTGACTATCTAATTGTCGGAGCCGGATTTGCCGGCAGTGTCTTAGCAGAACGTCTCGCCAACGGTTCGGGAAAAAAGGTTTTGATTTGCGATAAGCGCCCGCATATCGCCGGAAATGCTTACGATTGTTATAACAACGACGGCATTTTGATTCATAAATACGGACCGCATATCTTTCATACCAATTCGCGCGATGTCTTCGATTACCTCTCGCGTTTCACCGAATGGCGACATTACGAGCACCGCGTGCTGGCGTCGGTCGACGGAATGCTTTTGCCGATTCCGATTAATCTCGACACTATAAATAAGCTATACGGATTAAATCTGACCTCGTTCGAAATGGTCGAGTTTTTAAACAATCTGGGCGAAAAACGCGAGCATATCAAAACTTCGGAAGATGTCGTCGTCGCGGCGGTCGGACGCGAGCTTTACGAAAAGTTTTTCCGCAATTACACGCGCAAGCAATGGGGCTTAGACCCTTCGGAACTCGATGCTTCCGTGACCGCCCGCGTGCCGACGCGCACGACGCGCGACGACCGTTATTTCACGGATTCCTACCAGGCGATGCCGAAATACGGCTACACGCGGATGTTTGAAAATCTGCTCGACAGCCCGAATATCAAAATTATGCTCAACTGCGATTACCGGGAAATCGCAAATGACATCGAGTTTAAGGAAATGATTTACACCGGACCGGTCGATGAATTTTTCGATTATCGCTACGGAAAATTGCCGTATCGGTCGCTGGAATTCAAACACGAAACGCACGACACGGAAACTTTCCAGGCAGCGCCCGTCGTGAATTATCCGAACGAGCAGGCGTTTACCAGAATCACCGAGTTTAAATATTTAACCGGTCAGGAGCATAAAAAGACGAGCATCGTTTACGAATATCCGCAGGCGGAAGGCGACCCGTATTATCCGGTTCCGCGCAAGGAAAACGCGGAGATTTATAATAAATACAAGCTGCTCGCCGACGCGCGTGCCGACGTGCATTTCGTCGGGCGACTGGCAACTTATAAATATTACAATATGGACCAGATTGTCGCGCAGGCTCTGACGCAATACGGCAAAATCGTCGGCGTCAAACGCCAGCAGGCGGTTCAGCTCGCTCGTCCGGCAAAGGCTGGCGCCAGCTCAATCTATATTCCGAAAGCCAACGGTAACGGAAACGGTCACGGAAAAGTGGCGACCGAATTTTAGAAACTTACCGGAAAAAAATAAAAGCACGAGATGATTACTAATCGTCTCGTGCTTTTTTATTTTGTTCTCGCTTCAAATTAAACTTAACGGGAAAGATTCAACTCTCGGCTGTGAACTAATTTTTCCACTTCCGCCAGCGTCGCCGATGAACCGTCGCCGAGCGTCGTCATCGTCAAAGCGGAATTGGCAACGCCCGCTTTGACCGCGTATTCAAAACCTTTGCCGGCGAGCAAACCGTAAATCAAACCGGCGGCAAAAGCATCGCCGCTGCCGACGCGGTCGAGCACCTCCAAATCCGCAAAATCGTTTGCTTTAAAAACTTTGCCGGCGGCAAAACAGACCGCGCTCAAATCGTGTCTCGCCGCCGATTTCACGTCGCGCAGGGTCGTCGCAATCGCTTTCAAATTAGGAAATCGGGAAACGATTTCGCCGGCGGCGCGGGCAAAAGTTTCTTCATCGTAACCGGCAAAGCCCGCCTTGAAATTTTCGACGCCGAAAACAACGTCGGCAAACGGCAAAAGGTTTCGATTAAGCGCATCAGCCGCTTCGCGCCCGCCGCGTTCCGACCAGAGCGAATCGCGATAATTCAAATCGTAAGAAACAATCGCGCCGTTTTCTCTCGCCTGGCGCATTGCTTCCAGAGCAGCGTCAGCCGTCGTTTCCGAAAGCCCCGCAAAGATTCCGCCCGTGTGAAACCAGCGCGCGCCGCTTGTGCCGAAAATATTTTGCCAATCGATATCGCCGGTTTTGAGCTGCGAAACCGCCGTATTTCCGCGGTCGGAACAGCCGACGGGCGAGCGCAAGCCGAAACCGCGCTCGATAAAATACATTCCGTTGCGCACCTGGCGGCTGATGCCGTCGGTTTCGCGCCAGAGAATCTCGGACGAATCGACGCCGCCCTGCCAAATCAAATCTTCAACCAATCTGCCGATTTGATTATCCGCCAGAGCCGTCACTATGCCCGCATCAAGCCGGAAAACTTTGCTCAGGCTGCGCGCGACATTGTATTCGCCGCCGCCTTCCCAGACGCGGAATGAGCGCGCGTTATGAATGCGGTCGTTTTCCGGGTCAAAGCGAAGCATCACTTCGCCTAAAGAAACGAAATCCCAACGACAATCTTTTTTCGGTTTAATTTCCAAATCCATCACCGAGTGAAAAACCTTTATCCTTTATCCCTTAAGCCTTTGCCCTTTTCACCGCGCCATCCAGCCGCCGTCAACCACCAGAATATGACCTTGCAGATAATCGCTCGCCGCCGAGGCGAGAAAAACCGCCGCGCCCGCCAAATCGTCCGCGTTTCCCCAACGCCCGGCGGGAATGCGTTCTAAAATCTGGCGGTTGCGCGTTTCGTCGGCGCGAAGCGCGGCGGTATTGTTCGTCGCCATATAACCGGGCGCGATGGCGTTGACGTTGACGCCGCGCGCCGCCCATTCGTTGGCGAAAGCTTTGGTCAAACCCGCGACGCCGGATTTGGAAGCCGTGTACGCGGGAACGTTGATTCCGCCCTGAAACGAAAGCAGCGAAGCAATATTCACTATTTTGCCCGCGCCCTGCTCAATCATTTTTCGCCCGGCGGCTTGCGAAAGGCGAAAAACGCCCGATAGATTGACTTCCAGCACGGTCGCCCAATCTTCTTCGGAAAAATCGACGGCGGGCGAGCGGCGAATCATTCCCGCATTGTTGATTAAAATGTCGATTCGCCCAAACTCGCCGATAACTTTTTCGACCAAGCTTTGCGGAACGTCTTTTTCCGCCATATCTCCGGCGACCGCAAAAGTTTTTCGTCCGATTCCCGAAATTTTCCGGCAGGTTTCGTCCGCCTCGCCCGCCAGATGACAATGCGCGGCGACATCCGCGCCCGCTTCCGCCAGAGCAATCGCCATCGCCTGCCCGAGACCGACCGACGCGCCCGTGACCAGTGCGACTTTGCCGTCGAGTTTGAATTTTTCAAGTATATTCATATTCGCTTCCGAAAAATTATTTCAACTGGCATATGTCGAGCACGTTCATATCCGTGTAATCGAGATTTTCGCCGCCCATCGCCCAGACAAAACTATAATTTGCGGTTCCGACGCCCATATGAATCGACCACGGCGGCGAAAGCACGACCTGTTCGTTTTTCATCACAATCGTCCGCGTGGCTTCGGTGCGTCCCATAAAATGCATAATGCGCGCCTTTTCGTCGAGGTCGAAATACAAATAAACTTCCGAACGCCGCTCGTGAATGTGCGGCGGACAGGTGTTCCAGACGCTTCCCGGTTCGAGCGTGGTCAAGCCCATCACGAGCTGCGACGATTCGCAGATGCCGGGAATTATTAGCTGGTAAACCGTTCTGACATTGGAAGTTTCCGTCGCGCCGAGGTGCAGCTTGTTCGCCTGTTCGGCGGAAATCAGTTTCGTCTCAAAGCGTTTGTGCGCGAGCGTCGAGAGCAGATAAAACTTCGCCGGATTCGCGGCGTCAGCCGATTCGAAAGAAACTTCGGTCGTTTCTTTCGGGACGTAGAGACAATCTTTATTGCCGAGTTTGAAACTTTTCCCGTCAACCGTGACGATTCCGTCGCCCGCGCCGATGTTGATTGCGCCGAGCTCGCGCCGCTCCAGAAAAGGTTGACCCTCAGCCGATTCGGGTTCGGTCTGCGCGGGCAATGAAATTTTCTCGTTCACCGGATACGCGCCGCCGACTGCGATGCGGTCGAAATGCGAGTAGTTCAGGCGCAATTCGTCTTCGGCAAATAAATCGCTGACCAGATAAAGTTCGCGCAGTTCATCGTTGCGCGCGCCGTAGATGGATTCAGGGTGCGTTGCGTAGAAAGTTTTTCGATACATAATTTTTTGTCGGAACTCGTCGAAGCCTCGCTCGTCCGCTCGTTTCCGAAATGCCTGTCACGGCAACTGAAAAGCTGACTTTTCAGGCTCTTGAATTACGGCGCGAAACCGCGAGCCAGGTATTCTTCGACGGCGACTTCGAGCGCGCCGCCGAGCGCCGCGCCAGCCGGCTCGCCCGCTTCGATTGACCAGCCGTCGAGCTTGCCGACGATGCTTCTGGCAATCGCTTCTTTCAGCGGCTTTTCGATAAACTGCCAGCCGTAAACCAGGCGACCGCTGATAATTACGCGCGGAATGCCGACGCCCATAATCACGTTGGCGATACCGATGCCGAGATAATCGCCGATTTTTTCCAGCGTTCTTCTCGACCGCGTGTCGCCGTTTTCGGCTTTCCCAACGATGTCTATAAAGCGCGGCATCGTCTCATACGGGCGCAAAGGTCGGTCGCCGAGAAAAAGCGAAGCGGCGGATGCGGCTGACGCGTATTTTTCCCAACAGCCGTGATTGCCGCAAACGCAGGATTTGCCGCCCGCGACAATCGTCATATGACCGAACTCTCCGGCAATGCCGCGCGCCAGTCCCGCGCCGCGATAAACTTCGCCGCCGATAACCATCCCGACGCCGATACCCGTTCCCGAACGAACCAGAATAAAATTCGTCATCAAGCCGTCGTTTGTATGGCGAATTTTCAATCTCGCTTCGTACATCGCCGCCGCCGCCGCATCGTTTTCCACTATGACTTTGGCGCTCGGATTAACGTTGAACGCTTCGGCAATATTAACGTTTCGCCAATCCAGATTCGGCGCGTAAACGAGCGCGCGCCTTTCCGTATCGGTCAAGCCGGGCACGCTGACGCCGATAACGCGTAAATTTTTGCCGGAGTTTTCACGGATTAAATTTTCAATTTTCTCGCGCGCCGTTTCGAGCGCGGCTTCCGCTTTCGGCGGCGTCATAAACTCGTCTTCGGATAAAATTTCGCCCTTCAGCGTCGTCAAGCCGACCTGCGAAGTCCGCACGCCCAGATTGACGCCGATAAAATAATCATTATCGTCGACAAACGATAAAACGCGCGGCTTGCGTCCCTTTACAATATCGGCTTCGAGCGTTTCTTCACGCAAAATTCCCGCCGCCAGCAAAGGCTTAACGTTTTCGGTGACGGTGCTTTTGTCAATCCCCAGCCGATTGGCAATCTCGGTGCGCGAAATCGGCTGCGCGGCGCGAATCAGCCGCAAAAGCAAATTTCCCTTGCGGGCGATATTTGATGTTCCTGTTTCAGTATTTAGCAAATCGGATTGGTAGACGGACGATGAATCATTCATAGTTTTTGAAAAACTATAATTCTACAATGAAACCGTCTGTTCTGCCCAGAACTGAAACTCCCTGTGTTTATTTTCTTCGGCTCGCGCCGGAATTTCGCCGCTCGACACGCGCCGGATATGCTCGAAAAGCCGCTCGCCGACTTCGTCAATCGTTTCCGTGCCTTCAATCACGTTTCCCGCCGAAATATCTATATCGCGGCTCATATGCTCGAAAATGCGATTGTTCGAAGATAATTTCACGACCGGCGCAATCGCGTTGCCGATGGTCGTTCCGTTGCCGGTCGTGAAAACGACGACCGTCGCGCCGCCCGCAACCAGCGCGGGCGTCGATTCCTGGTCGTAGCCCGGACCCTGCATCAAATTCAAACCGCGATTCGCGGGCGTTTCGGCGTATTCGACGACGCCTTCGACGCGCGTCGTGCCCGCCTTTGCCATCGCGCCCAGAGATTTAATCGTAATATTCAAAAGCCCGCCCGCGATGTTGCCCGGACTCGGATTATTATTTAAAACGCCGCCGAATTTCGACGCGTAATCCTTATACCAATCAATCATCCGGTAAATGGCGCGCCCCGTTTCGGCGTCTTTCGCGCGATTTGCCAGAATGTGCTCCGCGCCGCAAAATTCCGGCACTTCCGTAATCAAAACCGTTCCGCCCGAACGAACCAGAAAATCCGCCGCGCGTCCTAAAGAAGGATTTGCCGAAATCCCCGAAAAGCCGTCGCTTGAGCCGCATTTGACGCCCAGCACAAGCTCGCTGACCGGAAATTCTTCCCGAACATTTTCATTCACCTGCGGCAGCATTTCCTGCACTATTTTCAAGCCTTTTTCGATTGCCGCCTGCGTGCCGCCGATTTCCTGAATCCCGATTTTGGCGACCGGCTTATTGAAAGAAAGCTCGCGTTTTAAAAGATATTTTTCTACTTTGGCGAGATTCGTTTTCTCGCAGCCCAAATCCATCAGAATCACGCCGCCGACGTTCGGATGGTCGGCGTAATTGGCGAGCGTGCGCAGCATTATGTCGAGATTCGAGCCGTCCTGGCAGCCGCAGCCTTTGTTGTGCGGAATCGCCACGACGCCGTCCACATTCGGATATTTTTCGCGCTTATAGTGCAGAAATTCCGACATCATCGAAATCTGCAAAGCTTCGTGGCTGGCGCACATCGAGGTCGGCACAATCAAAATAAAATTTCTGGTTCCGACTCGCCCGTCGGCGCGGCGAAAACCCATAAAAGTCTGGATTTCGTCTTTCGGAAAATATTCCGGCGGCGCCGTGTGAAGATTTTCCGGCAAATCGCGAACGACCGGCACGTCGTTCGACATATTTTCGTGCGTAATCCATTCGCCTTTGGCGATGCCGAGGCTCGTTCCAATCGGCTGACCGTATTGGCAGACGAAATTGCCCGCCGCAATATCGCGCGTCGCAAAACGATGTCCGGGCGGAACGGCTTGGCTCAGAATTACAGTATCCTGATTCGGTAAAAGCACAACCAGTCCTTCCGAAGTTTCATTTTTGACGACCGCGACGTTATCGTCGGGGTTGACGATAATCGCGTAATCGCTGATTGGAACGGCTGTTTGCGGGTAAACATTCGACATAATTTTCTATAAATTTTGATTGGTCAGAACGTCGGGCAGAATCAATGACCTGACATTCCGGTGAAGACGTATCCACAAGCCGGGATTTTCATTGAGCTGTCGCTCAAGCTCGCTTTCATTTTCGGATAATTCGGTTTCGATTAGTCTTTTGAAGCTCGCGCGTTTTGCCGGCGCGGTCGAAGCATCGACGATTGACTGCACGATTTTTTTCGCGCCCAAGATAGCCGCCGGACCTAAAGTTAAAATATGCGTCGCCTTCCGGCACTCGGTTTCATCGGCTTCGGAAATCCGGCTTCCGCCGACTTTGAATTTGGCGATGTGATGTTCCAGAATGCTCTCGGAAATCGGGATAACGCCCGCGATGTCGCCGAACTTCGCGCCTGAATTCGGTTTGATGTAGGCGAGATGCGAAGCGGCTTCGGCTTCCGGTCCCAAGCCGAGAAAGAAAATATCGATGCCGCCCAGACGTTCGAGCTTTTCCAGGTATTCGGTCAGCTCGCCTTCCAGTTCTTCGGTGTCCGTGTTCATCGGCGTAAAGCTTTTGATTTTTTGAAAAAACGCGTCGCCCAAAAGACGCTCGAAATCGCGGACGAAGCTCAAAGCGTTGTTCATTCGCATCGGCGCCAGCGCGTCCTGCGTAAAAACGTGCAGGCGCGCGAGCAGCGCGTCCAGCGCGTCGGTTTGCGATAATTTATTGATGATTTTATACATCGCCTGCGCGCCGCGCCCGCCGAGCAGGATTATGACAATGTCGCCCGCTTTCGTTTTTGAATAAGCGACAAGCTCGTCGAGCATCGCCTGACCGACCGCTTCTTCGGTTTCCAGAACTTCAAATTCGAATATCGGTTTGCGTTTTGTAAACCGCTCCGAATCAGCGCTGTCCGAATATCCGAGCCAGACATTATTTCCGACTTTCCGGCGATTTATATTTTTTTTGGCAGAACTTTTCGTTGACATCTCTTTCAGCTTGAAAACATTTTAATTGGTTTAACCAATTTAATGCAATTCGGATTTTACGATTTTTCGGCGGAACAATCCGCCGGCATTTAATAATGTACTAAAATACAAGTAAAAAGTAAAGAATTCGGACTTGACAATTGATATAATGGTGTTACACACTACTAAAACATTTACCGAATGGTATTACCTTTTGCTTAATTTTTCTTAAAAGAGTTCCAAAATTTATTTTATGAGCTATGCCAAATTTGATTTGAGCGGCAAGACGGCGGTCGTCATCGGCGGAACATCCGGCATCGGGCGCGCGCTGGCGCACGGGCTGGCGGACGCGGGCGCGGATGTCGTCGTCACTTCGCGGCGGCTGGAACAGGTCGAAGCGACCGCCGCTGAAATCGAAGCGCGCGGGCGGCGAACTTTGCGAATCACCTCCGACGTTTCCGACCGCCAATCGCTCGAAAATCTTTTGAATGAATGCGTAAAGGAATTCGGCAAAGTGGATATTCTGGTCAATTCCGCCGGAAAAACGAAACGCCAGCCGACGCTCGACGTCAGCGAAGAAGACTGGAACGACATTCTCGAAACCAATCTGTCGGGAACTCTGCGCGCCTGCCAGATTTTCGGGCGGCATATGGTCGAGCGCGGTTACGGGCGCATTATCAACATCGCGTCGCTTTCGACTTTCGTTTCGCTTTTCGAGGTCGCCGCTTATTCGGCGAGCAAAGCGGCGGTCGCCTCTCTGACGAAATCTCTCGCCATCGAATGGGCGGCGCGCGGCGTCAACGTCAACGCCATCGCGCCCGGCGTTTTCCGCACGGCTTTAAATGAAAAATTACTGGACGAATCCGAGCGCGGGCGCGAATTTTTGACGCGGACGCCGATGCGGCGCTTCGGTCAGGTCGAAGAACTGGCGGGCGCGGCGATTTATCTGGCGTCCGATGCGGCAAGCTATGTGACCGGCTCGGTGCTGGTCGTGGACGGCGGCTTTCTGGCTTCGGGCGTCAATCAATAAAAAAAAATTAACCGCAGATGGACGCAGATAAACGCAGATTCATAGAGGATTTACAGGATACACAGGATAAATTAAATTCGTGTAATTCTGTGTTAATTCGTTGTTTCAAATCTTTTTTCTTATCTGCGTTTATCTGCGAAAATCTGCGGTTAATTTTTTTTCGCGCCTTTCGCGTGCCCGCGCGGGAAATAAATTTGTGAGCAGCGAGATTGAAATCAAAACCGAAAGGCTGCAAAAAATGCTGGCGCGGGAAACCTCGGGCGGCGTTTTGATAAACGCGCAGCACAATTTCGCGTGGCTGACGGGCGGAAAATCGAACGGGATAAATTTGAGCAGCGAAAACGGCACGTGTTTTCTGCTAATTCGCGGCGACGGAAAAAGATTTATTCTGGCAAACAATATCGAGATGCCGCGCCTTCTCTCGGAAGAGATTTCCGCCGCGGATTTCGAGCCGGTCGAGTTTTCGTGGCAGGACGAAAAAGCTTCGGGAAATTTTATCTTTGAAAAAGCGAAATCTCTTGTGCCGCCAAATGCCGAATTGGTTTCCGATTTGCTTTTAAGTCCTCAAGTGCGTTCAATCGAAAACTTAATTGCCCGTTGTCGCTATGAGCTGACGGACGCGGAAATCGAGAGATATCGCCGTCTGGGAAAAGAGGCGGGCGCGGCAATCGGAAATTTATTTGAAAATTTAAAGCCCGGCGAAACCGAAACGGAAATCGCGCGCCGAGTCCGCGACGCGCTTGCCGCGTATAACATCAGCCCGATCGTCGCTTTAGTCGGCGCGGACGCGAGAATAGAAAATTTCCGGCATCCGGTTCCGACTTTAAACGTCTGGAAAAAAGTCTTGTTGATTGCGGTTTGCGCTAAACGCGAAGGCTTGATTGCCAACCTGACGCGCATCGCCTGCGTCGGAAAAATTCCCGGTGAATTGGAGCGCAAAACCGCAGCGACCGCTTACGTTTTCGCCCGGCTTCTTTCCGAAACCGGAACGGGCGCGAGCGGCGCGAAACTTTATAAAAGCGCCGCCGCCGCTTACGCCGAAAAAGGTTTTGCGGATGAGATAAACCGGCATCATCAGGGCGGCGCGACCGGATACAAAACGCGCGATTGGGTCGCGCATCCGGCAAACTCCGAAATCGTCTTTAAAAATCAGGCGTTTGCGTGGAATCCGAGCATTGCGGGAACCAAAACGGAAGAAACCTGCCTGGTTTTTTCCGACCGCATCGAAACGATTACGCAATCGGCAAACTTTCCACGGGCGGCGATTGAAATCGGCGGGCGCGAATATCTTTCTCCCGGCATTTTGAGTTTATAAAATACGGAATCGGTTTTTGAGTCTCCGTTTTAAGAGGCTTTTAACAAAGTATAAGCCGCCCGCTATCAAAAGCGGTGACTGACAAAACCAGAAAATCAATTCATTTGAGGTAATAGACAATGAAGGAAACAACCGGAAAAGCAGAATTTCCAAAATCGGCGGCAGACATCCCGGCAGTCGGCACGGGTTCGAGCGCGTTTGAATCGGCGGTAACGGCGACCGTTGACGACCGGCTCGCGACGCGTATCGGCAAGCGCCGCTGGCTGATTTGCGCGCTGCTGTTTTTCGCCACGACGATTAATTACATTGACCGGCAGGTTTTGGGAATCCTCGCCACCGACGACGCTTTTAAAGCGCAAATCGGCTGGAACGAAGCCGAATACGGTTTTGTCAACACGGCGTTTCAAGCCGCGTACGCCATCGGCTTGCTGGTCGTCGGCGGCTTGATGGACAAATTCGGCACGCGCAAAGGCTTTAGCGTCGCCATCGTTTTCTGGAGCGTCGCGGCGATGTGTCACTCGTTCGCCCGCTCGGCGTTCGGTTTCGGTGTGGCTCGTTTCGCGCTCGGTTTGGGCGAAGCCGGAAATTTTCCCGCCGCCATCAAAACGGTCGCCGAGTGGTTTCCGAAAAAAGAACGCGCTTTTGCGACCGGCATTTTCAATTCCGGCTCGAACGTCGGCGCGATTCTCGCGCCTTTGTCCGTGCCGTTTATCGCGGTTAATTACGGCTGGCAATGGGCGTTTATCATTACCGGCGCGCTCGGTTTTATCTGGCTCGTGTTCTGGCTGATGATTTATCGCCGCCCGGAAGAAGACCCGAAATTGTCGCCCGCCGAATTCACGCACATCCAATCGGATTTGGAAGAACCGGTGGCAAAAATTCCCTGGCGGCGGCTGCTTCCGCACCGGCAGACGTGGGCGTTTGCCATCGGAAAATTTCTGACCGACCCGATTTGGTGGGTTTATCTTTTCTGGCTGCCGAAGTTTTTGAACACGAAATTTCACCTGAACATTCTGGAACTCGGTCTGCCGCTCATCGTCATCTACGTTATCGCCGACGTCGGCTCAATCGGCGGCGGCTGGCTTTCGTCACATTTAATCAAGCGCGGCTGGACGGTCAACGCCGGACGCAAAACGGCGATGCTGATTTGCGCGATTGCGGTCGTGCCGATTGTTTTCGCTTCGATGACGGATAATCTCTGGGTGGCGGTTTGCTTAATCGGGCTGGCGGCGGCGGCGCACCAGGGCTGGTCGGCGAATATTTTCACGACCGCCTCGGATATGTTTCCGCGCCAGGCGGTCGGCTCGGTCGTCGGCATCGGCGGGATGGCTGGTTCAATCGGCGGAATGCTCATCGCCAGCACGGTCGGCTTGATTCTGCAATACACCAACAACTCGTATTTTTCGGTTTTCATCATTGCCGGCTCGGCTTATCTGTTGGCATTATTGATTATTCATCTGCTGGCGCCGAATCTCGAACCGGCGCGGATTGAAAGCTCGGCAGCTTAAAGTTTTATGAATAAATCCGATGTCATCAGTCAAATTACCGAAACGGGCGTGATTCCGGTGATTCGCGCCGCCTCGGCGGACGAAGCGAGACGGGCGATTGACGCGATAAAAGCGGGCGGCATCGTTATTTTCGAGATAACGATGACCGTTCCCGGCGCGGTTCGGTTAATCGAAAAACTCGCCGCCTCGTATGGAGCCGAAGCTTTAATCGGCGCGGGAACGGTTTTGGACGCGGCGACGGCGCGCGACTGCATCGACGCCGGAGCGCAATTTATCATCAGCCCGGCATTAAATCTCGACACGATTCTATTTTGTAATCAGGCGGAAACGGTCGTGATGCCCGGCGCGCTGACGCCGACGGAAATCGTCACCGCCTGGAACGCGGGCGCGGATTTCGTCAAGGTTTTTCCCGCCGGCGCGCTCGGCGGCGCGAGCTATCTGAAATCGTTAAAAGCGCCGCTGCCGCACATAAAATTAATTCCGACCGGCGGAGTTTCGCTGCAAACGGCGGCGGATTTTATCAAAGCCGGAGCGAGCGCCGTCGGCGTCGGCGCGGATTTGGTCGATTTGGAAGCTTTGCGAAACAATCAGGACGATTTAATCGCCGAAAAAGCGCGCGAGTATCTGGAAATCGTCCGAAACGCGCGGCAGAAATAGCAAAACCGCCATCGCTTTAGCTCAAAACATCATCCGATTAGCTCAAAACGTCAAACGATTAGGTTCAGAGCCTAATTGATTAGCCTCCAAGCCTGATGCTTTAAAGCAAATTACATTGAAATAATACATAAAGGCGGAAACGCGAATGTGAATGAGCGTGTTCCCAAACGATGACACGCTCATTCACATTCGCGTTTCCGCCTTTGTTGCTTCGATTATATTTCGGCGCAGCAGCGCTCGAATTCCGTCATTTCGAATTTGCCGCCGACCATCAGCGCCGTTCGCTCGTGCAAGCCATCCGGCTGCACGTCTAAAATATTTCGTTTCCCGTTCGTCGCCAATCCGCCCGCCTGCTGCGCCAGAAAAGCAATCGGATTCGCTTCGTATAAAAGCCGTAATCTGCCTTGCGGGTAATCGGCGGTCGTCGGGTACAGAAAAATGCCGCCGCGCAGCAGCGTGCGGTGAAAATCGGCGACCATCGACCCGACAAACCGCAGCGAATAATTTCTGCCGAACGCGCCGGTTTTCAGTTTTTCGATAAAACGATTGCAAACCTCCGGAAAGTTGGCGCAATACGCTTCATTTATCGAATAATAACTGCCTTGCTCGGGCATCCGAATATTTTCGTGCGTCAGAATATACGAGCCGACCGAAGGGTCGAGCGTAAAGCCGTGAACGCCGTTGCCGATGCTGTAAACCAAAACGGTCGAAGAACCGTAAACGACATAACCGGCGGCAATCTGCTTTCTGCCCGGCTGCAAAACCCATTGCAGAGGGTCGCCGTCGCTGCCGTCGTCCGGTCGGCGAAAAATCGAAAAAGTCGTGCCGATGGTGACGGCGACGTCGATGTTTGAAGAGCCGTCGAGCGGGTCGAAAACAATCGCGTACTGCGCGTTCGGCGAAGTGTGCCCGACGGTAATCGGATGCTCGTTTTCTTCCGACGCGATAATGCCGATGCTCTCGCGCAGGCTGAAACAATCTATCAGCGTTTCGTTGGCGTAAACGTCGAGCTTTTGCTGAATTTCGCCCTGCACGTTGATTTCATCGACCGCGCCTAAAAGATTGACCAGCGCCGCGCGCCGCACCTGCGCCTGAATCATCTTCGTCGCCAGCGCCAGACCGGAAAATATCCATTGCAGCTCGTTCGGCGAATCGGACATTGTCGCCTGTTCCTGCACGACGTGTTGTTGAAGCGTGGTAATCATCGTCTAAAATGCAAATTGCAAAGTGCGGAATGCAAAATGGCGGAACGGATTTAATCCTGAATTTTGAACCTTGAATCTCGAATCCTAAATCCTAATATTTTGCATTTTGCATTAAATTCATTCTACCCGAAACCAATCGACATCGGCGGAACCGGCGTCGTTGAATTTCCCGTTGCGGATAAAAAACAAACCGACGCGCGCGCCGATCCATTTTCCCTCGCGCGCTTTGAAAGGCGCGCCGGCATTCGTAAAATTTTTGCCGTCGGCGCTGAAGCTGAAGTTGCAGAGCGCGCCTTTCGAAACTTTCACGCGCAGGTAAAACGTTTTTTCGTTCAGCAGAAACGGCACGTTTTCGGCTTCCGCGTTTCCCTTGTCGGCATCGCGCGCGGTCGCCTGCGCGACATAAAGCTTACCGTTTTTATTCGTCACGCCGATGTATGAATAATCCAGTCCCATCACGACGAGCGCAAATTTTTCGCCTTCAAAACGCGGCGTTAAAGTGACTTTCGTCGTCGCCGTAAATTCCTCGGCGGGAAATTTCTGCAAAAGCAGATTCGGCAAATCCCAGAGATTTTTGTAATTTTCCGGCGTCTGGACCGAAAACATTTTCAAAACGCCTTTCGGCGGATACATAAATGCCCACGGCGCTTGCGGATTTCCGTGCCACTGCCACTGGAAACCGAGCCTGGCGTCGCTGAATTCGTCGGATTCCGGCGGCGTTTCAACCGGATAAGTTTTCCCGACATTCGGTTTTTTGAAAGTCAAAACCGGCTCGCCCGTTCCGTCGCCGTCCTTATCGACTCCCATCACTGGAAAATCGTTAACCCATTTCATCGGCTGTAAATGCACGATTCTGCCATACGCGCCTTTGTCCTGAAAATGCAGAAACCAGTCTTCGCCCGCCGGCGTATCGACCCACGCGCCCTGATGCGGTCCGTTGACCGGCGTCGCGCCTTGCGCGAGAACGATTTTTTCGTCATAAGGTCCGTAAATATTTTTGGAACGCAAGACCATCTGCCACCCGGTGGGAACGCCGCCCGCCGGAGCGAAAATATAATAAAAACCGTTGCGCTTGTAAAATTTCGGACCTTCGACGGTCGGGTGCGCGTCGTGACCGTCAAAAACCATCACGCCGTCGTCGAGCAGTCGCGTCCCGTCCGCGCTCATACGGCTGACGATTAAAACGGTCTTGATTCCGGCGCGGCTGCCGGCAAACGCGCTGACCAGATAAGCGCTGCCGTCTTCGTCCCAGAGCGGGCACGGGTCAATCCAGCCTTTGGCTTGCTTGATTAAAACCGGCTTCGACCATTCGCCCGCCGGATTTTTCGTTTTCGTCATATAAATACCGAAATCCGGGTCGGGATAGAAAATATAAAATTCGCCGTCGTGATGGCGAATCGAAGGCGCCCAAACGCCGCCGCCGTGCTGCGGTTTGTCAAAAACCTCAAAGGGCGGCTGTTTCGTAAAAACGTAATTTATCAAACGCCAGTTGACCAAATCCTTCGAATGCAAAACGGGCAAGCCGGGCGCGGCGTTAAAGCTCGAAGCCGTCATATAAAAATCGTCGCCGACGCGAATCGCGTCCGGGTCGGAATAATCGGCGTGCAGAACCGGATTTTTATACGTTCCGTCGCCGTTATCGGCAACCCAGACTTTCGATTTCGTCGTTTGCGCCGCCGAAGCGAGCGGAAAAATCAGCAGCAGCCCGATTATAATGATAAAAATTTTACGTTTCATAGATTTTTCGAACCGAAGAAGTGAGCGCTGAGAACCGATAATTAAAAACTTTCGTTCTCAGTTCTTACTTCTCAGTTCCCGGTTATCGAAGCCGGTTCCGGCACGAAAAAAGTCCGGCTCTTATATCAGCCGATATAAAAGAAATCCAGCGAAAGATTGTTTTCTATAAAATTTGAAAAGCGGAAGCGGAACGTTTTCAAGACTTTTTCCGGTTCCCGTTCTCGCCGGGAAAATTCCCCTCGACTTCCAGACGCTGCGCTTTCTGCGTTTCAATCAAGTGGTCGCGCATCGTGTTGCGGGCGGCTTCCGGGTTGCGGTCGCGCATCGCGCGGTAAATGTTCCGGTGGTGTTCCGCCGATTCCTTGAGGTCTTTCGCCCGTTTAACGGTTTTGCTGCGGTATTCAAACAAAATCGTCGCCACCATATTCATCAAAGCCGTCAAAATTCGATTTTGCGAAGCGGCGGCGATGATTTGGTGAAAGCGCATATCGTGGACGAGATATTGTTCCGGCTCGTCGAGCGAGGCATACATTCCCGCCACTTCTTCCGCCATCTGCGTCATCTGCTCGGATGTAGCGCGCTCGGCGGCAAATCCGGCGATGCTCATTTCCAGCGACAGGCGCGCCTCGAACATCTCGTCCGAAGTAAATCCGTGCAGCGACGCCATCAGGCGCAAAGGGCTGCTGTCGAGCGTCGGCGATTCTTCGGCTTCGGCGACGAAAGTTCCCGCGCCCTGCCGCGATTGCAGAATTCCGACGCTTGCCAGCGAGCGAATACCGGCGCGCAAAGTCGGACGGCTGACGCCGAGCAGCTTGGCAAGGTCGCGCTCCGGCGGCAGACGGTCGCCGGCGGACAGCGCGCCGCTGTGAATCATATTCCTCAGCTGCGAAACAACCTCTTCCGAGGTGTTGATGCCCTTTTCGATTTCTATCGTTTTAAAAATGTCGTGTTTCGAGTCTGACATTTAATCTTTATGTCGAAGCCGCCGGTAATTTCGCCGGCTTCCTCTGGCTTAGCTTTATAGTAACGCAGATGTAAAATTTTGTCGAAAAATTTTAAATGTGCCGGCGCTCGCTTTAATTTAACCTTTCGCGCCGCGCCAATCCGCCTTTTAATTTTATTTTTGCGCGCGGGCGGCGGGCAGCGGGTCGGCAAAAATTTTGATTAAAATCAGGGAGAATTGCTTTCCTTTGGCGTTGACGCGATGATGCGGCGTGCCGCGCGGAACGACAATCAAATCGCCTTTTTTAATTTCGAACGTCTCGCCGCCGACGATGCGCGCGCTGCGCCATTCGCCGTTCGACGTTTCGCGCGGATTTTCCAGTTTTCCGCCGAGCGTGAGCCGTGCCGCGCCTTCCAGAACGTAATAAACGTCGTCGGAAGCGTCGTGGCTTTCCGCCTCGGCGGTCGCGCGCGTCCGGTCGTGCTGGACGGCGACGCGAAGTTCCATTCCCGCGCCGCCGATTAAATCTTCGACCTTGTTATCCGCGCTCAATTTCTTCTGCAAATCGTCGAGCGATTGCTTTTTCAAAACGACAAACGGGCGAATCGGCGCGGCGGGCTCGCGCGTCTGGGCAAACGAAACCAACGCAAAAGCGCAGGTTAAAACGAAAATTCCAAAGATATTTTTTGTCATAATTTTCACGTTGTTATTTTTTCTTTCGCGTTTGCGCTAAAAGCCACGCGCTTAAATCGTTCGCCGCTTTCAAATTCTCGTATTCGGCGGGCAGCTTTCTTCCGTCAACGTACTCGTTGTAAAGCCACGGGTCGCCGACGGCGAAAACCGTTCCTTTGCCGTATTTTGCCGTCGCCATAATTTTGTCGCCGTTCGCTTCCAGAATCGCTCCGGCGGGCGCGGAAACGTTTAAAGTCGAGAGTTCTTTCAAATAAAGCGTCCGTGCGGTTTTAAAAATCGGATTGCCGCCCGCAACCGTAATTTTGCCTTCGGCGAAATTGTTGTTCTGCACGCGATATTTGCTGTCCTTGTTAAATTCGATGCCGAATCGTTTCGCCAAAACATTGAAATTATCAAACTCCGAATTGCCGAAATCATTGCCCATCAAAACCAGAACGCCGCCCGCTTTCACCCAATCGGCAATCGCTCGGGCGTCCGCCGCCGAAACAAAATTCGGCTTTTCGGTTTCCTTTTCCGTATCCGGGTCAACGATGATATAAACGTCCGCGTTTTTCAAATTCGCGGCGTCCGGCGCGCTCGAAAGCGTGTCGAGCGCCGCGCCGTAGGATTCGAACTGTTTGCCCCAGGCGTAAAATCCGGGATGATTTTTCTCGTTCCATTTGTAATGCCAGACGGAACCGTCTTTGCGGACTTCGCGGTTGAAATAGTCGTCGAGCAGAATAGTTTTGCCCGCGCCGCTTCTGCCTCTTTCGAGATTTTCCATCTCGATTGCCGCCATCACCGCCGGACCCAATCCTTTCGCGTCGTTCGTGCGGAGTTTTTCGCTCATATAATAATCGTAACTGCCGTCGCGATAAGGATTTCCGCCCAAGCCCGAAACCGAAACCGTGCCTTCCCAATCGAGCGTTCCGTCGGGTTTTTCCTTAATAAACTCTTTCCTGATTCCCGCCCAGCCTTTCTGCGTCGTAGCGAGATATTTATCGGGCAGATTTCCCTGCCGGACGCCTTTCGCCAGGGCGTAGACAAACATCGCCGAGGCTGACGATTCGTGGTAATTTTTCTCCTTGTTCGGCAAGTCGATAATGTCCCACCATAAGCCGTCTTTGTCCTGGTATTTCGCAATCGCTTCGGCTTCACGCCGTAAAATGGCGACGAGCTCGGGGCGGCGCGGATGATTTTTCGGGAAATAATCTAAAACATCGACCAAAGCAATCGCGTACCAACCCATCGCACGTCCCCAGACGTGCGGGCTTAAACCCGTTTCCTTGTTCGCCCATTTTTGCTGCTTCGATTCGTCCCAGCCGTGATAAAGCAATCCGGTTTTCGGGTCGCGGGCGTGTTTTTCCATCCAGACGAATTGATTGGCGATGTCGTTCCAGTTGTCCTCGCCGAAAACCTGTGAATATTCGGCGTAAAAAGGCTCGCCCATATAAAGCCCGTCGAGCCACATCTGCCACGGGTAAATATTTTTATGCCAGAAACCGCCTTCTTTCGTGCGCGGGTGCGTCTTTAATTGCGAGCGAATCAAATCGACGCTCTTTTTGTATTTTTCGTCGTTCGTCACCCGGTAGAGCGTCAGCAGCGCGCGTCCCGGCGTCACATGGTCGATGTTGTATTCGTCGAGGTCGTATTTAGTCAGGTTTCCGTCTTTGTCATACCAGAAATCCATTCCCGACTTGATAAAATTAAAATATTTCGCATCGCCCGTCGCATACCAGACCTGCTCGACGGCGTTGAGCTGGACGCCCTGTTCGTAAGTCCAGTTGCGCGGAATTCCCGGCGGCGTGCCGTCGTCCGTCCAGATGCGGTTCATCAGAGTGTCCGTCAAACGCTGTGATAAAGGCTGGTTGTTTTGCGCTTGCGCGAAACCGTTTACGGCAGTTAAAAACAAAAGAAAAATGCCGGTAATAACTTTCATAAAATTTTAGCCCCTTGTTATCTGAAAAAAATTTTTCGCCATATGCGCTGAAAAAATAAAGATGTTTTTTTGCGTTTTTCGCGGGCGAAAACTTACTTCTTCAAATATTTTCGCAAGCCGATTTTTTCCTCGCGGATGGCGGCAACGGCGAGCTTTGCCATTTCTTCCGCGCCTTTCGGATTGAAATGCGTGTTGTCGTTGACGCCGTTCGGGTAATTCGGATTCTCGCCCGCCGGCAATTGCAGAAACAATTTTTTCGATTCTTCGACGCCGTATCCGACGAGAACTTTTTCGCTCGTGCGGTGCATATCAATCAGCGGCGTTTTATACTCTCTCGCGACGGCGCGAACAATGTCCGGGTAAACGCCGTGCTGGTCGACGAATTTGCCGTCGGCGTCGAATTTGCGGCGCATCACGGGCGTCAGCAAAACCGGAAACGCTTTTTTCGCGCGGACTTCCGCGACGAAACGAATCAAATTTTTCCGGTAATCTTCGGGCGACGTGTAGCGGTCAACTTTTTCTTTCGATTGGTCGTTATGCCCGAATTGAATAAAAACGTAATCGCCTTTTTTCAGTTTATCGACAATCGCCTGCCAGCGGTTTTCGGAAATAAAAGTTCGGGTGCTTCTGCCGTTCTGCGCGTGATTTTCGATGCGGACTTTTTCCGCGTCGAAATATTTTTGCAGCATCTCGCCCCAGCCGGTTTCCGGTCGTTTTTCCGGCTTTTTCTCAGCCATCGTCGAATCGCCCGCCAGATAAACCGTAACCGGCGTTTTTTGCGCCGAAGCGAATACGTTGAAAATAAAAATTAAAGACAAAACGCTAAAAAATTTCATAAGCGAATTAATTCAGAGATTTTCACCGGACGATTTTTCTCGATGCTCGTCCGCGCCGCGATTCCGGTCAGGCACGACATCGCGCCGGCACGCGCGCCCGGCAGTTTTAAATAATCGGGCACCGGCGCGTTTTTAAAAATCACGTCGCGCAGACGGTCGTCGCCGCCCGCGTGCCCGCCTTCGATTTGCGGCATCTCCAGCTTTTCGCGTTTGCCGGTAAAATTTTTAATCAAATAAGCTTCGCTCTTTTCCGCGACCTCCCACGGCTGGCGCTCGTAATCGCGCACTTCGAGGCGTCCGCGCGTGCCGTTGAAAGCGAGCCGGTAGCCTTCAATCGGCATCGAGGCGTTGAGCGAATAATTCATCATGACGCCGTTCGAATATTTCACGTTCGCTGACATCGTATCGTAAATATCGATGTCTTCGCGGAAAACGCAGCCGTCGCGGTAATAGCCGTCCTGCGTTTCGGCTTCGGCGTAAAGCTTCATCAGGCGCGCGTCTTTCGTCATATCCCAGTAAAACGGGCATTTCGATTTATGCGGGCACGGGCGGCAGTTCGTATAGCGAAACGGGCTGTTTCGGCTGCCGTAAACGTTCAAATCTCCGTAAGCCGAAACCTCCGTCGGGTCAGCCGCGAGCCACCAGTTCATCAAATCGAAATGATGCGTCGCCTTGTGTACCCAGAGGCTTCCGCCGCCCGCTTTCCGGCGATGCCAGCGGCGGAAATAATCCGCGCCGTGCCGCGTGTCGAGAAACCACGAAAAATCGACCGACGTGACTTCGCCGATTTCGCCCGCCTGAATGATTTCCTTGATTTTCTGGTGTTTCGGCGCGTAGCGATAATTGAAAGTGACGATAATCGGATTGTCGTATTTCTTTTCCGCGTCCAAAACCGCCCGGCATTGCGCGGCTTCCGTTACCATCGGTTTTTCGGTGATGACCTTGATGCCGCGGGCGACCGCTTTGGTGATAAATTCGTGATGCGTCGAATCGACCGTCGTGACCATCAAAAGCTCCGGCTTTGTTTTGATGAGCATCTCGTCAAAATTCGTAAAAGTCGGGCAATCCGCGCCGATAAGCTGTCGTCCGGCTTCGACGCGCTTTATGTTTTTATCGCATAAACCGACAAACTCGATTTCGTTTGAATAACGTTTTGCCAAATCGACGCCCCACATTCCGGTCGCCCGGTGTCCCGTCCCGATAATGGCGTAACGGCGTTTTCTGTTTGTCTGCGCCGCAGCGGGCAAAGCGTTCGATAACAAAACCGAAGCGGCGGCAACGCCAGCCGCTTTGACGAAATCACGACGATTGATTGAATTTTCCTTCTCCATATAATTCTCTACGCGGTTTTCTTCATTACCGCATTTTCCAGACTCTCGACAACTTTCCCGTTAATCTTCACGTTTTCAAGTTTTACGCCGCGCACGTTTTTCACGACGCTCGGTTTTTCAATCGCTTCGAACGTGCAGTTTTTCATCAGGATGTCGTAAATCGGCGCGTTGTCAAGCCCCTGCAAATCGACGGCGCGATTGCCTTTTCCGCACGTCAGATTTTCGACCACGTAATTGCGAACGACCGGAACGTATTTGCCTTTCGCGCCTTCTTCGTAATTAAAATCAATCTCGACCACCGCGCGCGAAACCTGCCCGACCGTGATGTTGCGGAAATAAAAATTCTCCAGTTTTCCGCCGCGCGAAGCGTTGTTTTTGACGCGCAGAGCCGTCCACAAATCGGGACTGTCCATTTTGCAGTTTTCCGTGAAAACATTGCGCACGCCGCCGGAAATTTCGCTGCCGATGGTGACGCCGCCGTGACCGTCGCGCATCGTGCAGCCGCGCACGATGACGTTTTCGGTCGGCACGCCGATACGGCGACCGTCCTCGTTTCTGCCCGCTTTAATGGCGATGCAGTCGTCGCCCGTGTCGAAAAAGCAGTCTTCAATCAAAACGTCTTTGCACGATTCCGGGTCGCAGCCGTCGTTGTTCGGTCCGTGCGACGAAATATGAAGTGAGCGAATCGTGACGTTTTCGCACAACACCGGATGAACTTCCCACATCGGCGAATCGATGATTTTCACGCCTTCAATCAAAACGTTTTTGCATTTGTAAGGCTGTATAAACTGCGGGCGCAGATAATGACCTTCGCCGAAAATTCTTTCGCCGACCGGAACGCCTTTTTCCATCATTTCATAAAGCCGCGCGCGCGCCGGTCTCTGGCTCAAAACGTCCGGGTTTCCGCCGTAACGCGGGTTGCCGTGCCATTTCCAGAACATCGCCTTGCCCTGTCCGTCCAGCGTTCCTTCGCCCGTAATGCCGATATTCGTCTGCTCGTAAGCGTAGATGAACGGCGAATGGTGCATCAACTCCATTCCCTCCCAGCGCGTGTGGACAATCGGCAGATAATCTTTCGCATCGGTCGAAAATTTAATGGTCGCATCTTTCGAAACGTGCAGATTGACGTTCGATTTCAGATGAATCGCGCCGGTCAAAAATGTTCCCGCCGGAACGACGACACGCCCGCCGCCTTTTCGGCTGCATTCGTCAATCGCTTTTCGGAAAGCTTCGGTCGAAAGAGTTTTGCCGTCCGACACCGCGCCGTATTTGGTAATTAAATAATCTTTTTTCCGAAATTTCGGCGGCTTGATGCGGGCTAATATTTTCGGATATTCGGTCGCCCAGACATCGACGGAAGTTTTCCCCGTCGCCTGTCCGAAAGAAATCTGCGGCAGAACCAGTCCGGCGCCCGCGCCCGCTAAAAGAAGCTGTAAAAATTCACGACGATTTTGCATTTGTATTTTTTCCCTCGAATCAATTATCGGCAACAAATAAGATGCCGCTGACGTCCTCGTTGACATTGACCGCCTGAGCGGGACTGGTAAACGTGTGACGCTTGCTGGCGACCGAAATAATATAAGTTTCGCCCGCCGTGATTCCGTCGAAAACGAAATAACCGAAAGCGTTCGTGACCGCCCGCGCAATCGGGTTGCCCGTTGAATCAATCACGATGACCTGCGCTTTGGCGATGCCGCGCCCGCCCGCATCCAGAACCTGCCCGGCAACCGTCACCGCCGCCGCCGTCGGAATCAGCGAGCCGCCGTTCAGATAAGTTTCCAGATTGGTGTAACCGCTGGCGTTGACCATCGCGGCGTCGTTCGGATTGTTCGGGTTCAGTCCGTTCATCGTTTCCCAATCGTTCGGGATGCCGTCGCCGTCGGTGTCCGTCGCCGCCGGCGTCGAATTCAAAACCGGATAACCGCCCACGTCATTCTGAGAATTGATTAACGCGCCGGTTTCGTTCTGCACGTCGGAAACGATGCGAGCATCGACCGAATCGCGCCTGACCGAGCTTCCCGCCAATTGCAGAACGCGGTTGTAAGCCGTTTCGGCGTCTTCGGCAAAAATATCAACCAGCGAATTTTCCGGCGCGTTTCCGGTTAAATCCAGAGGACTTGACTGCTGCGTATAGCTGCCGACAAACATTGCCCAACCCGTATTCGCGCCGTCGCGGACGCCGTTGACATTGCCGTCGTGCAGGTTGCCGGATTGATAAATCCAGGTATTGACGCTGCCGCCGTTAAAGGCTCTGGTGCGCCGGTTCGCCGGCGTATTCGGTCCGGCGACCAGGTAATTTCCGACGTAGTTTATTTTCGTAATTCCTTCGCTCGCCGCGCCGCTGTAGCTGGCGTCGTTGCCCCAATCGTAAACCACGTTATTGACGAAATCGAACGTGATGTTGTCGCCGACACGCGGGTTGCGGCTGAAATGATGCGCGTAGAGATTGTGATGATAGCTGACTCTGCCGCTGCCGTAACGAATCAAAGAGCCGTAGCCGTGTCTGCCTTCAGGGTGACAGGACAGGTTCAGGCTTTCCGTGATAAACGACCACTGCACGCTGACGCGGTCGGAGTCGGTCACGGACAGACTCTCGTCGATGCTCCACGAAGCGGAAACGTGGTCAATCATCACGTCGCGCGAGTTATCGACCCAGAGCGAATCGCCTTCCATTCCCGACGAGCAGCGAATATCGCCCGAACGAAAGCGCAGGTAGCGAATGATAACGTGCTGCGCGCTGTCAACCGTCGTCGTCCAGCCCGCAATCGTAATGCCGTCGCCCGGCGCGGTTTGTCCGGCGATGGTGATAAAAGATTTGTTGATGCTCAGACGCGAGTTCAGATAAATCGTGCCCGAAACGTCGAAAACAATCGTCCGCGGTCCGGTCGCCGTCTGGATTCCGCTGCGCAGGCTTCCAGCGCCCGCGTCATTTAAATTCGTCACGCGATAAATATCGCCGCCGCGCCCGCCGATGGCGTACGCGCCCGCGCCTTCCGCGCCGGGAAACGCTCTGACCGTCGATTTTATCGTAAAAATCCCGCTCGCGCCGCCCGTATAATTCGGGTCGGTTATAGTGGCGACTAAATTATAATTCCCGACGGCGGTCGGCGGCGTGTTCGAGCCGTTGTAAGTGACGCTGACGCTCAAGCCCGCCGGATTGGTCGTCACGGTCGCCGCTTTCGGCGCGCCGTCGTAATTCTGAATCAGATTGCCGAGCGAAACCGTCGCCGACGCTTTCGCAATCGTCAAAGTCGCCGTCGCCGAGCCTTGATAATTCGCGTCGTTGACCGTCGCTACAACCGTGTAAGTTCCGGCGTTGACCGGCGCGGTCGAACTGCCGTTGTAGGTTACGTCAACCGTCAAACCGCTCGGGTCGGTTGTAATAGTCGGAGTTTTCGGCGTGCCGTCGTAAACCTGATTCAAATTTGAAAGCGTGACGATTGCCGTCAATTTTTCCTGCGGCGTCCAGCCGCCGAGCACGTTTGCCGGGACGCGCCAGAAATCGGCTTCCGAAGCGTTCAATTGTCGCGAAATCGGGTGACGCTGGCTGACGTCAACCGGATTACCGCTTAAATCCGTGCTGTTGTATTCCCAGAATTTGATGTTCGGATAATTCGCCGGAGTTTCCGGCAGGCTCGCGCCGTTCAGCAGCCAGCCGACAGGCGCGATGTGGCTGTCCATCTGCGTGTCGATAAAAACGACCTGGCTGTACGGAAAATCGTCCGGGTCGATGCGCGACAGATAGTTTCCGTTGGTCACTGCCGCGCCGCGCGTCAGGCGACAGTTGACGTAAACGTTGCCGGGCGTGTTCTGATTGTTGCGAATCTGCGTGTAATAACCGCCGTTGCGCAAGGATTTGATTTCCGTGTTTTTGAAATACGTCGCGCCGTTGCCCCACATAAAATCGACGTCGCCTTCGATATAGCTGTTATTGACGAACGTCGATTTCTGCGTCAGCAAAGTGTCCTGAAAACTTTTCAAAGTGACTTGATTTATCGTCGCTCGGACGCCGTTCGTGCGCAGGGCTTCGGCTTGCGAGCCGCCCTGCGGCGTCGTGTTGTAGAGCGTGATGTTTTCGAGATTGAAATCCGCCGCATCGACGCCGAAAGATGTGCGGAAATTGCCGGAAATCGCGCCGTTCAGATTGTTGTTGTTGGCGTACTGCACGATTGTTCCCGCCTGACTTTCGCCTTTGACGGTGATATTCGGCTTGTTCGAATTGATATAAACGATTTCGGTGTAAGTTCCGTTACGGACGTTGATAACCACTCGCTGCGCATTATTCGCGGGAACGAAATCAACCGCTCCCTGCACGGTGCAGAAATTGCCGCTTCCGTCAGCCGCAACCGTCAAAAGATTAATTCCGGCGGCGGGCGCGGCGGTTTTCGTCGTAAAACGCCAAGTGTTCGCGTCGGAAAATCCGACGAACGGCGCGTCCTGCACGTCCGTCAAAACGCCCGGCTCAAGCGTCACGTAATAAGTCTGATTGTAAGCAAGCTGCTGATGCAAATAAACGGAAGCCGTGTTTCCCGTAATGATAATCGGAAAATAACGGAAAGCCGCCGCCGCGCCGCCGATGCTTTTCGTCTGTGCGGCAAGCGACATATCAATCGTATCGACTAACGTTCCGTCATTTCGATAAACGCGCAGCTTCCCGCTGGTGCCGAGCTTCGGCGTTTGATTGAACGTCAGCCGCAAAGGCGCGTCGGTGCAGGCGTTTGCGCTATTATTTACCGGCTCGAAACTCGTCACGCCCATCGCGGAGACAACGGTTAAACGCGCCGGATTGCTCGTCGCGCTGCCGAAAGAATTCGTCACCGTCACCGTGTAATTCGCCGTATCGCCGGTTTGCGCCGAAGCGAATTGAAGCGTCGAATTCGTTTCGCCGTTCAGTATATTTGCGTTTTTAAACCACTGGTAAAATAAATTATTTCCCGTCGCCGTGACCGAAAGCGTCGCGGGCTGCCCGACCGTCACAATCGTGTCCTGCGGCGGCTGAGTAATCATCGGCGGCGGGTCAACCGGACCGCCCGTGACGGTCAGATTCACCGGATTGCTCGTCACGTTTCCGCCGGAATTGCTGACGCGAACCGTATAAACGCCCGTGTCGCCGTTCTGCACGTTAGTCAGTTGCAGATTCGGAGTTGTCGCCGTTGCATTTCCCAAAATCGGATTGCCGTCTTTCAGCCATTGATACGAAAGCTGGCTGCCCTGTGCGCCGACCGAAAACTGCACGTCGCTGCCGACCGAAACCGTCTGATTCGGCGGCGCGGGCTGCGTCGTGATAACGGGCGCGGCGGGATTGAAATCGACTTTCAGACGATTAAAAGTCCATTTTTGCGTGAAAGCGTTGCCGCCGATGCGAAAGGTGAAAAAGTCGAAAGTGTTGTACGGGCTGGCGCTCGTTTCAATCGCCGTGTAATTCAGATTCGAAAGCGTTCCGCCCGTCACCGAGACCGTCAACTGCGTTTCGGTCGTCGAATTTCGCGTCACCGTATAGGAAAATGTGTAAGGCGTTCCGCTGGTCAAAGGCTGCCGCGCCGTCGCGCCCGTTCCCGGCAAAGCGGTAAAGCCCGCGTTGGTGAACGAATTGAAAATGTTTATCGTCGGCGGATTCGTCACGTCGCGCCGATAAAGCACGAAAGGGTTGCCCGTGCCGGCGGCGTAAAACTGCGCGGCGTAGCCCGTGTCGTCGCCGAACGCGGCGTTGCTTTGACCGCCCGTCAAATCAGCCGTGTTGCGCGTCGCTCTGGAATCGAGCAGACCGAAACGAATGTCCTGCGAAGTGCCGACAAAACCCGTCAGCGTAAAAGTTCCCGCAAAAGTCAGGCTGTCGCCGACGCCTAAGGTTACGGGCGAGCCGGAATTGGTGAAATATCCCCAGAAGGCTTCGGCGCTCGTGCCGGTCGTCGTCATATCGAATTCGGCGTTTCCGGGCGTCGTCGTGCGCGCGGTCGCCGTCCGACCTTTGAAAATCTGTATCGAATTGTTCGGTAAATCCTGATTCGCGCTGTTGCCGTCGGCGAAAACGTCGTCGATAAGGGTCGCCGCCTGCGCGATAAAATTCAGCGTCAGCGAGGAAACGCCGATTAACGCCAGGACGATTATAATTAATGCTTTAACTCGAAACTTTTTTATGAGGAACTTTTTCATGGGAATTTACTTTCTACTCCTAAATTTTGTCTGGTCATTTTGCGAAAACTTATTTCGCTTTAGCGATTTTTTCTTTCCATTTCGGATAATCTTTGTTCAAAAGCTCGTTCGGTTCTTCGACGTACCACGCGTAGCCGTTGCGGCGCTCGGCTTCGATTTCCGAAACGTCGTATTTGATGACGGCGTCGCGCCCGATAAAAATCGGACGCATCGTTTCGATTTGATAAAACCGCGCCCAGACGGGCGGCGCTTTCGCGTCTTTGACGACTCTGTGTTCTTTGCCTTCGGTCGCCCAGCGAATGCCTTCGATTTTGTTCGCGCGATACCACTCGATCGCCGCTTCGACGGCGTCGATCGTCGCTTGATTCGGTTTCGCATCGAGCATTAAAAAACGCACGATGCCGACGCTTTCGCCCGCCGTCAGCGAAACCGGCTCAAACTTTCTGGCGGCGGCAGGCTTTAACGTATTTTCATCATACTGCGCCGCCCACACCGTTTTTTTACCGCCGATTTCAATTTGCGTTTTTAACAAAACAGGAATCGCTTTTTCGACTGCCTTTTCGGCTTTTAATCTTCTTTCCTCGTCAACGAAAAGATAATCTTCTTTCTTTTTGGCGATGTCGCGCAGCAATCGAAGCACGTTAATCATCGCGTTGTCGTTGAAGGTGATATGACGCGAGTAATTATTTTGCAGCGGGAAAAACTGCGGAAAGCCGCCGTTTTCATACTGCATCGAGAGCAGAAAATCCAAGCCTTTCAGAAAAGCCGCCTTGTGCGTTTCGATGTTTTTCGCCGTGACGACTTTGGCGAGATAGCGAAGCTGCTGCGTCGTCGCGCCGTTGTCGATGGTCGTGTCGGTCGAGGATTTTTCCTTTAAAAGCTTTTCGCGCTCGCCAGCGGTGAGCATCGCCGCCATATCGACGTTTTTTTCCCAGCCGCCGTTTGCGCGCTGGTACATAACGACTTGATTGGCGATGCGCGTCGCTTCGTCAACCGCATACCAGAGCGGCTTTTGGTCTAAAACCCGATTCCACGAAACGAGATTGTAATCGGGCGCGGTTTTTTGTTGCCAGTCGTCATCTGCTTTTTTCGGATTCCAACCGTCCGCGCCCTTGAGAAAGTTTTCCGTCCGGAAAACTTTTGCCTCATCCTTGTTTAACTGACGCGCCCATTTGACGCGCGCTTCGGTTTTTGCGCCCGCGCCTTTGGAGTTAAATTCAGCGAAATACGCCGTTTTTTCGCGTTCCGGCTGCCAGTGATGCCAGCCTTCGGGGCGAATGTGCGCGCCCATTTCCGTGTCGAGAAAAACGGTTCTGCCGTAATCGCGCCACGGGCGACCGAGATAGACGCCTTTGTCGGTTTTCTCGCCGGTCAATTTTGAATTGATGAACACGAAACCGCTCGGCTCGTCGGCGGCGAAACGCATCGGCGCGGCGATATAACCGTCGCCTTTAGAATGAATAACGCAGTTTTCAAAAACGGCGGCGGCTTGCCCGAAAATAAAATCGACGTGTCCTTCGATATAACAGTTTTCGTAATACTGCCGACCGTTTTTCGCGTAGAGCGTGTCCTGCCAGCCCAGGAAACGGCAGTTTTTGAAAACGGCGCGGTCGGCTTCCACCAGCACGGCGACGGCTTGCGAGCCGGTGCCGAACGAGTTTTCAAACGTGACGTTTTCGGCGTAAAAATCGTGCGCGCCGACGTAGACGCTGTAGCTGGCGGAAGTCGAGCCGGCTTCTTTATTGGTTAAATTAAAAGTTAATTTTGTGGTTTCGGCTTTTTCGCCGACGAAGGAAACGTACGGCTTGTTCGCGGGAATTCTGATTTGCTCTTTATAAACGCCCGGTTTGATGAAAATGACAAATCGTTTTTTGTTGTTTTCGGGAATTCTGCTGATTGCTTCCTGCACGGATTTCACGTCGCCCGTGCCGTCCGCCGCGACGGTCAAATCAAAGGATTTGCGATTTGCGATTTGCGATTTGCGATTTTGTTCCGCGGGCTGTGCCTGAGCGACAGTCGCCGCGAACAATAAAATCGTGCCAGCCAGCCAAAAGAGTTTCATCTTCATCCCTTGTAAAGACAACATAAGCCCTTCGAGGTTTATCGCCGCAAAGGGCTTATGTATTAAATATAAAAACCGGCTTTACCCGTCGGCAGCTAGAAGGTAAATCTGCCGCCGATTTGGATGTCGCGCGGCAGATTTCTCTGTCCGCCGACCAGCCCGAAGTTCGCGTTGTTTGAAGCGAGCTGGATTCCGTCGCCCAGGTAAACCCAGTTGCGGACGTTAATCGCCTCGACGCGCACTTGCAGTTTCATTCCCTCGCGAATGTGGAAATTTTTCGTCAAGCCGATGTCGAACTTCTGAAACGGCTGGTTGCGAAAATTATTCAACGTATAAGGCAGCGTGCGCAGTGTATTCTGGCTGCTGATCGTATAGTTGTTGCCGAAGCCCGGAACGACGAGCGTATTGAAAGCCGGATTCGGCTGGTTATTGATAGTCGCTCGATTATCAAGCACGCGAAAACCGCCGACCGCGAACGCCGGAAGGTCGATGCCGTAGCGTCTGCCCTCGCCGTCCTTGTCGCCGAGCAGGTTTTCCAGAGTGGTCGGGTCGCCGTCGAAAAAGACGTTCGGCAGAACTACCGGCTCGCCCGATTGCCATTCGTAAACGGCGTTGAATTGCCAGCCGCCGAAAATGGCGTCAATCACCGGATGCACTTCGCTGAAATACTGACGCCCGCGTCCGAACGGAAGCTCGTAAATTCCCGAAAACGTAATGCGGTGTGGGCGGCTGAAGACCGAAAGCATATCGGTCAGGTCTTCGTCCTGCGGATTTAAGCGGCGGGTTTTCTCACGCTCGCGCGCATAAGTGTAAGAAGCGTTAAACGAAAATCCGGCGCTCAGGCGTTTGGTCGCCTGCAATTGCAGCGAGCGGTAATCGTTGCTTCCGTTATATTCGGTCACAATCAAATCCTGAAACTGCGGAAACTGCGTTAACAGAAAGCGGCGCTGAATCGTGTTTCCGTTTAGCGACCCGATGCTCGGCACTAAACCGCGGAAAGGATTCGGAACCGTCGCGTTCAGGAAAGTTTGCGTTGCTGCAATGCCGTTCAGAATCGTTGCGCCGTCCGTCGCGTTTTCAAAGTTGTTAAGATATTCGCGCGGAATATAATTCAGTTGACGCAGAACCGGCAAATTCGAGCCGCGCGAGTAAACGAAAGTCGCTTCGACGCCGATGTCGAAAGGCAGTTCGCGCTGGACGCCGAAGACGAATCTGGTGTAATTCGCATTTTTCCGCTCGTATGTGTAAAGCGTCGTCGCGGTCGGTCCGGTCGCGTTGGTCGTTCCGAGAGTCGTTCCGACCAGAGTATTTAAACCCTGGCTCGCCCCGATTGCCGGATTCAGCCCGCCCGGAAACGGATTGTTGAGATTTGCCAGAAAAGTTAAACCGTTGTTGTTTGACGGCGTAAAAGTCGTGTTCGCGGTAAAGCCCGCCTGATTAATCGGTTGAATCTGGAACGGCGCGGTGAAAATTCCGAAGCCGCCGCGAATCACCGTTTTATCGTTCAGCGCGTAGGAAAAACCGAGGCGCGGCTGAAAATTGTTTTTGTCGGTCGCCTGATTGGACTGGCTGCCGTTTTCGGCAAAACGCAAGCCGCCGGAAAGATTCTGAAAAGCCGTGACGGGCACGCTCACCGGCACGTTGGCGTTGAAATTCGTCAGCGCGGCGGCGCGCAGCGGGCTTGCCGCCGTCGTGTCAAAGCCGGTCACGAAACGACCTTCGGCTTCGCGCAAACCCGATTCCAGCTCGTAACGCAGCCCGAGATTTAAAGTTAAATTCTGGCTGACGCGCCAGTCGTCCTGCACGAAAAAGCCGTTGTAATTCATACTGACGTCGTAGGAAGCCGCCTGCTCGATAAAGCTGCCGGTCGTGTTTGCCGTCGGGATGCCCAGTAAAAATGAAGCTAAATCGCGTCCGGTTGCGTTAACGTTCGTCGCGTTGGAGTTTGACGCCGGAGCGGTAAAAGCGCCGGTGAAAAGAAAGCGTCCGGCGTTGTAACCGTTCGTCGTGCGATTTTCCCACAATTTGCGGTAATCGTAGCCGTATTTCAAAGTGTGATTTCCGAAAATCTGCGTCAAAGTCGGCTGGAGGGAAAACAATCTGAAGTTTCTCGTCAGTCCTTCATTAAAATCCGCGCGTTCGGAGCCGAGCGTGTCGTAGTTGGTAAAATCGAAACGCGGGAAAACCGTCGATTCGCTGATGGCGGCGATTCCGTTGAAGCCGAGGTCGGCGGCGGAACGCGGATTTGCCGCGATTCTCTCCTGCACGAAATCATTCAGGCTGGAACGAATATCAAGGATGAAGTTGGATGAAAGCACCGCCGTGTAGTCGATGTTTCCGCCTTTGTTGGTGCGGATTTCAAACCCTTGGGTAATGGAATCCGGCTCGCCGATGAAATTGTATCGGTCTTCGTTGCTCTTGCTGTAGAAATACTTACCGAAGACGCGATGATTGGCGTTGAAATTATGGTCGATTCTGGTCAGATACGAATCATACGGGCGCGAGAGACTCTGATTGGAAAAATAATTATCGACGACGCCCGGCTGATTCGGCAGCGGGTAAAGATTCAGAAAAGCGACCGCCGCCGGATTCAGACGATTCACCGGAATAATATTTCCCGCGAAAGCCGTGCGGCAGACGACGCTGGCGGCGCAGCCGTTGTTGCCCGTGCCTAAAAATGCCGTCGCCGGGTCATAAATCGGTGTCCCCGGCAGCAGCTCGGAAAAATCCCCGTTTCTCATCCGCGCGGTCGGAACGGTAAAAGTTTCCGGCTCGGCGCGCTCGTCGAGCTGTTTTTCGTAAGAGAACATAAAAAACGTCCGGTTCTGCCCGTTGAAAATTTTCGGAATATAAACCGGACCGTTGACCTGCCCGCCGTAACGATAATATTGACGCGGCGGGCGCTCGGAGCCGACGCGGTTGGCGAAAAAGTTGTTGGCGGTCAAAGCTTCCGGGCGATTGAAATAATACAGCGAGCCGTGCAGTTTATTCGTGCCGCTTTTGACCGCGACGTTGACGGTCGAACCGGCGGTGAAACCGCTCTGCGCGTCGAAAGCGTTGGTCTGAATCTTAAACTGCGTCAGCGCGTCAGCCGGCGGCGTGTAGGCGACTCCGCCGTCAAAGGTCAGATTCGGCGAGCCGTCCAGCGTGATTTGATTGCCGGACGCGCCGTTGGTGCGGATGGCGGAGAGGTTGCCGTTCGCCGTCGGTCCGGTAAATTGCGGATTGCCCGTATAAGAGACGCCCGGCGCCTGCGTCGCCAGGTTGTAAGCGGCGCCTTCCGACAAGGGCAGCTCTTCGATTTGCCTTTGCGTGATGACGGTTCCGGTCGTGACCGTTCCTCTTTCCACCAATTCGGTGTCGGCGACAATATCGACGTCCGCCGTCTGCCCGATTTCCAATTGCACGTCAATCGTCAGACGGTCGTCGACGTTGACGGTGACGTTTTCGCGAACCGATGTTTTAAAACCGGCGGCGGTAATCGAAACCGAATATCTGCCCGGCAGCAAAAACGGGACGGTGAATGAGCCTTCGTCATTTGCCGTGACATTGTTAACGACGTTTGTCTCGAGATTTTTGACGGCAACAGTCGCGCCCGGAACGACCGCGCCCTGCGGGTCGGTGACGGTTCCGGTAATCGTTCCGCGAAATTCCTGTCCGAAAATAGTGACGAAGCTGAATAAAAATATGACCAGCATTCCCACCAAAACTTTAAGTCGCATCTGACCTTTTTTCATTGCTTAATGTTCCTTACCTAGTTTTAAGTTAATCAGAATGATTATGGATTGTTTGTTTACGGAAATGATGATAATTGGTTTTACCAATTTTTGCAAGCGTATTTTAAAGTTTTTTCAGATATTTTTACACATTATCCGATTTCATTCAGCAAACTCGACGTTTTCGGCTCGGTTTTAACAATAAAGTCAAGCCTCAATCTCAATCCTGCGTTTTACCAATTTAATTTTCCGACTTGATGGGTTTTACCAATCCATAAATATTCAAATATTTTTATTGTTTGAAAATCAAGACTGAAATCAATCCGGCGGTCTCTTTTTACCGAGGCTGGCGGCGGGCGGCAATTATTGGAAGAAAGCCGTTATTAAATATTTGAAGTTTATGAAAAAATCAAAAATTTGATTGACTTTATCGTTTAAAGTGCAGTATAAGAAGTTCCATATCAGACAGGGCGATTTAGATTTATATAAAATTATCGGGCGGCGAGAAGGCAAAAAACTTCGAATTTCGCGTCGAACGATAATAGGAAATTTGCGTGTAAATTGAATGTCAACTAATAAAATCAGCCGCAGTCATAGCAGCAGCGGCGATGCGGAAATCAAAAGACACAGAGAAGTCCGAGCCTCGGATTTTAAATCATTTCGCTTTGTCGTCAGCGCGCTGTTTCTGGTCGCCCTTCTTATCTTCAGCTTAACTTATCAAAAACCGGAATTGATTGAGCGCGGAGCCGTCGTCGAACCGGAACGCATTACCGAGAGCCGCGTGACGTTTCTCGCCGTCGGCGATATGATGATTTCCCGCGGCGTCGCGCGTTCCATCACGCGCGCCAACGACCCGCTCGTGCCGTTTCGAAAAATGGACGGCATTTTTCGCTCGACCGATTTTAATTTCGGTAATCTGGAAGTGCCGATTTCCGGCAATAACAACGTCCTCGGCAAGGGCTTGGTCTTTAATATGCACACGCGCGACATCGCCGGATTAAAGGCTTATAACTTTAAAGTTCTGAATCTCGCCAATAATCACGCGCTCGACCAGGGCGTTAACGGCTTGCGCCGGACGCGGCAATTTTTAGACGAGCACGGCTTTACACATCTGGGCGTCGGCGACGATCCGGAGCAGGCTTGGCAGCCGAAAACCATCACCGTCAACGGAGTAAAAATCGGTTTTGTCGGAGCTTCTTACGCGTCGGTTAATGACGGCGGCGTGGCGCGCAATGATTACGTCGCGCGCATCGAAGACACAGACCGGCTGAAAACAGCGATTGCCCGACTGCGCGCCGAAGGCGCAGATTTCATCGTCGCCACAATGCACGCCGGCGTCGAATACACGCGCCGCCCGCATCAACCGCAAATCGACTTTGCCCGCAACGCCATCGACTTCGGCGCAGACCTCGTCATCGGCGCGCACCCGCACTGGGCGCAGATTTTCGAAACCTACAAGGGCAAATATATTTTTTATTCGCTCGGCAATTTTATCTTCGACCAAGAATGGAGCCGCGATACGAAAGAAGGGCTAACTTTAAAAATCACGCTGCAAAGCCGCAAGTCTTCCGCGCCCAAATCCGGTTTCCCGCCGCAAGGCACGCGCGTCGAGCAAATCGAATTAATTCCCATTGTCATCGAAAACTACAGCACGCCGCGCCCGGCAACCGAAACGGAAGCGCAGCAGATTTTAAAGAAAATCGGCGCGCCGGAAAAAATCATTAAGCCAAACGAGTAGGAACGTTTTTCAAGCTAATTGCCCGAATTTCAAAACAGGCGCTCAGAATAAATTGCCGGCGACTCTGTTTTTTATAATCGTTGTAGATTTTTTATTCCGCCTGTGATAGGCGAAATGCGTTTAACTTGAAAGCAGAATTCGTATTGGCGGATGTGTCTCTTTGAATTTTACCTTCATTCCTTTAAATCGTTAATAGAAAGAATGCATAAAATCGCATTTTCAGACATAATTTCAGACATAATGTAAAAAGACCGCTGCCTGTAAAAGCAGCGGTCTTAACTTTCATATCGTGTTTTCTATCCTTTATAAGGCGACTGAACCAGGAAATTATTTCGATTTTTTGATGATGCTTTTCCGGCGTTTGACGGGCGGGATTCTTTGCGTCAGCAATTCGGGATGACGACTTTTGATAATCGAATGAAGCATCTCGTAATGCTTGAATCCGAGCAGTTTGGCGGCGCCGGTTATTTTTCCGCCGGCTTCTTTCAGTGCAAGCTGAATCAATCTTTTTTCGATATTCTGCGTCAGCTCGCGCAGCGATAAATTCTGCCACGGACAGGCGAAATCGGCTTCCGGCGAATTTCTGAGAGCGACGACTTCGACCGCATCGGAAGTAATCACGGCGTGGTTTTCGGATTTTTCCACCGTCCGCTCGACGATTTTTTGCAGCCTGCCGAGACTGCCGTCCAGAAACAGCTTCTGCATCGCCGCCACCGCTTCGGAAGTAAATTCGACGGTTTTCCGAAAACGAGCTTGTGAAGAATTGATTATCTCATTTATTTTTCCTTCGATGTTTTCTATCTCTTCCGGCATATTGGCTGAAACCGCGCGTTTGGCGGCGGCTGGTGAAGGTTGGTGATTGTTGTTTATCAGGTGGGTCGCGAGCTTTCGCAATCGGCGGAGCATTTCGATTTCCGGCTCGCTGCCGTAATACTGGTCGGCTTTATTGTAATAATCGGTGAATTCGGCGGTCGAGAACTGAGTTTTTAATTCTTCGAGCAGCGTCAGAACGGCTAATCCGGCAAGGTTCGGCAGCGTCATCCGGCTGGCGATTTGCTCGGCGTTTTCAAACTCGATGCGCGCCTGCTCGTATTTTTTCATCCGCGCCAGCGCAGTGCCCAGAGTAATCTGCGATTCAATCATCAAAGCGAATCTTTCGGCTTTTTCAAACGCCGCCGAGCTTTTGCGGGCAAATCTTTCGGCAATTTCCGGCAAATTCTGCCCGATCAGAGCTTTGGCGATGGATTCATCGACCTGCGCCACAAAAATATGTTCCTTCAGATTGTTGAAAATCTTTTTCGCCGTTTCAAAATGCTCGTGCGCTTCGGCAAATTTTTTCAGCGAAAGATAAACCATCCCGATATTATTTTCGACAAACGCCGTGTAGCGTTTATGCCCGGCTTCCTCGAAATAAATTCCGGCGGCTGAATATTCAATCAGCGCGCGGTCGAGAAAATCCGGATTGTTCTGCGAATCTCCGATAGACTGCAAGGCAATGCCCATCTGGTTGTGATATTTGCCCTTGAGCGAAGGATTTTTGTCGGAATCGAAAAATTTACTGCCCTGTTCGAGATAATAAATCGCCTCGCGGTGAAGCGCTTCGTCATTTCCTAAAACGGCGCGGCGCAGATAAGCCAGAGCTTTTATATCGTCGCTGATGGCTTCGTCGAATTTGATTTTTTCGATGGTCATCGAAAGAAAAATGCGCGCTTCGTCAAACGCGCCGCCGCGCCAGTAACACGGCGCCAGCTCGATCTGCGCTTCGACCGCTTTTTCGGCTAAGCCCGCGCTTTCAAAAATAAACAGGCTTTCGCTGATTAAATCTTTCGCCCATTCCTGCGAGTGCGGAATTGATTTATTGTTTCCAGTCCAGCCGGTGATGACGCCGCAGCGCAGCAGGACTTCCGCCTTTATCTCTTCTTCCAGACGTTCCAGATGCGGGCGCGTGCCGACGCCGTGCCAGAACGGATTCATTACGCTTTCCGCCGTCGTATACGAACCGGCGTCCTCAAAGCGGCGGGCTTTTTGACAACATATTTTCGCCATCGTGTTTATCTCGGTGGCGGTGTAATTTGTGTAATCAATACTGTTTTCGACAATCTTCATTGTTATAATGTTAAGTTTTCCCGGCGTCGGAAGCAAAAAAGGAGAAAGGGAAATTAAAAAAAACCTTTTCTCCTCAATAAAAATCAAGTTTATAAATCAAACTATAATCAGTGACTCCACGACCCTGATTCTTCCGTCTGCACGTTTTGAATGCGCATCTGGTTGTATCCGGTCGCCGTAATGGTCGTTAATTCCTGTCCGACATCGCCCTCAGCGCCCGAACTTCCGCCGCTGTTGACGTAGAGAATCAGGGTTCCGTTCGGGTTCCAGGTCGGGCTGCTCGCGCCGCTGGTCAGCATCTGGTAACTATTCTGCGTGATGTTATACAGAATCAAGCTGCCTCTGTAAGTATACATTCTGGTCGGACCCATCGTGCTCATATTACCGAAGAGACATTCCTGCTCCGCATAACCGGCGGCGTAAACTATTTTCGTGCCGTCGGGCGAAATTTCCGGGTCGGCGGGCGCGGCGCCGTCGTAAGTCCAGCGATGAACGGAATTATCCGACAGGTTGAGCGAGTAAATCCCGTAATTTTCCTCGCTGTTATTGACGGCATAAAATATTTTCGTGCCGTCGCGCGACCACGACGGGTCAATGCCGTTGACCGCCGCCGACACGCGGCTGGCGGCGCCGCCGGCAATCGCCTCGACAATATAAATATGACTGTCGCCGCCGCAGGTCTGGAAAACTCCCATATAGGTCGTGTCCGCGCCCTGCACGTAAGCGAGCTTCGTGCCGTCCGGCGACCAGGTCAGGTCGTTGATGAAAGCCGCGCTGTTTCTTACGAGAGTAAGATTTGCGCCGTTATAATCCATCGTATAGATACTGTACGTATAGACGGTAATGTACACCGGGTCGCTGGGTATCCATTCCCATTCGCCGCCGCCGTCGCCGCCGGTGGGCGTCGATTCCTGTTGAGTAGCGGTCGAGCGGACAAAAGCTATCTTTGTGCCGTTCGGCGACCAGACCGGGCTAAAGTCCCTCTGAGCAGAGTCAGTAAAGGTTAATTGCTGAACGGACGTTCCGTCAGCGTTCATTTTGTAAATTGCATTAGCGGATGCGTAAGCAATTTTTCCGTTTTCAGCCGATGCGTTGACGGCTGCAAACCCGTTTAAGAGAAAAAGCGCCAGAAAGAGAAAGATTATTCTCATGATTGGGGAGTTTGCTTCCGGCGCCACCGTGTTTAATTTAAGGTTCATTTTTACCTTCCCGTTTCAATGAAATTACTTGCGATTGGAATTATATATATTTTACGCAAGATGTCAATCTAAATTTAAGAGAACAATGCCATTTATTTTTTATACAAAAAATTTGTCCACTTTGAATTGCAGGTAATAATATTAATAAACAGGTATGAATTGCCGTGAAGGCGCGGAAGCGGCGAAAATTGCTTTGTTGTTTAAAAGCTTGAAAACCTGATTTTTCAGCTCTGTTTAAAAATTTTTTTTTTAGTTTTGAAGGCTTAAAAAATAAGCTGCGCGGCGGGTGAAATTTTCGGTTATGTCGTGGACTGAGAACGATTTGTTGTATTTATAACGGAGACCTCCGGAACGCTCGTTTCGCGAAACGAGCCTGATCGACAGTGTTCTAAACGGTTATATTAAATTGCCGACTTGATTTTGGCAAACGGAATGATTTAAGATGCGGCTTGTGAAAGAGGCATCTATTGAATCATCTTATGGTTCAAAAGGTAAATCAGACGAGCCCGGATTGGTGATTGGCGTTACCGATTCGGGCTTTCGAATATACGATTAACTACCGGCTTCCCCATTCCCACAATCCATACGAAATCTTTTTTTCAACCGGAAATCCGGCTTGTTTCAAGCTTAATACTATCTGCCCGCGGTGATGCGACTCGTGTGAAATGAGATAACCTAAATAAGCGAGGACATCGGGTTTGAATCCTTTTATTTTTCCGTCCGTGTCGATTGCCTTTTTTAGCAATTCTCCGATTGCCTGCGCCGAATCCAGCAGCGATTGTTTCAATAATGCTTTATCGCCCGCCTCTGGTTTTTCGACTTTGTTTAAACCGTCCAGTAAAGGCGGAAAGGAGGCTTTCAGCCACATTAACCGGACGTTGTGTAAATGAGCGAATTGTTCGCCGACGGTTCTTCCCTTTGAAGCCGCCGCGCTCGCTAAATTTTCCGGCTGGACGGCATCCAACAGATACAAATTGATTCGATTGTGAATTTGCCACGTATTAACTATGGAATCTTTCATTTTGTTATATCTTCCTTGATTGAAATGTTGAACTCCGATTTTAATTGCCGCATTGATTAGGCAACGGATGAATTGCTCTTTTTTATCTGGACGACAAAGGTATGACTAATTTATACATACTGTGGGTCGCGGAAAAACCGACTAACTTTACGTCAACCAGGTCTGAAGACTTGGCGGCGTCGATTACGTCTTCGACCCGGATGTCTTTTTTGCCCTTCGGAATGGCAACCCAAATCGCGCCGTTCGGGACAAGGAAATTTCTTAGATTTTTAATTTGCCGTAGTTCGATAACGCTCTCGACTTGCAGGAAAATAAACTCACTGTCGGCGTCTAAATCTCCCGTTGAGATATTTTCGGTTCTTGCCTTCAATTGCTCCCAAAATATTTCGTCCGAAATGTTCAGAACCGCGACTTTAGCGCCCGCCTTAACTCCCAGCTTATCGATAAGCTTCTTGGGCGAAGTAATTTTTTCAGCCCATTTCTCCGCCAGCTTGTCTAAATAAAAAACAGCGATATCATTGTTATAGGTTATTTTAAGCTCTCCGTCTTTGACGACGACTTTCTTAATTTCCCGCAGCGGAATGCTGAGTCGAAAATTGCCGTTAAACAAGAGCCTGTCCGGTTCGAGCGAAGCCCGCCCGGAAGATGCCTGCTCCATATACTGCACGGTACACATTACATGTTGTCCCATATTTTAACTTGTTTTCCTAGCGTTGATTAAAGCCGATTGAAATCATTATCGACGAACAGGAACCGGAAGCCAGAAACCGCTTTTCTGCAAAACTCATCTGAAAAGGAATCGCCAGCCACAACCGGGTTTGCATTTTATATGTAATCAGCTCTTTTTCCCAGCCCAGAATGCCTTTTCCCGTCAGCTTGCAATAAGCTTCCTTAATAGTCCAGCGCCGCCAGGCGTCTTGCGGGCTTTCCAGTTGATTGATTTCAGCCTCGCCAAACATAGCCGGTATCGGAAGTTTTCGGGAATCCGTGTTTTCAATGTCGATGGCGACGCGATCGGATTCGGGAACGACCAGCGCCGCCGCCCAGCCATTCGAGTGGCTAATCGAAATCGCGTGTTCGAGTCCGTCATAATGCCGGCATACCGGGCGATTGTCGGCTTGCGGGAAAATGTCTATCTCGCGCCACCGGCACGCGCTTCGCCCGCGGTTTAAGCGATAAATATTAGCGACGATTTTCGCGGCTAACCGCCCGCCAATATATTCGACCTTGCGTTTGCGTGTCAAACATCTCGCCCATAATTCTTTCTCCCGCGCGCCGAAAAATTCCCCGGTTAAAAAACTTTCTCTGGAAAGCAGGTTAACTACGGGCGCGAGCCGGACAAAGGTTCCGTAACCGATAACGTTCATGGCACGATTCCTAAATATTTATGCGCCGAAAGACGCCAGGCGGCGCGCAGCGACCTCAAATCTTTTCCTATCGGACCGTCGCCTTCTTTCGGAGAACTGATTTTGCCGACTTTCAGGTGAGTCATCATTCCGCCCGGATATAAACCATTGTTGGTTTGATGTGCCGCGGTATGGCAGTGCAGCGCCCAGTCTCCCGGATTGTTAGCCAGCAGGATAATGTCCACTCTTTCGCCCGGACCGATTAACACGGTATCCATTTCAGCCGGTTCGGCGAGAGGAAATCCGTCCTTGTGAGTTACTAGAAAACTGTGCCCGTGCAGATGCATCGAATGCGACAGCGCGCCGGCATTAATAAAACGAATTCGAACCGTCGCTCCGAGTTCGACCTCGACGGGTTTCGTCTCGGGAAACGATTTGCCGTTGATGGTGAAAAAATCGTAATCATTTAATTCTTTCGGGCTCCCGGGTTGTCCGCCCTGCGCATAGCGGCTGTTCCACTCCTGAAGCAACATTATCAGGTCGTAATCCACCTTCGGTTCGGCAGCGCGCGGCAGAACAATCAGCGCGCCCGCCATTCCGCGATTAAGATGTTCGTTCGTATTGATATGACAATGATACCAGTGAGTTCCGGCAGGACGGGCGATATACTCATATGTAAAGCTCTCGCCGGGCGCGACCGGGCGCGGCATAAATTCGTCTTTTGTCGAAGCCGGATTGGCAGGATTTTGCTGCCCTTGCCCGTGGTCGTGCGGCACGCCGTCCATCCGTTGCGGGACGTATAACCCGTGAGAATGAATCGTGTGATTAACGGACGTTTCATTAATCAGACGAATACGCACCCAATCGCCCTCGCGCGCGACAAGGGTCGGAGCCGGAACCTGTCCGTTATACGCCCAGACTTTATACATCGCGCCGTTTTGCAGTTTGTGCTCGGTTTCGGAAATGACCAGTTCATATTGCCAGACGGTTCTTTTTCCTTCGACTACCGGCGCTGCCTGCTGCCCGAAATAGGTTTCCTTCGCCGCCTTCGAAGTTTTAGGATTGCTGCCGTTCAAATTACTTTTGGACGAGGTTAAATCCATCGAGGGTTTTACAATCTCGTGAGTATGTTGTCCGTCAGCGACAGTTGAAATCAGACAGATTGATAACCCGACCAACAAAGACAAACACAACATTCGATATTCGAAAAACGGAAGTTTCATAATTTTATCGAGCCAAACGATTTTAAAATGGCGCAGACATTATTAAGGCGGAGTGAATACCGGAAAAACCGCTGCTCAGCTTGAGCAGATGGCGTATATTCATCCGGCGGCTTTGCTTGGGTATATAATCCAAATCGCACCCGTCGCCGGGCGCGTCCAGGTGTGCGGTCGGAAACATATGCTGTTGTTCGATAGCCAGCGCGCAAGCGGCAATCTCGATGGCATTCGAAGCTCCCAGAGCGTGCCCGATGATGGCTTTCAATGAGTTTACGGTGACGTTTCGAGCGTGCGCTCCGAAAACGTTTTTAATGGCGTTCGTCTCGCAAATATCGTTTTGCGGCGTCGAGCTGCCGTGAGCGTTAATATGGTCGATGTCTTCCGCCGCCAGATTAGCGTCCTCCAGCGCAAGTTTCATACAATCGGCTAAAGCGGTTCCTTCGGCGGGAAGGTCGGTCATATGATAGGAATTACTGACGGACGCGTAACCGGTTATTTCGGCATAAATATGCGCGTTTCGCCGAAGCGCCTGATTTTTTTCCTCTAAAATCAAAAAAGCCGCTCCTTCGCCCAGCACGAATCCGTCGCGGTCTTTGTCGAAAGGACGCGATGCCGCAACCGGATTCGTATTGTTTTTAGACAGCGCGCCGATAACGTCAAACGCCGCATAAACGACAGGAGTTATCGGAGCTTCGGCAGCGCCGACGATGACCGTCTGCGCCTTGCCGTATTTAATCAATTCAAAACCCGCCGCGACCGCATCGACGCCGGCGGTGCAGCCCGTCGAGATAGTTAGGACAGAGCCTTCACAACCATACTTTTCGGCTATTTCGTGCGCCATATAATGAAAAGTCATCTGTTTCAGCAATTTGGAAGGAGTTTTTCGCCAGTCGAGCGTATCGCCTTCAATCATTGCCAGATAGCTGGCTTCCATCGGCGTCGTCCCGCCGACGGCATTGCCCAGCACGACCGCGGTTTTATCTCCGCGAATGTCTTCTAAACCGGCATCTTTTAGCGCCAGTTCGCACGCCAGACTCCCGAATCGAAAAAACCTGGCATCGTCTTCCCCTTCGGCGGGAGCAGGCAGCCACTCGTCCTTTACGGCTGCCACGATTCGAGAGCTGAACGTTTCAACCGGAAAATTTAACGGAAGGGTCTTTAAGGCAGATGTTCCGCTGATGCCTTTCATAGTTCTTTCCCAGAAAGAATTTATTCCGACGCCGATTGGAGTCACCGGTCCGATTCCTGTAATTACTGCTTTTTTCATAATTTACTCCGTTGTCCTCATCAGGTCGTTCTGATAATTAAGAGCGGCTTGCGTTCCGCTCAGCTTACGCAGGTAAACGACTAAAAGCTGAATATCCGCGTCACTCAGGATTCCGTTCCAGGCTGGCATTAATGATGATTTTCCGACCGCCGCGCCGCCGAATTTGACAGCCGCGCTGATGCGGTCATCGTTTAAAATGCTCATCTCGTCAAACGACGTGTGATTGCGCGGCGCGACAAAAAGAGACGGCGCGTTGATGCCTTTACCGTTTCCGTTGACTCCGTGACACTGCGAGCAATAAATTTTGTATAAGCTTTCAGACCGTTCCGGCGGTAATTGAACAGGCGCTCTTGCGGGCTTTGCCGTTTTAACGGAGTTGATTGCAGGAGCCGACGGCGGGTTATTAGCTGAAAATACATAATTGCTTATTAAAGCTAACTGCTCGGGTCGCATTTCGGCTTTGGGCATCGTCGCGCCCGTCCAGGCAAGCGGGTCGGTTATAAAAGCGTTCGCCCATTCCTGGTTAAGTCTTTGACCGGCAGTAAAAAGCTCCGGTCCGGAGACGCCGCCCTTGCCGGGTTCTACCTGGTGGCACGCACCGCAGGCAAGAACTTTTTCGAATATAATATGCGGGCGCGCGCCCGGATTGACCGCCGCCAGCGTCACCGCCGAAACGGTTTGTTTTAAGTTCATCAAATAGCCGGCGGCTATTTTTGCTTCTTCGCCGGTCAGCGCGGGATGCGCGGGAATGCGGGAATCATTCACTCGGTCTCCCGTCGGCGCGGCATCGACAAAGCGAAAGGATAAAAAACCCGCAGGTCTGACGGCGGAAGGAGCGACTAACCACTTTTCCAGCCATTGCGGGCGAAATTTGGTTCCCGCAAAAGCCAGCGAAGGACCTTCTTTTTGAGCCACGTCCAGCGCGTCTTTTCGATTTGAAGCAGTAATGACGTGACAGGAACTGCATTTTTCCTGTACCAATTTCTGCCCGGCGTTTACGGCTTCGTCCTGAACGGGTTTGGTTATCTGCTGCGCGCGTGAAACCTCAAAGGTTAAATAGAGCGCAGCCGTGACCGAAAAAACAAGAGTTACCAGCAGTTTGCATTTGTATATCATAACGGGCTTTCCATCTCCTTTCGCAAAATCATTAACGATTCAAAAAGGCAGCGGCTCTGGTCCAGCCTCCGCTCCCGCGTTTCACCTTGATGGGAAAACAGGAAACCCAAAAACCGGCGGGCGGAAGCTTGTCTAAATTGGAAAGCTTCTCGATAACGCAAAATTCGCGCTGCCGCCCGACGAAATGGGCTTCCCAAACCGCGCCGGTTCCGTGTTTTGAAATGTTTTCCTGCATCAGCCAATAAGGCGGGTCAATGCTCCAGGCATCCGTGCCGAAAACTCTAACTCCTTTTAAGCACAACATTTCTATCAGCTCCGGCGATATTCCGCGCCCGTGTTTATTGTAGTCGGGCGAGCCGTATCGACTTCCCGCGCCGGTTCGAAACAGAACGATGTCGCCGGATTTTATTTGATAATCATATTGTCTTTCAAAAGCTTCGACTTCATCGACGCCGATGGATTGTCTTTGAGGTTTGTCATCGACCGTGATGCAAACGCCCGCTCCCCAAAACCAATCCAGCGGCATCTCGTCGATGGTGCGGCTCGGCTGCCCCGCACAAATCGGAGAATAGTGAAACGGTGAATCGACGTGCGTTCCCGAGTGCGTAATTGCCGTTACACGCTCGCTCGCCCAGCCCAGCCCGTCGCATAAGCTTTCCTGTTCAATGCTGACCAGCTGCGCCAGATGCGCGCCGCCGAATCGGTGGTCCATATACTGGATTTCGACCGGAACATTTTCCGACGGACACGGCGCTAAAGGAACGCTCAGGTCGATTATCCGCAGGTTATCGAAATTCATCGTGAAACCACCTTTACAATCGCAACCGATTGATTTTCGGTATTTTTGACTTGATATTCGCCCGGCTTATCGAAACGGTAGGAAAAACTTTCTCCCGCGCGGATAAGATTCGAGCGTATTTTCGCCGCTTGAATTTCTATACGGTGTAATTTGTGCGAAATCGAATGCCCGTTGCTCGGAGGCTCGTATTTCCAGACGATTGAATCGCCCGGATACAACACAATATTATCCTGCGAATAATAAGGAGCTTCGTCGAGAATGCGAACCTCGACGGTTTTGCCCGAGGTCAGATTCTGGAAATCCATCAGGGCATTGAAAGAACGCTTGTTATATATTTCAAAAAGGTTGGCGTTTTGTTCGAGCTTCTGAGAAATTTTTGCGATATTTTCCCGATAATTGCCTTTGGCGGCATCTTTCGCCTCGCTTTGCAATTCAGTTTTAACCGCTTCTCCCTTTTTATTTTTCGGTATCAGACGATTCATCCAGCCCTGCAAGGCAATCTGTCCGGGAGCATATTCAAACTCTTTGGTTACCTGCGTGCGATAGCCCGCTCCGTCGCTTACCGTGACATTTAGAACGTGTTTTCCGGGAAGAATTTTATAAAGGTCAAGATGCCCCTTTATGACGCTCACGGGTTTGCCGTCCAGAAGGACGTCAACGTTAGCGACGCCCGAAACCCTTTCCGAAATTCGCAAAGTCAAAAGCGGGTCGACGATACGAACGCTTTCCGCCGGAGAAAACAGCTCGACTGCGGGAGAAGCCATATCGAGCACGCCCAACTGACCCGTATACTGCTCGGAAAACCAGACGTTTCCCTGACTATCGACGCCGATTCCGAAAGGTCTGGAGGTTTTGGCAAACGGCGGAACGCCCGGCTGATTGTCCGGCTCTCCGGTCGGCAACGGGTATTGAATAAATTCGCGCGTGTCGGGTCGATACCTGAGCAAAAGATTTCCGTCCAGCGCTACCGCCCAAACATCGCCGTTCGGCGAAACTGTAATTCCGGCGGGGCGTTTCGACTCCAAAGGAACATCTATCAGTTCAATGGTTTCCGACCCGCGAGCAAGATGCCCGATTTTCCCTTCTAATTTTGCAAACCAGACGCCGCCGTCTCTATCAACTGCCAGCCCGGCGGGCCCGCTTACCAATCCGGTACTTTTTTCCCCCATCGAATACTCTTTAATCTCACCTGTTTGGGGGTTCAGCTTGCCGATGCGGTCGGCGTAGCTTTCCGTGAACCAGACGTCTCCCGTTTTCTGGTCAACAGCCAATCCGGCGGGACCGCAATTCGGAGTTTGAATATCATAATGCTTGGTATTGCCCGTCGCCGGGTCAAGCAAACCGATTCTTCCTGAAGCGCGCTGCGTAAACCAGATTTCCCCGTTCGGACCGATTGCGATGTTGAAAGGCCAGCTATTTTCGCCTTGTATTTTATATTCTTTGGTCTGTTTGGTGACCGTATCAAACCGGATGAGTTTATTGTCATAGCTGGCAGCTATCCAAATCGTACCTTGATGCTTATTGGCGCGTGTTCCGATGGCAAGCCCGACCGGTCGGCTTTCTATTCCGATATCGTACAAAGTAACGGCTTCGTTTGAAAAATGCGCCAGCTTCCCGGTTTTTGCCAGCGCCGTCCAGACGCCGTTTTCTTCATCAATAGCTATAATTGCCGGACCGCTATTTACTTTATCTAATGCGTACTGGCGAAAATAACCCGTAACGATTGAAGGGTTCCTACTTTTCTTTGCGTCCGCCGGGAAAGCGGATTTACCCGGTTTTAATAATTGTCTCGTGCTGCTGCGGACGACTGCGTTTTTGTTTACCGGCAAATCTTCAGTATTATTTTGTCTTACGGTTTGCCCTAAAACGGATGCGCTAACTAAAAGAATTGAAAATCCTATTATTAAACTTCTCATCAAACACCTCCTCTTTTATGTCGAAAGACCTTCCTGTAACCAGTCACACACTTCGGGAAGCCAATAATGTATTTGACTGGTGCCTACGTGCTCGGCTCGCCTTCGGCGGATGCTGACACGCTCTTCGCCCCAATTTTGAAAAGCATTGATATGCTCCTGTCCGAATAATTCATCCTTTTCCATTTGCAGAATCAGCAGATTGCCCTGCGGTTTGGGCAAACCCTCCAACCTGATTAATGACGACAGGTTGTCAATTTCAGTTAAGGTCTGAAGAGCAAATGACCAGGCAAACATCCCTCGCAGCCTTTCCACCTGCAACTCTCTCTGGCTAATCCACGCCGAGGGCGAGACGGCGACGCCGCTTCGAAAACGACTATCGCCAGCCATTAAACGCGCCACCAGATGACCGCCGAAACTGACGCCGAAAGCGCCCAGCTTTCCGGCTTCAAATGATTGGCTTTCAGCCCAATCCGCGATTGATGCCGCCAAGTTTTCCATATCAAACCGCGGTTTGCGCGGTTTGGTGGAAAAAGATGAAGGAAGATCTACCGCCAGGACGGCTAAATTACGCTCTAAAAGCCACGTGCCGAATGTATGTAATTCAACCTCGCACATGGAATCCAACCCGTTCAGCAACACGATAAGCGGCGTTTTCGCGGCGGTCGGTCTTCTCAAATAGCCGTTTATAAAGGCGCCATTGCACGGGATGCTTACCGAAGAGATTTTCTGCGGCTCGTTTTGAATCGCGCGCAGATACGCCAGACGCGCCAGATGCCGCAACTTGATAACCTTTTTCAGGCTGAATCTGCCGGGTTCGATATGAAATCCGAAACTGGCAATATGATAAGTAGAAGCTGCCCACCGCCAGGTTTGAGCAGCCGATACCTTACGTCCGGCGAGTTCGGATTGCTCGGCGACTTTCCTGAGCCCCCGAGCTATTTGGCAGCAGGACTCCATCCAATCTTCGCCCATTTGGACGCTTGACATCACGGTTTGTAATTCACCGAATGGGATTCCTGCGAAAGACGCGCGGTATTGCAAAAATTCAATGGTTTTCATTATTTTTGTATTCCCGGAGTTTGAGTATCTGTTTTCGGCTTAATCGGCACTTTGGAAATGCCGTCAATACACAATTTCCCGATTTTATTGGCAAACTGCTCGCTAAACCAGATACAGCCCTGTTCATCCCAGTCGAGACCGCCGATCCACGCGCCTTCGCTCGGAACTTTGTAAGCGGCGACGACCTTTTTGCTGGGTATGTCAAACCGTAATATGGCATTGGCAAAAACAGTGGATACCCAGAAAGCATTGTTTTTGCTGTCGTAAATAATCTTGAACGGAGCGGATTGCACCGGCAGATTATATTCAACAATCTCTTTCGTCTTACGGTCGAGCATCGCGAGCTTGTCGCTTCTCATCTGGGCAAACCATAAATTGCCGTCACGGTCCTGTTCCAAAGAAAGCGGCCAAGCCATTCTGGTCGGAATCTTCCATCTTTCGAGCCGCCAGTTTTTCTTATCTACCCAACCGACGTGATTGCCCGTTTTCTCGGCAAACCAAACCTCATTCCATTGATCTACAAAAACCGTTCTCGGTTGCGCGTCGGCTTCCGGGATATCAAGGAATTTCCACTCTCCCTGCGGCGTGCGGCGACCTATTTTATTGCCGTCGCTGAGCGCGACCCAAACGTTATGGTCCCAATCTACGGCAATGCCGACCGGAAGGCTGTTAGGTATCGGAATATCAAATTCGGTAACCTCGAAATTTCTAACTCTGGCAATTTTGTTAACCGCTCTCAAGGTAAACCACATATCATCGCTGCACGGGTCTTTTGACATTGAGGTCGGACCGGATTCCGGCGTCGGCGTCTTTAGCTCTCCCATGACACCGTTTTTGATATAGCCGATTTTGCTGCCGGCAGGTCCCGGTGGAAATCCCGGTCCGACAAATCCCCCGCCCATTTCTGTGAACCAAACCACATTATTGCGATCCACGCCGATAATGCCCGGTATTGATTGGGGCGTAGGCACGTCA
>DASVRT010000074.1:0-161562 GCA_036388475.1 Pyrinomonadaceae bacterium | reverse complement strand
CTTGGCGACTTGCGCCTTTTGCGCCGAAACGCCGAATACAAATGAGATTAAAATTAAAAAACTAAAAAATTGCCTTTTCATCATAAACAACAATCGGTGCAAAATCCATACGCTTTTCCTTTTCGATACTTCATTTTCGTTACCGTCGGAGTCGGTTTCGGCGGCGTTGCGCCGTTTGTCACAGTCCAGATTTCAACCGCCGCGTCGCCGCGAAATCCGGCTTTCACAAACGCAAATCTTTTGACCGGAAGTTTCCTGAGTAACAGGTATTTTTTTATCGAGCGAATTTTCGCTTCCGCCGAGCCGTACGCCGGCAACCCAAATTCCATTTTCTTTTTACGGCTGTTATATCTTGTTTCTTTACCTTCATAAATTAACACGTAAACCGTCAACGACGGGTTTTGCCGCGCCTGACGGATGGCGTTATCCATTCTGCTCAGATAATCTTCGCAATTAATGTCGCCGAAACTATCGAATATTTGTGTCTCTTGGGAAAAAGCCGAGACGCTAGACAGAAAACAAAAAATCAGAGCTGAAAATGCCGGTTTCATAATTTCTTAATCAACCCAATCGGCGATAAAAACATTCGTGTCGCCTGCTCGCGCCGCGTTTCTGTTCGAGGCGAAAACGAGTTTTTTGCCGTCAGGCGAAAACATCGGGAAGCCGTCGAAAACTTCGCTGTAAGTGACTCTTTCCAGATTGCTTCCGTCCGCGTTTATCAAAGCCAAATCGAAATTTCGCTTGCGCGCGTCGGTCGCAAAATAGTTTGTGCAGAAAATAATGCGCTTGCCGTCGGGCGTGAAAAACGGCGCAAAAGAAGCCGCGCCGAGCCTGGTGATTTGCCGCTTATTCGTGCCGTCGGCGTTCATTACCCAGACTTCAAAATTGTTCGGCTCGATTAAATCTTCCGAAAGTCTCTGCTTGTAGCGCGCAATCTCCGTTTCCGATTTCGGATGATATGAGCGATAGACGATTTTAGTGCCGTCGGGCGAGAAAAACGCGCCGCCGTCGTAGCCTAATTCCGTCGTCAAACGCTTCACGTTTTTGCCGCCGGCGTCCATCGAATATAAATCCAAATCGCCGTCGCGCATTGAAGTAAAAACGATTTTTTTGCCGTCTGCCGAAACGGTCGCTTCCGCGTCGTAGCCTTTCGTCCGCGTCAGGGGCTTGATACCGCTTCCGTCCGGTTTTGAAGTGTAAATGTCGTAATCGGGATAAATCGCCCAGACGTAGCCTTTTGAATAATCGGGATTCGGCGGGCATTCTTTTTTGCCGCCGAAAGTCGAAGCGTATAAAACCTTTTTGCCGCCTTTGAAAAAATACGAACACGTCGTGCGACCTTCGCCGTTGGAAACCATCCGCACGTTTGAGCCGTCGGCGTTCATCGCATAAATCTGGTCGCAGGCGCGGTTGTCGCGTTTCGACTGAAAAATCAACTGCCTGCCGTCAAACGAAAAATACGCCTCGGCGTTTTCGCCGCCGAAAGTCAATTGCCTGACGTTTTGCAGATGCTTTTCGCCCTCGACGGTCAAAGAATTATTTTGAGCAGAAGCGATGGCAGAAAAAACGAGTATGACAAAAATAAAAACGAAAAAGACTGATTTTCTCATAAATAAGAATATACATTTCTTTTTCGCGTTTGTTGAATCCAAATTACAAGTGGCAAATTAATTCTTCTGCGCGAAGTCGCGCATAAACTCGACCAGTTTTTCCACGCCTTCTTTTGGAAAAGCGTTATAAATCGAAGCGCGAATGCCGCCGACGCTGCGGTGTCCTTTTAAACCATCCAGTTTTTGCGCCGTCGCTTGCGCGCAGAATTTTTCGGTCAAATCGTCCGAAGGCAGGTGAAACGTGACGTTCATCAGCGAGCGCGCGTTTCGGTCGGCGTGACCCTGGTAAAAGCCGTCGCTGGCGTCAATCGCGTCGTAAAGAATTTTCGCTTTTTCCTCGTTCAATTTCTGCATCGCTTCGACGCCGCCTTTCGCCTTCAGCCATTCGCAAACCAGCGCGACGATGTAAATTCCCCAGGTATTCGGCGTGTTCAGCATCGAATCGTTTTCGGCGAGCGCGCGATAATCGAGCATCGAATGTTGATTTTCGGGAACTTTTTCCAGCAAATCGTCGCGGATAATGACCAATGTAACGCCGCTCGGACCCATATTTTTCTGCGCTCCGGCGTAAATCAAAGCATATTTGGAAACGTCAAACGGTTTCGACAGAATATTCGACGAAGCATCGCAGACGACCGGCGCGCCTTTGCCGTCCGGTTCATATTTGAACTCGACGCCTTCAATCGTCTCGTTCGAAGTGTAATGAACGTAATCGGCGTCAGGCGAAAAATTCAATTCGTCCTGCGCGGGAACCGATTTAAAGCCGGTTTCTTCGCCGGAAAAAATCGTTCCGACCTTGCCGCACTTTTTCGCTTCCCTGACGGCTTTGCCGCCCCACGCGCCGGTGACGATGTAATCGGCGGAATTTTTGAGAAAATTCATCGGAATCATCGAAAATTGAAGCGACGCGCCGCCTTGCAGAAACAAAATCCGGTAGTTGTCGGGAACGCTCAAAAGCTCTCTGATGCCCGCCCGCGCGCTTTCCAGAACCGGCTCGAAATGCTTCGACCGATGACTGATTTCCATCACGCTCATCCCGATGCCGCCGAGCGAAAGCAATTCGCTCTGCGCTTTTTCCAGAACTTCCGCCGGCAAAACGGCGGGACCGGCGCTGAAATTAAAAATTCTTTCCGCTTTCATTAATAAAATTATTTAACGCCGAGGCGCAAAGAAGCAAGGACGCAAAGGAGTTTAGGGCAAAAGTAAAAAGGCGAAAGTAAGAGACAGATAGATAATATTCGATTTTAGTTTCGGCTTTTGCCTTTTTACTTTTTACTTCTTTTCCTTCTCGACCTGCGGGCGCAGAACGCCGCCGATGGCGCGCGTGACGACCGCGTTCGGCACAAACGTTCCGAGCACCGAGCCGATATAATTCGTCCAGCCGGAAACTACGCTGGCGCGCCCGCGCCGCGCCGCGCTTAAAGCCGTTTCGACGACTTCTTCCGGCGTCTGCATTCCTTTCATCTGAAGCGGCTTGGCATTGGCGACGGCGAAAAAATTCGTGTCCGTCGGTCCCGGACAAAGCGCCGTGACGGTGATGCCGAATGGACGGTTTTCTTCGGCGAGCGCTTCGGAAAAAGATGTGACGAAGGCTTTGGTCGCCGCGTAAGTCGCCATAAACGGAATCGGTTGAAAACCCGCCGACGAGGAAACGTTGATAATCGCTCCGCTTCGGCGCGCGCGCATTTTTTGCAGGTAGCGGTGCGTCAAGGCGACGAGCGCCATTATGTTGAGGCTAATCATTTGCAGCTCGTTTTCGAGTTCCAGATTTGCAAAATCGCCCATCGAGCCGAAACCGGCGTTGTTGACGAGCCAGTCAATCTCGAAATTGTGCCGCTCGGTTTCCTCAAAAAGGCGGCGGTCGGCTTCGAATTCGGTCAAATCGACGGCGACGTAATGCGCCGTGATTTGATGTCTGAGCATCAATTCGTCGCAAAGCTCGTGAAGCTTTTTCTCGGAGCGCGCCGCCAGCACCAGATTGTGTTTTTCCCGCGCCAGCCGCCGCGCAAACGCCTCGCCGATGCCGCCCGACGCGCCCGTTATCAATGTCGCTTTCATAAATCCGTGTCCGTTAAAATTTCTTCGCCTTTAACAGCATACAAAAACGAGCCGATAATTGCCGCAAAAATTATCAACGTTCCGGTCAAACGGATTATTTTTGCGATAACCGGCGTAGACCCGAGCAAGCCGGTTTCCGTCAATAAATAATTCCAATCGTGAAAACCGCCTTCCGCGCCGGTCAAGCCGCTTAACAAAGGAAGCTGCATCACCGCCGCGTCGCCCGCGTAAACGTAAACGTCCGTGATGCTCTGCCCGACCCAGAACAAAACCGTCGAAGCCGAAAAAGGTTTCCGGTGATAGACGAAATAACCGAAAAATACAACCGGCACGACGACCTGCAACAGCGAGCCGCCCGCAACGCCCATAAATTCGCCGAAAAGGCGAAATAAAACGTGTCCGGCTTCGTGAATCGGCGTGTGAACGAGATGCGGAAAAACGGCTTTCGACGGGTCGTAAGCGCACCAGAGAAAATAAATTGCGGCAACGGCGGCGCTGATTGTTTTGGCTGTGTCTCTTTGCATTTGGAAAAAATAGGACGCGGGTTTTTTAGGATTGAAGAAGATTAGTCGGGATTTTATTCGCATTTATCCTAAATAATCCTCATCTATCTTAAACAATCGGCGTCCTGTTTTTAAAGCAATTTATTTTTCTCGACGAAAAGCCGTACCGCCTGGTTGAAAATCAGTGGACGTTCCATCATCAGAAAATGGCTCAAGCCCGCCCACATTATAAAAGTCAGATTCGGCGCAATCGTGCGATAAAACTCCGCCGTGTCCGGCTTCCACGCGGGCGATTCCGCCATTATCGCCAGCACGGGAACGTTGATTTTGTCGTTCGTCCAGATTTTTTCGTCCGTCATTCCCGCCATCGCGCTGATGGCGACGTGTTCGGGCGTGGCGAGCATTGCCGAGCGAATTTCCTGTTTGAGCTTTTCGTCGTTAATCGGTTGAAGCATTCCGTCAACCATTTTCGGCGCGTTTGCCTTGTAATCGGCGCGCAGAAAAGCCATATATTGCTGTTCCTGCCGCTTCGTTCCCATCGGGCGCAGCGCGCCGTCAACAATGACCAAGCCCAGAGTTTTTTCGGGATAAAGACGGTAGAACTGGCGGATAACCGGCGTTCCCATACTGTGCCCGACGAGCACGGCTTTTTTGATTCCGGCGTCTTTCAAAACGGCTTCGACTGATTTAGCGAAATATTCCATCGAGTAATCCGTTTGCGGTTTGTCGCTGATTCCGTGTCCGGGCAAATCGACGGCGATGACGCGATAATTCGGAAATTCATTGACGCTCTGCCGCCAGAAATCCGCGCTGCACGTCCAGCCGTGAACGAAGACGAGCGCGTTTTTGCCCTTGCCGACGTCGTTGTAATGAACTTTCACGCCTTGGATGTCGGCGAATTTGCTTTTCAAAGCTTGCTTTTCTGCCTGCGCCAAAGCAGAAGAAGCGGCAAAACACAAAACCAGCAAAAGCCAGGTGAAATTTAATCTTTTCATTTTCCGGAACTCCTCAAAAATTCATCTTTCGTAATCGCGTAAACGACGCAGTCCATTCCGAAATGCATCATATTTTTCTCATAATGCATTCCGCATTTTTCCATAATGCGCCGCGAGCCGGTATTTTCGGGGTCGGCGAGGGCGACGATTCTCTCCGCGCCGGTGTTTTCAAAACCGTAGCGAAGCCACGCCATCGCGCATTCGTAGCCGATGCCGCGGCGCCAGAATTCTTTTTTCATCCCGTAGCCGACTTCGATTTCGCCGGTTTCTTCCAGAGGTTGAAGACCGCTCCAGCCGATTATCTCGCCCGTTTCCTTCCAAATCATCATACACATTCCGAAGCCGTATTTTTCGTGGCAATCCATATAAAACCGCATTCGCGCGGCGATGGCTTCGGGATTTTGCATACGCCGCCCGCCGAGATATTTGATAACCTCTTCTTCCGAGCGCGTTTCGATAAGCGCATCCAAATCCGCGGGCGTAATTTTACGCAGAATCAATCTTTCGGTTTCTAACATAAATAATTAACGGGATAGACAGGATTTACAGGATAGAAGAAATTATTCAACTCGATTTCCGCATTTTTAATCCTGTAAATCCTGTCTATCCGGTTTAAATTTTTCTTTAGTAATTGAATAATGAACCAAATCGCGCCCGTAAAATTCGCCGTTGTAATCAAACTTCATTCCCAGTTTTCCCATCACGCGGCGCGAAGCGGCGTTTTCGGGCGCGGCGACGGCGACGATTTTATCAAGTTTCAGCGTTTCGAAGCCATAAGCCAGAAACGCCGCGGCGGCTTCGCTCGCCAAACCTTTGCCCTGAAATCCTCCGGCAATCGCGTAGCCGATTTCGGTTTCGCCCGTTTCCTTTAAACGCCACAGACCGCACCAGCCGATAAGCGCGCCCGAAGCTTTTTCGATGACGGCGCAGAAGCCTATTTTTTCGGTTTCCCAGAGGCTCGAAACCAGCTTCAGCCAGTTGACGCTTTCCGGACGCTTTTGCGGCGCGCGGATAAAACGCATCATTTCGGCATCGCTTCGCAAGGCGAAAACCGCGTCCGTATCGTTTTCGTCGAAGCGGCGCAGGATGAGTCTTTCGGTTTCAAGCATAGGAAAGAAAAATACATTGGAAATCATAAGGCAATTTGCGGCGGCTCACAAATTTTAAAAAATAAATGGAAGAAAAATTTGCCGCGCTTCGTCTAATGTTTGAGAAAGCGATTTAAAAGGAGCAGAAAATGAATCGAATTAAACGAACTGAAAGCCGCCGCGGTTTTTTAAAACAGGCATCGCTCGCCGCCCTCGCCTTCCCGCTTTTAATTAATTGCAAAGGCAACGCGCTGGCGCAAAAAAGCGAAAATGAATTGTTGAGCCTGATAAAGAAAAACGCCGCGCCCGCCGGCACAGAGGGAATGGGCGCGATTGGCGCGCCCGACAATGTTTCGCGGAAAACCGCTCTGGCGAAAAAATCCGACCGCGACGAACCGATGATTATTTCCGGAACGGTTTATCAATCCGACGGCAAAACGCTTGCGCCGAACGTCCTGATTTATTTTTATCACACCGATAGCGAAGGCTATTACGGCAGAGGAAAAGGCGAGCCTAAACACGGACATTTTCAAGGCTGGCTGCTGACCGACGCGCGCGGGCGTTATGAATTCGGCTCAATCAAGCCGGCAATTTATCCGGTCAGAAAATTTTCCGCGCACGTTCATATGACGATTACGGGAAAAAACTTTAAGGAAGACTGGATTGATTCGATTTTGTTTGAAGGCGACCAGCTTATTTCCGCGCAGGAACGAAATCAGGCGGGAAAAAAAGGCGGTTTCAACCCGATTCTGAAGCTTGAAAAAGGTGCGGACGGCATTTTGCGCGGCACAAGAGATATTCAGCTCTGGAAAGTTTGATTTGCAGAAAATATGCATAAACTCATTAGTTTCTTATTTATAATCGTTTGTTTCTGCGGGTCGGCGGCAGCTTGTCATTCAAATAAAAACAGCTACGTTTGGAATGAAATAACCGGCAGCGCCGCTTATCCGCAGGGCTACGGCTTTCCGGTTTTTGTGGCGAATGAAAAGATGTTTGCCTTTCATCACGAAGCGGTTTGGAATTCCGCCGACGGCATAAACTGGACGAAAACCGATTTGCCGTCCGTTAAGCGTGATGCGTATGAAGCGAGATACATTCAATTTAACAACGCCATCTACGCGCTCGGACAAAATCAAGGCAATTATGCCGCCGGCATCCGATTCGGTTCGACGGTTCGGCGGACGACCGATTTCAAAAAATGGGAAACGCTGGCTGAAAAATCCGAACTTCCCGACCGCGTTTTTTACGGCTCGATTGTTTTCGGCGGAAAAATCTGGCTGATGGGCGGCTACGACGGAAAAAATTATCACAACGACATATGGAATTCGGCGGACGGCGTGCGCTGGACGCGCGTTTCCGAACACGCCGCGTGGAGTCCGCGCAACGCGGGAGTTCTCGTCGAATTTAAAAACCGAATCTGGATGCTCGGCGGCGGCGTAATCGACGGGATGAAGAACGATAATCCGAACTCAAACAAAGAAGTCTGGTCGTCAACCGACGGCGTTAAATGGACGCCGGAGACTGCTAAAGCGGAAATCTCCGTCATGGGAACGCCGATAGTTTTCGACAATAAACTGTGGCTTATCGGCGCAAACCGCAATGACGGCAATTTTGCGCGGTCGTCTCTCGTGTCGGACGACGCCATTACGTGGCGCGAAGAATCCGCTCCGTGGTCGCCGCGCGGCGCGGTTGCCGTTTGGGTCTTCAACGACAAGCTATTTATGACGGGCGGCAAATATTCGCATATGAAAAACGGCGAGCCGGTATTCGTTTACAGCAACGACGTTTGGGCGATGAGCAGAAAAACGGAGTAGAATCTTTGAAAATCGAAATGGAGCGATTCGCCTTGATGACCGAAAACCGAACCGAACAGGAATTGCTCGCGGCTTGCCGCAGCGGCGACCGCGGGGCTTTCGAATCGCTCTACGTCCAGCATCAAAAACGCGTTTTTTCGGTCGCTTTAAACTTTTTCGGCGGCGACGAAGAATTGGCGAAAGACATCACGCAGCAGGTTTTTTTGAAAATTTTCGGGCGCGTCAATGAATTTCGAGAGCAATCGGAATTTACCACGTGGCTTTATCGCATCACGGTCAACGCTTGTCTGGACGAAGCGCGAAAAGCGCGCCCGCTGCTTTCGCTGACGGATTTTCTAGGAGCGTTCGGCGTGAAACGAACCCAGGACGAAAAAGTTTACCGGCGGGAAATCTGCGACGAAGTGCAGAAGGCGGTCGCTGAATTGAAACCCAAATTTCGCCTGCCGATTCTGCTGAAATACGTCGAAGGTCTTTCGTATGAAGAAATCGCCAAAATTCTGGATTGTTCGAGCGGCACGGTCGCCTCGCGCCTGAATCGCGGGCACCGGATGCTGGCTGGAAAATTGGGACACTTGAAAGGTGAAATTTAAGAATTTCCGACACAAAGACACAAAGAACACAAAGATTTTTAAGACTATGAAAACGCAGATGCATATAAATAAACGTGATTTCTCAAACTTTGTTTGGCTTTTCACCGTGTCCTTTGTGTCTTTGTGGTGAAAAAGTAGTAAAAATGCAAAAACACATACAGGAAAAACTTTCCGCATACCTCAATCACGAACTGCCGAAAGAACAGCGGCAGGCAATTGCCGAGCATCTTTTGCAGTGCGAAAAATGCCGCGATGAACACGACCGGATAAAGCTCGGCGTGGCGCTGGCAAGTCATCTAAAACGCGGCGACGCGCCCGAAAATTTGTGGAACGAAATCGAAAACGCTCTGGACGGAAAGCGGCAGCCGCGGGTTTCTTTGATTCCGGCTTTTTCGTTTTTCGGCGCGCGCGGTTTGCTGACGGCGGCGGCGGCTTTGTTGATTGGTTTGGGTTTGGCGGCAGCCGTCTATTTCGGTTTGCCGAAAAACGAATCGCCGGAAGTTGTGAAAAATGAACCGGCGTCGAATCAAACCGTTAAGGTCGAAACGCCGCAAATTGTTTTAACACCGGACGAAACTTTGACGAATTCAAATAACGGCGCGCAAATCTCGTCGAATCCGAATTCAAATATTATTTCGCCGGACGCAAATTTGAACGTTCAAATTCAGCCTGAAAATTCAAATTCGAACGTTCCGGCTTTACCGGAAATTGTTCCGAATAAAACGATTATCAATCCGAGAGAAACGATTATCGCCGAAAATAATTTGCCCTCGTGGAATGTCGAGACGATTGCCGGAAAGCCGACGGCGGGAAATGAAGCGATTGGCGAAAACGGAAAGCTGGCGGTCGGGCAATTTCTGGAAACCGACGCGAATTCGCGCGCGCGCGTGCAGGTTTCAAATATCGGACAGGTCGAAATTGCGCCGAATTCGCGCGTGCAGCTCGTCAAAACGCAGGCGACCGAGCATCGTCTTTCGCTCGAACGCGGTTTGATGAAGGCGAAAATTCTCGCGCCGCCGCGGCTTTTTATCGTCGATACGCCGTCGGCGGTGGCGGTCGATTTGGGCTGCGAATACACGCTCGAAGTCGACCGGGACGGCGGCAGCAAACTGCACGTGACCGCCGGTTTTGTCGCGCTGGAGCGCGGCGGGCGCGAATCAATCGTGCCGGCGGGCGCGATTTGTTTTACGCGGCGCGGGCGCGGTCTGGGAACGCCTTTTTCGGATGACGCCTCGCTTGAATTTCAAAAAGCGATTCAGCGCTTCGATTTTGAAAACGGCGGCAGCGCGGCGCTGCAAACGATTATTAAAGAATCCGGCTTGTATGATTCGCTGACGCTCTGGCATCTGCTTTCGCGCGTGCCGAAAAACGAGCGCGAAAAGGTTTTCGACGCGCTCGCCAATTACGTCAAACCGCCCGCCGGCGTCACGCGCGCGGGCGTCCTGCGACTGGATAAAAAAATGCTCGACGGCTGGTGGAAGGAAATTGAAAACGTCTGGTTTGAATAAGAATTCAGCCACCGAAGGATACGGAGAGAGAGATTTTTGAAAAGAATCAACCGGGGATGAAGCGGATGAAGGAGATACAGAAATAATTGAAAACCTTTTTGTTTTATCCCGGTTAATTTCTTTTCTGAGTTCTCCGTGCTCTTCGGCGGCAAAAAAAGCGGGAGAAAAATATGAAACGCAGTTTATTTGTTTTAACCGTCGCCGGTTATCTGGCTTTAGCTTTAACTCTCCTCGATTTCGGCGCGGCGAAGAAAGCGGAAGCGACGCCTTCGCCGAATGATTTGGTTGTTCACGAATGGGGAACATTCACCTCGATTGCCGGAAAAAACGGCGTGGCGCTTGACTGGCGACCCTTGAACGCCGCGTCCGACTTGCCGAAATTCGTTTATACCGGCGCGAGCGAAAACGGTTACCGGCAAACTTACGGCTCAAAGTTCGAAGCCAGCCGGAAAGGTCACGTCGTCGCCAAAGTGCGGATGGAAACGCCCGTGATTTATTTTTATACGGAAAGGGAAACGGAAGTTTCCGTCAACGTCGATTTTCCGCGCGGGCAAATCACCGAATGGTATCCGCAGGCGAGCGTCGTCAACGGTCATTTTGCGAAAGGACAGACCGCCAGAAATGCGCGGAGCGGCATTAATTGGGGAACGATTAAGCTTCTGCCCAATGAGAAACCGGATTATCTGCGCGAGGTTTCATACAGCCATTATTACCCGGCGCGCGAAACCGACGCCGTTCCGGTTCAGGTCTGCAATGCCGATAAAACCAAAATCGAAAAGGAAAAGTTTTTGTTTTATCGAGGCGTCGGCGATTTCGGTCTGCCTTTGAGCGTGAGATTGAATAATGGAAAAATCACTCTGGTCAACAACGGCGCGAGCGAGATGAAAAATCTCGTCGTCTTTGAAAATCGCGGCGGAAAAATCGGTTTCCGGTTTGTCGCGTCGCTCGCTAAACAATCGGTCGTCGAGCGTCCCGAAACTTCGCAGACGCTCGATAAAGTTTTAATCGAGCTGGAAAAAGTTCTGGTTGCCGAAGGTCTTTACGCGAAAGAAGCCAAAGCGATGATAAAAACCTGGCAGGACAGTTGGTTTGAAGAAGGCTTGCGCGTTTTCTACATTTTGCCGACCGGGGCGACGGACGAAATTTTGCCTTTGCGCGTCGAGCCGAAGCCGAAAGAAATCGTCAGGGTTTTAGTCGGGCGCACCGAAATCATCACGCCGGAAATGGAACAGGACGTGCGAAAACAGGTCGGGCTTTTGAAATCCGAGTCGGCGGAAGTTCGCGCAGAAGCGCAAAAGAATTTGCAGAAACACGGCAGATTTTACGAGCCGATTTTAAAAAGCCTTTTAGAAAATGAAAGGAATGCAAAGATTCGAGCGCAGATTCAGAAACTTATTTCGCCGAGTTAAATGTTAATTAAATATTAACAGGATGGACAGGATTTACAGGATGAAAACTTTTTTATTCGAAAGTTCTGAATAAAACTCGGACGTTGAATTGAAAAACAATCTAGCCTGTAAATCCTGTCCATCCTGTTTTAATCTCTCCTAAATCAAATGAATCAAAAGACCGTCTCTTAATTTCGGCTCGAACCACGTCGATTTCGGCGGCATAATTTCATCCCTGTCGGAAACCTGAAACAAATCTTCGACGGTCGTCGGAAACAGCGAAAAAGCGATTTTAAATTCGCCCGTGTCGACCAATCTTTCCAACTCCGCCGTGCCGCGAATGCCGCCGACAAAATCGACGCGTTTATCGGTGCGAATGTCTTCGATTCCGAGAATCGTTTTTAAAATATAATTCTGCAAAATGCTGACATCGAGCGCATCGACGGGGTCGGGCGCGCGGACGAAATTGACGCTGAAAATCAGCTTGCGCCAGCCGCCTCCGAGATACATACAAAATTCGTTCCGGTTTTCCGGCGTCGGTTTTCCGGCGTCAACAATGACGAAATTTTCGCGCAGGCGTTCCAGAAATTCTTCTTCGTCGAGTCCGTTTAAATCGCGCACGACGCGGTTATACGGCAAAATCTGCAAATCTTCCGCCGGGAAAATTCCCGCCATCACGAAATTATAATCTTCCGCGCCGGTGTGATTCGGATTTTCGGCTTGCAGAATGCAGCGGGCGCGCGCGGCGGCTTCAAGGCGATGATGACCGTCGGCGACATACAGCGTCGGCACTTCCGAGAAAGCGGCGACGAAATCAGCCGTTGCCCGTTCGGGAACTTTCCAGATTGTGTTGGAGATTTGCTGCGGGCAGCCGAAATCGTAAAGCGGCTCGCCCTTAACGGTTTTCGCAATCAAAGCGGCAATCGCCTCAGCGCCGCGAAAAGTAAAAAATATCAAGCCGGTCTGCGCGCGCAGGGCGAGAATGTGCTCGGTTCGGTCCTGAACTTTGTCTTCGCGCGTTTTTTCGTGTTTTTTGATAAAACCTTTTTCGTATTCGTCGAGCGAGCAGCAGGCGACGACGCCGGTCTGCGTCTGCGCGCCGTCCGACAGGCGATAAACATACAGCGCCGGCTCCGCTTCCTGCACAAAAACTTTTTCGTCAATCAGTTTTTGCAGATTTTGCCGTGCCAGCGCGAGCGATTCTTCGGTTTCCGCCGCGGCGTCCAGTTCCGCTTCGGCGCGCGTCACGCGCAGAAAACTGAGCGGATTGTTTTCAATAAGCGCGTGCAGCTCCGCCGGATTGATAACGTCGTAAGGCACACAGGAAACCTGCTCTGCTTTTTCCCTGACGGGGCGCAAAGCACGAAAAGGCTTGATTATTGACACGAAAAATTCTCCTAATAAAGTGAAAAAGTGAAAAAGCGGAAAAGTGAAAAAGATTATGTTATTTCTAAATAAGCCGACTTTTTCACTTTTTCACGCTTTCACTTTTTCACTTTTTAAAGCTTACGGTTTTTTGTCGGTTGACGGCTTATCGTCGTCGCTGTCGCTCGAATTGGAATTGCCGAAATCGGTCATTTTAAAGTTATCCGTCATTTTCTTAATCGCTTCTTCGAAAGTTTTATCGAGCGCGATTTTCCATTCGTCGGTTTCCTTGACGAAATAAAGCGTTTCCCATTCGCTGGATTTGTCGTTTTTGACTTCCAGCGTTGCCGTGTCGCCGGTGATTTTCTCGTTGCGCATTTCCGGCATCTCGCGGTAGCTGTCGCCGGTTTCGCCTTCTTTGATAGTATCGTCGAGCGTTTTGCCCTGTATTTTGGCGAGACCTTCCATCATTTTTATCGTTCCGGCGGAAAGCGCTTTTTTCATTCCCTCGACGTCTTTTTTCTGTGTCGCTTCAACAAAATTTTTCATTGTCTGCGTCGGCGAATTCGGCTGCACCAGGCTTTTTATCTGGCTGCAAGCGACCAGCGCGCAGGCAATAAACGCGACGAGCAAAATTTTATAGATTTTCATAATTTTCCTTTCCGATAATTTAAAATGTGCAAGTATAACTCAAAAACCGTTTATTTTTCAGAAACGAAAGACAAATTTTCTCGGAAGAAAACCGTTTTTGCCGGAATAAAACAGCAAAACCGCTTGATTTGCTGTAAGTTACGGCGTCGGCACCGGCGTTGTCGTATCGGGCACGCCAGAGGTCGGCGGCATCGGCGCGGGCGTCGGAAATGTCGGCGCCGAAGTGTCGGGAATGCTCTGCTGCTTAAATTGCTCGTCCATACGTTTCATTTCCTCGTCCGTCCGTTTCATCTGCTCTTCGACGTAGCGCTCTTTAGCAATTTTCCATTCGCCGTCTTCCTTGTTAAAAGGCACGATGTCCCACGAGCCGAACGAGTTTTCGACTTCAATCGTCGCCTTATCGCCTTCGATTTTCTGGTTTTTAATCCTGACGGTTTTTTGAGTTTCGGTAAAAAGCGTCTCGCGTTTGATGATTTCGTCAATTGTGGTGTTTTGCGCTTTGGCTTCGTCGTCCGCCATTTTCAGCGAGCCTTTCGAAAGCAGCAGCTTCATCTCGGTCGGGTCTTTTTTTCGGATGGCTTGCTGATAAGCCTTGAGCACGTCGAGCGGCGTTTCCGGCTTCGGCGCGCCGGAAGTGCAGGCGAAAAACAAAGCGGAAATTAAAATTAAAAATGTTCGATAAAGTCGCATTGCGTTTAATAACCTTTTAAAAATAGTTATACTGAAAATAAAAAGTATAACTTAAATCGAGCGGTGGCGGCGACTTTGCCAAAGCGAAGACCGCGACGCTGATTGATTAGGATTGTTTGAGAAATCTTCGGGTAAAATCATAATTAATTCTAAATTATCCTGAATAATCCGCGCCGCATCGTTTTATAATTACAATTTTTTTCGAGGAGCAAAACCAATGGAAAGACGAAAATTAGCGCCGGAAGAAATCGAAGCGAATTTGTCCGGTTTAAACGATTGGACGGTGGCAAACGAAAAACTCTCGAAAAAATTCGAGTTTGCGAATTTCGCCGAAAGCCTGGATTTTGTCAACCGGGTCGGCGCTGTCGCCGAGCGTCACGACCATCATCCCGACATTTTATTCGGCTGGGGCTACGCCGAATTTTTTATCACGACGCACGACCGCGGCGGCATTACGGATTTCGATTTCGCCGTCGCCAAAGAGATTGATAATCTGTTAAAGTCTTAAATTCTGTCCACAATAGCATTCAGCGTAGCAGAAGGTCTCAGCGCGGCGTAGGTCTTTTCAGAACTTGGGTGATAATAACCGCCGACGTCTTGTGATTTTCCCTGCGCTCCAATCAATTCTTCATTAATTTTTGCTTCGTTTTCCTGCATTGCTTTGACAATCGGCGCAAATTTAGAAGCGATTTCAGAATCCGATGTTTGATTTGCCAGCGCTTCCGCCCAATACATTGCCAGATAGAAATGAGAACCGCGGTTATCAATTTGCCCGACTTTTCTTGCCGGGGATTTGTCGGTCGCTAAAAATTTCGCGTTCGCTTCATCCAAAGCATCCGCCAGAATTTGCGCTTTTTTATTGTCCTGAGTTTGAGCCAGATGCTCGAAACTTGCCTGTAATGCTAAAAATTCTCCGAGCGAATCCCATCGCAAATAGCCTTCCTGCAAAAATTGTTCGACGTGTTTCGGCGCGCTTCCGCCGGCTCCGGTTTCAAACAAACCGCCGCCGTTCATTAACGGAACGATGGAAAGCATTTTCGCGGAAGTGCCGAGTTCCAAAATCGGGAACATATCCGTCAGATAATCTCGCAAAACGTTTCCGGAAACCGAAATGGTGTCTTTGCCTTCTCTGGCACGCTTCAAAGTTTCGAGCATCGCGTCCTGCACATCCATAATTCTGATGTCGAGATTGGTTAAATCATAATCTTGTAAATATTTTTCTACTTTTTTGATTATCTGCGCGTCGTGTGCTCTGGATTTGTCCAACCAGAAAATGGCAGGCGTGTCGGAAAGTTTTGCACGGTTGACAGCCAATTTCACCCAATCCCGGACGGCAGCGTCTTTGGTTTGGCACATTCTGAAAATATCGCCGGTCTGAACATTTTGATGAAGAAAAACATTTCCGTTTTCGTCTTCCACTTTCACCGTTCCTTCGCCGGAAATTTGGAAAGTCTTGTCGTGAGAACCGTATTCCTCGGCTTTTTGCGCCATCAAACCGACGTTCGGAACGGAACCGAAAGTTTTCGGGTCAATTGCTCCGTTTTGCTTCATATCCTGAATAATCGCCTCGTAAAAGCGCGCGTAAGTCCTGTCCGGGATAATGCAAACGGCGTCTTCTTCTTTTCCGTCTTTATTCCACATTTTTCCGCCGCCGCGAACCAGCGCCGCCATTGAAGCGTCCACAATCACGTCCGAAGAAACGTGGAAATTGGTAATTCCTTTGTCCGAATTTACCATCGCGATTTTCGCCCCGTTTTCGATTGTCTTTTCGATGTCCGCCTTTATTTCCGCTTCTTTCGGATTTCCGGCAATTTTTTCGTAAAGCGTTGCCAATCCGTAATTTGGATTGATGTCTAATTCAGCGAAAGTGTCTTTATATTTTTCAAAAACGTCTTTGAAATATGTTTCGACAATCGCCCCGAAAATAATCGGATCGGAAACCTTCATCATCGTCGCTTTTAAGTGTGCGGAAAGAAGAACATTTTTTTGTTTGGCTTCATCAATCGCCTGCCCGACAAAAGATTTCAAGGCAGAAAGATTCATTACCGAAGAATCAATTACTTCCCCAGCTTTTAACGGAGCAAAATCTTTCAAAACCTTTGAAGAACCATCATTTCCATAGAAAACAATTCTGAATTTTCCTTCCGTTTCCACGGTGGTCGAGTTTTCGGTTCCGTAAAAATCTCCGGAATTCATATGTGCGACAGACGTTGCCGAATCCGCATTCCAAACTCCCATTCGATGAGGATTTGCTTTGACATAATTTTTTACGGCTTTCGGCGCGCGTCTGTCGGAATTCCCTTCTCTCAACACAGGATTTACTGCGCTTCCCAAAACGCGCGCATATTTTTTGTTGATGGCTTTTTCTTCGTCCGTTTTAGGTTCCGTCGCGTAATTCGGCACCGCGAAACCCTGTTTCTGAAGCTCGGCAATCGCTTCTTCCAACTGCGGAACGGAAGCCGAAATGTTCGGAAGTTTGATAATGTTGGCTTCGGGTTTTGTCGCCAATTCGCCCAATTCCGCCAGTGCGTCGGGAATTTTTTGGTCGTCCTTTAAGTATTCGGGGAAGTTGGCTAAAATTCTGCCCGCCAGCGAAATATCCGGAACTTCAATTTCAATATCTGCGGATTTTGTAAAAGCTTTTAAGATTGGTAAAAAAGAATGCGTTGCCAACAATGGCGCTTCATCGGTTAAAGTGTAGTAAATTTTTGACATTTTATTGCTTGTTTTTATTTCAAATTATTATTAGTTCATTGAACTAATTTTGATTACCAAATAACAGTTTGTGGTTAAAACACATCAGTTAAGGACAATCAGTAATTAACGCTATTCTAATCTTCTTTGAGTCAAAACGTAAATTAACAATTCCAGATGAGGTTCCGGCTTCATCTTTTTTGCCTCGGGCTGATACTTTTTTCCCGCCGTTTTCGCTTTAAAGTTGTAGCCTCAATTTTAAGGGCGAATTTTTTTCACAAGGAAACAGTCATGATAAACAAATTAAGCATTATTTTTTCTCTCTTTTTCTGTTTTGCCGTTTTCGGCGGCGCAGCCGTTCAAATTCCGGCGCAAACCGGCGAGGATAAAATTCTGGTCACGAGCGGCAGGCAGCAGCTTCGGCAATCGGACGTCGATTCGGTCATCGAATTTTACGAGTGGGCGTTTCAGACCCGCTTTACCGAGGACGAGCGCGAGCGTTTCCAGGCGATTATGGTCGCCGCCTTTCGTCAGGACGCCGCCCAAAGCCGCAAAGGAGCGGACGCTTTGATAGAAGTGTTGGCAAAAGTCCGCACGCGGGACGAAGCAGCGCAGCAAAAAGTGCGCGTCGCTTTCAACGAAGATTTCGTCAAAGAGCTGCGCGTGTCAACGGACGAATCCGCGCAATTACTGCTCGGCGTTTACGAAAGAGGACAAAGCGGCGAAACGACCGCCGAACTTATGGACGCGCCCGCGAAATTCACCGGCGGGGCAAACGCAAAAAGTCTCGTCGGCAGATGGATGCGCTCGACCGGCTTGGGCAGAGGCGACGACGGCACGGGCAAAACCACATACAGCAGCGGCGAAAATTCTACTTTCGAATTTTTCGCCGACGGCACGATGCAGTTTACATTCGATAAAAAGGTTCTGAGCATCACGCAGTGCCGCATCAGCGAAACGGCGAAGATTCCCGGCACATACACTGTTGAAGGCGACCAACTCAGGATTAATCTCGGCGCGGGAAATTCCGTCGGCGCGAGTTCGTGCGAGGCAAAAGGAAATTTTAAGAAAACCCTGTCGGCTTCGACGCTTGAGAAAACCTTTGTCGTCAGAAAAATGGAAAGCATTTTTCGCCCCGACGCGCCACTGCTGCTTTGCTTTGACGGCGCCACGAGAGATGAGGACTGCTTTGAGCGTGACCCTAAAAATTAATTTCCCGCTGCGGCAATTATTTAGAATCAAACTGTAAATCTAAAAAAGATGCGCGGCGGAATTTGCTTTCGCCGCGCATCTTTTTTATTTTGTTAGCAATGAAAAATGATGAAAATCCGATTGTCGCAATTATAATGGGCAGTATTTCCGATTGGGAAACGATGAAAAATGCGTCGGACGTTTTGACGGATTTCGGCGTCGTGCACGAAACGAAAGTCGTTTCAGCGCATCGGACGCCGGATTTGCTTTTCGAGTTTGCCAAAACCGCCGAAGTGCGCGGCATCGAAGTTATTATCGCGGGCGCGGGCGGCGCGGCGCATCTGCCGGGAATGACTGCTTCGCAGACGGTTTTGCCGGTTCTCGGTGTTCCCGTTCAAAGCAAGGCTTTGTCGGGAATGGATTCGCTGCTTTCGATTGTTCAGATGCCGGCGGGAATTCCGGTCGGAACCTTAGCCATCGGCGCGGCGGGCGCGAAAAATGCGGCGCTTTTGGCGATTTCGATTCTGGCGAATTCGCGTCCGGAATTGCGCGAAAAATTAAGAGAGTTCCGGCAAAATCAAATGCAAACCGTTTTAGAATCAAAACTGGAAAATTAATCGCCTGAGATGGGCGGATAAAGACGGATTTTTCCAATTTTTATCCGTCACTATCTGTGTTAATCTGTGGTTTCATTTTTCGTGAGTTTTCGTGCAAATTCGTGACTAAATTAATTAAACCAAATTCGACCATCGGTGTTTTCGGCAGCGGTCAGCTCGGGCGAATGTTCGCCATCGAAGCGCGCAAAATGGGTTATCGCGTCCACACGTTTTCGCCCGATTCGGACACGCCGACCGGGCAGGTCGCCGATTTTGAAACCTCAGCCGATTACGAAGATTTGGACAGGGTCAGGGAATTTGCCGAAGCGGTCGATGTCGTGACGTTTGAATTTGAAAATGTCCCGTCAAAAACGGTTGAAGTCGCCGCGCGATTCGTCGATGTTTACCCGAAAGGCGAAATTCTGCACACGACGCAGAATCGCCTGCGCGAAAAAACTTTTCTTTCGCAAAACGGTTTTCCCGTGACGCCTTTCCGGCACATTAAAACGGCGGAAGATTTAAGAATTGCCGCCCGCGAAATCGGCGTTCCGGCGATTCTCAAAACCGCCGGTTTCGGCTATGACGGCAAAGGTCAGACGAAAATTAAAGCCAATGAAGAAATCGAAAACGCTTTCGCCAATCTGAAAAATCAGGAAGCCGTGCTGGAAGCTTTTGTCGAATTTGAAAAGGAAATTTCGGTCGTCTGCGCGCGTGACCGCAAAGGCGGTTTCGCGCATTACGGCGTTATCGAAAACGAACACGCAAATCGTATTCTGGACGTTTCTTTTGCGCCTGCTTTCATCTCCGAAAAAATTTATAAAGAAGCCGTCGAAATTGCGCGCGCCGTCGCCGTAGTTCTCGATTACGTCGGAACTTTGTGCGTCGAATTTTTTTTAAGCGTCGACGAAAAGCTGCTGATTAACGAGCTGGCGCCGCGCCCGCATAATTCCGGTCATCTGACTTTCGATGCCTGCGTCACGTCGCAGTTCGAGCAGCAGCTGCGCGCCGTTTGCGGCTTGCCGCTGGGTTCGACCGCCTTTTATAAACCGGCGGCGATGGCAAATTTGCTCGGCGACATCTGGCAATCAGGCGCGCCGAACTGGGCGCGAAGTCTGAAATTTCCGCAACTCAAGCTTCATCTTTACGGCAAAGCCGAACCGCGCGGCGGGCGCAAAATGGGACACCTGACGGCGCTGGCGGCGACGGCGCGAGAAGCGGTCGAAACAGTGAGAGAAGCGCGCGGGAAATTAGCCGCCAACAAACACGAAAAAGCACGAACAAAATAATTTAGCGGCGAACGGCGCGAATGAAAACAATAAATGAAGACACGCGCCATTCGCCGCTAATCTTTAACTTTCAGACGATAGTGTTACTATTTCCAGATTTTTATTGAAAAATTCGATGACTTTCGCCCAGGCGTCTTTTGCCGCCGCTTCGTCGTAAACTTCCGAACGCGTATCGTTGAAAAAAGCGTGGTCGGCATCGTATTTCAACACTTCAATCGGCAGAAAATTTTCCTGCGCGATTCTTTCCATTTCGCCGACCTTTTCGGGGTTAATCCACTGGTCTTTGGTCCCGGACACGAAAATGACCGGGCATTTTAAATCTTTTAAGGTAAATTCGTCGGGAATGTCGCCGTAAAACGGAGCCGCCGCGCCGATGTTTTCCAGCTCGCAGGCGGCGCGCAGAGCGAAAGTTCCGCCCATACAAAAACCCGTGATGCCGAATTTCCCGGTGCCGTAAGTTTCCCGCGCCTTGTCAATCGCCATCTGAATCGTGTTCAATCCGTCTTCGAGATCGAGATTTTGCATTAATCTTCCGGCTTCTTCCTTGTCGCGCGTCACCTTGCCGCGATAAAGGTCGGGCGCGAGTGCCGTAAAGCCCGCTTCGGCGTAGCGATTGGCAATGTCCTTGATGTGGTCGTTTAAGCCCCACCATTCGTGAATTAAAATCACGGCTTTTCCGTTTGTCTCGTCCGGCGTCGCCACATATGCGGTCGAAGCGCCGTTGGCGGTATTAAATTGTAAAGTTTCGGTTTTCATAATTCCTCCTTGAAAATTTTGTTCTAATTATAAACACGCCGGAGCGGCGGCGCGCAATTTTGCCGGAAAAAAACTTTTCGTGGTATAAAATTGATGCCGGATTTCACATCGACAGAAAAATTTATGAAATATTTATTGAACTTTTTTACGTTGTTCGTTTTCCTGCTTGCCGGTTTTTGCCAAATTTCGGCGCAGGAAAAGCCGGAGAAAAATAAAAACGAAAAATTCGTCGCCGCGCCAATCGAAGTTAAAGCCAACATAAGCGTTTCGGACGCTGCCGGAAACGTCGCGGCGGACGACATTAAACAAACCGATTTGCGAATTTTCGAAGACGGCGTCGAACAAAAAATCACGTATTTTGCCAAAAAGGAAAACGTTTTGAATCTCGGATTCGTGATGGACAATACCGGCTCGATGCGTTCGCGGCTGGAAGAAATAGTCAGCACCGGCTCCGGCGTGATTGACAGCTTAACTAGTAACGACAGAGCATTTATCACTCGTTTCGTGTCGAGCGATAAAGTGCAGTTAGTGCAGGATTGGACGGCGGACAAAGCGAAGCTGAAAATCGGTATGAGCAATTTGTATGTCGAAGGCGGTCAATCGGCGGTCATCGACGGTTTATACGCCTCGGTTAAAGAGAAAATTCTGGACTCCGCCGCTAAAAATCCGTCGCAGCGCCACGCGATATTGTTGATAAGCGATTGCGAGAATCGCGCGAGCTATTATAAATTGGAGCAATTACTGGCTTTAACAAAAGGCGCGGACATTCAAATTTTCGTGCTCGCCGACCTTTCCGATTTAACTAATGAGTTTAATAGTTTCACGAAGCTGAAGAACGCCAGAAAAAATGCGGAATATTTAGCGCACATCTTAGCTTTGCAGACCGGCGGAACGGCTTTCGTGCAGACTAAAAAGAAAGAGAAAAAAGACCTGTCGGGCGTGCTGAAAACACTGATTGCCGAAATGCGCTCGCCGTACGTCGTCGGCTATACTTCGACTAATCAAAAGCGCGACGGCTTGCCGCGCAAACTCAGCGTTCAGGTCGCCGACAGCGCCCAAGGTGAAAAACGGCAGGGCGTGATTCGCGAAAATTTTGTCGTGCCGAAAGATTAGGAATTTAAAGAGGGAAACGATAACGAGATGTTGAAAAATCTGTTAGCTATTTTATTAATTTTGATGTTTTGCCAGCCGGTTTTTGTTTTCGCGCAAACAAAGCAAAAAATTTCTTTGCTGCTCGTGAACGGCAAGATTTTCACGGCTGACGCGCAGTTTTCCGTCGCCGAAGCGATCGCCGTCGACGGCGAAAAAATCGTCGCGGTCGGAAAAACGAGCGATTTAAAAGCCGTATATCAGGCGGCGCGCGAAATCGATTTGGGCGGAAAACTGGTGACGCCCGGATTTAACGACGCGCACGTTCATTTTTTGCGCGGCGCGCTGGCGCTTTTGACCGTCAATCTGCTCGACGCGAAATCGCTGGCGCAAGCGCAGGCGCGCGTGGCGGCGAAAGCGAAGGAAGTAAAACCCGGCGAATGGATTTTCGGGCGCGGCTGGGACCACACTATCTGGAAACAAAATTTTCCGTCGCGCAAAGACCTCGACCAAATCGCGCCGAACAATCCGGTTTATCTGGTGCGCGTCGACGGTCACGTGACGTGGGTCAATTCGCAGGCTTTGAAGCTGGCGGGCATCGACCGCAGCACGCCGAACCCGGAAGGCGGCGAAATCGAAAAAGACGCGCAGGGCGAGCCGACCGGAATTTTGAAGGAAACCGCGCAGGACTTGGTCAATCGCCTGATTCCGCAGCCCGACCAGCCGACGCTTTTTCGCGGGCTGGAAAGCGCGCTCGATATGGCGCGGCGCTACGGGATTACTTCGGTGCAGGACAATTCCGGATACGAAACGACCAAGCTTTACCGCGCGTTTTTGCGGCAGGACAAGCTGACCGTGCGCGTTTCGGAATGGCAGGATTTTGAAGATTCGATGGAAAAATTGAAAGCGCAGCGTGCCGAATTCGCTTCGTTTAAAGATAATCCGTCGCGTCTGAAATTAGGAGCTTTGAAAGGTTACGTCGATGGAACTTTAGGCTCGAAAACCGCCGCGATGCTCGCGCCCTTTTCCGACGACGCGGGAAATTCCGGCATTCCGCGCCGCCCGCCGGAAGAATTGACCAGAATGATTGTCGAGCGCGACAGGGAAGGGTTTCAGATTGCGCTTCACGCTATCGGCGACCGGGCGAACCGGATGGCTTTGGACGGGTTTAGCGCGTCAAAAGAAGCAAAAGATAAAATTGGTTTGGGAGGTTCGGTTCTTGGAACTGAAAGATTTAATAATCCGCGCCATCGCATCGAACACGCGCAGGTCGTCAATCCGAGTGATTTCAAGCGTTTTGCCGATTTAGGAATAATCGCTTCGATGCAGCCTTCGCACGCGATTTCCGACAAGCGCTGGGCGGAATCGCGGCTGGGCGAATATCGCGTGCTGGGCGCGTACGCCTGGCATTTTATGCAGTCTTACGGCGTTCACGTGCCGTTCGGGACGGATTTTCCGGTCGAGCCGATAAATCCGTATAACACGCTCTACGCCGCCGTTTCAAGGCAGGACGCGGACGGCGACCCAATCGGCGGCTGGCAGCCGCAGGAGCGTCTCACAATGGCGGAAGCGATTCGCTGTCACACGTTCGAATCGGCTTACGCGGAGTTTTCCGAAAAGGAAAAAGGCGAAATCAAAGCGGGAATGCTGGCTGATTTAGTCGTCCATTCCAAAGATTTGCTGACGGTTGAGCCGAAAGAAATTTTAACGACCGAAGCGGTTTTGACTGTTTTTAACGGGCGAGTGGTTTACGAAAAGAAGTAAATTTAATCGCAAATGACGTGAATAAAATGAATTGGAATTAATTTTTTGTCAGGCAACGGGTATCAACGGCGACGAAAAATGATTTTTCGGTGACTTTAAGTCATTTTACGGCGACTTCAGCTTATTCTAAGTTGACGCAGAATCGTTTGAAGTCGACTGAAAGTCATTCTAAGTCGTCGTAAAATGACTTAAAGTCGACTAAAAGACATTTTTTTGATTGCTTGTTTGTGTCTTTTCCTGTTTGTTCGCGGCTAAAAACTAAGCCACTGTGCCGCCGCAGCTTGAGCCTGCGCCAGCCGTGCAGCCGAAACAATGCGCCGCCGTTTTGATTTCGCGGCTGGTAAATGTTTCGGGCGTAAATTCGAAAATAGTCTGCGGCAGGCGCTCGTCAACGCCGATTTCCAGCATTTGATTAAAATCGCAGTCATACAGAAAACCGCGCCAATCGACGCTGAGCGTGTTGCGGCACATTAAGCCCTCGACCGTCGCCGGATTGAAAGCGTTAATCAGTTTCGTCATATAGCTTTCTTCGTTTTTCGAGCGGCGGAGCCAATCCAGAAAGCGCGCAATCGGCATATTCGTAATCGTGTAGAGATTGTTGAAATGCAGATTGTAACGGCTTTTCAGCTCGCGTTTGAAATCGGCTTCGATGGCTTCCTGCGCGGGCGGCAGAAATGCTCCGGTCGGATTGTAAACCAGATTCAAAAGCAAGCGGCTGCCTTCGATGCCGTAACCGAAATCGTTCAGACGTTTTATCGCTTCGATGCTTTTTTCAAAAACGCCCGCGCCGCGCTGCGCGTCCGTCTGCTGCTGCAAAAAATAAGGCAGGCTGGAAACGACTTCGACCTCGTTTTCCGAAAAAAATCCGGGCAAATCCGTCTGCTGCGGCTCGAACATCACGGTCAGATTGTGTCTAACCATCACTCGCGCGCCGGTTTTTCGCGTTTCGGCGACGAGATAGCGAAACGAAGGATTCAGTTCGGGCGCGCCGCCCGTAATGTCGAGCGTCGGAATTTTAAAGCCGCGCAAAACGTTCAGACACGCTTCGACGGTTTCCGCCGCCATAATTTCCGCGCGCTTCGGACCGGCATCAACGTGACAATGTTTACAGGCTTGATTGCAGAGTTTTCCGACATTGATTTGCAGAATTTCGACGCCGTTTGAGCGCAGTTCCAAGCCGCTTCTTTCGAGTTTCTCGCTAAAAGCGATTGCTGAGCTCGGCAGAGCCGATTTGCCATTGCGAGTGATTTGAACGGTTGCTGTTTGCATATCAGGTTTTTTTTCACAAAAAACACAGTCTGCGGAGATTTGGAAAAAATACAAATTAATTGAGAACTGAGAACTGAAAACTGAGAACTGATAGAAAAAACATTTATCAGTTTTCAATTCTCAGTTCTCAATTCTCTTCACATCGAAATTTTATCGTGGGCGTTGTGAGATTGGATGCCGTGAATCAGGCTCGCGCCGCCTCGGATAGCCGAAGCCAGATGAATCGCTTCGGTCATCTGCTCCATATTCGAACCGTTTTCGAGCGACGATTGCGTGTAGGCATCAATGCAGTACGGGCATTGCACGGTCACGGCGACCGCCAGACCAATCAGAGCCTTTTCGCGTTTCGACAGCGCGCCGTCTTCCTGGCAAGCCTGATACCAAGCCATAAATTTTTCGAAAAGCTCGGGCTTCGTTTTCCCGATTTCGCCAAAGCGCGCTAAATCTTCTTCGTTGTAATAGTGCATATTATTTTCGTATCAGTAATAGAAATTTTTCGATTTGTCTTCTGTGGCGCAGAACGTGAACAATCGCGTGTTCGAGCAATTGTTCGAGGTCGTAGGTCACGCTCCACCCGGAATGAATCACGATTTTGCTCATCTGGTCCTCGCTCATTTCCCATTTCCCGTCTAAAGTTTCGATTGTATAAGCCAGCATTTTATCAATTTCGCCGCTTGCTTCGCCGTGAGAAATCGGCGCGCGGAATTGGCTCGAAAGACATCGAGAACTGTTGGCGAATATAATTCGCGTAGCTGTAGCGAGCCATCACGACGTGGCGCGAAACGGTTTGAATCGAGCGGCAATCTTCGTCTTTGGATTCCGCGTCGGCAATCCGCGTAAATTCATCTTCACCGATTTCCCGAATCAAAGCTTGAAATTCACGCGCGGCGCGCTCGTATTCGTCCATCATCGCGCCGACCGCGCCTGTGCGAAAATTTTTCGGCATCAATTTTTCTTAAAGCTTGGAAAAGTTATAAAATTCATTCGGAAATGAAACGCGCAATTATCATTATGGCGAAAGCGCCGCTTGCCGGAACGGTCAAAACCCGGCTTCAACCCTTTCTCTCCGCCGGGCAATGCGCGCAGCTTGCCGCGTGTTTTCTGCGCGATACGATAAGCAAAGCGAAAACATTAAAAATTCAATTGATAATAGCATATTCGCCCGCCGGAGAAATAGATTATTTTCGGCGCTTCGAGGACGAAAAAACGTCTTTCGTCGAACAAAAAGGCAGCAATCTGGGCGAAAAAATGTTTTCCGCCTTCGAGTTCGCTTTCGCGCAAAATACGGATGCGGCGGCGGTGATGATTGGCACGGACAGCCCGACGTTTCCCGCCGATTTTATAGAGCAGGCGTTCGAGTTTCTGGAAACCGATTCCGAAGCGGTTCTGGGAAAAACCGAAGACGGCGGCTTTTACCTGATTGGCTTGCGAAAATTGGACGCGAGAATTTTCGCGGCGGTCAGATGGAGCACGCCGAAAACTTTTGCACAAGTGCGCGAAAATTTTTCGAATCTGAACTGGCGCTGGCGCGAAGCTCCGGGCTGGTATGACGTTGACGAAGCCAGGGATTTGGAGCAATTGAAAAACGAATTTTTGAATAACAAAAACGCCCGAAAACGCGCGCCGCAGACTTTTGAATGGATTACGAAAAATATAAATAAATAACCCGGGAAAAATGTAGAGGCACGCCGCGACGTGCTTCTACATTTTTTTGTAAACTTTTTCGGTTTCTTCAATCATTTGTTCGAGCGAAAAATTTTCTCCGGCAAATTCCTGCGCCTGTTTGCCGAGCCGCGCCCGCAGATTTTTATCGGCTAAAAGTTTGCCGATGGCTTCGGCTAAAGCGACCGGCTCCTGAACGGCGACGAGCAAGCCCGTTTCGCCGTCGCGCAAAATTTCTTTCGCGCCTTCGGTCGCGGTCGCCGCAATCGCCGTTCCGCTTGCCATCGCTTCTAAAATAGCCAGCCCGAAGCTTTCCGAGTGCGAAGCAGAAACGAAAACGTCCAGCGCGCGGAGCAGCGGCGCGGTTTCTTCGACCCAATCAAGCCACAAAAAACGATTTTCGAGATTGAAAACTTTAACCAGCCGTTTCAGTTCGGTTCGGAAACTCCGATTAACGGAATTATCTTTGCCGACGATGACAAAATGCGCTTCGGGAAATTTTTCGGCGACGATTTTCGCCGCCAGCACAAAATCGCGCTGACCTTTTAAAAGCTTCAACTCGCCGACCGTGCCGATTAAAGAAGCCGCAAAGGAAATGCCGTGTTCAAGGCGAAACTCGCGCCGCCAATTTTCACCGCCGGCGTTTGACCGGGTTTCGATTTCGATTCCGTTCGGCACGATTGTGATTTTTTCTTTCGGAAAAATCGTTTCGAGCTCGCCGGCGACCGCGCCGGAAACGGCGATTACCTTTGAGACATTTCTTAAGGCGAATTTGTGAAAAGGCTTCATCGGGAAAAGGACGTGGCGCGTTAAGACGAGCTTCGTCGTTTTCGCAATGCGGCAGGCGAGACTCGCCGGAATGTAATCGCGCGCGACGTGGGCGTGAATGATTTCGATGTTTTTTTCGCGGGCGAACTCGGCAATTCGCTGCGCGCTGAAGATTCCGAAGGAATTGCGTATCGAAACGTGCAGAAAATTTTCGGGCGGCAGAAAATCGAATTTTTCCTGCCAGTTGTTGGTCGGGCGCAGCGCGACCAACACTTCGTGCGCGCGCCCCGTTAAGCCGCGACACAAATCGACCAGATGCTTTTCGCCGCCGCCGAAATTTTTTGCCGATGAGATTTGCAAAATCCTCATTCGTAAATCGTAGACCGGAAATCGGAAATCGGCAATCGAAAATAAAAATGGCGTGCTTCCCAAAAGGGAAACACGCCGGAAGGTTTTTCCCCAGTGAGGAAAAACTAAAATTGGAAACGCGCCGCAAACTGAATCTGTCGCTCGCGGTAGTTTGAGCTGCTCGATTCGGTAGTGCCGCCGAAGTTTTGATTGTAAGTCAGCGTATTGCTGCCGGTGGCGCGCGTATAAAGCAAGTTCGTTTGAATAAACGTGAAAGTATTGTTAAATACGTTGAATCCTTCCGCCAGCAATTCAAGATTGTATCTTTCCGTGAATCTGAAACGTTTGGAAAGCCTCAAATCAAGGTTGGAAACGCTCGGCAGCCGGAAAGAATTGCGCGGCAGCAGCGGAAAGAGCTGCGGATCGGCGTTAGTTCCGTTCAAAGTCGTGCCGGAGGTGACGCCCGTAAAGGGGCGACCCGAATAGAAAGTGTAAATCGGAGCAATCGACCAGCCGTTGAGCAGGTAGTTGCCGACCGAATTGGCGTCGCCTTTATAAAAGGTCGGCGCGAAAACGGCGCTGACGACAAATTTATGTCGAACGTCGTTATTGCTGGCTCCGGCGTCATAAGTGCGGTCAAACGGGTCAAACGGCGAGTTGTTGACCGGAAAAACCGACGAGTTCTGGTTCGTATCGGTCGCTTTTGCCAGAGTGTAGCTGGTCTGGAATTGCAAACCGTTGGTAAAACGACGATTGGCTTGCAGAACCAAAGCATTATATTCGGATTTGACCGAGCTTTGAATTTGCGTCAGTTGTTGAAACGCCGTGTTGGCGCGAGTATATTGCGGTAACGTGAAAGTTTGACCGGCGGCTGGTCCGCCGACAACGGTAAAAGTCGTCGTCGCTCCGGTCGCTCTGAGGTTCTGGTCGACAAACGTCGGTAAATGCGCGCCTCTGCTTCCCAGATAAGCGATTGAAACCACCGTGTTTCGCATTACCTGACGTTCCAGAATCAAGTCGTACTGCGTAATTTGCGGCGCTTGAAAGTTAGCCTGGTAAAACTGGATAGCCGCCAGATTCAGCGGGCTGTTCGTCGGTAAAATATTCGGGAAAATCGGAGCGTTCGCCGCCGTATTGGCGACGGTTATCTGTCCTGCGCCGCCCGGATTACCGGTGTTGAGCAGCGAGTTGTAAATCTGGGCGGTGGCAATGCGACCGTAATAGATGCCGACGCCGCCGCGAATTGACGTTTTACCGTCGCCGGTGATGTCGTAGGCAAAACCGAAACGCGGACCGAAGTTATTTTTGTCATCCGGCAAAGTCGAAGTCGCTTCGTTTACGGTTCTCAGGTCGTTCGGGATAATTGCCGTGCTCGCATTCGGCAATATTGCTCCGGGAATCTGCTGATACTCATAACGCAATCCCAAATTAACGGTCAAGCGCGGCGTGATTCGAAAATCATCCTGAATGAATCCATTATATTCGTTCGTGCTGAGCTTTAATCCCGGAATGCCGACGCCTTGCAGAAAAGTGCCGTTATAGCATCTTCCGACCCTATTGGTTCCCGTCGCGCACGGCGTTGTGTTCGCCAGCGGAGTCTGGTAATTAACGTAATCGATAATGAAGTCGTTAATTGTGGAATAAATGTAAGAGCCGGTTTGCGAGCGCAGATTTTCAATATCGTCGACGATGTGATTGAAATCGCCGCCGAACTTTATCGTGTGTCTGCCTCTGGTCCAGGTTACCGAGTCGGCAATCTGGATGCGTTTTTCATCGGGAAACTTGACGCGTTCAAAGTTTGCCGTTGTGCCGAACGTCAATCCGCCGGTTAAATTTATACTCGGCGCGCGCAGTCCGGCAGCCGTCTGGACAATAGCCGGCTCGCCCGGAAGCGGTTCCTGGCTGAAGGCAAATTCATTATCGCGCGAATATTGAAAACGAAACTCATTCAAGACGTTAGGAGTAATCGTTGACTGCAAGCGCGCGTTTAACATATCAACGTTTACAAAGTCGTCGCCGAAACTTCTGCGTCCGAAAGTATTGGTCGCCTGTGTCTGCAAACCGGCGGGCGATTCGGCGCGCAGGCGATTGTAGCTGACCGAAAATAAATGATTGTTACTAATTTGCCAGTCGATTTTCGGCAAAAATAATTTTTGGTCCTGGCGACGCGGCGTTTCGCCGGTCAGCGAGTTTATAAAGCTCAAAGTGCTGTTGACCTGTGCCGCCGTTAAACCTCTGCCTGTAACTCCCGGAGGTCTGCCCGGCACTTGTTGTCCGAGCGGGGTTGTCAGAATCGGAACGTCGACTGTGTTCAGGTAATTTAAGTTGCTGAATATAGCCAGACCGGGAAAATTTCGTTTCTGCTGGTCGTAGCTGAAAAAGAAAAACAATTTGTCTTTAACAATCGGACCGCCGATGGTGCCGCCGAATTGATGGCGAACATCGACCGGCTTCAAACCGACAATCGTCTGAACGCCGTTATTTAAAATTGTTTGGAAAGCCAGCGGGTTGCGCGCGCCGAAGCGATTGTTGCGATAATACTCAAATAAATCGCCGTGAAACTCGTTGGTTCCGCTCTTGGTGACCGTGTTGATGACGCCGCCCGCCGAGCGCCCGTATTCAGCCGAGTAATTCGAAGTGTTAACCTGAAACTCGCGAACCGCCGACTGGCTGATAACATAGCCGATGCGCGTGCGACCGCGTTCTTCGGATTGAAACGCCTGGTTATTGTCGCCGCCGTCAACCGTGCTGTTGTTCAGCAGTCCGGAAATTCCGCGAAAACTAATCAAGCCGAAGGTTCCGTCCGGGACGGTGGCAGGCGTCAGCAGGACGAAGTTTGACGCGCGACGACCGTTAATCGGCAATTCGTTGATTGAGGTTTGGTTAATATTCGTCGCAAAATCCTGCGAGTTGGTATTAATAACCGGCGCTTCCGCCGTCACTTCGACGTTGGCGGTTTGACCCGTCAAGCCGAGCTGAACTTCAATCGGCGTGACCTGACCGACTTCGACGACGACTCTTTCCTGCGTGAAATTGGCGAAGCCCGCAGCCGTTGTTTTGAGCGAATAAACTCCGGGTTGAAGATTGCTGAAACGGTAACCGCCGTCGTCGTCGGTAGTTATATCCTGTGTTTGATTCGTTCCGGTGTTGGTAATGGTAACGGTGGCATTCGGCACGACCGCGCCCTGCGCGTCAGTCACAGTGCCGCGAATAGCGCCCGTTACGGTTGATTGTGCAAACGTCTGCCCGATGCCCAGCGCGAGACAAAAGACAGCCAGCATAAAAAAGCGTATCGAACTGAAAAATAAATTTTTAGTCATTCTTTCTGACCTCATATCTTGAATTTTAATTTTAAAAAATTGCGTAGAAATTCGAAAACATTTTGATTTTCGGATTTTGAATTTTATTTTTTGGATATTTGTAACGAAGAATTTTTGATTAATTCAAGGTTAAAATTCCTAAATGAATTTCGGTGAACTTTCCAACTTATTGTAAACTCACACAATTAGCGCTTTCATAACGCCTGTTATGAAAATATTTTCGACAGATTGCGGGTTTACATAAGATATGTCAATAAACTTTTAGGCAAATTGAGTTCCTAAAAGTTTTGTCTAAAAGCATAAGTGTAATTATGCCTTTCAAAGATTAAATTAATGTTACGGCGACGCGAAAAATTTTAACGTCGCCGCGCCCGCCGGCAAAATCGTTTGGTCGTTTATCTTATCTCGCCGAATAAATCTTTTTCGGCGGCTTCGCGCTCGAAAGCGGGATTTGAAAAGCTTATAAATAATTAGAAAAATATAACCGCCGGAAATGAATTTTTAGGGATTTTTACGGCAACTATTTTCCGCATTCAGGCGTCCATAGCTCAATTCGTAATTGAATTTGTTACAAACCGTTCACGTGAACGGTTTGAGCGGTTTTTATAAACTTGACTTTTTTGTAAGTCTAGTCTATTTTTATGTGACAATGTTTGAAGTCTGACCAGACTGTTAAGCTTCGGGCATTAATATAACAAGCGAGAAAGGGAGGGAATTATGGCACGAACGGAGTTATCTGCATCTACAAATCGCCCGCCGGTACATCATCGGATTATGGCGAATTTACAGGTCCAGGCGAGTTGGATTGATAGTGTGACCGGTAAAACGGTCCTAGTCGAAGGCTTAACGGAGAATATCGGTGAAACCAGTGCTTTGGTTAATTTGACTACTCTCCCGCCGGTTGGAAGTGAAGTTAATCTGCGTGTAATTGACGAAGAAAAAACTTTAATCGAAGTACCGACGGAAGTAATCAGGGTTGAACGCGACCCGAGCAAACCACTAGCCGCGCTCTCTATCGGCGAAAACTTGAAAAAGTGGAAAACGACTGTGATGACCGCAGCGCAGGAATGGGTCACTCGTCAATGGAAACTTAACTACGAAGAAGAATGGGTCAACTAAGCTTTTTAGGCTTCATTTCTTATTCATAATTAAAACGGAGAAGCTATTCAGGTAGCTTCTCCGTTTCCCATTTCCGGCGCGGGTTTTTGTAAATTTATGTAAATCCGCGCCCGTCGCTTTCGGACGGCAAACTGAAAAATCGTATACTGCATCTTTTTAAGTAATGAAAAAATTCATCTCTTTAGCTTTAATCCTGATTTCAGCCGGTTTTATCTTCGCGCAGGAAACACCGCCGCAGAAACCTCTGACGCAGGCGGAATACGTCAAGCTGCTGTACGATTTGGAAAAAAATCCGAAAAAGCGCGACGAAATTATCGAAACGGTCAGAAAGCGCGGAATCGGTTTTGTCGTGACGGACGGCGTCAGAGGCTTGACCGTGACGAAAAGCCGCAACGATGCTGAGCTGAAGCGCACTTTGGATGAAGCCTCGCGGCGGCGCGAAAACCCGACCGCTTCCCAACCGCCGTCGGAAAAAGAAGGCGCGGAAGTTTTAGGCAAAGCGCGCGAAGCGACACTCGCGGCGGTCGACGAGATGCCGGATTTCGTCGTCAAACAGATGGTTCAGCGCTCAGCCGCTTACGCCGGAACGAGCAATTTCAGAAATCTCGACCGCTTGATTGTCGCCGTCAGTTATCGTTCCGACGGCAGAGAAGAATATAAGGTTCTGAGTTTGAACGGCGTCGTTCAAGAAAATCCGAAAGCGAAACAAACATATTCGGAAGTCGGCGGAACCAGCTCGACCGGCGAATTCGTGACGGTTCTGGCGACGATTTTCAAACCTGAAAGCGAAACGAAATTTGAAGTCGTCGATACGGATTTGATTCGCCAGCGCCGCGCCATCGTCTACAGCTTTGAAATTACAAAAGAGAAAGCCAAACAGCAAATTACAGCCTCGGGCAGCGTAAACAGCTCGACCACCAGCGGAATGAAAGGAAAAATCTGGATTGACCGCGAAAATGTACGCGTTCTGCGCGTCGAAAGCATCGCCACCGAGATTCCGGCGGATTTTCCGATTCGCGCCGCCAGCCGCACGATTGATTACGATTGGGTAACGATTTCCGAACAGAAATTTTTGCTGCCTTTACTTTCCGATGTCCGCCTGACGTTTCGGGAAAACCGCCAGTTTTTTGAAACGCGCAATTTAATTCGCTTCAAGGAATATCAAAAATTCGGTTCGGACGTGAAGATTCTGGACAGCGACGACGAAGAAGCGCCGGAAGAAAAACCGAATCAATAGTGCAAATTTCAAGATTTCAAATGCATAAACTGAAATCCGAAATTTGAAATCTGCTATCTGAATCTACCATGCAAAATAAGCGATGAGTATAGGAATAATTATATAAAGGACGAGACCTTTAACCAGAAAAAACATAAATCCCGCAAAGCCGAAGCGTTTTATCCATTGGCTGGCGGGAAATTTTCTTTTTTGCTGCGTTTCCTGCATCATCATAAAATAACTTTTTTACACGAATTTTTCAAACTATTTATTTAATGCCGAAGCAGAATTATGAAAAAACATTTTTGGACGTTTACCGCGCTTCTTTTTTGTTTTATTCTTTTTTCGTCCGCGGTTTTTGCTCAGGACGCGCCGCCGCGAGAAGAAAACAAACGTGAGGCTGATTTGGTCGAACTCGTCAAACTCGATAAAACAATAAAACTCGATATTCGCTACGCCCGCGCCGATAATTTCGTCGGCAAGGTCGTCTACGCCGAAGCGCGCGCTTTTCTGCAAAAACCCGCCGCCGAAGCTTTGCTGCGCGTGCACAAAAAGCTGAAAAAACAAAATCTCGGCTTGGTCATTTTCGACGGCTATCGCCCGTGGTCGGTGACGAAAATTTTCTGGGAAGTGACGCCCGAAGACAAACGAAAATTTGTGGCGAATCCGAAAACCGGCTCGAAACACAATCGCGGCTGCGCGGTCGATTTGAGCATCTACGACCGGAAAACGGGAAAACTAATCGAGATGCCTTCGGATTTCGACGAATTCACCGAGCGCGCCTCGCCCGATTACCGGGGCGGCACGGAAAAAGAACGTGAAAATCGAGATTTGCTCCGCCGCCTGATGGAAGCCGAAGGCTTTACCGTCAACGCCAACGAATGGTGGCATTTCGATTACAAAGACTGGCAGGAATACGCGATTTACGATATTCCGTTTTCGGCAATCGGCAGCTCGAATTATTAACCGGCGCGATTGCCGTCGCGCCGGCGGAAGACAGTTCGACTTTTTTAGTCGTCAGCGCTTTTTTAACTTCGCGGGGAATTATGCTGGAAATTATGAAAGTTATGTTCAGCCCGATAGATTTACTTTTTTACGCCGTCGGCGTTTACGAAGGCTACAAATTTTCTTTTCGGCAGCTAACCGAAGAAGAAATCGCCAGCGTGCAGCAACCGCCGCCGCAGCAGGCGCAACAACCGCAGACGCAAGCCCGGCAACCGTAAAAGTAAAAGCAGCAACGCGAGTGTTAACGAACTTATTGCTCGACGGAAAAAGCGAAAAGGAAAAAGTTCTCATTTTCCTTTTCGCTTTTTCCCGCGCTCTGAACACGCTCCATCACTACCAGCGTTTCCGCTTTTGAGAATTACTCGATTTTAATCGGATTGCCTTCCGCGTCGAGATAAGAAATCGTTTTGCCCCAGACTTCGATTTCTCTGAGTCGCGGCTCAATCGTGCTTCTGTCGCCGACGATGACAATCGCCATTTTATCCGGCGTCAGATATTTATTGGCGACGCGGTTGATATCGGCGAGCGTCACGGCGTTGATTTTCGAGAAATATTCGTTGAAATACGAATCCGGCAAATCATATACGGCGAGCGTCGAAAGCTGACCGGCGATTTGCCCGTTGGTTTCAAAACCCTGCGGGAAGCCGCGAATCAGACTTTGTTTGCTGGTTTCGAGTTCTTCCTGCGTGACTGGTCTTTCGCCGCGAATGCCGTTGAGTTCCTTCATAAACTCAAGGACGGATTCTTTCGTGACGGCAGTCTGCACGCCAGCCGAAGCCGTGAAAGGTCCCGCGCCGCGACGGAAGCCGAAGCCGCTGCCCGCACCGTAAGTGTAGCCTTTATCTTCGCGCAGATTCATATTCAGACGCGACGAGAAAGAGCCGCCGAGCATATCGTTCATCACCTGAATCGCGAAATAATCCGGATTATCGCGCGAGACGCCGACCTGACCGATAGAGATAATCGACTGCGCCGCGCCGGGTTTATCCACGACGTAAATTCCGGGTTTATCGAACATCGCCGCTTCCGGCACTTTCATCGACGGAACTTCCGCCGGTTTCCAGCCGGCAAAAGCGGTTTCCAGCTTCGGCTTGAGCGTGTCCATCGTCGCATCGCCGACGACAATCAAAACCGCGTTGTTCGGGCGATAATAGGTTCTGTAAAAGTTCTCCAAATCCGACTGTTTAAAGGATTTGATAGAAATTTCATCGCCGCCCAGCGAGTTGCCGTACGGGTGATTTCTGCCGTAGAGCAAAGCATTGTAGACAACGCCCGCAATCGCGTTCGGATTGTCGCGGCGCTGCTGCAAAGCGAACAGCGAGCGGCGGCGCAGCGTTTCGAGTTCCTTGTCCGGAAAAGTCGGGTTAAGCAGCACGTCCGAGTAAACATCCAGAGCTTTGTCGAGATTTTTCGTCAGAGTCTGCATCGAAACGTTTGCCGAATCCCAGCCCGAGCCGGTTCCCAGATTCGCGCCGATGTCGGACAGTTGATTGGAAATATCGACCGCCGAGCGGGTTTTCGTGCCGCTGTTTAAAAGGCTCGACGTAAACGAAGCCAGACCGGATTTTCCGCTCGGGTCAATCGTTCCGCCGGATTTGAAAACCACATTCATCGAAACAATCGGCAGTTCCGGCTGGCGCACGAGCCAGACTTCCAAGCCGTTCGAAAGCTTTTGTTTTTCAATTGTCGGCAAGGCAAATTTCGGTTCAGACCCGGCTTTCGGCAGATTTTTTGTCTGGTCAATCGCCGGTTTTTCTTTCGACGATTTTGAAGTCGGCTGATTTGCCGCGTTGTTGGTCTGCGACGTCGTTTTGTCTTTGCGCGGGACGAAATTCATCACCAGGTGATTCGCGTTCAGGTAAGCATTGGCGACGCGAACGACGTCGGCGGGCGTCACTCTGCGATATTCGTCCAGCTGCTGCTGAAATTTGTCGGGCTTGCCGTAAAACGTCGCGTTGCTGTTCATCGCGTCGGCTTTGCCGAGAACGGTTTGCAGCCCGAAAATCGTCTGCGCTTCGATGCGCGTAACGGCGCGCGAAACTTCTTCGACGCTCGGCGCTTCTTTCTTGATGCGCTCGATTTCGATATTGATTTGTTCCTCGATTGCCGACAGGAATTTGCCCGGATTGGTGCGCATTTCCTCGACGTCTTTCGGTCCGTTCGGGCGCGCCGTCGCCGTTACCTGAAACGTTCCGGCAAGCTCTCGGGTCGGGTGCGAGGTGAAAATGTCCTGCACCAGTTGCTTGTCGTAAACCAGCTTGCTTTGCAGTCGCGAGCCGCGTCCGCCGGAGAGAATCGAGCTTAAAATATCGAGCGCGGCTTCGTCTTTATTGCCCTGCGCGACGGTGTGCCAGACCATATAAACGCGCGGCGACTGCACGGCGTCTTCAAATTCTTTGCGGATAATGCCCTGCATCATCGGCGGCGGCGGATTCGGGCGCGTAATCTCGGAGCCTTTTTTAATCGCGCCGAAATATTTCTGCACCCACGCGCGCGCCTGTTTCGGATTAAAATCTCCGGCGACGACCAGGGACGCATTGTTCGGCACGTAATATTGACGGAAAAATCCTTTCACGTCGTCCTGCGAGGCGGCGGTCAAATCGTCGAGCGAGCCGATGGTCGTCCAGTTATACGGATGACCTTTCGGGTAAATAATGTCCATTATTTTTTCGCCCGCCGTGCCGTAAGGCTGATTGTCGTAGCGCTGGCGGCGCTCGTTTTTCACGACGTCGCGCTGATTGTCGAGCTTTTCCTGCGTCATCGCGTCGAGCAGGTTGCCCATCCGGTCGGCTTCGAGAAACAGCGCCAATTCCAGAAAATTCGAGGGCACGACTTCGTAATAATTCGTGCGGTCGGTATTGGTCGAGCCGTTGACGTTTGCGCCGGCGGCGTCGAGCGGTTTGAAATAATCGGTGTTCCAGTTTTTCGAGCCTTGAAACATCATATGCTCGAAAAGATGCGCGAAACCGGTTTTGCCGACGGTTTCGTTTTTCGAACCGACGTGATACCAGACGTTGACGGCGACGATCGGCGTCGAGCGGTCTTCGTGGAAAATCACGCGCAGCCCGTTTTTCAAACGAAACTCACTGTATTTAATCGGCGGCAGCTTATCGCCGCTCTGTGCTGAAACCATTGTTGTCATAAACGAAACAACGACGAGCAAACATACGAGAAATTTTATAGCTTTCATCGCAAACTCCTTTTCAATTTTTCGACACCGAGACACATTGGGAAGCAAGGCAAAAGGCAAAAGTAAAAAGTAAAATTGTTTCGCTTTACCTTTTTACTTTTTACTTTCTGATTCTTCGGTGACTCTGAGTCTTTGTAATTTAATTTTACTAGTTTTATAGACGTAAGGAAACTGTTTTACGTTTCAACTTTCGCAATCGCCATCATTTTTTTTCGGTCGGAGACGACCACGCCGCCGGGCTTTTCGGCGGTGACGGCAAACAGCGTCGGTTTTTGAATTTTTATTTTCGCGTCAATCGGAATAATCACTTCGCCGCCCGCGCCGACGTCAAAGACGCCGCCGTCAACCGGAGTTTTCGGGTCTTGATTCGAGGCGAAAATCCAGAGTTGATACTGCTCCTTAGCCGCGTCGTTGACCGGAACGCCGCGCAGGCGCACAAAACCTTTCTGCGCCGCATCGCTCCACGCGACGTCGCCCAGAACTTCGGACGGATTATTCGGATTCGTGAAAGTCGTTTGAACGGTATCGACCGAATTAAGAAGCTGCTCGCGTTCCTGCGCGGGCGATAATTTTTGCGGCGTAACGGTCGGCGTCGGCGTTGCGTTTCCGGCAATCTCCCGCGGCTGAAAGCGCGTCATCCAGACATTAACCGCCAGCGCGATACAGGCGAATGCCGCAACCAGCCAGCCGAGCCACTGCCACGGCGACCGCTTCGGCTCGAACGCAAAAGTTTTTTGATATTCTTCTTCAGAAGTTTCCTGAACGGGAGCGCTCGCCTCCGCCGGAGATGCGAAATATTTATCGGCGTCGGCTAAGATTTTCGCCTGCAAATGCGCGGGCAGCGGCTCGGAAACGTCCAGATTCGTCAGGCTCACGGCTGAGGCGGCGATTTCAAAAGAATCGTCACCTTCCAGTTCGGGAAAGAGTTTTTCCAACTCCGCCAGTTCCGCCCGTTCTGCTTCGCTTAAATCGGAAAAGGCTTTGCCGGAAAGAAGCTCAAGCATTTTTTCTTTGTCCTGTTCGCTCATGCTATGACTCCTTTCGTTTCATTACCGCTCGTGCCTAATCCCAAAACTTCTCTAATCTGCATCAGCCCGCGCCGCGCGTGCGATTTGACCGTGCCGACCGGCATTCCCGTCGCTTCGGCGATTTCCTGGTGCGACATTCCCTGATAAATCGAAAGCTGCAAAACCCTGCGCTGTTCGGGGCGCAGCGCATTCATCGCCTGCGCCGCCTGTTTGGCTTCGACCGCCGTCTGCATTTGTTTATCCTGCGCTTTGGCAGGCTCGACCGTCATATCCTCGATTGAATCGACGGGCGGCTGGCGCTGCGATTTCCTGAGCCGGTCAATCAAACGCCGCCGGGCAATCATCGCGACAAACGTAGTTTCAGATGCCTGAGCCTGGTCGAAACGTTCGGCGTTTTTCCAAATATCGATAAAAATTTCCTGCACGGCGTCTTCCGCATCGTTCGGATTTGCGCACATCCGGCGCGCGAGCGACCAGACCAGCCCGCCGTAGGCGCTTAAACATTCCTGCGCGGCGGTCTTATCTTTCGCGGCGATGCGTTGAAGAATGGAGCGAGCCAAAATCTTTAACCCTTTCGATAAAATTGAAAAAACATTTCTAAACTACTTCATTTCAACATCGCTTGCCAAGTTAAAGCGGCTCCGAAAACCGAAGTTTGCAACGCCGTCAATAAATATATTCGGTGATTTAACTTAGATAGATGCAAAGGCAGGCTGAGAGGTGAAAATTGAGAACTGCGAACTGCGAACTGAAAATACTTCTTACAGTTCGCAGTTCGCGGTTAATTTGAGCGCCAGAAGCGCGAAGCGAGAGCGATAATAAAAAGCGTAAACGTGACCAGCGCCGAAAGCAGGCAGAATTGACAAAACGCGCCGATGACCATCCCTTGCAGATACAAAAGCCAGATGGTGAACGCCGCCATTAAAATTACCTGAATGCCGAAAAGCCGCCAGAATTTGCGGTTGACCAAAGCCGCCAGAATTGCCAGCAGAAAGGCGACCAGATACGCCGCCGCGCCATACAAAGCCAGCGGAACGCCGGCAAGCGTCGCATACGGGCTGGTCAAAACCATCTCACAGCCTTCGAGAATACTGCACGGCACGGGTCGCGCGGTGTAATGATGAATCGCCAGATAAATCGCGTCACAAAGCCCGATCAGCGCGACGATTGCCGCCGGAACGGCAAATTTTTTAAACGGATTGAAAATCTTTTCGGAACTGCTCATTTTTCGTTCGTTCGATAAAAGCCTTTATTTATTCGTGCCCGCCCGGTTGGCGTTTCCGGCTGACGTGCTGACGCCGACCGTGTTGGCGGCTGCCGGTGTCGCGGCGTTAGATGTGGTCGGCGCGGATTGGGTTGTGCTTTGCGTCTTCTGCAATTCGGCATCAATCGCCTGCCGGAATCGGTTAAATTCAGTATCTTCATACGGCAACTGTCTGCCGTTCAGATAAAAAGTCGGCGTCGAACCGACATTCAGGGCGCGCGCGCGCTGCAAATCGGCGTCAACTCTGGATTTCGCCTCGATGCCTCCCATATCGGCGTTGAATTTCTGTATATCGAGCCCGATTTTCTGCGCGTATTCCTCAAACACCTTGCGATGGTCGGAAGCGACTGTCCAGAATTGCTGGTTGGTGAAAAGCTGGTTTTGCATTTCCCAGAATTTTCCCTGTAATCCGGCGGCTTCGGCGGCGGTCGCCGCCTCGTAAGCCTTCGGATGCACCTGCGTCAAAGGATAATTGCGGAAAATTATTTTCACGCGGTCGCCGTAAGCGGCTTGAATCTGCTGAACCGTCGGGTGCACGGACGCGCACGTCGGGCATTGATAATCGGCAAATTCTTCAATCACGATTTTTGCCGACTGACCGCCTTTGAAATGCGCCGGACTGGCGCCCGCCGGAGCCGTGGCGTAACTCGGATTATTGCTTGAATTATTTGCGCGGTTTGTATTTGAAACGTTGCGGTTGTTGGTGCCCGCCGAATTGTTTCCGCAGCCGCTGAAAATGGCGACGAGTAAAAATAAACCGATAAAGAGAAATAGAAAATTACTGTTTTTATTATTGTTCATAAATTGTAAATCGTCTTGCGAAACCCCCTTTTTAAGCTTCCCGGTTTCGCAGATTAACTTAATGTTTTCAGACGTTTTTTTCCGGCGCGGCGTTCTTCCAGAATGTCGATGGTTTCTTTCACTTTATTGTAGATGCCGTCCGCGTCGAGACCGTATTTTGCCAGCAGAAGCTTCGGGTCGCCGTGCGTGACGATGCGGTCGGGAACGCCCAGCCGGACGATTTTAACGCTGTCGAGCATACCGTTTGCTTCCAGCAGCTCCATCACGGCTGAACCGAAACCGCCCGCCAGATAAGCTTCTTCGACCGTCACGATAAGGCGTTTCGATTGCGCAAGCGCGAGAATCAATTCCGAATCGAGCGGTTTGACGTAACGCGCATTGACGACCGTGGTTTCGACGCCGTCTTTTTCCAGATTTTTCGCCGCTTCGACCGAAGGATAAACCATCGAGCCGTATGCCAGAATAGCAATCTCGCCGCCGTCGCGCAAAATCTCGGCTTTTCCGATTTCCAAAAGCTTCGGCGCTTCGGAAATATCGACGCCGAAACCGTTTCCGCGCGGGTAACGAATGGCGGCGGGCGCGGGATGCTCAATCGCCGTGAGCACCATATCGCGCATCTCGCCTTCGTCCTTCGGCGACATCAAAACGATGTTCGGATAACCGCGCAGATAGGCAATATCGAGTAAACCGTGATGCGTCGGACCGTCTGCGCCGACGATTCCGGCTCGGTCCATCGCAAACGTGACGTTCAGATTTTGCAGACAAACGTCGTGAATAATCTGGTCGAATCCGCGCTGCAAAAATGTGGAATAAATCGCCGCGACCGGCTTTAAGCCTTCGCAAGCCATTCCCGCGCAGAACGTGACGGCGTGCTGCTCGGCGATGCCGACATCGAAAGAGCGTTCCGGGTATTTTTCCAGAATTTTGTCAACGCCCGTGCCGTCGGGCATCGCCGCCGTGAGCGCCACGATTGATTCGTCGCGCGACATCAATTCGCACATCGTCTGCCCGAAAATTTCCGTGTACATCGGCGACGCGGGCTTATTCGATTTTACCAATTTGCCGGTTTTCGCGTCGTAAGGTCCGGTCGCGTGATAAGCGTAATAATTTTTTTCGGGATTCGGAAAACCTTTGCCTTTGGTCGTCAGCGCGTGAACGATAACCGGACCGTCATCGACCTTTTTCGCTTCTTCCAGAGCGCGGACGAGCATCGAAACATTGTGCCCGTCAACGTAGCCGATATATTTAAAACCGAGTTCGTTGACCAGAGCGCCGGGCAGAACCGCCGCCGCAATCGCGTCTTTAACGGTTTTCGCCGCTTTCCGCAGACGCTCGCCGAAACGCGGAACGCTTTCCAGCGTGTCGCCGATTTCCTCTTTCAAATGCTGGTAGCTTTGCGCTTCCTTGATGCGGTTCAGATAGCGCGTCAAAGCGCCGACGGCGGGCGCGATGCTCATTTCGTTATCGTTTAATAAAACAATCAGACGCGATTTCAGATGACCGGCTTGATTGATGGCTTCCATCGCCATTCCGCCCGCCAAACTCGAATCGCCGATGAGCGCGCAGACGTGAAAATCTTCGCCTTTCGTGTCGCGCGCCACCGCCATTCCGAGCGCGGCTGAAAGCGAAGTCGAAGCGTGTCCCGCGCCGAAAGTGTCGTATTCGGATTCTTCGCGCCGCAGAAAACCGGAAAGCCCGCCGTATTTTTTGATGGTGTGAAGCTGGTCGCGCCTGCCCGTCAAAATCTTGTGCGCGTATGCCTGATGCCCGACGTCCCAGACCAGCTTGTCGTTCGGCGTCGCGAAAACATAATGCATCGCCACCGCCAGTTCGACCGCGCCGAGGCTCGCGCCCGTGTGCCCGCCGACGCGCGACGTGGTTTCGATAATAAACTGCCGCACCTCGTTTGCCACTTCCTGCAAATCCTCGACGCGCAGCTGCCGCAAGTCCGCCGGTGAATTAATTTCAGATAAAAATCTCATTTAAAGTTTACCGCTCGAAATAGATACTCAAGTTTCGCATTTTAACTTGCCGCCGCGTAAATGTTAAATCCGAAACGATAAGATTGCCGAAAATAGTTTGGCAATAAATTTTATAAATCTCGGTCTGCGCGGCAGAGACGCGGAGTTGCACCGGCTCGCTGCAACGTTGCATCTGCTCGCTGCAAAGCAGTTTTTGCCCGAAAACAGGTTATTTATGTATGGATTTAATGCGAATTTGCTTGTTTGCCGGGAAATTTCATTAAAAGCCGCGATTTTTTAGAGATTTCAGAGGCGAAACCTTTATTTACATTTCTTTACACGCGGCGTATAAAATATTTCGACCAAGCGCTTATCCAAAGCATCAAAAGTAGCGGAAAGCAAAAGCCAACCAAAAAAAAATCAAGAGAGGTAACCAAACTATAATGTCTTTAAAGAGAAAGATTCTTACCGGCATCACTTCGGGTTTTGCCCTTGTCGCTCTCAGCTCGTTTGCGATGGCGCAGGACAACAGCACCACGACGCCGCAGCAGGAAAATCAAAAATCGGAACGTAAATGGGAAAGACGCGGCGGTGAAGGAAAACGCGAAGGTTTTCGTCGCGGCGGTCATCGCGGCGGCGGTTTCGGACTGCACGGACTCAGACAACTCAATCTGACCGACGCGCAGAAAGAACAGATTCGCACGATTATGGAAAGCAATCGCGGCAATCGCGAAACCAACCAAACCCAGCGCGAAGAACTTCGTCAAATCGTCGAAGCCAAACGCAGCGGCACGATTACGGCTGAACAGGAAGCGCGCCTGAAAGCTTTCAAACATCAGCGCCGCGAACAAGCCCGTCAAACGCACGAACAGATTCTGGCTATCCTGACGCCGGAACAAAAAGCACAGCTCGAACAGTTGAAACAGGAAAGAAAGGAACGTCGTCAGGAATTTCGCCAAAACCGCCGAAATAAAACGACCACCGAAACTCCGCAGGACAACTAAGACTTTTGGAACTCTCCTCTAAAATTTAGGGCGCGGGAAATCCCGCGCCTTTTTATTTATTGATTTCCGCCATAAAATCCCGCAGATACTCGTTTAACTCGACGCGCACTTTCCGAAAAGCCCGCCGGCGAGTTTCTTCATCGCCTTCGCCCGCCGGCGGAAAAACGCGGCTAAAAATTCGGAAAAGAATCTTCCCGTTTGGCTGGAATTTTAGATTTGCGTCTGCCCGTAATCGCAATATTCGACGAGCGGGCACGTTTCGCACAAAGGCTCGCGCGGGCGACAGATTTTTCTGCCGAGCCGAATCAGATTAACGTGCAGCGAATAAAATTTTCCCGGCGGCACAAGCTCGTCCAGAAGCGCGTGGGCGCGGGCGTCGGAAATTTTTTCGGGCAAAATTCCCATCCGTTTCAGAACGCGAAAAATATGCGTGTCGAGCGGAAAAACTTCTTTGTGGCAGGCAAACAGTAATGTGCAGGCGACCGTCTTCGGACCGATTCCGCGAAACTGCGACAGAAACCGGCGCGCTTCCGCATCCGGCATTTCTTCGACGAATTTCAGCGACAGCGTGCCGCGTGTTTCCTTGATTTGCCGCAAAAGATTTTTGATGACTTTCGCCTTTTGATTCGCCAGACCGCCGAGCCGGATGGCGTCGGCGATATCGCTTTCGTCAGCCGCCAGAACCGCGTCCCAATTTTCAAAGCGCGTTTTCAAATTTTGAAAAGTCCGGCGGCTGTTTGTATCGCTCGTCGCCTGCGACAAGATAATATTGACGAGCATCGCCAGCGGGTCGCTTTTCCGCCCGGGCGACGGCTCGCCGAAGGTTCGCTCCAGGTTTTGGACGACGTATCGGAAAGGCTTTTCTTCCTTTATTTTTTCGACGAGTTCGGCGCGTTTTGCGGTTTCGGGCTTAATGAGCATCTATTAATCAATCAAATTTTATCGAGCGCGCTTTCCAAATCGGAAATCAGATCCTGCGCGTCTTCGATGCCGACCGACAGGCGAATCAAGCCGTCCGTGACTCCGGCTTTTAATCTCTGCTCGCCGGAGAGCGTCGCGTGCGTCATCGAAGCCGAATGCTGAAGAATCGTCTCGACGCCGCCGAGCGATGTCGCCAGCGTGCAAATTTCCACATTATTGACCAGCCGTTTTCCTTCTTCGATGCCGCCGACATCAAAAGAAATCATTCCGCCAAAGCCGTTCATCTGTCGTTTGGCGATTTCGTATTGCGGGTGAGAAGTCAAAGCCGGATAAAAAACCTCTTTGACTTTCGGGTGATTTGCCAACATATTCGCTATTGCGTATGCATTATGATTGTGACGCTCCATTCGCAAAGCCAGAGTTTTGATTCCGCGCAAAACGAGCCACGCAACCTGCGGCGCGATGTTGCCGCCGTAAAGCTTCGCGATTGTGTGACGCGCACGGTCAACAATTTCACGCTTTCCGACTATCAAACCGGCGGTCAAATCGCTATGCCCGCCGAAATATTTCGTCGCGCTGTGAATGACCGCATCGACGCCGAAATCGAGCGGGCGCTGATTGAATGGCGTTGCAAAAGTATTGTCGGCGACGGTGGCGATTCCTTTTTCCTCTGCGATTTCCACAACTGTGGAAAACTCTGTGATTTTCAGCAGCGGGTTGGAAGGGGTTTCAATCCAGAACAGTTTTGTATTCGGGCGCGCCGCTTCGCCATAATTTTCCGCTTTCGTCGCGTCGATAAACGTCGTTTCGATTCCGAAATTTTCGGCTAGATGCGTTAGAAAATTGGTCGTCGTCGAATACATCGATTCGGGTGCGACGATATGCTCGCCCGTTTTAACCAAACTCAAAATCGAAGCGGAAACCGCCGCCATTCCCGAAGCGAACGCCAGCGCATCTTCACCGTTTTCGAGTTCGACGACAGCCTTTTCCAGCGCGGTTTGCGTCGGATTTCCCAGCCGACCGTAAAAATAACCTTCCTTTTGATAATTATGAATCGCCGCGCCTTCGTCAGCGTCTTTGAAGGCGAAAACCGACGAAGTATAAATTGGAACGCTGACCGCGCCGTGATTCTCCGTTCGATTTTCGCCCGCGTGAACCGCTTTAGTAAAAAATGATTTCTCCCGCATCAACTCTCCAAATTAGCAACAAGATTTTTCGCCGACGCGATTGATGCTAACCGGAACCGCCGCCGGAGCGCAACACGACGAAGCGGAATCGACCGGATTTTCTTCTTCCGCCGTTAGTTTAATCGGCGCGGTCGTTTCATCCGCCACACAACACATCGAAGTTTCCGCCAGATTGTCTTTCAGGACAACAAAAACTTCCCATTCGTTGCCGTCCGGGTCGTGCACCCACGTTTTATCCTGAAGGGCGTAACAGCAATTCGTCTGCATTTCGTCCTGTGTCACCAAACCGTTTTCGAGCCAACGTTCGCGCATCGCCAGAACGTCTTCGGTAGCGGCGACCTGTATGCCGAGATGCGATAATGCGCCGCGTTCATTAAACGGGTACTGGTTAAGCGTTAAATTTAGCGGCGGATTTCGAATATCGAATTTGGCATAGCCCGCTCTAACTTTCGATGGCTCGATGGCGAGCATTTTTTTGTAAAACTCGATGCTCTGCTCGACGTTTTTAACGTTGAGCACCAGATGCGCTTTTAATGTTTTGATTTCCGTATTATTTGACATAATTTATTTCTCCTTTGATATTTCATATACGTCTTAACGCATATATCCTATTTCCTTGTAACATTCGAAAAGTTAATAGTCAAGACATTTTTGCAAAAATGTGATAAATTTTTTTTATGAGCGAAGATTTTCTTTTTGATATGGAAACCTTTTTTATGGCTTTGGCGGACAAAACGCGCCTGCGTCTTTTGAATTTAATGCGGCAGGACGAAGTCTGCGTCTGTTTTTTTACGGAAGTTCTAAGTGAAAGCCAGCCAAAGGTTTCGAGGCATCTGGCATATTTGCGAAACGCCGGAATTGTCGAGGCGAGGCGCGAAGGGAAATGGATGCATTATCGCATTGTCGAACCGAAAAACGATTACGCCGCGCAGGTTTTACGCGACACGCTGGAATGGCTGAAATCGCACGAAGAGATGCAGAAAGATTACGAAAATCTGGCGCTCGCCTGTTGCTCGCCGAGTGCGCCGGTCACGATTACCCGCGCCCCGAAACCAAACAGATTCGCAGAAACGAATATAAAAAACGTAGAAAGAGAACAAATGGAAACATTTTTACTTTAGATTACTCTTCTTATCTTTCGGATAAGGACAATGGCGGCAGCCGTTTCCGCAGCAATAGCCGCGTTTAAGCAGAAAGTGAGCGGTTAAAACCATCAAGCCGTTTTCAAAATGATAATCGACCCCTTCGACCAGCTTTTCCTGTTTAGTTGTTTGTTTTGTTTTCGTCGAGTTCATATAAAGCCAAAAATTCTTTATTTCCATCCGCGCCCAGAATCGGCGAATCAATCACGCCGCAGATTTTTAAACCGTTTTCCGCCGCCTGAGCGTTTACTTCATTAATTACTCTTTCGTGTTTATCCGTCTCCCGGACAATGCCGCCTTTGCCGACCTCGCCACGACCCACTTCGAACTGCGGTTTTATTAAAACGATTATTTTCCCCGTATTTTTCAGAAGCGGCGGCAAAGCGGGAAAAATTTTCGTGACGGAAATAAACGAAACATCCATCACTATTAAATCAAATTTTCCATCAAAATCTTCAGGTTTCAAGTAACGCGCATTTGTGTTTTCGCGGACTTCGACGCGCGAATCATTTCTGAGGTTCCAAACCAGTTGATTCGTCCCGGCATCGACTGTAACAATCCTTTGCGCGCCGTTCTGCAAAAGACAATCGGTAAAGCCGCCGGTTGATGCGCCGATGTCGAGACAAATATATGCGTTTACGGCAATATGAAAATTCTGCAAAGCTCTTTCGAGTTTTAAGCCGCCGCGACCGACGTATTTTGATTCGGCTGTTTTGCCTTTTATTCTTATTTTTGATTCGGCGGTAAATTCCTGCGAAGATTTTTCGACGCGCATTTCGTTGACCAGAACGACGCCCGACATAACCAGCGCCTGCGCTTTTGTTCGCGACTCCGCAAAGCCGAGCTCGACCAGCAATTTGTCAATTCGTTCTTTCTTCATTCGGAATTTTTTGCCGTCTTCGCTCGCGGGCTTTATATCTTTGGCGTTTAACGCTTTCTCTTACAATCTCCTTTAATTCAAACGAGTAAAAAATGTTCGATTTTCATTAAGCGAATCTAATTTTGCAGGTCATTTATCTTGCAAATTCAAAGTGTTATGCTACTTTTGAATTTACCAGAATGAAAAGGGAAACAAAACTGTCGAGCTTTGCCAAATACGCGTGGTTTGTCCTGGCATATAATGTCGTCGTCATCCTGTGGGGCGTTTTTCTGCGTGCGTCGAAATCGGGCGACGGCTGCGGTCAGCATTGGCTGACGTGTCACGGCGAAGTCCTTCCGTCGGCGCCGGAGCTAAAGACCGTAATCGAATTTTCGCACCGAATGACGAGCGCGCTGGACGGAATTTTTCTCATTATTTTAGTCGTCTGGGCGTTTTTGATTTGGCGTTTTGATAAATCGAAAAACGGTCATTTGTTAAAAGCTGCGCTCGGTTCGCTGGTGTTCGTGATTATCGAAGGTCTTATCGGCGCGGGACTTGTTTTGACGGGAAATACGGCGGAGACTTTAACCGCTTCGCGCCCGTTCTGGATGGCGGGACATTTAATAAATACACTTATTTTATTAACTTTTCTGACTTTGACGGCGTGGTTTGCGGGCGGCGGAAAATCTTTTAATTTTAAGTCGCCGCCAAAAGTTTTATTGTTTTTAGGAATCGCCGTTCTCGGGATTTTCTTTGTCGGGATGAGCGGCTCGGTCGCGGCGCTGAGCAGTATGTTGTTTCCGTCAGAAACTTTGACGGAAGGAATGGCGAAAGATTTTTCTACCACCTCGAACATTCTGCTTCGTCTGCGCATCAGCCATCCGATTTTGTCGATTATGGTCGCGGTTTTTCTGGTGTTTCTGGCGGGTTGGCTTAAATCGAAAGCGTCGGGAAATTTTCGGGTAAGTCGCTGGGCAAATATTCTGACGGTTTTGATTATCGTTCAAATCGGGTTCGGCGCGTTAACGCTTCTGACGCTCGCGCCGATTGTTATGCAGATTGGACATCTGTTTCTGGCGGATGCGGTTTGGATTGTTTTCGTTCTGCTGTCAGCCAGTTTTCTGGCGGAGCAGCAGAACGAATTGTCGGAAGCTTTGAAAACGACTGAATCGCAGGCAACAATGCCGTAAAAAACTCCGCGCAGCGACCGCAAAGAATAAAATAAAATTTAAAGAACTACGGAGGATGAGCTTTTATTTCCTCTTTTTTAAATTAATTTATTCTCTCTGCCGTTTGTCTGAATTCCGCTTTCCCTGGCGGTCGGAACGGAAGATTTACTGCAAAACATAAAACCCAGAACTATTAATATAACTACTATAATGAGCGGCATCAGCCAGCCGAACATTGGATTTTCCGTGTAATCGGCGTCAGCCAAATCGCCGGTTTGGGAAAAATCCGTCGCCGTCGTCGCCCGGTCGCCGGCTGTTTCGACAGCACCGACTCCGTAATTTCCCGCATCTCTCCCGAAAGTTTCGGCGGCGGCGGTGCCGATGCGGTCGACCGCATCGGCTGTGTGCGGCACTACACCTTCAGTCGAATCGCTTGTTTGCGTCTCAGCGACGGGCGTTTCCAAATCTAAAAAAGTTCCGTCACTAGGACAAACCGCGACGTTATCGGGATATTGTTTTTTACAGTTCGGACATATTTTCATGCAATTTTCCTCAAACAGAATTCTTTATTTTTAAATCTTTAATCAGGTTAATGCAACTATTTTTTCGCAAGCTTTTCGCTTTCCCGCCATTGTTCTCCACGCGTGACCAGTTCGTCAAGCGATTTTTGCAGTTCCCGGCGCTTATTTTCCAAAACTTCATCGTTCGCGTCTTTGGGAACGTAAACGGGGTCGGCAATTATAAGGCGGGCGCGGCTGAAAGGTTTCGGAATTTGCAGATTGTCCCAGCTTTTCAGATGCCAGAATTTTTCGGCTTCGACCGTGAAAGGCATCAGCGGATTTCCGGTTTTTTTTGCCAGCAGACACGCGCCGATTTTGGCGACGTATTTCGGTCCTTTCGGTCCGTCGATCGTGAAGCCCATCGGCAAGCCTTCGCGCATCAGGCGAATCATTTCGACCAGTGCCGCCACGCCGCCGCGCGTCGAAGAACCGCGAACCGCGCCGTAGCCGAAACGCTGTATAAAACGCGCGATGTATTCGCCGTCAAGGCTCTGCGACGTAATGACGACGATGCCGCGACGGCGAAAAAAATATGTGCCGAGAAAAATCCGGTTGTGCCAGAAAGTATAAATCGGAAGCCGCCCGGCGCGCTCAATCGCTTCAAAATTTTCCCAGCCTTCGGTCTCGAAACGCACCGTTTTTCCGATAAGATTTATCAGGCAATAAAAGGCGAAATCGGCGAGTCGAATCAGCCATCTCTGCTTGAAAGAATAGCCGGAAAGCGAGGCGAATTGGTAAACTTCCCGAATTTTTTTATTTTTGCTCGGCATTGATAGGCAATAACTAGCAAGTTAGGTTATTATTTGCAACAAAGCAACAGGTTTTATCGTAATTTTTTGTTGTCGGGCTTGTCTATGGAAAAATCTCTAAATCATTCGGAAAGGTAAAGATGCAAAGAAAAATTTTGATTATCGACGACCACGATGACCTGGCGAGCGCGCTGCGGGAAAAATTTTCCGAACTTGGTCACGAGGTAAAGATAATCGAAACCCGCCGCGAAGCCGTCGCCGCGCCGAAAATGGAAGATTTCGATTTGGTCATCACGGATTTGGACGACAGCAAAAAACTCGCCGCGGCGCCCGGCGGCTCAAACGGTAACGGCAGCGAGTTTTTGCCGCCCATCGAAGAGGCGGATAATACAGAGAATATCAAGGCTTTTAAAATCTGCGCCACTAATTTTCGCCGCGACGAATTTAACGAGGACGAACTGAAAACGCTGGTCGAGATTGCTCTGAATTACAAAACAAAATTTGTCGACCAAGCGGAAGCGATGCAAAATCTGCACGAAAACATCGAGTTTGAACTGCCGAGCGCTATCAGCCTGATGCATTCGGTTCTGGAATACCTGATGAAACGCGTCGAAAAAGTCGGCGTCGTGCGCTCGGAAAATTCCAATCTTTTCATTGCTTTAGACGAAGCGTTTGTCAACGCCGTGAAACACGGCAACAAATTCGACGCGCAGAAAAACATCAAAATCACGGCGGATGTCTCGACCAAAGAAGCGCGCTTTACCATCGAGGATGAAGGCGAAGGCTTTGACATCACGGCGATTCCCGACCCTTGTGACCCGGAAAATCTTTTTAAAACTTCGGGGCGCGGCGTTTTGTTTATCTGTAACATTATGGACGAAGTGAAATACAACGAGCGCGGCAATCGCCTGACAATGATTAAAAAATCTGATAAAACTGAAAACGTATGAAGCCGTTCGGAAAAGTTTTTCTTTCGCTCGCGTTTATCGTTCTCGCAACTCATCCGCTTTTTGCTCAAGCTACAAATAGCAATTCATCAATATAAGGGCAGGTAGAAAAATAATGCGCGTAACAATCGGACAAATCAACACGATTAACGGCGACCTTGAAGGCAACGTCGCTAAAATCATCGAGGCAATCGAAAAAGCGAAAGCCGACAAATCCGACATCATCGTTTTTCCCGAAGTCGTGACGCACGGCTACACTTCGCTCGACTGGTTTCAAGACCGCGACATTATCGAGCGCGCGCTCGAACCGCTCGAAAAAATAATTCCCGCCACCATCGGCATTACGGCAGTCGTCGGCACGATTCGCCCGAATGAAGAAACCGACGGCAGACGGCTTTACAACTGCGCCGCCGTCATCCGGGACGGGAAACTGCTGGGCTTTGCCGACAAAACGCTTTTGCCCGAATACGACGTTTTCGACGACCCGCGTTATTTCGAGCCTTCCGAGGTGCGAAAGATTTTCGAGATTAACGGGCGAAAAATCGGCGTCGTCGTGTGCGAAGACTTCTGGAACGACAAAACCTTCTGGAAAGAAAGATTGTATGACGTCGACCCGGCGGACGAATTGATTATGCAGGGCGCGGATTTGATTGTCGCCATTAACGCTTCGCCGTTCAATAAAGGCAAAATCAAGCTGCGCTGCGATATGGTCGCGCACCGCGCCAAATTGCAGAAAAAGCCGATTGTTTTCGTCAATCTCGTCGGCGGCAACGACGGAATAGTTTTCGACGGCGCGAGCCTGATTGCCGACGAGGAAGGCGATATTATCCTGCAGGCGACGGCTTTCGAGGAATTTGTCGAAACCGTCGAATTAGACGCGGGAAAACCCGACGCACGCGGAATTACCGGCAGCGAATGCGAAACGATTCGGCAGGCGCTGGTTTTGGGAATCCGGGATTACGCGCGGAAAAACCGTTTTACGAAAGCCGTTCTCGGACTTTCGGGCGGAATAGATTCGGCGATTGTCGCGGCTCTGGCGGCGGAAGCCATCGGCGGCGAAAATCTTTTGTGCGTGATGATGCCCTCGCCGTATTCGTCCGAAGGCAGCATCAAAGATTCCGAGGAACTGGTCAAAAATCTCGGCTGCCAGTCGCGCGTCGAGCCGATTTCCGGCGCGTTCGAGATTCTATTGAACCAGCTTCACCTGCACAAGCCGACGAAAAGCGGCGAAAGCCTGGCGGGCGAAAATATGCAGTCGCGCCTGCGCGGCGTTATCCTGATGGCGATTTCCAATGCCGAAGGTCGGCTGCTTCTTTCGACCGGAAATAAATCGGAGCTGGCGGTCGGCTACTGCACGCTTTACGGCGACACGAACGGCGGTCTGGCGGTTCTCGGCGACGTTTTGAAGACGGAAGTCTGGCAGGTCGCGCGCCACATCAACGAAAGCGCGGGACGCGAAATTATTCCGAACGCGATTATCGACAAAAAGCCTTCCGCCGAGCTTGCGCCGAATCAATTCGACCAGGACTCTCTGCCGCCTTACGAATTGATGGACCCGATTTTGCAGCTTTATTTTGAAAATAAATTGTCGCCCGAAGAAATCATCGCCGCCGAAAACGACCCGAAACTGGTTTACGAAGTTTTGAACAAAGTCGAATCTCCGGCGAATGAATTCAAGCGCCAGCAGCTTCCGCCGACGATTATCATTTCCCGCAACGCCATCGGCGTCGGGCGACGGCGACCGATTACGCATAAATACCGGCGAATTCAGAATCAGGGAAAAGTGCAGAAACAAGGGTGAAATTCGCCGGCTTGTTTTTGCTTTTGATTTTTTCAACGCGTTTCGGGCGCGGACGGAAAATCCGCCCGTGCTTTGGGAAATCGAAAGAATAAAATTTTTCAAAAATTTCTGCAAGAAAATTTTTCACGCTCCGTTCAAAAGGACATAGGCAAGCGCCTGAGTTAATTTTGAACGGAGTTTTTATGGCTAAATTTACGAGTCCGCTGAATAATTTGAAAGTTGCGTCGCCCTGCTCGCAGGATTGGGAAGCGATGATTGGCAGCGAGCGCAAGCGTTTCTGCGGCGAGTGCAAGCTGAACGTTTATAACCTTTCGGGAATGACCAAAACGGAAGCGGAAAATCTTTTGCTTAATTCCGAAGGTCGCTTGTGCGTCAGATTTTACAAGCGCGCTGACGGCACGGTTTTGACGAAAGATTGTCCGGTCGGCTGGCAGGCGCTCAAAAAACGCATTTCCAGAACGGCGGCGGCTTTTGTTTCGCTGCTTTTCGGTTTGCTGAGCGGATTGGGTTTGATGTCGCTGATGAGTCAGCCGAAAGAAGAGCGTCTGATGGGCGCGATTGCTTATAAGCCGACGCCCGTTCCGAAACAAACTCCGGAAGTTGAAATGGGTAAGAGAGTCGTTATGGGAGACTTTACCGTTTCCACGCCGACGCCGAAAACAACACCGAAAAACAGGCAGGCGACGGTCGGAAGACTTGCCGAAGACTTTCAAAGAGAACGAAGCGGCGAGCGACAATAATTCCTTAAAAAGTGTAAAACGGAAAACGGTAAGCGGTTAAGTTGCAGTTATCAAATAACGAACTCACCGCTTACCGTTTTCCACTTACCACTAAGTTTTACTTTTTCACAAAATAACCTTTCCGCGCGCGGATGCGGAAATTTTGCGGATTTCTCAAGCCGACGTTCAGCGTCACATATTTGTTATTCGGAAAATCGGATTCCGAATAATATTGAACCAGATATTGCGCCTGCAATTCGTTGGCAAGCTGGCGAAAGATTCTGGTCAAAGTTTCCTGATTAACACGGATATTCGCCGTATTTTGATAACCGTCTTTCAAATCGGTCGGCTGAAATTTCGGCAGAAAAGCCGCGCCGCCCGTTTCGTCGGCGAATCTTTGCAGATTCGATTGCCCGAACTGGCTGATTTTATTTAATTGATAAGAGCTGCCCGCCGGATTTATCGAATAAAAAACCGTGTCGGCGTTTTGCAGCGATTGCAAAACCCGCGTCTGCTCGCGAATGGTCGCTTCGTTTCGCCTGGCAACGGTAAACTGGTAAAGACTCTTTGAATCGAGCGAGTCGATTTTTTTACCCAGACTTTTATAACCGTCCTGAATCGCTTTCGCGATGCGCACGCTGTTGGTATCCTCGCCGTCGGAAATCACGACGATAACTTTACGCCTGCCCTGCGGCGCGGCGCGCAGATAATCGGCAGCGGCGGCGACCGTGTCGTAAAAAGCCGTGAATTGTTTCGACGGCATAATCATTTTGATGGAATAAGCCGATTTTTCCGCCGTGTCGCGTCCCTGAATCATAATGGGACGCCCGCCGATTGTAAAAATCGTCGCGCGGTCGTCAGGACGCATCACGTCCTGCAAAAACTTCGCGGCGGTTTCCTGCTCGAACTTGAACATCGCGTCCGTGCTTGCCGAAATGTCGAAAAGCAGAGCGATTTCGAGCGGAACTTTTTCCGCGTCGGAAATCTGCGCGATTTCCTGCGCCTTACTTTCCTCGCTGACAAAGAAATCTTCTTTTTTGAGATTCAGAACCGGCTGCCCGCTGTTGTCGGTAATTGAAACCGGAACAATGACCAGGCGCGATTCGACGCGGATAACGTCGTTGTCTTCGACCGGCGGCGGAGTCGTCTGCGGCGTCTGCGCAAAAACGGAAAACGCCGGCATCAAAATTAATCCTAAAATTGCAAAAATAAATTTAAATTGTCCTTGTTTCATGACACTTTGCCCCTTGAAAAAAAATACCGCGATAGAACGCGAAAGACCTGAAATCTCTCGCGTTCTACTGCGGTCGGTTGTTTCAGCAATTACTGCTGGTCGGTCGGCTGAGTCTCGGTCGTGGTGTCTCTTCTGACTTCGACGTTTTGATTTAATCCGCGGCTCACCAGTAATTTGACTTCGACGCGGCGATTCTGTGCGCGCCCTTCGCGGGTCGTGTTGTCTGCGACTGCCTGAAGCTCACCGAAACCGTATGAAGTTCCGATTCTGCGAAGCGGAACGTTATGCGTTTCGACCAGGTAATCAATCACGGCTTGCGCGCGACGCTGGCTGAGCGCTTTGTTCATCTTCTCTCCGCCTTCTGCCGAGGCGAAGCCGGTGATTTCGATGGTGTAACCTTTCAAAGTCATCGCCGCCGTCGCCACTTCATCAAGCTGCGTTTTGGCTTCGGGCGAAAGAATCGCGCTGCCGACTTTAAAGTTGACGCTGGCGGTCGATTGAACGACGTAATCGTCCAACGAGCTGATTCTCTGATTGGTCGCGTTTACGCCCTGAACAGCGGCATCAGCCGTTTCCTGAGCGGCTTTCGCACCGCCTTTAGCGGCGTTGGAAATCGCCATCAATTCGTCAATCTGACCGGAGATGCGCTGGGCATTTTGTTCGGTTTGCGTGATGCGTTCTTCAGCCGGAGAAACGCGCGTGTCAATCGACTGCGCCACGCGGAAATCGTCTTTGCCGAAACGAACCTTGGTGGCAACCAGATTCGCGCCGTCGCCGCGACCTTCGACTTCCAGATTCAAACCGCGCACGATTTGATTAACGGCAACACGGTCGCCGCCGCCGAACAATCCGCCTTTGGTTTTAATGCTGGTCGCATTGGTCAGCGTCACGGGCGTATCGACGCCGGTCGCGTCACGAACAATAATCCGGTCGGCATCCTTGCTGACGACCACGCCCTGAACCTTCATTTTCTGCCCGCTGGCGACGGTGCGCAGCTGCGCGTCTGTTTGCGCGAAAACGCTCGCCGCTCCGAAAAGCAAAGCTAAAACTAATACTGAAAATTTTTTCAACATAAAAATAAACCCTTCCTTTATCTTTCTTGATTTCTTAATAGCGAATCAGCTTGTGCGATGTTTATTCTTTTGGCAAAGTTGTCAAAAAATTCAAATTTTGCTGCGGGCGCACGAAATGAATATTTTTGATAACTCTTAAACGTTTTTAAATAAAAGCGTTTACATTTGCAATCGCCAGGCGTTTTCGCAAAATATGACCTTGTTAGAATCACTAAAATCCGACCAAGACAACTGAATAGATAATTCCGGGAAGCACAGACTTTTTCAAAATTCGAGTTATCGGATTCTATTTTCAAACAGAGCCATACATACCGTTATCGACAGGTTTTTGAAAATGTTTCCTGTTTTGAAAAAAAAATTGCAGACGTCCGAAAACGGACTTGTCTATTCTACAACAAAACCCGATTTACGAAATAATTTTTTTAAAAGTGGTAAGTGGTAAGTTGTGAATTTTGAGTTGTGAATCTTGCGTGCTAAACGGAAAGTGGTAAGTGAAAGAAACGAACTTACCACTTTCCGTTTACCGCTTATTTAAAGACTAAACTGCGTCGTTTCCAGATACTGCTTCATAAAGGAAAGGAATTTTTCCGCGTCCGCGCCGTCCACGATGCGATGGTCGAAAGTCAAAGCGAAATAAGCCATCGAGCGAATCGCGATGACGTCGTCGCCTTCCGGCGTGGTGATAACTTTCGGGCGTTTTTCGATGGTGCCGACGCATAGGATAGCGACTTGCGGCTGATTGATAATCGGCGTGCCGAACAATCCGCCGAAAACGCCCGGATTCGTAATCGTAAACGTTCCGCCCGCCACTTCGTCCGGCATTAATTTTTTCGTTCGCGCGCGGTCAGCCAAATCATTCGCCGCCGCCGCCAAGCCGGAAAGCGAAAGCGCATCGGCGCGTTTGATAACCGGAACAATCAAGCCCCAATCGAGCGCGACCGCCATTCCGAGATTGATGTCGCCTTTGTAGATAATCTGCTCGCCGGAAACCTGCGCGTTGACGACCGGAAATTTTCTGAGCGCGGCGGTCGTCGCCTGAAAGATAAACGGCATAAACGTCAATTTCGTGCCATAACGCGATTGAAATTCCGCTTTGTTACGCTCGCGAAAGCGCGCGACGTTCGTCATATCGATTTCGTAAACGCTCGTCACGTGCGCCGAAGTCTGTTTCGAGAACGTCATATGCTCGGCAATTTTCTTGCGCATCATCGACATCGGCTCGACTCTATCGCCGACCGACGCGGCAACCTGCGGCGCGGCGTATGGCGCGCGCTGCGCAGGCTGCTGAACAATTTGCGGCTGCGCGGTGGTCGGCGTAATCTGCGGCGCGACCGGCGCGTCTTTGCGCAGCAAATCCTGCGGTTTCAGAGCCGCGCCGGATTCGATAAAAGACAGAATATCTTTTTTCGTCACGCGCCCGCTCATACCGCTGCCCGAAATTCGCGATAAATCGATGCCGTGTTCTTTGGCGATATTGCGAACGAGCGGGCTGGATTTCGTCCGGCGCAGTTCTTCGACGGATTTTTCGCCGTTTGAAGCTGCCGCCTGCGCTTCCTGTTTCGCTTCCGGTCGGTCGTAATCGTAGCTTCTGCCCGCCGTTTCCGAAACGTTTTGCGGCGGCGGCTGTTCTCCGGTCGGCGGGCTTTGGACTTCGGCTTTCGCCTGCGGCGCGCTCGACGCGTCCGCGCCGGAAGCCTGCGCCGTTGTTTCAACGGCTTGTTTTTGCGCGGCGGGCGCAGATTGTGAAACCGCCGCGCCGTTTTGACTTCCGACCATCGCTAAAACCGTTCCGACTTCGACCGTTTCGCCTTCCTGATGAAGGATTTCCAAAAGCGTTCCGGCGGCTGGGCTTGGGACTTCCGCGTCAACTTTATCGGTGGAAATTTCCAAAATCGGCTCGTCGCGTTCGATTTTATCGCCGACCGCTTTCAGCCATTTTGAAATCGTGCCCTCGGTAATGGATTCGCCCATCTGCGGCATCACGATTTCGGTTGCGTCCGCGCTTGCGGCAGTTGCCGTCGCCGTTGCTGCTTGCGTCTGGCTGCCGTCGGAGACGGTCGCGGTTTGCGTCTGCGCGACAGGCTCCGGTCGAGCTTCCTCACTAACGGGTTGTGGTTCGTCAGCTTTCGCCGCTTCGGGCTGACGGCTGACGGCTGACGGCTGATTCCCGTTTGCCGAGCTTTCGCCTTCTTCGCCGATAATCGCCAGAGCGGTTCCGACTTCCACGGTTTCGCCTTCGTTATGGCGAATTTCCAGCAAAACGCCCGCCGCCGGAGCCGGAACTTCGGCATCGACTTTATCGGTGGAAATTTCCAGAATCGGCTCGTCGCGTTCGATTTTATCGCCAACCGCTTTCAGCCATTTTGAAATAGTTCCTTCCGTAATGGATTCGCCCATCTGCGGCATCACAACTTCTACGCTCATAAATTCTCCGTTTTCCAATAAATGATTGCTATATAAATTTGAATAATACTGATAACAGAATACTAGAAAATTTTGACGATGAAAACGACAGTCAGGGCAAAAGGTAAAAGGCAAAGGGCAAAAGCCAAAGCGGAAAATGATATTTGTAAGCTTACATCCGGCGTTTGTAAGTTATCGAATCAGATTTGAAAGTTATCAAACGGCGTTTGGAAGCATTAAAACGTCATTTAAAAGCGTTAGAACGCGATTTGAAAACATTAAAACGGCGTTTGGAAGCGTTAATTTCGCATTTTAACGCTTCCAAACGCCGTTTTTCTTCATAAAACGATGAATTTGTATTTAATGCATACAAGGAAGCGAACGAAAACTCCGTCTTCCATTTTCATTTTGCATTTGCGTTTTGCCATTTCATTCGCTTCTTTTCTCGATTTCGGCGCTGATTCGCTCCATAATTTTATCAATACCGTGAAGCGCTTCGTTTAAAACAATTTTCTCGCCGTTCGTTTTGCGGATTTCGCAATTGATTTTCGCGCCGCCGACCAAGCGGCTTTCCGTTTTGACCGCCATCGCTTCGATTTCGTCCCACCGGCAGGTTTGTTTTTTGTATGAAAACCCGTTTTCGTAAATTTTAAATTCCGTGCGCCGCGCTCTCAGCCAGCCGAAAAGCGTCAGCAGCTGGACGAGCAGAAAAGCCGTCGCCAGCAGAAAATAACCGATGTTTTGCCGAATCGAAAAAGCGATGAACATCGCCACGAAAAAGATGAAGGAAAGCACGGCGACGACCGCCGCGCGCTGCATAAAAACCGGCGAGATGCCGTGAACGCTTTCGAGTTTTCCTAATTGCAGTTCGGACATTCGATGACTTTGATTTCTTTCGTTTCCGTCTTTCCGCAGACGCCGCAGCCGTCGTCAACTCCGGCAGTAATCGTATAAGTTCCGGGCTTGACGCCGGACAAATTCCACTTAACTTTTGTGCCCGTTCCGATAATCTCGCCGCCGGAAACTTTGTAAACATAAGTCAAAACGTCATTTTCCGCGTCGTATCCTTCGGTCAAAACCTCTATTGCCTGAGTATTATCCGAACAGGATTTTCCGTCTGCCGAACAATTTGAAAATACCTCCGTTTTGTCCAACATAAGATTTTTGACCAAAGCCGGCGGCGGACAATAAACGGGTTTCCGCTTTATTCCGAGAAGCCGTTTAAATAAATTGCCAATCGGGCGAAATATGTTCGGAATTTCATTCGGAACGGTCGGCGCGGCAGGCGCTATTTTTATTTCCCGCCGGTCTTTGCTTTCGATGAAATCGAACGACGATAAAATCAAAGCGCAGCACAAAAATAAAATTTTCAATTTTTTCATAAATTTTAAATGCCGTCGTTTAATATTTCGCCAAACGCCGCACCGCTTCGATAATCTCCGAAAGCTGCGGCAGATAATAATCTTCCATCTGCGGCGCAAACGGGACGGGCGCGTCAATCGAGGCGACGCGAATGACGGGTGCGTCGAGCCATTCAAAGGCTTCCTCGGCGATAATGGCGGAAATCTCGCCGCCGATTCCGCCCGTCAAACTGGCTTCGTGCAAAACCAGAACGCGATTCGTTTTTTTCACCGTCGCTAAAATCGCTTCTTTGTCGAGCGGCGCAAGGGAGCGCAAATCAATGACTTCAACCTGCAAGCCGTCTTCTTTTTCCAGCGTATCGGCGGCGTCCAGCGCGTTTAAAACCTGCGCGCCGAAAGTGATGATTGATAAATCTTTACCTGTCCGCGCCGTTCGCGCCTTGCCGATTTCGACGATGTAATCGTCGGCGGGCAATTCTTCGCGCAGTCGCGGCAGGCGATAAAGCTTTTTGTGTTCAAAAAACAAAACCGGGTCGGGGTCGCGGATTGCCGCTTTGATTAAGCCTTTCGCGTCGTACGCGGTCGAAGGCTCGACCATTTTCAGCCCGGCGGTGTTCATAAAAAAAGCTTCGGCATTCAAAGAGTGAAACGGACCGCCGCGCACGCCCGAACCGCACGGACCGCGAAAAACCGCCTGAATCGAGCCGCAGCCGCGATAACGCGATTTCGCCGCGTAATTCGTCAGCATATCGAAGCCGCACGAGATAAAGTCGATAAACTGAAATTCCGCGACCGGCTTCATTCCCATCAGCGCCGCGCCGCACGCCGCGCCGACAATCGCCGCTTCGGAAATCGGCGTGTCAATCATTCTTTCCGCGCCGAAATGCTCGATAAAACCTTCGGTCAATTTAAACGCGCCGCCGTATGCGCCGATGTCTTCGCCGATGACGAAAACGCTCTCGTCGCGCGTCATTTCTTCCCAGATGCCCTGTCGAATCGCTTCGATTAAGGTTAAGCCTTTTGTTTCCGTTTTTGCCGTTGCCGCCATTATTGTTGATTAATTTTTATAGATTTATTTGAGTCTCTTAATTATATTACAATTCCGGCGGATATTTTCAGCCGCGACCCGCGCCCCGGCGACTTCTGTTTTGCAGCCGCCCGACGGAATTGATCCGAAACCTTATTCTTTGCCGGTTTGACTGTGCGGGGCATCGACCGGCTTTGATTCGGGCGAGCCTTTCTGTCGTAACCAAATCGAAAGAACCACCATCAATCCGACGGCTAAAAACTCGCTCTGCCAGTTCTGGAAAGATTCGAACCAAAAACGCGAGCCCGCCAGGTATTGAAGCGTCGATACCAGCCCGGCGCTTCCGTGTTCCAACTGTTCCTGATTATATTCGCGCGCGCCGCCCGCCGCGTGCAGGAAGAAGCAGATTATGAACAATATCAGGAAAGCCAGGCTTAACGAATATTCGTAAAGCTTGAGTATCACGCCGCCTTTACGCACCGGAAACGGCGCGTCTTTCTTGTCTTTCGACTGTCGCGGTTCGCGGTCAACGGCTTCCTCCTCGTCGAGTTTTTTCGATTCGGCAGACCCTTTCTGATACAGAAACGAGGTCAGCGTTATGAACAAAAACATCTGCAAAAACTCCGATTCCCAATTCTCCATCGTCGCTTCGACAAAGTGCGGCGTCGTCAGATACTCGAAATAACTGACTTCGGCTTGTCGATGGTCTCGCTGTTCCTCATTGTATTGAAGATAACCGGAAACGGTTTGCCCTGCTATTAAGGCGACAAAGAACAACCCAAGCCAAACAATAGAAAGCCCGTTTTCACGAAGTATGCGCTTCATAGATGCTCCTCTTCTAACTTTGAATCATAAAAATATTGCCGTCAGCCGCTTGCCGTTACCTGAAAGAATCGGCAAAGACCGCAAGCTTTTATGAATCTTTATGTTCCGGCGGCTCGTGTTCGTCGCTTTCGTCGGTAAACAGACGGCTGACGGGCGTGTGCACCGGCGGCAGCGATTCCCGGCGCTCGCTCAAATCTTTCTGCAAACGCTCGACGGCTTGCGCGCCGCGCTCGAAATCGTCGCGTTCTAATTTTAAAGTAATCCGGGCGTCACGGTTCGGCACTTCGTTGAGCTTCGTGAAGCTTTTCAGACGGATTTCGATACGCGCGCCGCGTTTAAACATTCCTTTTTTGAATTTCACGTCCAGAATGTCGTCCAGCGCGAGGCGGACTTCCTTGACGCCGCTTTTGATAATGCCGAAAAGCTTCGATTCAAACTCAAGGACAATGCCCGCGCCCGAAAATTTGGCGACGCCGGCAACCTGCGAAAAGTTGTCGTCAATCTTGAACGGAACGCTGCTAAAGCTTTGCATAGTGGTCAGTCATCAGTGGTCAGTAATCAGTGGTCAGTGCTCGGTGGTTAAGGGGAAATTGCGTTCTTGAATTTATTTCAACTTGCAACCGACCGCCGATACTGACCACTGATTAAAAACTGCTTGAAGGATTCAGAATCTCCAGTTTCTTGCGGCAGCGGTCGATGCCTTCTTTATATTTGTCCAGTTTCGCGCTGTCCAGCGTGACAATCGCCGCTTTCTGATAATAATCCATCGCCTGCTGAAGATTGCCCTGCATTTCATACATTATGGCGTATTCGTTGGCGACGGTGTCTTTGGCAATGCCCGGAATCTGCGCCATTCGGTCGAGATGCGCTTTCAGCTCGTCGAAGCGTCCGAGATTCGAGAGAAAATAGGCGTAATTCAAATAAGAAGCGTTGTAATGCGGCGCATACTGAATCGCGGCTTTGTAATATTCTTCGGCGCGCGCGTAATTTTTATATTTCGTTTCGTAGAGCCAGCCGAGATGGTTGTAGGCTTTGCCGAAATGCGGGTTGCGCTTGACGATTTGCGAGAGCTTTTCGACCGCATCGATAATCGCGCCTTCGTTCAGCAGGCGGTCGGCTTGCGCAAACAGTTCTTCGCATTCGAGCTCGCTTCTGTCCGGCACTAAATTGCTGAGCGAGTCTTGATTGTTAAAATTTCCCAGCCCGTTATTAGAAAAATCCATAAATTTTGCCTCCGTTTGTTTACTTCATTTATTCTTTTTCAAATCTTTGGCGCGCGTTTCTTCTTCATCGCCGGAATGCTCTTTATCCACTTCTTTCTCTTTGATGCTGACGAAAACAAACGCCGACAGCGCCAGCGTGATTATCGCTATCGCCGCGCCGTAATACAGCGTGTCGAGCGCGCTCGTGTCCTGTTTCAAAATTTTCTGGACGAATTTCGCCGCCATTACGGGAATTATCACGAACACGAATTTGGCTTTCAGCTCGTCCAGACTTCTGACCAGCATCCAGTCGGGAACTTCCAAGCCGCCGATAAAAAGCTCGTAAAGCCCGACCGCGATGACAATCAGCCCGGTGCCGACCAGAAAACAGTCGAGCGCTTCAAACAAAACGTAAAGCGTCGGCTCGGCTTCCATATATTGTGTAACCGCGGTTTGCAAAACGTGAACCGTTTTCACCGCGCCGACGAAAAAAGCCGCCAGCGCGCCGACGAGCATCGAAAAAATACCGATGAACGGCAAGTATCTTGATTTCTCGACGAGCCATTCCATTTATTTTTCCAAAACTTTCTTTTTGAAAGCGGGCGCGACGATTCGATTGTCGAAAACTTCGTAAGCCGCCGAAATCGCTTCGGGCGCGCCGGCTTCTTCGGCAATCGCCAGTTCCGCTTCGAGATACGCGGAAACCTCGGCGACGATTTCGTTTAATTCTTTTTCGGAAGCAAATTTTTCGGTCGTCAGAAATCGTTCGAAACGGTCAATCGGGTCATTATTTTGCGCCCAGAAATCAATTTCGCCCGCCGGCACGTAAGATTGATTATCGTGTTCGGCGTGCCCTTTGCGGCGATAAGTCATCGCTTCGATTAAAACCGCGCCGCCTCCGGCGCGCGCGTGTTCGACCGCTTTTTTCATTGTTTCATAACAGGCGACAATATCGTTGCCGTCAACCGATAAACCGAGAATTCCGTAGCCGACTGCCTTATCGACAAAATGCGCGGCGGCGCACTGATTGCGCGCCGGCGTCGAATAAGCGTAGCCGTTGTTTTCGATAATCGTGATGAGCGGAAGTTTTTGCACGGCGGCGAAATTCACGCCTTCGTGAAACGTTCCGGTCGAAGACGCGCCTTCGCCGAGATAAGCGACCGCCACTCTGGTTTCCTTTTTCATCCGCGCCGCCAGCAAAATTCCGGTCATCACCGGAATCATATCGCCCAGGTGAGAAATCGGACCGACAAAGCCTTTTTCCAAATCCGCGAAATGAAACTGCACGTCGGTCGAGCGCGAAGGCGCATTCGCCTTCCCGAGATACTGCGCGAAAATCGTGCGCGGGTTTATGCCTTTGACGAAACACGCGCCGATGTCACGGATTAAAGGCGCGATAAAATCCTGCCCGTCCAGCGCATAAGCCGTTCCGACGGCGGTCGCTTCCTGTCCTAAAGACGTGAAAACGCCGCCCGTCAGTTTCGCCTGGCGCTTGAGACGAACCGTAATTTCGTCAAACATTCGCGTCATTTTCACAAAACGGTAAAGCTCCAACAGCCGCTCTTTCGTCAGCGAAGTTTCCGACGTGCAGGAAAGCGGCTCGTTATTTGATTTTTTCAGACTCGTTTTGACAGTCATTGTTAAAGTGAAAAAGTGAAAAATGAAAGAGTGAAAAAGTAAGCTGAGCTTTCATCGCAGCCTTATTTCACCTTTTCACTTTTTCACCTTTCACTTTTCTCCTTTTTAGCTTTCATAAAATGTTTGCCTATTCCATATAGGCTAATCAAAACCCAGAAAAATTCAACTACGAAAGCGGAAAAATTAAAACTAAAACATAGGGAAAACACAATCAGACCGGCGCCGATGGCGTTCAGCAAAGAATAAAGCAATTGTTCGCTGCGAATTTTTTCGAGTTGGAGCGCGACGTAGGTGAGAATTATCAGCCCGACGCCGATTGAGCCGAGCAAATCATACCAGGCATATTGCATATATATAAAAAGATATAAAAATTACTCGGCTTCCCGAATCTCGGTTTCTTTGCCGTGCGTTATCACCGGCACATTGCCCGGCTCAAAACTTTCGCCGTGTGCCGCGTATCGCGCGGAACGACGACTAAACCTTTCGAGCGAAGCTCAATCGTTTGGCGCGCGCCGCCCGTCTCCGGAATCAAATCCATCGCGCCCGAAAGCAAATAGACGATTTCTTCGCCGTGCGGATGTTTTTCCCGGGTTTTCCAGTCACTGTCGAAATAAAATTCCGTAATCAGCGTAATCAAAGCGCGGACAGCTCCACTCCATCGTTTCTTCGACTTCCGGGCAGGCGCGCTGAACAAGCTCGCGCAAATGTTTCAAAATCGGTCTGGCAAAATCGGCAGATTTGTCGATATAGGCGTCAATTCTTTCGTCTGTTTTTCCCATAATTTTATCCGCCTCGGCTAATTGAATTATTGTCGTCAATCCGTTTCCTTCGCATACCATTCTTCGTGCGGCGAGCATCCCCGGCAGCGCAGGCAATCCGTCCAGCTCCATTGATGAGCGCAGCCCGGACAGCGCCCGCGCGTCTCGAAAGTGTTCCAAACCGTGCCGCAGCCGTTATAAAAAAAATGAGGATAACCGGCGGCATCGCTGCAACACCAGCGGCTCGACGCCCGCGGCTGCCAGCGGCATAAAGGACAGCGAATCCGGCTGAAATCCGTCGTCCGGTCTTTTAGCTTCGCGGTTTCCTCGTATTTATCAAAAACCGGACTTTTCCGAAAAAGAAAAAGAGTAATTTTCAGGCGCGCTAAGAGATTTTCCGGACGATTTTCCCACATACTTTAACTTGAAACTAAAGCTACTCTGAAATAAGTTTAGCGACCAAGCCGTTTGCGCCGACCGCCCAGACTGCGCGTTTGCCTTTTGCCTGCACGGAGTTGTAATTTTCCTTACCGAGATTTTTCCACGTTTTTCCGCCGTCGCTCGATAAATCCGCGCCTGACGCGCCGACCGCGACAATCGTTTTTTTATTAATGTAAGCTGCGCCCGAACGATAGCCGCTTAAGCCTTTTCCCGGCTTCCACGTTTTTCCGCCGTCGTTTGTAAAAGCTAAATTGTTTGTCGTCTCGGACGGTTTTTCGTAGTTTCCGCCGACGATGACGCCGTTTTTACTATCAAACATCGCAATCGAAAAAATTCCGCTGCCCGCCGTCCCTTTGACTATCGGCGTTGCGGAGACAAACCAGCTCAAGCCGCGATTATTCGAGCGAAAAACTCGGGCGTCATTTCCGCCCGAAACGAGAAAAACGTCCGATTTTCCGCCGGTTATCAAACAAGTTCCGCTCGCGGCAAAGGCGGCTTCGCCTTCTTTCGCGTTTGCCATTTTGTCGGTTCCGAGCGGCTTCCACGTTTCGCCGTCGGTCGTCGTCATTAATAAATATTTACCGTCGACCGGGTCTGACATAGCAATCCCGTTGTTTTTGTCCCAGAAGGCAATCGCGTCGAAAAAAGCTTTCGGGTTCGCGTTTTTGAATTGCATTTTCCAGGTCGCGCCGCCGTCCGTCGTTTTGTAAATGCGCGAATTTTCGCCTTCGCCGATACTCAAAAGATAAGCCGTGTCTGCATCGAAGGCTTCGACGTCGCGAAAATCGAGTTTTTCCGCGCCGGGAACTTTGCCGACCGTCCACGTTTTTCCGCCGTCCGTCGTTTTCAGAAAGCTGCCGCCCGTGCCGCTCGCCCAGATTACTTTTTCGTTGACGACGACAAGCCCGCGCAGGCTCGCCTTTGTCTCAATCGTCTGTTTTTGCCACTGCGCTTCGGTAATTGCGGATGCAAGAAAAATTGTTAATAACAAAACGAATATTCTCATAAATTTTAATAAACCATTCGCGTTTTTATTGTCGCCTTAACTTCCTTTAAAATGTCAAAAGCCTCTTTGGAAAGTTCGGTGTCGATGTCCAGAATCACGTAGCCTATTTCGTCGTTCGTCTTTAAATATTGACCGACGATATTGATGCCGCGCGTCGATAATTTCGAGTTTATCTCGCCCAGAACGCCCGGAATATTTCGGTGAATGTGCAGGATGCGGTGCGTTCCGGCTTGCGGCGGCAGATTCAAATCGGGCACGGTGTGCGACCCCGTAGACGTGCCGAGTTCCATATAATTTATCAATTTCGCCGTCACGTCCAGACCGATATTCGCCTGCGCTTCTTCGGTCGAGCCGCCGATGTGCGGCGTTAAGATGACGTTCGGCAGATTTTGCAGAATCGTCGTGAAAGAATCGCCGTTTTTTTCGGGTTCTTCGGGAAAAACGTCAACCGCCGCGCCGCTGATTGTTTCTTTCTCAAGCGCTTTTCGCAAGGCTTCCAAATCGACCACGTCGCCGCGCGAATAATTGAGCAGAATACTGCCTTTCTGTAAATAGGAAAGCGTTTCCTCATTAATCATATTGCGCGTCGTCGCGTCCGACGGCACGTGCAAGGTAACGATGTCCGACTTTTTCAGAAGCGCGCGCAAATCGCGTTCCTGCTTGGCGTTGCCGTGCGGCAGCTTGGTCAAAACGTCGTAATAAATGACGTGCATACCCAAAGCCTCAGCCATCACCGAAACCTGCGAGCCGATATTGCCGTAACCGATAATGCCGAGAGTCTTTCCGCGCAATTCAAAGCTGCCCGCCGCGTCTTTCAGCCAGATTCCGTTATGCGCCGCGATATTTTTATCGGTAATCCGGCGAATCAGCATCACGCACAAACCGATAACCAGCTCGGCAACCGAGCGCGTGTTCGAATAAGGCGCGTTAAAAACGGCGACTCCTTTCGCGGTCGCGGCTTTCAAATTGACCTGGTTAATCCCGATGCAGAAAGCGCCGATTGCCAGCAGCCGGTCGGCTTTTTCGATTATTTTTTCCGTAATCCGCGTCTTCGAGCGAATGCCCAGAATATGAACGCCTTTGATTTCCCGAACCAAATCCGCCTCGCTCAAAGCGCCGGAAATTTTTTTGATTTCGACATAACCGCTCGCTTTAAATTCCTCGATTGCCGATTCCGAGATGTTTTCGAGCAAAAGAATCTTGATTTTGCTGCGCGGGTAAGATGTCTGCGTGGTTGCCATAAGAAATTGTAGATGATAACAAATTCGGGAAAAAATGTCGTCAGCCGACCATTTTGTCGAAAAGTCGCCGGAGCACGTCGCCCGCGTCGTCGCAGAAGCCGGTATGGACGGGCGAAGTCTGGATAATCGTGCTGCGCTGGGCGGTCAGCCAGTAAAAACGCTCGCGCGGCGTGAGCCGCCCGATGACGCCCGCCGCCTGGTCTCCGGCGCAGATTTTCGGGATGATTCCGAGATATTTTTGAATGGTTTCCGCGTCGAGCGCGGGCGCGAAAGCCTTTAATTTTTCCTCGCTCAGATGAATGCGCGCTTCGAGAAATTTCCGCGCCGGGCAGGAGACGATGACGCCGACGTTGAAAAATTCTTCGCGCTCGACGCGCGGCACGAGGCGGAAGACGGCGTAATCAAACGGGCAGATTTCTTCGGGCATCCATCGCCTCCTTTACAAATTCGCGCGGCGCGCCAAGCCGCGCGGTCAAAAATTCAAGGTAATCCGCGCGCTCTTTTTCCGCCTCGCCGAGCCATTCGCCGGGAATCAGGCTGACGATTGCGCGCAGGATTTCCGGCGTCAATTTTGCGCTCGCTGCGGCGTCCGCTTTTTCGATTTCGTCCGCGAAAGGCAGCAGCATATGGTCTTTTATCTGCCGGAAAGGATTGCGGCTGTTCGCCGCGAACGTGTCCGCGTTGTGGTGATAAAAAAACGCCGCGCCGTGGTCAATCAGCCACAGATTTTTGTGCCACCAGAGCATATTGGCGTTGCGCGCCGTGCGGTCGACGTTCGCCGTCAAAGCGTCGAACCAGACGATTTCGGAAGCGAGCGCCGCCGCGGGCTTTTCAATCAGCGTGTCGAACGTAATCGAGCCGGGCAGGTAATCGAGCGCGAGATTCAAGCCGTCGCTGGCTTTAATCAAATCCTGAATTTCCGGGTCCGGCTCGGTGCGCGCCAGCCGCCCGTCAACCTCGACCAGAACGATTTCGGGCACGCGAAGCCCGAGCGCGCGACCGATTTCACCGGCGATTAATTCGGCAATCAGAGCCTTTAAGCCCTGCCCCGCGCCGCGAAATTTCAGCACGTAAAGCCCGTCGTCGTCCGCTTCGACAATCGCCGGCAGCGAGCCGCCTTCACGCAGCGGCGTCACATATCGCATAGCTTTCACGGTTCGTAAATTCATATCCGAATAAAAAGTGTGATTATAACAAAAAACGAGAGCGAATGAATCGCGCCCGTTTAATCGCTAACGTCTTAAATTCAAAACTTTTGTCAGGCGAATCAGGTCAAAAGCCGAAAAATTAGCTCTGAAACCTAATTGATTGGGTTCCGAGCCTAATCGTTTAGGTCAAAACGTTCTCAATCGTGGAAGCCTTCCGCAACTTCAGTTAAAGTTTATCGTAGTCTTCCGCTTCGGCATTGGGCGCTTTCGCCAAAATCTTACGCGCCTTTTCCCAATCGCCTTTTTCGGCGCGTTCGGCAAAGGTTTTTCCGACATTCCAGCTTGGAATCTGACTTGCCAGCGCCAGGGCGATGAATTGGTCGAGCGTCATATCTTCGCGCTCGGCAATCGTCTGGGCTTGGCGAAAAAGCGTATCGGGAATTTTCGTGCTAATCGTAGTCATTTTATAAATCTCCGACAAATTGTAGAAATTCCTTCGGCGTAGCTAATTTTATACCAAAATCAGCGGCAGCGCTAAAGTCTTTCGCGTTATAGGTAATAATAAAATCGGCATTGACGCGCACGGCGAGTTCGAGAATGAAAGCATCGTTAGGGTCTTTTGCCAGAAGCCGCCGGAGAAAGAAAATATCGTGATTTTCGGCTATAGTACAAAGTCCGTCGAGGAAAATGTCAACGTTCGTCGCCGAGAAAAAAGCGTTCATTTCGGAACGCTTCAAAACGTCTTCGTATTCGAGCAGCAGCGGCGTCGAGACATTCACCTGCCAACGCGAATCATCGAGTTTATCGAGCAAAAGATTTGCCGCTCCACGTTTTGAACGAAAAGCGGCAATCAGAATGTTTGTATCTAAAATGATTTGCCAAGCCGGCGACATCGTTTAGATATGAATCGTCAAATCGTGAACGCCTTCCGCCGCTTCCATTACGGATTCGCTGACGGTCGGGTGCGCGTGAATCGTTCTGCCCAGTTCGTCAGCCGTTGTTTCCAGCGCCATCGCGACGCAGGCTTCGGCAAGCAGTTCCGTGGCGTGCGGTCCGATGATGTGGACGCCGAGAACTTCGTCGTATTTTTTCTCGGAGACGATTTTTACAAAACCGTCGGTTTCGCCCAGGATGCGCGCTTTGCCGCTAGCCGAGAACGGGAATTTGCCGACTTTTACGTCGTAGCCCTCTTCTTTGGCTTTGGCTTCGGTCAAGCCGACCGAAGCGACTTCCGGGTCGCAGTAGGTGCAGTTCGGGACGAGGCGGTGATTAATCGGCTCGACCGTTTTGCCCGCGATTCGTTCGACGACCAGAATGCCTTCTTTGGAAGCTAAATGCGCGAGCCACGCCGTGTCGATAACGTCGCCGATGGCGTAAATGCCCGGCTCGTCGGTTTCGCAGTACCCGTTGACCTTGATTGTGCCGCGCGGGTTGACGACGACTTTGGTGTTTTCCAAGCCGAGTTTTTCGAGATACGGCATCCGCCCGACGGCGACGAGAAACATTTCGGCTTCAAAAGTTACGTCTTTGCCTTTCGAGTCTTTGCCGGTCGCTTTGACGCCGGTTTTCGATTTTTGCAGTTTATCCAATTTTATTCCGGTTTCGACCTTGATGCCGCGTTTTTTGAAGGCGCGGGCGAGCTCTTTGGAAACTTCGGCGTCTTCGACCGGCACTATGCGATCCATTAATTCGACGACCGTCGTCTCGCAGCCGAAGCGCGAATAGACGGAAGCGAATTCGACGCCGACCGCGCCCGAACCCATCACCAGCATCGATTTCGGAACGCGGTCGAGTTCCAGAATCTGGTCGGAATTGACGACCTGTTTGCCGTCAACCTCAAAGCCGGGAATCGGGCGCACAACCGAACCCGTCGCGATGATAATGTTTTTGGTGTCAATCGTTTCTTTTTTGCCGCCTTCCGCTTCGACTTCGACTTTGCCGCGCCCCGCGATTTTGCCGAAGCCGTTGAAAACGGTGATTTTGTGCTTCTTCATCAGGTAGGAAACGCCCGCCGAGTTTTTGGCGACGACGTCGCTTTTGCGTTTCTGCACCTGCGTCCAGTCAAAACCGAGATTTTCGACTTTAATGCCCCAATCGGCAAAATGTTCCGCTTTTTCATACAGATGCGCCGCCTGCAAAAGCGCTTTGGTCGGGATACAGCCGCGCAAACCGCACGTTCCGCCGAGGCGCGCGTCTTTTTCCTTTTCGATTAAAGCTACTTTTAAACCTACCTGCGCTCCGCGCACGGCGGCGACATATCCGCCGGGTCCGGAACCGATAATCGTGACGTCAAATTGTTCTGCCAATGTTTTAGACCTCTTCCATTAAAATTTTATAAAAACAGCCAAAGAATTATTATAGGAAGTTATCCGGCGACAAGCTAGTTAAGTTAATTACGAATTACGAAATTACGAATTACGAATGAAATGAAGATGACTTTCGAGCTTTATTCGGCTCAATCCGAAAGGTCAAAAATCAATCATTCGTAATTCGTAATTCGTAATTCGTAATTGATTTTCCCTTGCCCAAAATAAAACGCGACCGAGCAAATCCGGCTCGGTCGCGTTTTATAAAAACGATTTTCGGTAAAGTTATTTTGCCGCCGGTCCTTGTCCGAAGATTGCCGCGTAATCCTGCATCAGCTTCTGGAATTTTGTCGCGCCGTCTTTGTCCTGCGCCAGTTTCATCATATTTTTCGTCGAAACGTCGGTCAGCGCTTTCATATTGTTTGCCACGCTGTCGTTCAGTTTCTTTTGCGTCGCTTCGCTGACCTGCGCGCCGCGCGCGTCCTTGATGGCGTCCCATTTGGTTTTCAGGTTGGCTTTTTTCGCGTCGAAAGATTTTTGCGCGTCATCGACGCCCGCCGCCGTCGGGCTGGCATCAATCTTGGTCGTAATATCCTTCATAACGGCGTCGTTTTCGCTAATAAATGATTCGACTTCGGCGTCTTTGCTGCATCCGACTAAGCCCAGACAGAAAATTGCCAATAATAAAAATAACGTAACTTTTTTCATTTTTTATTCTCCAAATTGTATTTTGATTTTTAGAACCTTATCCTTGAAAGACGCAATCATAGCAGACTTTTGCGAAAATTATAATAATTTATGGAACATTCCGAAGAATTTTCAGCTTTAGCCGAAGACGCCCGGGCGCGTGTTAGAGAAATTTCCGTCGAAGAAGCACGGGCGAGAATAAAAAACGGCGCGACGCTCGTCGATGTCCGCGAAGACAACGAATGGAACGCGGCGCACGCCGAGGGCGCGATTCACATCGGGCGCGGCGTGATTGAACGCGACATCGTGCATCAAATTCCCGATAAAGGCGCGGAATTAATTTTATATTGCGGCGGCGGTTATCGCTCGGCGCTGGCGGCGGATAATTTACGGAAAATGGGTTACACGAATGTTTTTTCGATGATTGGCGGCTGGACGGCGTGGCAGGCTGAACCGAGCAGCGAGAACTGAGAAGGGTTTTCCGTTCTCAGTTCTCACTGCTCAGTTTTTGCTGAATCTTATTGCGGGTCGGCGATAAAGTTGACGTCGGTTAAATCTTCCGACAGCGAAATCGCCTGCGAGCTTTGGGTGAATTGAAACTGTTTGGCGCGGACGGCGAGAATGTAAACCTCACCGACCGGCACATTTTCGAAAGTAAAATGACCGAAACTGCTGCTGAATGCCATCCGCAGCTCGCCCGTAGCGCCGGTCATCGTTATCGAAACATTACGGATGCCGCGCCCGTCGGCGGTTAAAATTCTGCCGCTGATTTTTGCCAGAGCCGCCGTCGCAGCAAACGGCGCGGGCGTAAAAAATCCGCCGCGCACGGTGAACGAAGCGTTCGTGCTGCTCGTTCCGGCAACGGGCTGACCGATTGTACCTTCGATTTTATAAACGTTTCCCGTGCCCGCGCTAGTTCCGCCGCCGGAAGCGACGACCGATTGTTCGAGCGTGTAAGGCGGATTGCTCGCCACCTGCGCGTCGGCAGCGCCAGCGGCGAACGACGCGGCGGCAATCGCCGCCATAAATCTGATTGCCGTTTTCATTTTATTCCTCCTATTTGCAAACTCCGGCTTTCGCTTTATTCGCGCAGACCAGTTTCTTCAACCCGTCAATCATCGCCTGCTGTTGGTTAAGCTGCTGCTGCAACTGCGTTAATTGCTGCCGCTGCTGCTCGATTTTCGCGTCGCGGTCTTTGAGTTCCGCATATAAACCCTGAATCGCCGCAAACGCAATGCCGTCCGGGTCAATCGTGGAGATGGTCTTATCGTTTTCGCCGACTTTGAAAACGGAGGAAAAATCCTGCGCCATCGCGCCGATGTGTCTGATTGAAGCATTTTGCGATTTATAGTTCCAAGTCGAAATCGGCAAGCCGAGAACGCCGTGCAGAATTTCGCGCGGATCGACTTCGGCAAAATTTTCCTTCATATTGCGGTCGCTGACGCTCGACCACGCGCCGCCGCCCGGCGCGAGCGTCACGCCAGCCGTCAGCCCGCTGTTTGAATAGAGCCAGTAGCCGCCGCTCGAACGAAAAATCGTTTGATTAGTTGCCGTCGGCGTGACGGTAGCATCGCTGGAGCGGTCGCTCCAGACGAACGAGCCGAAGTATTCGGAGTTTGTGCCCGCGGAAGGTCCGCTCAGCCGCAGACCGGTGCTGACGCCGGTGTTCGTCCGCAGGACATAGCCGCCCGTCGCGCGGACGTTGAAGCTGTGGGCGTTTGCCGAGCGAAACGATTCATCAGTGAAGGTATTGCCGTCATCCAAAACGGAAAAGTCGGAGAAGACGAACGAGCCGCTTCTGGCATTCGTGTGCGCGTAATAACCGAGCGCGACCGAAGCATAGCCGCTCGCGGTGCAGAACTGACCCATCGCCACGCTGTTGCTGTTGGCGGCGACGACGTCCTGACCGGCGGCAAACCCGAAGTCGCCCGAGGCGCGGGCGTTGCGTCCGAACGCCGTCGAGTAGTAGCCGATATTGGCGTCGTCCCATTGCGTTCCGTTGACGTAACCGCCGCGCGTTGCGCCTTTGTAAGGCATATACATAAAGCGCGCCCCGGCGCCTTCTGCCGGTATGCTTCCGATGTCGATTTCGCCGAGCGCCGCGAAGCCGCCCGTGTTATCAACGCGAAATCGCTCCTGGTCGCGTGCTGTGTTAGTGCCGAGACTATTATATGTGCCGCTCGCGCTGAGCGAGAGAAGGTCGCTTATGCCGCTAGTGCCTAGCGTTTGCGTCCCGACGAGCTTCAAATCGATAAGCTTGTTCGTCGTGCTTTTCAATTGCGGCGAGGACGGCGCGAGGTCAACAAAATTTTTGACCGACGAGCCTGTGCCGCCGTTTGCAATGGCGACGATTCCGGTCACGTTTCCAGCCGTCGTCGCGTTGGTCGCATTGGTTGCATTGGTCGCGTTAGCGGCGTTGGTTGCATTGAGCACCGTTCCGGTTATTTTCGAGCCGTCGAGCGAAACAATCTGCGCGCTCGTCACGCACGGATTGCAAAGGCTTGAGAGCAAATCGGCGGAACCGGCGCTGAGAGTGCGAACGGCGTAGGGAACGCTCTCGATTTTCTGGCGCGGCGTGAGCGTCGTCGTGCCGACCTGAATCTCCAGCCAGAGCGCCTGACCGCCGGCAAACGGTCCGGTGGCGAAGTCGAGCGTCGTCGTAAAGATGCCGTTGCTGACCGAGACGCTGGAGGTCAGCTCGCTGCCGACCTGATTGCCGCTTGCGAGCGCGTCGTAGAGCCGGAATTTCATCGTATAAGTGCCGTTGGTCGGCTGCGTGACGGTTGAATCGGTAAAGCGTCCCTGGTAAGTGAATGCGGTGCTTTGCGCGTCAACCGAGACGGCGCAGGCGATGAACAATGCAAACATTAAGCCTGCATAACGAAGCTTTTGTGATTTATTGGGCATAGTTTTCCTTTCTGAAACAGGTGCTGTTTTTGGTTAATGTAGTTTTAGGGAAATCCGGACGAACCAGCTTGATAAATGAGAAGCAGGCTTTTGCAAGCCAGATGCATAATAACCGATGCCGCATTGGCTTGCAAGACATTTTTCGGCGCGCGTGCTTTAATCTTAAAATAAATACGCTATGAAAACACCGGAACCATCAGAAGAAGAGCTTGACGTCCGCGAACATACCAAAGAGCTAGCCGCCGAATTTTTAGAAAAAGGCGACGCGACCGGCTGGTTTGACGCTTTGTATAAGGAAGCCGAAGGCAATCACGAACATATTCCGTGGGCAGACCTTGAGCCGAACAAATTTCTGTCAAGATTTGCTGAAAAAACGAATTTACAGGGAAACGGGCGCACGGCTCTGGTCGTCGGTTGCGGGCTTGGCGACGACGCCCGTTTTCTGTCTGATTCGGGTTTTAAAGTAACAGCTTTCGATATTTCGCCAACGGCGATTGAATGGGCGAAAAAGCTTCACGCCGAAACTTCGATCGAATTCTTCGTCGCCGATTTATTTAATCCGCCGCCGTGGCGCGAGCGCTTCGAGTTTGTGCTGGAAGTTTACACGATTCAGCCTCTGCCGCTCGAAATGCGTGAAAAGGTGATTGACTCAATCGCGCAGTTTGTCGCTCCGAACGGCAAGCTTCTGGTCGTCACGCGCGGACGCGAAGACGACGAACAGCCGCTCGAACTTCCGTGGGCATTATCGCGCAAAGATTTGTCGCGGTTTGAGTTTAACAATTTGACCGAGACGTATTTTGAAGAAATGCTTGGCGACGAGGAAGAGCCTATAAAAAGATTTGTGGTCGAATACCTAAAATAACGAAAAACGGAAAACGGAAAGTGGAAAATAAAAGAATCGTTTCTTCATTTTCCACTTTCCGTTTTTATCAAATTTCCTTCTCCGCCAGTTTACTCCAATATCGCAATTCGCGGCGGCGATAATCGGGCGAAGTCTGCGCCGATTCGATTGCCTGCCGGAACATTTCGCGAGCGCGTTCGGTTTCGCCCTGCGCTTTTAAAACTTTGCCGAGATGATATAAGCCTTCGGCATCGACGGAGCGGCGCTCGACGTATTTTTCCAGGGCTTCGCGCGCTTCCGGCAGCATATTTGCCGCCAGGTAAGTCGCGCCGATTTCGCGCCAGATTTCGCTCAGCGCGTGTTTGTCGTTTTGCTCGACGACGATTGAAAAATGATTTAAGGCTTGCTGCAAATCGCCTTTTTGCCGGGAAATTTTGCCGAGTTCGTAATTGGCGTCCGGCTCGTTCGGGTCAATCTCGACGGCACGGTTTAAATGCTCTAAAGCTTTGGCTTCCTGCCGGCGTTGCAGGTAAATCAAGGCGAGCTGAACGTGCGCGTCGGCATCGCGCGGGTTGACGGTCGCGTTGTGCAGAAAGCGTTTGAAATTTTGTTTTTGACGAAAGGCGTTGCCGACGCCGCTGACCTCGCCGCGCAGGTAGCCGCCGAAATACATATAAGCGTAAAAAAGCAGAAACGGCGAGAAAAACACGGGCGAAACGTATCGGAAAACATACATTCCCGCGCTGAAGGCGAGCCACGAAAGACAAACCGTCACCAGCGCCGCGCCGTAATTTGCGCCGAAAACCGTGCGCAGCGCGAAAATCATCAGCACGCCGAAAAGAATCCCGCTCGCCAGCCAGAAAACGAAATAAACAAGCGGCGAAACCGCCGGCGAGTAAAGCGCGATTCCCGCTACGGCAAACGGCAGATGCGCCGCCGCCCAAGCCATCATTGAACAGGTCGCCAGCGCCGCGTAATCGCGCCGCAGAATGATTCCGAAATTTCCGGTATTGCCGAAAATGCACAGCAGAAGAATCGTCGCCGGAACGTAAAAACAAGAAATCGTCAAAACCGGCTGAAAAAATGCGCCCGGTTCGAACGTAAAGAATCGAAAGAAGTTATCGCCGACAACCGGAACTTTCTGCCGCTCGTTTAGCGCCTTGTTATATTCGGCGACGGCTTTGTTATATTCGGCTTCGGCGGCGGGCGAATCTTCGCCCGTCATCGCTAAATTCGGCTGGTAAAACTCGTAAAGATTCGGAATGTGATAAGCCGTTTCCAGCCTGGAATTAACGGTCGAGAAAAAAGCGACGGAGACGAAAAAAACCAGCACGGCGGCAAAAAACCAGCTGCCGTTGTCGATAATTTCGCTCATCGCCGACCGCGGGCGATAAAAAAGCGCGAGCAGAAGTTTGACGTTTTCCATAAGTTTGAATGAATCGGGCAAAGGAATTGAGAAACGCGAAGGAATCCGGTTTATAGCGTAGTTTTAAGCGATAAATTTTGTCAAGATTTTTTTCTGCCCGAATTTTGAGTAAAATCAAATTGCTATTGAAAATTTTTATCAAAGGAATTTCTATCAAAAAATGTCGGAAGCAACCAAACAGGATATGAAAACACGCATTGAAACGGATTCGATGGGCAATGTCGATGTCGAATCGGATAAATATTGGGGCGCGCAGACCGAGCGTAGCTTGCATCATTTCAACATCGGTTTCGATACGATGCCGCGCGAGATGATTCGCGCGCTCGGAATTTTGAAAAAAGCCGCCGCGCTGGTTAATCACGAATTGAAAGCCGATAAATTGACGAAGGAAAAGCTCGATTTAATCGTCGAAGCCGCCGACGAAGTTATCGAAGGCAGGCTCGACGCGCATTTCCCTTTGCGCGTCTGGCAGACGGGAAGCGGAACGCAGACGAATATGAACGCCAACGAAGTGATTTCCAATCGCGCCATCGAAATCGCGGGCGGCGAGCTGGGCAGCAAAAAGCCGGTTCATCCGAACGACGACGTGAATATGTCGCAATCGTCAAACGACACTTTTCCGACGGCGATGTATATTGCGGCGGCGGAAAGATTGAACGCTCTGATTCCGCGCGTGCGGGAAGTTTACGAGGCGATTGACGCGAAGGCAAAGGAATTTTCGGACGTGGTGAAAATCGGCAGAACGCATCTTCAGGACGCGACGCCTTTGACGGTCGGGCAGGAATTCGGCGGCTGGGCGAGCCTCGTTGAGCGCGACATCGAAAGATTGAAACTGGTGATGAGCGGCTTGCTGGATTTGGCAATCGGCGGAACGGCGGTCGGAACGGGCTTGAACTCGCACCCGGAATTTGCCGAAAAAGCGGCGGCGAAAATCGCTGAATTGACGGGCTTGCCGTTTAAAGCGCATCCGAACAAATTTGCCGCGCTGTCGGCTCACGACGAAATCGTTTTCGCTTCCGGCGCGCTGAAAACTCTGGCGGGCAGCCTGATGAAAATCGCCAACGACGTGCGCTGGCTCGGTTCGGGTCCGCGGTGCGGCATCGGCGAGCTGGTTTTGCCGGAAAACGAGCCGGGCAGCTCGATTATGCCCGGAAAAGTTAATCCGACGCAGAGCGAGGCGATGACGATGGTTGCCGCGCAGGTTCTGGGAAACGACGCGGCAATCGGTTTTGCCGGCTCGCAAGGGAATTTTGAATTAAACGTTTTCAAGCCGGTGATGATTCATAATTTTCTGCATTCGGTGCGTCTTTTGCACGACGCCTGTCACGGGTTTGTCGAATTCTGCATTAACGGCATCGAATTAAACCGCGCGCAGATTGACGCCTATCTGAATGATTCGCTGATGCTGGTGACGGCTTTAAATCAACACATCGGTTACGATAATGCGGCGAAGATTGCAAAAAATGCGCATAAGAAAGGTCTTACATTGAAGGCGTCGGCAATCGAGCTGGGACTTTTGACGAGCGAGAAATTTGACGAACTCGTCAAACCCGAAGAAATGACGCATCCTTAAGGTTTTTAGATTTTTGATTTTCGGTCGCGGATTGTGGTTTGAGCGCCGCAATCCGCTTTTTTTTAGACTATGAAAAAATTATTTCTGTTTGTTTTATTACTGAGCGTTCCCGCTCCGGCGCAGGTGAAATTTGAAAAGGGAAACGCTTCCAAAAATTATAACGCCCGCATCGAAGTCGAGCGCTGCGCCGAAAACACGTGCGACGGCAAGTTGAAAATTGAACTATTTAAGAAATCCGGCGCGAAACCGTTTCAGGTTTTAAATATCGCCGAAACGGAATTTGCGATGGAAGAAGCGAAACTGACCGACGCCAAACGAAGATACGATTACCAGTCAATCATTTTTTTTGAAGACTATAATTTCGACGGCATCGAAGATTTATCAATCAGAGACGGCAACAACAGCGCTTACAGCGGACCTTCGTATCAGATTTATCTGTTTTCGCCGCGCCGCGGAAAATTCGTCCACAGCCCGGCTTTCGCGCGTCTGGCGCAGAGCGAATACCTGGGAATGTTCGAGGTCGATAAGAAAAAGAAAGTCATCCGCGTCGCCTCCAAAGGCGGCTGCTGTATGCATCGCACCGAAGAATTTCGCGTGGTGAATAATCGCCTCGTCAAAGTTTTCGAGATTTACGAAGAAGTCGAGGTTTGGAAAGAAAACGTCAACCGCGTGCGAATCGAGACGAGCCGATTAATAAAGGGACGCTGGCAAACGCGCGTCAGATACGAAAAGTTAAAAGAAGATTAAAAGCTGATAATAAAAATGAAACGCCGCGCCGCTATAATAACGGCGCGGCGATAAAATCGAATTTCCGGACGGATTTCAGGAAAAAATAAGAGCCGAAAGATAGAAATCCCGGCGCTTATTTTTTAGCCGCCGATAATAACGGTCGGCTCGCCTTTGCTAATCGTATTCGGCGGACCTAAGGCTTCGAGAATCGTGTCGCCTTGTCTGCCTGCCGGAAGAAAATTTATCTGGACGGTTGCCGAGCCGGTGATGTCTACGCCGATGCCGTGCGGCGTGGGCGGAAACGGCGTGGCGCACATATGTTTGTCCGCCAATCCCGCCGCGCCGGAAATCGCCGCCGACATCGAAGCCGCCGCCGAAACTTGCGCCGCCGCGAATCCGGGCGTGCCCTGCGCTGCGGCGACCGCCGTGTCAACCGCCGCTTTCGCCGTTTGCAGCGCGGCGACGGCGGCAAGCGGAATTCCGCGCCACGCCGGAAAAAATCCGATAAGCACGGTCGGGCTGCCCGGTCCCGGCATCAAAAGTCCCGGAAGCGGATGGGCGGTCATATCTACAAAGGCTCTGGCGGCTGGCGGCATAATCTTTTAGCTCCTTAAAATCTTTCGAAAGAATCGGTTCGTTTTTTTACCTGAACGCTGATGTCTTTGGGCTTCGATGACAGAGTTTCGACATTCCCGAATAAATTCGGATGCCACACGGAAAACGCGTCTTTTATCGGAGCCGGTTCGATTTCCAGCTTCTCGCTTTCGCGAATAAACTGAATGGAAAAAACAGCGGTTTCGGCGGTTTTCACTTCTTCGGAAGAATCGCTTTCTTTAGGAAAATACGGATTGTATTCTTCGACCGGAACGGCGAGCTTAATCGTCTCGCCGTATTCCTTTCCGGCTTCGATTTTTGTCACAAACGGAATTTCCCGCACTTCGACCTTCATAGTTTTCGGCAGAGCCGGGATTTGTTTGGATAAATGAAGCACGCCGTCCGTTTTCAGACCCGCATAGACGTCCTGCGGCAGCGGACGATAACTGCCCGAAGACGTCTCCCACAAAACATTAAAGATGTAGATAGGTTTTGCGGTCGTGTTTTTCACCTTGTACTCAATCTGCAACTGATTATCAATTAAAGAGATATTCGTTTGCAGTACCGGCAAATCTTTTTCAGCGGTCTTTTCTTCTTCCATCCTTACCTCGTTGTCGGAAACTATGGTTTTTTTATTTGCATCAGACTGAATCCGTCCTTTCGTCGAATTGGCGAGATTGGCGTTTTTGGCTGCTTCACCGCAATTAAACTGGTAAAAGACAGCCAAAGCAATCAGACAAATTTTTCCGGCAAGATTCAGCATAATCGTTATTAATCAAATCTACAGCGACGAATGGTCTCTCCGCTTGTGAACGCCTCTCTCGTCCCGATAATCGTTGTCTTTATTAATCGTTTCGGTTTCTTCAACCGTCGGATTATTCGGATTTGCCGCGTCAGGCGAATTATCATCCGTTCCCTGTGCGCCGTGAACTCCGTGAACCATTTCGTGATGCAGCCCGACATCGGGCGGACGCTTGGCGTTTTTGACCGGGTCGTCCGGATTATATTTAATTGTGTTTCCGGTTCCTTTGCCCGTGCCCGGATTGCCGTTCATATCGGGTTTGCCTTTGGCGGCGGCATCGTTTACGTTGTCGTAAACAGTCCCGTTTCCGCCCGTCGTGCGCTTAATAGTAGTGTCGTAATTGCTGTTGTTTAAGCCGTTCAGCGTATTCATCCCGGTCGGATGATTGGACATCGTCGTCATATCGCGCAGCACTTTGTCCTGAAACGCCGGGTCGTTCGGGTCTTTTTTGATGACGATGTGGTTGCCGACCTGGATGTCGCCGTTCGGCAGGGTTTTCGTCGTAAACGGCGGCGCGTGCTGTCCGGTTAAAGTGCGGCGATTGCGCCCGCGGCGTCCGCCGCCCGTGCGCGGACGTTCCAGATAACCGGGTTCGCCCGTGTCGGCGGTTTCCGCGTCGAGCGGGTCGTCAATCGTCTGCGTCGAAGTCGGCGTGCCCGCGCCGCCGGAATTGATTTTGACCATCGGACCGGAAATCGTCACGCCCGAAAGGTCGATCGTGATAAAACTGCCGCCGACTTTCAGGCTGATTTTTGACATCGCTTCGAGGATAATCTCGCGGGCGTTCAGCTCGGATTTTCCGGTCACGACGCGCGCGTAATTGCCCTGCACGTTTTTAATTTCGTCGCCTTTGACGGTGTGATTCAATTTGCCGTCGATGCCGACAAACATATCGGCTTTGACGTGCAAATCGTAATTTCCGCCGACCGTAATCGCCAGATTTCCGCCCGGCTGATTGTCGGCGCGAACGCCGATGACTTCCTGCCGGTTGCCGCCCACGGTTTTGTAATACGAGCCGCGCACGCGCACGTCCATCCGTTTTTGCGAGCGGATGAAAACCTGTTCCTTGTCCTGCTTATCTTCAAAACGCAGCTCGTTAAAGCCTTTGCCGTCGTCGGGCGAAGTGCGCGTCTTGATGTAGGTCAAAGTTTTATATTTCGGCAATTCATAATGCGGCATCGTTTCCGGGTTATAAACCGCGCCGGTAATAATCGGCTGGTCGGGGTCGCCTTCCATAAAATCGACGATAACTTCCTGACCGATGCGCGGAATATACATCGAGCCCCATTTTTTGCCCGCCAAATCTTTCGCCACCCTTATCCAGCACGAGCTGTCCGGGTCGAATTTCGATTCTCTGTCCCAGTTAAACTGGACTTTCACGCGACCGTATTTATCGGTGAAAATTTCTTCTCCGGGCGGTCCGACGACGGTCGCCGTCTGGCTGCCCTGAATCGACGGTTTCGGCGTTTTCTGCGGCGGGCGATAAGGCGAAGTGCCCGCGCCGTGCGCGATACATTGAAAGCTGTTGCCGTAAGCGCCGCCGATTTCCTCGTTGGCGACGTAATTCGGCGACTGCTCGGCTTCGTGCGCCAGGCTCGTGAGCACGTAATTCGCATTCAGCTTGCGGGTCGGATGATTAAAAAGCGCGAAACGATAACCGGCGGTCATCGACGCGCAGTCGGCGATTCCGTTGGCGGTTTGATACTGCGAGTCGAGTTCTTCCATCCGAATCTGCGCGGTTTTTTGATTGTCTTCAAAGATATGCTGCAAATCGGCTGGACGCTCTCCGCCCGTGCGGTCGATGCCGTCATATTTTCGCGCGTAACCGGCGGGAAATTCGTAGATTTCCAGCTCCTGATTGCCGCCGACGTTAAAACGGCTCGGTTTTTCGACTTCCAGATGTTTGTGCGGAAGCTCGAAATTGTGGTCCCAGAGCGTGACTTTGCCGCTCTGCAATTGATAATCCTGACGCCACGTGGCGATTGAGCTGACCCAATCTTCCTGCCCGCGCGTAACGTCTATAAAACACGGAATCGAGCTTTTGCCCGGACACGCGCGATGCGATTGCGGCGTGTTGGCGATAATCATCTTGTGCGTTCCGCCCGCGTGCTCGAAGTAATAATAAATTCCTTCTTCTTCCATCAGGCGCGCGGCGAAAGCAAAATCCGATTCCCGGTACTGCACGCAGTAATTGCGTTTCTGAAACGCGCCTTGAATCTCGTAAATCATTTCAAAGCCTTCAAAAACTTTTTTGAGAATATCGGGAACCGTGACGTGCTGGAAAATCCGGCTTTGCACGTTCTGCGTCAAAATCCAGACGTGCGGCACAATCGTCGCGTAGTAATAAGAAAAGCGATTGTCGCGCGTGCCTTGCGAAAAGCGGCTGACGATTCCGTTAAACGCGCGCGTATTTCCGTCTCTCTGAGTTATGGCGATCGACACTGTTTGACCGAGAATTCTCTGCACATCGACCGGCGTCGCTTCAAATCCTTCGCTGGTTTCCTCGTGCAGCAGCTCGACGTCAAGCCGAAAAAGCTCGGACAGTCCTTCGGTCGCTTTCATTCTTTTTAAAAGAAGAAAGTCCTTGCCCAAAGGCGTCGAAATGCTCAATAATCTGCCGTCCTGTGTCGTTGCCATAAATAAAGTTTAAACCGCTTCGTAAATAAATTTCCCGCTTTCGTCCGTCGAAACGTGAACTTTACTCAAGCCCTCGCCCGACGCCATTCTGGACAAAAACTCGCCCGACATTTCCGGCAAAAGCGTTCCGTTCAGAATGTTATGAACATTGCGCGCGCCGCTGTCAACGTCGGTGCAGCGTTTCGCCACAGTTTCTATGACGGAATCATCATAGGAAAATTGCGCTTTATGATTCGCCGCAATGCGCTGCGCGATTTTCGTCAGCTGCAATTTGATGATAAGCCGCAAAACGTCGTCGGAAATCGGGTAATACGGCGCGACCGTCATACGTCCTAAAAGCGCGGGTTTAAAGGCTTTGGACAATTCCGGGCGAATCGCTTCGAGCAAGCCTTCCGGTTCGGGCTTCGTATCCGGGTCGGCGCACAATTTCATAATCGTGTCGGTCGCCACGTTTGACGTCAGCAGAATCACGGTGTTTTTGAAATCAATCTCGCGTCCTTCGCCGTCTTCGAGCTGACCTTTATCGAAAACCTGATAAAAAAGCTCCATCACGTCCGGATGCGCTTTTTCGACTTCGTCGAGCAGCACGACCGAATACGGTTTACGTCTGACGGCTTCGGTCAAAACGCCGCCTTCGCCGTAGCCGACATATCCCGGCGGCGAGCCTTTCAAACTGGAAACCGTGTGCGCTTCCTGGTATTCGCTCATATTTATCGAAATCAGATTGCGCTCGCCGCCGTAAAGCGTGTCCGCCAGCGCCAGCGCCGTTTCGGTTTTACCGACGCCCGAAGTTCCGACGAGAAGGAAAACGCCAATCGGACGTTTCGGGTCGGTCAAACCGGCGCGCGAAGTCTTGATTCTTTCCGAAATCGCGTTCAGCGCGTGGTCTTGCCCGACGACTCTCTGTTTCAGAGTTTCCGCCAGTTTCAAAACCGCCAGAATTTCGTCGGCGACCATTTTGCCGACCGGAATTCCAGTCCAGCCGGAAATGACTTCCGCGATTGTCTGACCGTTGACGACCGGCTGCATCAGCGGCGTTTCGCCCTGAACTTCTTTGAGCTCCGCATTTAACTTCGCCAGTTCGGACTTTAAAAACTCGATATCAACCGGCTGGCTCGTTTCCGGCGCGGGCGCGGCGGCTGTAGCTTCGCCGCTCACACTCAAATCATTTTCGGCTGTTGCGCCCGAAGCTGTTTCAGCGGTTGCAGCGCCTGCCGTCGCAACTTCGGCGGATTCGGCTTCAGCCGTCGTACTTGCTGGCTGTCCGTTTCCATTTCCGTTTTGACTCATCGCAGGTTTCGCATCCAGCCGCGACATTTCGAGCTTCAGGCGAATGTTGCGGATTTTTTCAATCAAATCCTTTTCTTTCGTCCATTGCCCGTTGTATTTGGCGAGTTTTTCTTCCTCGCGCGCTTTCAGTTCCTTTAATTCGCCGAGTCGTTCGTCGTGCTGTGCGCCCGTCACCAATTCGCGTTCGAGCGAAGCGATTTCCGTGTCGAGACGATTGATGAATTTCGTCGCGTCTTCAATCGCGCCCGGTGTCGCGCCCTGTCCGATGGCGACTTTCGCGCAAGCCGTGTCGAGAACCGAAACCGATTTGTCGGGAAGCTGGCGACCCGTAATGTAGCGATGCGAAAGCTTAACGCATTCGACAATCGCTTCGTCCAGGATTCGCACGTTGTGATGCTCTTCCATTTTATCGACCAGACCGCGCATCATTCCGACAGCTTTTTCTTCGTCCGGTTCTTCGACCTTGACGACTTGAAAACGCCGCGCTAAAGCCGCATCTTTTTCAAAATATTTTTTGTATTCCGCCCAGGTCGTCGCCGCGATTGTTCGCAATTCTCCGCGCGCAAGTGCAGGCTTTAAAAGATTTGCCGCGTCGTTTTGTCCGGCTTGACCGCCTGCGCCGATCATCGTGTGCGCTTCGTCGATAAATAAAATAATCGGCTGCGGCGAAGATTTCACTTCGTCAATCACCGATTTCAGACGATTTTCAAATTCGCCTTTGACGCTCGCGCCCGCTTGCAGAAGTCCCAAATCCAGCGTGCGAACAATCACGTTTCTAAGCGGTTCGGGAACGTCGCCCGCCGCGATGCGATTGGCAAAGCCTTCGACGACCGCCGTTTTGCCGACGCCGGCTTCGCCCGTCAGAATCGGATTGTTCTGGCGGCGGCGCGTCAGAATGTCAATGAGCTGCCGCACTTCGAAATCGCGTCCGAGAATCGGGTCGATTTTTCCGGCGCGCGCTTTCGCCGTCAAATCTTCGGTGTATTGGTCGAGCGCTTTCGTTTTTCCGGGAATGCCGCCTGCAACCGGCGCGCCGTCCGAAGAAGCCGCGCCGGTTTCGGAAAGGCTCGTCGCTTCGCGGTCTTCCGCCGAGCCAGCCGTAATATCGGTCAATTTTGTTTTCAGCGATTCCACCGAAATGTGATTAAACTCGCGCGAAATCTCGCGGGCGATTCTGGCGAGACCGTCATTGGCGAGCAGCGCCAGAATCAAATGACCGGAACGCACGCGCGCCGCGCCGTATTCGACCGAAGCCAGCAGCCACGCGTCCTGAAACCAGTTCGGCAGGCGGTCGCTCAAACCCGGTTTACGCGAATTTCCCGTTTTCAGACGGTCGAGCGCCGTGGCAACGTCTTTGGTCACGCGGTCGGGATTGCATTCGTAATGACGCAGAATTTTGTCGAAATCCGTGTCGCCGGATTCGAGCAGTTTTGCCAGAATATGCTCAATCTCAATATCGTAATTCGTCCGCGAAAGGCAAAGCCCGACAGCGCTGTCGAGCGCGCCGTGACAAGTAGTGTTTAATCTGCCGACTAAAGATTTTAAATTTACGTTCATAACTCTTCTCCATTTTCCGAAACGATGAATTTTATTTTCGCTTCACGCGTTCCGAAATTCACCGTTCATTTGTTCCTAATTCATCGGTTGCAATATCACCTGTTCGTCGTCCTGTGTAAATGGTTTTGTTTTCAAAAACGAAGTCCAGCCGAGCATCGGGCGGCGTTTCGCCCGCGTGGTCAAAATCGTGCCGGGAACTTCCTTTGCTTTTAATTTCAACTGAATATCGAAATCCAGCTCCTGCCCGACCATAAAGCGAATTATTGCTTTGACGGGTTTGTAAGCCGTACCGTTCGGCAAAAAGGCTTGAAACTCGTTAAATTTCAACGCGCCGAGACGAACGCGAAATTTCGATTGGTCGTCCCAGACTTTCGTGCCGACGACCGTGTTGACGCCCAGCGAGCTGTTCGCTTTGCCGAGCGTTGTGATGCTTTCTTCATCCAGCGAAAGCCATTGTCCGGAAAACTGGTTGATTTCCGCCGGCACGTTGAAATAATCGGAAATCAGATTTTTAACGGCGCTCGCCGAATGCGGTTTTTGCGTTATCAAGCCGCCGTAGGGCAAAAGCGATTCGTCGTCGATGTCCAATTTATGGCGCAAGCCCTGCGTTCCGAGCCCGACAATATCGAATAAATATGCGGTAAAATCGTCTTTTCCGCGCTCGTAATTAACCGGAAAGCGATATTTTTCCCACGCGCGATAAAAAAGCGAAACCGTCCGGTGCGTGAAAATATCCAGAAAATTCCAGAGCGCCGTGTCGCCGTAACGCGCGCGCTCGATAATCAGCTCGGTGTAACGCATCGGCATCGCTCCGAGCGAGCCGACCATACCCATAAAGTTAATAAAAATTTCCAGCTTTTGCTTATCGGTAAAATCTTCTGCGCTCTCGCGGATTTCCTGAATCTGGCTCGGCGGAAAATTCAGACTGACGCGCGTGCGAAACCGCACGACCTCATTATGCGGAAGCGCGTCGTGCCCGACCGGAGCGCGCTCGGGAAACATTCTTTCCAAGAGCCGCACGGCTTGAAAAAACTCAAACCGCTCCGGCTCGTCGAAAAGTTTTTGATTTAAAGGCTTCTCACTCACAATTAAAAAATAAGAATTAAAAATTAAGTTTTGCTCATAGATATTTTAATTAAAGTAAAACCTGCTCGCCCGTGCGCGGCGGAAAGCGCTTGACGACGCCTTCGCGCTGCTGCGTCTTTAAAACCATTTGATTAAAGGAATTAAGCGAAACGTAAAGCCCGAAAAATTTCTCCAGCACGCAGGCGAAAAGATACATTCCGCTGCCGACGAATTCGGTTTCGTTAAATTCCAGCGTCGTTTCCATTCCGCGCACAAAGCCCGCGCCGATGCGCTCGCCGATTTGGCGGACGACGCGCCGGCTTTCGATGCCGGTAATGCCCAGAATCTGCTTTCGCGTGACGGAAGAATCATTGTAATTGTAAAGCTGCAAAATTTCCTGCAACGCTTCCGGCACGCCGCCTTCGCTCTGGAGCATCGAAAGATAATTCAGATTCAGATGCGAAATCAGACGCCACTGCGCGGCGCGGCGGCGCGGCGGGCGTAAAGTCTCGGTCGGTTTCGTCAAACAGCGCACGCGCGACAGCAGCGCCGCGCCCTCGACCTCGAAATCGTTTTCTTTTCCGCCGAACGGCAGGCGCGCCGGCAAATCGCGATTCGTGCAGGTCGCTTTGACCGTAATGACTTCCTCAGCCGGAACGCGCGGGTTGAAATTCATATCGACAAACGAGACGAACATTTCCGTTCCTTCATCGTCGTCGCGCTGCGACTGGCGGCGATTGGCATACCAGAAAGCTTTTTCCATCTGCTCGCCGTAAGTGTGTTTGACCGAATAAAACGGCGAAAACGTGCGCGTCGTATTCGTGCGCGGGTCGGTCGCGAAAACTTCGTCAATCGAATAAATCTCGGTCGTCGCCTGATGATGCACGTCGGCGATGATGTGATATTCGTATTTTTGCTGCGACAGGTAAACCGGGTCGGTCGTCTGTTGAAAAAGATTGATAATCGGCGTTGCGCCTAAGCTGAAAGTTTCCGCCGTCACGCTGCCGGGCGGCGGCTGAATGTCTTTCAAATGAATCAAAATATCGAAATGACTGCCGAATTTTTTCCCGATGGCTTTATCGATACCGTAAATGTCGAAGAATAAAAACTTTTGCGGAAACGCGAAATACTCGGTCAGCAGACGATAACCGGCGAAAGAACGCTTCGTGTGCGGCAGTATTCCTTCCGCTTCGCCGAAGCCGACCTGCCTGACGGCTTCATTGGCGGGCAAAACAACCGGGTCGGGAAGCTGAAGCTGAAGATTAGTCAGCGTCATCATCGTTTTATTGCCGAGCGGCGCTTCTTTGGCGCGAAACTCGACCGCCGAGGCGTGGTTGAAAATCAGCTCGTAAAGCGGAAAAACCAGCTGCGGCGTGTCGTTCAGATAAAAGCGCAGAAACTCGGGCGGCTCGCCCGTTTCGCCGACTTTCATTTCCGACAGATTGGCGTCGCCGTAACACCGCATACTCAGACGAATATAAGCGTCCGCCATTCGCCCGCGCGTGTCGGGCGGCGCGGGCGATTCCAGCGCGGCGCTGATTATCTCCAGCGGCAGCAGCTGAACGTCGTAAGCCGTCTGAAACCGGCACGGCGTTCCGTCCACCGGGCGCGAATAAAGCTTTGCGCCGCGATTGATTTTCTGCACCGCCGTCAATTTGTCGTTCGGCGTCCCGTAAACGAATTGCGCGATTGCCATCGACGGAACCGGCGCTAAGTAATGCGGATACAGGACGTTAAGAAAAGATTCGGTGATTTCGGGCAGCTCGTCTTCGAGCTTGAGATTGATGCGTCCAGTCAGAAAAGCGAACGCTTCAATCATTCGCTCGACGTGCGGGTCTTCGGCTTTTTCCTCGTCGAGCAGCAGGCGCGCGGCAATCTTCGGGTATTTGCGCGCAAATTCCGCGCCCATCCGGCGCAGAAAAATCAGCTCGCGTTCGTAATGTCCTAAAAGTTCGTCGCGCATCGCTTAAAATCAATATCCCAGTAGTAAATAATCGTCGGGAATCACAAATTCCCAGAATTTCGTGTAGGCGTATTGGCTTCTAACCGGTATCGCGTTGCCGTGTATACCGTTAGCGCGCGCGTAGTTTAAAGCGTCGGCAAACGCCTCGCGCGTCCAGTCGGTCGTGATGGCTTGCAGCAATTTTGCGCCGCCCGCGACAAAAAGCGGAACGAATTTCGCGTTTCCGCCGCCGCCCGTCTGCGCGCTTAAAGCGCCGTCTCTGGATTTACCTTTCACGCCGACCAGCCATTGAAAATATTTGCAGCTGATTTGAACCGACAATTCGTGGCTGTCCGTCACCATCTTGTAGGTCAGAAACGGCTGACCTTTGTTCGGATTCTGCTTGTCCGTGTTATAACCGAGCGATTCAAAAAACGGAATTTTGTCCGTATCGTAAATCTGAATCTGCCCGAAGCCGACCGCCGGACCGGGCTGCTGTTTGCGATTGCAAAAGGCGGATTCTTCAAAAAAAATGCAGGCGATTATCTCGCGCGAAACGGCGTGACCTTCGGGATGAAAGCGGCAAATCAAAGAATAAATATCCGCAAAATGCAGCGCTTTGCCCGGTTCCCAAAGAAAGGGTTTTTTGTCTACTTCAGATGCTTTCATCATTTCTCGCTGACCTCAAAATCGCCGCTCCCGAGCTGCAAAATCGTGTCGAAGGCAATCGGTTCGGGCGTCGGGTCGATGTCGAGCCTCGCTTCAATGCGAAATCTCAGCGATTTGTCCGAGCTGCTGACCGGCTCCAGCGTGACTTTTAAATCAATCAATCGGGATTCAAAAGTTTTGATTGCCGTTTCCATTAGGCGCGTCAGGCGTTTCTGCTCCAGATGATTTTTGGCGCTGATGCCGGTCATATCCGGCAGCCCGTAAACGACGACCGATTTGAAAACCTCTTCCAGATTTTCGTCGATTCCGTCGGGAAAGCAGCGCGTGTTCAAAAGCCATTCCAAATCGCGGCGCACCGACATTTTCAATTCGCGCAAATTGCGCGAGCGCGATTTCAGCGCTTCCTGCTGCGATTTCGGTTCAAAATCCAGCAGGCGGTCGAGCACCGACGGCGTCACGCGGATTTCATTATCGGTTCGTGCCATTCCAAGAAAAAAAACACACCGTTTGCCTGGCAGACGGCGTTCTGATTAAAAAAAAATATTTTGCTTGAGTTGTCTGCCGCTTATCGTCAGCGGCAGACAACTTTTTTTCACTATTCGGGGAAAAAAATTAGGCTCCGGTGCCTTCGACTTTCTTAGTATCGTAGGCGATGGTGTTGCTCAAAGCAACCGTACCGTCGGCTTTCTGCTGGAAGTATTCGAGCGTGATTTTCGTGTAGTTGAACGAAACCTGCTCCATCGGCAGCGCCGCGCTCGCGCCGGACTGGAACGACGACAGAACAAGGTCGTTAAACGTATATTTGTAATACGTATACGGGCTGCCGTCGCCGCCGGTTTTGCGGCAGCTTAAAACCGCTTCGGGAATGTGATTGCCCTTACAAACCGCCAGCATAATCTGCGCGCTGGCTTTGCCGTTCTGCATCACGAAATGAAAATCCTGCATGCTCACTTTGCCGGTTCCCAAACCCGTTCCCAAACCTGCCGAACCGGCGTTGTTCGCGCCCATCGACCACGATTCGACCTGAATTTGTTCTTCAAAGCCGACTGCTTCGGACTCGCCTTTAATACCTTCAATTTTCAAATAAAAATCAGAGTTTGCCATTTTTGTTTTGCTCCTTTAAATAAGCTGGTTATAATTCCAGACTTTCGCTCCTTAAATATATATACGAGTTTTTCTCGTTACCTTTTATAGACGGCGCGAAAGCCCGGTTTTGCCAAAATTTCAAATCTTTCGCAAAGAATTTTTGCGAAATTACTATCGGTCTTACTTCGCCGGCGGCGGCAATTCCGCGACCAAACGCAATGAGACGGAAAGCTCGTCGAGCTGGAAGTGCGGGCGCAGGAAAGCGACCGCGCGATAACAGCCCGGTTTACCCGGAATCTCCGCCACGTCGACGCGGGCTTCGCGCAAAGGATATTTGGCTTTCTGCTCGGTCGGCGCGACGTCGTTTTCCAGAACGTATTTGCTGATCCAGCGATTCAAAAAGATTTCGCATTCCTTGCGCGACATAAAGCTGCCGATTTTGTCGCGCATCATCGATTTCAGATAATGGGCGAAACGCGAAACGGCGAAAATGTATTGCAGCTGCGACGAGAGACGCGCGTTGGCGTTTGCCGCGTCGGTGTCGTATTTTTTCGCTTTGTTTGCCGACTGGGTGGCGAAAAACGCCGCGTAATCGGTGTTTTTGCAATGCACGAGCGGAATAAAGCCGTTGTCGGCAAATTCCTTTTCGCGCCGGTCGGTGACGGCGACTTCGGTCGGGCATTTCATCGCGATTTCGCCTTCGTCGGTTTCAAACGTGTGCGTCGGCAAATCCTGCACCAAGCCGCCGCCTTCGACGCCGCGAATCGCGACGCACCAGCCGTGCATCGAAAACGCTTCGGTCAGACGCGTGCCGAGCGCGTAAGCGGCGTTGCCCCACAGATATTTCTTGTGGTCTTTGCCGTCCACGTCTTCTTCGAATCGGAATGTTTCGGTCGGCTTGGTCGCCGCGCCGTAAGGCTCGCGCATCAGAACGTGCGGCAAGGTCAAGCCGACGTAACGTGAATCCTCGGATTCGCGGAAGCTGCGCCATTTCATATATTCCGTGCGGTCGAAAATCTTCGAGATGTCTCGCACGTCCGACATTTCGCCAAACGTGTCCCAGCCGAACATTTCCGGCGAAGCCGCGCTCAGGAAAGGCGCGTGCGCCGTGGCGGCGACCTGCGAGAGCTTGTCGAGCAGCGCCATATCCTGCGGGTGATTGCCGAATTCATAATCGCCAATCAGCGCGCCGAACGGCGCGCCGCCGAACGTGCCGTATTCTTCCTCGTAGATTTTCTTGAAAAGGCTCGACTGGTCGAATTCCAGTGCGCGCTCGAAATCTTTTAAAAGCTCTTTTTTCGTGACCGACATCACGCGGATTTTCAGCTGCGGGCTGGTCAGAGTGTTTTTGAGCAGATAATGCAGTCCGCGCCACGAGCCTTCCAGCTTTTGAAATTCTTCGTGGTGCATAATTTCGTTCATCTGCGCCGAAATCAAGCGGTCAATCTCGGCGATGCGGGCGTTAATCGCGACGTCCATATTCTTGGACATCGTCAGTTCGCCGCTCATCACCTGATTGACGAATTCGGCAATCATATCTTTTGCCGCTTCCTTCTGAAATTCGTCGCGCGCCATTCTGCCTTCGGTCAGAATCTGGTCGAGCAGATTCGTTTCCTGCGGCGCATCGACCGTTCCGACGGCGGCAGTTTCCTGTTTTGCTTTCTCAGCCATTGTTTTATTCCTCCCTCGCTCCGCCGCTGCCCGTGCCGAGCGCGTCGCTCAATTGCTTTTGCTTATCGGCATTGCCGATAACATCTTCAAGGATGCTTTCCAATTTTTCGTTGCCGTCCATCTTGGAACGCAAATCGGCAAGTTTCTGGCGCGCTTCGACCAGTTTGCGAAGCGGTTCGACCTGCTGGACGATGCTGTCCGGCTCGAAATCTTCGATGCTGTTGAATTTCAGTTCAACGCCCAAATTGCTGCCGTCGTTTTGCAGCTTGTTTTCCACCGAAAAGGCGAGGCGCGGCTTCATTCCCGCCATCACCTGATTGAAGTTGTCCGGGTCAACCTCGACAAATTTGCGTTGTTTCAAAGCCGGCAGCGGTTCTTCCGGTTTTCCGACAAAATCGCCCATCACGCCGACGACAAACGGCAGTTCCTTCAGTTGAATCGCCCCGCCGATTTCCACGTCGTAGGTAATATTGACACGAGGCGGTCGAACCCGCTCGAGTTTGTGTTGTAAACTTTCTTTACTAGGCATCGCTTTTGCTCCTTTCGTTTTTCACGGACTCTTTTATTAAATTAAAATTTATGCATTCATTCTAGGATTCCGTCGAATCCGGGTCTTTCGTGTTAAATCCAAGCGTTTGACGAATCTGGAAGATAACCGTTTCGTCCTTAATAACGTCCTGCAGCCAATTTTCCAGCGGCATATTGCCCCATTTGACGGCTCGCTGCACGAGATACGAAACCGGACTGTGCGGCTCATTTTTCTTAAAATATTCCGACACGTCAGCCAGGCGTTTCAGCGCGTCCTGCCGCGACTGAATCGCGCCGGTTGCGACCGCCGCCGCGGTTCGCACTTGAACCGTGCCGTTTTCGCCTTCGACCGTTTCGACCGTTTCTTCATCCGCCGCGTCCGGTTCCTGCTGGCGCTTTTCGTCCAAAATCGGTTTCAGCACGCCGCGAATGTCTTCGAGCGATTTTTTCAGGTTTCGCAAGCCCGGCATCTGATTGCGGTCGAATTTCTCTTCAATCGTCTTGTCCAGCGACTGGCACTCGGTCCAGCATTCTTCCAGCGTTAAATTCAATTCTTCGCAAAAAGCGCGGTTCGTCTGGCTTTTCGCCGCGCGCCACATATCGCCGGTTTTGCGGTTTTCTTCGGCGGCTTGCACTTTTAAAACTTTAACTTTTTCCTGCTCGTGATAATCGAGCGAGTCGATATTTTCGGGAAAATCGAAACCTCTGGATTCTTCCCAGTTCAAAAAAGTAAAACCTTCGCCGCCGGTAATCGGAAGCGTTTTAATGGCAATTGAGGTTTGCGATTCCAGCCATTCGATGGCGTTGGCGCGTCCTTCCATATCGCCCTCGTCGATTTCCGGATGCAGCGTTTCCCAAAAATTTTCCTGCAAGCGGCGCAGCAGAACGAGACTGTCGCGCAAGCCGACGAAACCGTGTTCTTTGGTCAAAGCTTCAGCCAGCCAGACCGAGATTTGCAAATCTTTTGTTTCCGAAGTCAGCGCCGGAATCGACAGGCTGATTACTTTGCGATAATCCGCCAGCTTCGGCTCGTGTTGCCACTGACCCTGCGCGAGCTGGTCGTCGGCGCGCCGCGCTTCGCGGATTTCGTCGTAAAGCCCGGAATACTGCTGGCTTTCGCCCGCCGGCTTTTCTTCGGAAATCGGCTGTAGCAACGCTTCAATGTCTATAACCGGCGCGCGTGATTCAACATTTGCCATAATCTTTCAGAAAAAACTAAAAAAGTCCTCTCGACGGGTCGTTATAAGCCGTCCAGCCGCCCGTCCATTGCGGCTGGCTCGTCGATAAAGCCGTCCGCATATCGGTAATGTTTGTCGCCGACGGCGCCGTTCCGGCAGTCACGGGAATGTGCGCCAAACCGTCTTTGGCGTGGAGCGCCGTATCGCCCAGATGCAGTTTATTGTGCATCGATTCGTGAAATGCCATCTCTGCCAGATACTGCCGGCTGCTCGAAACATAAACTTCCGAGCCGGTCAGATTGTTTGCCCAGGTCGTAAAACCGTCGCCCGAGCCGCGACCGCTGTTGCCCGGCAGTGAAACCAGAATGCTGTCCATCGAATCCGCAACGAAATAAATAAGCAATTCGTGACCGCCAATCGCGCCGGGCGCGGCGGTTGCCCAGCTGACCGAAGCCGTTCCGTAACTCGTTCCGGCGGCAATCCGGTTAAACCAGGCGGTCAATTTGGTTTGAATGTCGGTCTGTTCCTGCGATGTCAAACCGTGACTTCCCAAAGCTGCTAAATATACGTTGTAAGCCGGCATTTAAAATCTCCCTGAAACCTGAAACCGCTTTGAAAATTTAAGCGCTTTCCGCCATCTCCTCGCGGCTGAATTCGACTTTGTTTAATTCCAGAATCGGTCGGTCTTCGCCGTCGATAAAGAAAAGCTTCTGACCTTCGCCGATGTAAAGCTCGCTGCCAGCCTCGCGCCAATCCGTCATTCTGCCGAGCCGCACCTGGTCGCTCGCGTGTTTCCACGAATCGACATACAAAGTCGGAATAAAAACTTCGCCGTTCGTGCCGCTCAAAGTTTCCAGATTCGCCTGGAGCCAGAAAAGGTCGCGCAAAGATTGCGGCTTCGTAAACTCGATTTTCACGATGTCCTCAAACGGAATCCAGACGTAGGAATCTTTGATAATCACTTCCAGAATCGAGGAAGTTAAATCGTTGTAATCGCGAAAATCCTGTTTTTCCTCGCCGTTGAGCTGGCAGGCAAACGCCGGGCGCTGTTCTTCGACCGTGTCCAGAATCTCGCGCGCCTCCGCCGTTTTTCCTTCGCGCAGGCGATTGTTTGCCGTCAGCAAACCGTAAACGTAATCGGGCGGCGTGGAAAGAAATTCCGGTTTCAGGCTTTCCGAAAAAAATTTCGCGCGCTTGCCTTCGGCTTCGATGCACTGCTGGTAAATCTTCGAGCCGATCATCGCTTCGACGCTCTGATGACCGATGGCGTCGAGCTGCCGGTTGGCGCGCTCCCAATCGCCCGAAAAAAGCGAAAGCTCGAATAAAAATGTGCGCGCCTGAATGTCGGTCGGCTTCGATTTGACCGATTGAATTGCGGCTTCGACCGCGCCGCCTAAATTTCCCGCGTCGAGTAACGCTTTAGCTTCGTTCATAATTTTAGCTTTTAGCAATTAGCTGTCGGCTTTTAGCAAACAACTGCTTACTGTTTCAAAAGATTCTGCGGCGCGCGCAGCGATTTGAACATATTTCTGTCGAACAAATCGCCGCCCGTCGGCTTAACGGTCGCCGTGACGGTTTTGCCGCCGAGCGTATACGTCAATTTATATTCGCCGCTCGATTGTTTTTCCGGCTTTCCGGCTTCAAAAAACTTGAATAAGCCCCACGTTCCCGGTCTTTCAATCGACGATGCGCCGGACGAATTCGCGTTCGAGCTTTGCAAAAATCGGCTCGTCGTATTCGAATTGCCAGAGTTAGAGACGTTGGCGGGCGAAGAATTTGCCGAAGTATTTCCAGCCGGCGTCGTGCCCGAAGTCGTGCTCGTATCGGCGGTCGAAGCGAATTTCATAAACGCGCCCGTGTCGCCCGAAGGCGCGGGGAATTTGAAATTCGTCGAGCCGGTGCCGTTCGAGTCGATTTTCTGCCCGTCAATCGTCACTTCAATCAGCGCGTCATTGACTTTCTGCAACCGGAACTCGTAATTGAACGAAGGCGATTTGCTCTTGCCGAACAAGGCTTCGCGCAGGCGGAAAGCGTTGTTCAGATAAGCGACGAATTCGTCCGAGAATTTGACTTCGCTCGTCGCTTTCGGCTTCCATTGCCCGTTCGATTCTTCAAAATATTTCGCCAGCCGCTCGTCGAAAAATTTCGAGAAGCTGCCGTCCGCCGGATTCAGATAAGCCGTCAGTTTCGTAATATCGGCTTCGCCCGCGTCTTCAAACGGGAAGCCTTTTTCGATTTCTTTGGCTTTCGGGAAAATCTGTTCCGCCCAGGCTTTGTCCAGTTGATTCGTCACGCCGACGCCGAGCAGATTGCGCAGATTCGTCAACGGTTTTTTCAGAATATTGGCGAGCTCCTGTCCGGCGGGCGTGTCGTTAAAGCTGCCCGTCATACTGGAAATCGCTTTTTCCGCGTCGCGCAGCTTCGGCTCCAGCTTCAAATCCTTCTGCTGCGCGATGTCTTTCGTGACCTGGCTGAACTCGTCCTGCCCGAGCGCGTGAAAATTCGAGTAAACCGACTGGATTTGCAAGCCGTATTTGTTGATTTGCGACGAATCGGGCTTTTCGTCCGTCCCGACAAAAGCGAACAGCGGGCGAAAATCTCGCTCGACCGGCGAATTGCCGCCGGTTTCGACTTTCTTTTTGCTCTGGAAAAAGCTCGTCAGCCAATCCCACCAGCCCGCCGGTTTCGGCTTGCCCGAGAGATTCGTCTGCCGCATTATTTCCCGCATCAGCGCGCTCATCGGCGAATTTGCCGAAGCGAATTTTTCCAGCGCGTTGTCGGCTTCCGTCTGGTTCGCGTAATTTTTGATGCTGACGCCTTTCACGAACTTGCGCCATTCGTCCGTGTAATCGCGGTAATAACGCTCCTGGATTTTCGCCGCTTCCGTGCCTTCGGTCGCCTGTTTCGTGCTCTGGTCGCCCATCACCCAATCGTCGGCGCTCAATTCCTGCTCGGCGTTTTTGACGGCGGCGTCCATCATCTCCACGCCTTCAATCGTGAAAGCGTTCGGCACGCGGTAACTGCCTTCGATAAAGCTGGCGTCCGCGCCTTCTTTCGCCAGCATATTGGCGACGGTCAAATCGCCGTTTTTCGCGTTCAGCTCTTTGGAAATGTCGGTCGTTTTCCGCTTGTAATAACGCTGCCAAGCCGGAAACGCCAGCAATTTTTTGCGCGCGCCGGTGACGAGATTGTCCTTCAGTTTGATAAACGGAAATTCCTCGCGGTCAACCTGTTTCGCCCAGAATTCGAGCTGCTGCTGTGACGCCATCTCCAAGCCCGCGCCGAGCTTCGATTCCGTGTTCCAGTAGCCGGAAAGCGAGTTGACAATCGTCGAGGCTTCGGCGTGTTCGCGATATTGCGGCTCGCCGGAAAGCATCAGGTAAGCCTTCAGCAAATCGTAATTTTTGCCGAGAGCTTCTTCTTCCTGCTGCGTTAAGGCGGCTGGATTCGCCGCGTTCTGGCTTTCCGTAAATTTCCGCAAATCTTCTTCCAGGCGCTTGACGACCGGCGCTTTAAAGCGCTGCTCGACGGCGTTAAAGTAAATTTTCAGAAGCCTCTCGCGGTAGATATGATTGCCCGAATAAAGCCCCATTCGCATCAGCCACGGCGCGCCGCCGCGCTCGTATTCGTCGAGGTCGACGAGATTTTTCCGCAGATTTTCAATGGCGTTCAGTTCGACTAAAGCTTCGTCCGAATTTTTCGTAAACGGGTCGCGCCCGGCGTCCGACTTGTAAAGCGTCAAAACCTTTTCGCCGTTTTCCGAAGCCGCGTCCAGCAATTTCTTGTTTTCGTAAAGCGAATACGCCGACAGACCGAGCAGCAGAGCGATGATAAACGCTCCGAGAATCGTCGCGAGCCAGCCTAAAATCGGCGGTTTCTGACGCTGCGCCTGCAAGGTCGCCACCAAATCCTTATCGCGCAGAACGACTTCGCGAAAAAGCTTTTCGGTAAAATACGTCTGCCCGATGGTTTGCGGAACGCCGGCGAGCGTCTGCGCGCCCTGCGGCATTTTCGGGCGCGTGACCGGCACCGCCGTAAAATAAAAGCCGCGTAAGAATGGGCTTTCGCTAAACGGATTCGGGCGGAAAAGCGTCGAAACGAACGCGCCGAGCTTGCGCCGCGCCGAGCCGAAATGAAGCGGGAAATTGAAAATTCTTAATTGGCGAACCGGCGGAAACGGCGCGCTCAAACGAATCAAACGGCGTTTCATTATCGAGTTTTGCAAAAGCTCGTATTCCGCGTCGAACAGCGAATGCGCGTTGTCGGAATTTTCGAGCGGAATCGTCGCGCCCCAGACCAGATTTTGCCCTTCCTTCTGCGAATTGGAAAAAGAATCCCGAAAACCTTCAATCGCGTCGGCGTGCGTGAAAACCAGATAAATCGGAAAACGAACTTTCGTGCGCTGCACAGCTTCGTCAATCCGCGCGCGCAGCAGCTTCGCCTGTTCTTCGATTTCCTTTTCGTCGGCGTGCAGAATCCGCTCGGCGCTGACGCTCAGAATCATTCCGTCGAGCGGGCGATTTCCGCGATATTTTTTGATTGTTTCCAGTAAGCTCGACCATTCTTCGCCGTCCACGCCTTCGGTTTGATAGCGTCCCGCCGTATCGACAAAAACCGCTTCGCTCGTCACACGCCAATCGACGCCGCGCGTCGGGCGAATAAATTTCTGCTCGGATTGACGCTGGCTCGGCAGATTTTGAAAGTTCAAGTTCGAACCCAAAACGAGCGAGGATTTTCCGGCTTTCGGCGTGCCCACGACCAGATACCACGGCAGCGAATAAACGTCCAGATTCGAGCTTTTCAGAAACTGCGCGACTTCTTCGGCGCTCTTGGTTAAATCGCCGTTGGCGTCCGGCGCGGCGAGCTTCTGCGGTTTCGCGTCGACGGTTTTCTGCTCGGCTTTTGCGCCCGCCGCCGCTTCGCCCGATTTCGCGGCTTCCTTTTTAGCTTTGCGCCGCGATGCGACGTAGCCGATTATCAGCGCAATCGGCAAAGTCAAAAGAATCAAAGCGATAATGACAATGCGCGAGTTGACCGGATAATTCATTTTCGTTCCGGCAACCCAGACGACCATCGCGACGACCCCGTAAAAAGAAAAGAGTCCGCCAAGCCCTAAGGCAAATTTAAGTTGGTTTCCGTACCAGGCAGTCATAAAAAAGTGGTCAGTGGTCAGTAGTTTTTCCGCTCACTACTTACCGCTCACTATAATTGAAGCTTCTGCATTGCGTCGTCCAGAAATTTCGACGACAGTAAAAACATCACCAGATAAAGCAAAAGCCCGAAAGCCAGACCGCCGAAGGCGGCGACTTTTGCCCAGGTCGGCATCCCGCGTTTTTCGGGCGGCTTCGGCTGGTCGTTTGCCTGCCAGTGCGGCGAAAGCTCGACTTTCGTGATTTTTCCGGCTTTCACCAGCGCGTCCGCCGTCTGCTGCATAATGCCGTGCAGCTTTTCGTGCTCGTAGACGGCGTAGCGACCTTTAAAGCCCAGAAGCATACAGACGTAATAAATCTCGACCGCTTCCGCCGTCTGCTCAATCTGCGCAATCATCGCCTTGAGCTTTTCAAAAAATTTGTCGCCCGCCAATTGTTCGCCGAAATATTCGAGTTGCAGCGGATATTTTTCCCATTCTTCCTTTAAATGAAAATCGCCCGTCAGAACCGTCTCGTCAACAAAAGAAGCGAGCGCAAATTTCGCCACGTTCACGACTTTATGATTAAAGCGATAACGCTCGGCGCGCTGCTCGAAATCGTCCAGCAGCGATTTGATTTTCGGGCGCAATTCGTTCGAAGGCTTTACGATTCCCGCCTGCAATCGCAGAATCAAATCGAAAACGGGCGCGGCAAACGTCACCAAATCGTTGGCGGCGGTTTGCGAGCGGCGGCTGGATTGTGCTCTTTGCTGCTGTTCTGACATCGTTCTTTTAGTTAATGCGTAAACGAGCGCGAAAAAATCTCACTTCAGGCGAAAAATATTTTTTACGGTTTCACGGCGTACATTTCCAGCTTTTCGTCGGGAATTTTTTCCGGCACGTAAATGGCGACGATTTTCGACCCCTTGATGCCTTCCCAATACGCGCCGCTCGCGTCGAGCTGGAAATAGCGGAAACCGACGCGCGTCGGAATCGGCGCGGGCGGCGGATTCGAATGCGTCAGATTGACGCCCGGCAGCGCGCGCCCGACGACCGTGTCGATAACGTCGCGCGAAGCGATTTTGATAACGCGCGGAACGTCTTCGATGATTTTCGCTTCCGGCAGCTGCGCGCGCACCGCCAGGAAAAATCCGGCTTCTTTTAATAAGCGCTCGTCTTCGACGCGACCGATATAGAGCGTCGGATTGATTTTTTCGAGCGGAATCGGCACGCAGCGGCTCGGAATCACGGTTTCCAGCAAATCTCTTAACTGGACGGAAAGATTCAGAAACGTGAAATGCAAATCGTCGTGGTCGTATCTGACGATGTCTTTCGGGTGCAAATCGGTCGAAAAAGTCATCAATTGACCGACGATTTGCGACATTTCCAGATAAAGCTTTTCGGGATGCAGAAGCGGCGAGCGAAAATAATGCGCCATCACCGGAATCGAAGAATTTATCGTGTGCAGAAGCCAGAAAACCGCGACTTCCGACGTCGTAAAATCCGCGAGCGACGCTTTGCTCTGCCGGCGCTGCTCGCCGAGCGAGCTGCTTTTCGTAATCAAAATCTCGACCAGCTGGCGCAGCATATTGACCAGCCAGTCGGACGCCGAAACTTTTAAAACCGGCGGAATATAATTTTCCGAAATCTGCAATTGCCCGGTCGTCGTGCGTCGCAGCTCGGCGATTTTCATCGACGTAAAGCCGTCGCGCAGCTCGTCGTCGAAAATGATACGCAGATTCGGGCGCGCAAAGGCTAAGGGCTGTTCGTTCGTGCCGCTCGTTTCATCCTTGATGAGCGAGCCTTCCTGCAAAAATCGCAAATTGGCGTTTGGTTTGACGCCGTTTCCCTGAAAATTCGCCGAGCCGAATTTCAGCGCCGGAATCGCCAGGTGAACGCCCAGGGTTTCCTTTTCGGGATTGAAATGCTCGCCGACGGGACGCAAATCGGGAACGGCATCCGTGTCCGGAACGTTTATCATCAAGCCGTCGGGCAAAACGGCGCGGCAGCCGGTCAACTGAAAACTGCCGTTGGCTATCGCTTCGCGGTTCACCTGCAAATCCAGCACGCCGTATTCATAGGGCTGAATCGAACGCGCGCGCGAATTCAGCAATTCCTCGTGATAATTGTCCCACTGCTGGAAATGCTGGGGCGTTAAAAGCATGCCCTCATTCCAGACGACTTTGCGATATTTGCTCATAAGATTTGTCGAGGTTAATAGTAAATCGTGAAGCCTAAATAGTAAATAGCAAAATGCCCGTTACGCCTCGTATTACCCGCCTTATAATTATCAAATTTAAAATTTTGCCGCCGTCAATTAAAAATGACCGCATCTGTGTCGACGTTAAAATCCGCCGGATTTTGCGAAACCGTGCCGATTGCCAGAAATCGCAAAGCGAATTCGTATTGCGCATCCGACAATTTTCCTTTCTCGCGCAGATACCAGATGGTGCGCGCACGGTCCGAATCGACGCCCGGCTGTTTGCTCAAAACCTCGACCGTGTTGCGCATCGCGCGAAACTCGCCGCGCTCGCCTTGCTCATATGCGGCGATGATTAAAAGATTTTCGTCGGCGAGCTCATTGCCGAGCGAGATTTTCAATTCGCCTAAAACATTGAGCATCGATTGCGCGGTTTGCAGAGGATTTCCGCGCTGGTTGCCGATACGCGCGAGCGCCGCGGTCGCCAGAAATTGCGGCTTCAAGCCTTTCGATTTCGCCATTTGCTCAAACTGTGAAGCGTTTTGTTTGACGGCTTTGAGATTTTCGCGCAGAGCGTCCGAGTCTTTGAAATTTTTCAGGCGATTGCTGATTTCGTTCAACTGCGGGCGCGCGAAAACGTAATTATTGTCGTTGACGGCAATCCGCCGCGTAAAAAGCAGGGCGCTGCGCTCGATTTTGTCCAGCTCGCCGGAATTTTGCGGCGTCGGCGATGATGAATTAACGGTGGAATTTGAAGGCGTCGGAGATGCGCCGGCGGTCGGTTTAACGCTCGGCGTCGGCGTTTCGTCGCCCGTGTTTGCCGCGCGCGGAGTTCGTTCCGGAGTTTCCGAATAAATAAAATTACCGCGATTGCCGCTGACTTCCTTTCCGCCGCCGGAAAGTAAAAACAAACCGCCGACGACAAACAATAAAACGAACACGCCCAGAAGCGGCGCGAGAATAAAAAAGTTCATCGAAACGGAATTTCCGGCAGGCGCAGCGGAAGAAGCCGAAACCAAATCTTTTTCCGAAACTCCCGACGCTATTTCCGCCTGTTCTTCGGAATCTTTCTGCGCCGCATCGCCGGGGTTTTCGTCGTCGGAAATCAATTCGACTTCAAATTCAAAACCGCCGCCGAGATTAAATTTGTCGCCCTTTTTCAGCGCCGCCGGCTTTTCCAGATTCGCGCCGTTGAGCGTCGTTCCGTTGCTCGAATCCAAATCGGAAACGACAAAAACATCACCGAAACGCTCGATTTGCGCGTGGCGGCGCGAAAGGCTTCCGTCCGGAATGCTCAAATCATTTTCCGAATGCCTGCCGATGACAAACCTGTCGCCTTCCACCAAAACGCGTTTGGTTTCGCCCGTTTCATCGGTGTAATTGAGCCAAAGTTCGGTCATTAATGGTCGATGGTCGGTGGTCGGTAGTCAGTTGCAAAATCCAATTGACCACCGACCACTTATTCTTTCGTATAAGTCGAAAGCGGCTGCATCTGGATTCCGAAATCCTGCGGATTTTCGCCGACAATCGCCGCCGCGAAAAATTTCGGCACGTATTTGACGTTTTCCTTGCGGAACTGTTCGCCGATGCCGCCTTCAAATGCGACTTGATTGGCGACCAGCGTCCAAAAGCTTCTGTCCTGTCCAGCCGCCGCTTTCAGAGCCTTTTCGAGATTCTGACTCAAGCCGCCCTGCCCGCTGTTGTAGCTGGCAATCGCTAACGGGAAACTCATCGGACCCGTTCCGAATCTGCCCGTTAAATATTTCAGATATTGCGCGGCGGCGCGCGCCGCCGGTTCGGGCTCGCAGCGCTGGTCGGGATTTGACGGCGAAGCGTCGTTTTTCACTTGCAGATTGTATTCTCTGCCCGTGCCGCGCACGAATTGAAACATTCCGAGCGCGCCGGTCGGGCTTTGCAGACACGGGCAATGCTCGGATTCAATCATCGCCACGTACAAACCGATTTGCGGGTCAAGTCCTTCGGCGTAAAAAGCGCGTAAGATAAACGGCGCGTTTTTGCTGGCGCGCTCCATCACGGTCGTCATATCGCTGCGCGTAAAAACGCCCTGCCCGCAATTATTTACGCGAGACGCGCGAACGCGGTCGATGTAGCCTTTCAGATGCCCGCGAATGCTGCGCACGGCTTCGGGCGGAATCGGCTCGCTCGCCTGATTGCCGATGATGCGCGCGATTTTTTCCGCTTTGACCTTGACGTATTCGTCCTTTTCCGTCTCGCTCATCTCGGAGAATTTTTTGCGCGGAAGCGAATTTATAATATTTTTATTCGCGTCTTCGGGCGAAGTCGTCAGGTTTGAATTCGTCTCAATCGTCTGGTTCGTATTAGCTTCCCGGCTCGGCTTCGGCGAAGGCTTCGGCGTGTCTTCTTCAATCGGGTCGCCGCTGTCGTCGATAATTCGTTTGTTCGGATTGCCGGTGTTTTGCGCAATCTGCGCGTCGTTGCCGCCGCCGAGCGCCTGAATGGCGATAAACGCCGCCGAAATCGCAATTACGAAAATCGCAAAAGCCGTCAGCGCGACGGGCAAAATTCCGAACGAGCTTGAAGAATCCGTCGCCGCGACGGCAGTTTGCGCCGACGGTTTATTTTCAGCCAGCGCAATGTTTTCTTTCTGCTGCTGCGCAAAACGAATCCGCAAATCGGTGTAATGACCGATTTTTACGCGGTCGCCGTCGCCCAAAGGCGTTCCGGCAGGCGAAACTTTTTCGCCGTTGACAAAGGTTCCGTTGGTCGAGCTTTCATCTAAAATCCAGACCTTTTCGCCTTCGCGATGAATCGTCGCGTGCAGACGCGAAAGACCGTCGTCGTCGAAACGTAAATCGGCGTCGCTGCCGCGTCCCATCGAAATTCGGTCGCCGTCCAGCGCAATTTCCCGCGAGCCTTCCGGTGTCGGATATGTCAGAAAAACGTTTATCATTTTAGATTTGCGATTTTAGATTTTAGATTGGATAAGGATTTTGCTTCGCAAAAGCTTCTGTTTCAGAGACAAAAATGTTAAGTGAAAAAAAATCAATGTGACTATTCTGAAAAATAAAAAATTTCCTTATCCAATCTAAAATCTAAAACCTAAAATCGCAAATTTCTCAATTCCCAATCAAATTACGATACAATTCCGAAATCGGTTTATCTTTTTTCATCCCGAACTTTTGGGGATTTTCCGCCACGATTCCGGCGGCGAAAAATCCGGCGACCTGCTCGCGCTGTTTCGGCGAAGTGATAACTTTCCAAAAATCTTCGCGGTTCGGCGGCAGGCTCGAAGCCCACGTGCTGGCTTCCTGTTCGCTCATTCCGAAAGCGGCGGCGGCGTAAATCGCGTCGCCGTTAAAAATTTTCAAAACCAGCGCTTTCGCGTAGATTGAAGACGTTTTGGCGGCGCAATTTTGCGCGTTGTCGCTCAACGATTCGGTCTGGCAAATCGTTTTATAACCGTTTGCCGTGACGAATTCGTCCGTCAATTTCCACAAGCCTTCTTCCGCGCCCTGTTTTTGCGGATTGAATTTACTGCGGCTCATCGCCAGGAGAAACCCGAGCGGCGCGTCCAAGCCGTTTTCCTTGTGAAATTCGAGATTTATCAAATCCCGATAAGTTTCGGCGCGGGCGAAATAGCCTTCTGCCGCCACATATTCGGGCGTTTTTTTCTGCACTTCCTGCAAAAACTGCTGGTCGAATTTGTACGCGAAATTACCGGAAAACTGTTTGACCAGACGCCGCGACATTTCCTGAATATCAATCAGCGAAGATTGTTTTCCGGTCGGCGGCATCACAGCCGGAACGGGCGTTTCCGTTTCGCTCGGCGTCGGCGTCGGCGTGGCGATTTCCGCCGTTTCAAAGGCGAGAAAAACTTCGCTCGGCGCAAGCTGTTTGCCGGAAGCGTCTTCCAGAACGACTTGCAGCGAATGGTTGCCGCCGTCCGCCAGCGCGGGAAATTGTTTCGGGTCGAGCGTCGCCGTATAAGGCGCGGAATCGGCGGAAGCTATCTCCGCGCCGTCGAGCAGAAAAACGGCGCGCCTTACGCAATCGGCATTTTGCGCATCGACCGTAATTTCGGTTTCCTTGTCGATTGTGTCGCCGTTTTCGGGGCTGGTAATCACGGCTTTCGCGTCGCACTGCGCCGCGGCGGAACTGTAAGAATAAAGCACCGCGCCGACGACGCAAATCACCGCCAAGCCGCAAACCAAGCCCATCACGATTAACATGACAGGCATTTTCGAGGCTTTCTCCGCGCCCTGAGCGATTGGCGCGTTCGCGTTCGGTAAATTTGCATTGTGCGACGGCGGCGCGGCGGCGGAAGATTTTTCCGCTTCTTGCGGTTTCTGCTGTTGAATGGAAAATTCGATTTCGCTGGTTCCGCCGAGCAGAATGACGTCGCCGTCCCGGAGCAGAATTTCGGTTTCGAGCGGCTCGCCGTTAACGGTCGTGCCGTTGCTGCTGCCGAGCTCGACGAGCCGGAATTCGCCGCCGCGATTTTCGATTTCGGCGTGATAGCGCGAGACGTTGGAATCTGCGGCAAGCGGAATTTTATTGTCCGAAGCGCGACCGATGGTGATACGGTCGTCTTCGATAACAAAATCTTTTTCGCCGTTGATTTTGAGCGTCGCTTTCATCTTCGCTTAGATTAAACCACAAATGAAAATTGAGAAAAAGAGATTAGCCGCGAAAGAATACGAAAAAAGCACGAAAGAAGAATAAAGAAAAATAGCCACGAAACAAGACGGGAATCACGAAAAGTCTTGCTTTATTTTCGTGTTCTTTTCGTATTCTTTCGCGGCTAAAAATTTCTTATCGCGGCAACTCCAAAACGTCCGAGCGCGTGATGATGCCCGTGATGCGTTTGAAATCTTCAATCAAAACGGCGGGCGATTCCTGCAATTTGGGCTTGATTTCCTGAATGCTGGTGTCGATATCGACGACCGGAAAGCTTTCGTCCATCACTTCGCTGACCTGCGCATTTAAAAGATTGCTGTCGGCGAGCAGTTTTGCCAGAACTCTGGATTCGCGCAGGCTGCCGACCGAGCGGTTTTCTTCCAGAACGGGAAGCTGCGTGACGCCGTTCTCGCTCATTTTGGCGAGCGCTTCGGAGACGGTTTCGCCGGGCGCGACGAAAAGAAGCTCGCCCGGCGAATGTGAATTTTTCGTTCCGGCAATCAAGCCGGCGGTGATGCGCTGCGGTTCGAGCAGAAGCTTTTCCTTCATCCATTCGTCCGAGTGAAATTTCGTTAAATAATGCTCGCCCGTGTCGCAGACGATGAAAACGACGAGTCCGTTTTCGTCCAAATCCTTTGCCACTTTCAGCGCGGCGGCGAAATTCGTGCCGGTCGAGCCGCCGCAGAAAATTCCTTCGACGCGCGACAGTTGTCGCGCAAACTCGAACGATTCGCGGTCGGTGATATTGATAATCTCGTCAATCGCTTTCATATCGGCGTTGCCGACCGGCAGAGATTGACCGATGCCTTCGACCAGATAAGGCGTCGCTTCCGGCACGCGTCCCGATTCCTTGTAATTTTTAAAAATCGAGCCGTAAGGGTCGGCGCCGACTATACGAATGTCCGGATTTTTTTCTTTCAAATAGCGTCCCGTACCGCTGATGGTGCCGCCCGTGCCGATGCCCGAGACGAAATGCGTGATTTTTCCGTCGGTGTCCTGCCAGATTTCCGGTCCGGTCGTGGCATAATGCGCCGCCGGGTTTGCGGGATGATTATATTGGTCTGGATAAAACGAATTCGGCGTTTGCTGCGCGATGCGTTTCGCCGTTTCGACGTAATGGTCGGGCGACCCGTGTTTGGCGGCGGCGGGAACGACGACGACGTCCGCGCCGACCGCTTTCAGATAACGCGTTTTTTCCATCGAAACCTTGTCGGTCAAAACGAAAATGCATTTGTAGCCTTTGACGGCGGCGGCGAGCGCCAAGCCGATGCCGGTGTTGCCGCTCGTCGCTTCGATAATCGTTCCGCCGGGCTTTAGTGAACCGTCTTTTTCGGCGTATTCGACCATCGAAATGCCGATGCGGTCTTTGACCGAATAACCCGGATTGAGGCTTTCCATTTTGGCGAAAACCTGCGCCTTGATGTGATGCTGGCGGGTTAGCTGGTTGATTTTAACGAGCGGCGTGTTGCCGATTAAGCTTGTAATGTCGTTATAAAATTTCATTCAATTCTCCAGAAAAATTGCGAACAAGTAAAAAGTGTAATGCCTGCAAATCAATGTGGCAAGAACCGTCGGCGCGCAGGCTGACGGTCGTCGGAAATAAGCCGTCGATTGATTGAGATTGTTTCTGATAATCAGGATTTATCTTAAGTTAATCTTATTTAATCATAGTAAATCGACGGCTGTTTTCTAAGGGAAATCAAGAAACGCGCGCCGGTAATCAATCATTTCCTTTGAGTAATTAATCATCGCCGGCGCGCAACCGTTAATTGCGCCTAATCTCAAACGGGAATTTACCGCAAAATTTCCTGACGTTTCGCCAGAAGCCGCGCCGGATTGTTGGTAATTATGGCGTGAATCCCGATTTCCAGCGCGCGCCGCACCCAAATCGGATGGTCAGCCGTCCAGATAGCGGTCCGCATTCCTTCGCGCGTCGCGTTGCGCACGAGCTTTTCCGTCGCCAGCGAATAATGCAGCGAAAGCTCATTTGCCCGGCAGCCTTTGGCGCGTTCGATGAGATGCGACTGCTTGCGCAAAATCGTCAGAATTTTCGGCGCGAAAAGCGCGGCGGTGTAAATTTCGGGAAGCAGAGTTTTAACTTTTTCAATCGCTTCGAGCTTAAAGCTTTTGACGATTGTCTGCGGCAGAAAATCCGTCTGCCCGATAGTTTTTGCCACGACTTCGGCGAGCGCTGAAATTTCCGCTAAACTGCCTTTCATTTCCAGGTAAAGCCGACCCTTATAGCCTTTCAGAAACGAGAAAAGATTTTCCAGCGTCGGAACGGTTTCGCCGGAAAATCTTTCGCTTGCCCGCGCCGGATTTTTACCGTTAAACCACGCGCCGACGTCGAGAGTCTGCAACTGTTCGGAAGTAAAATGCGACGTGCGACCTTCTTTTCTGACGATTCGCTTAAGCGTCGAATCGTGAAACACGACCGCGACGCCGTCTTTCGCGATTCGCACGTCAAACTCGATGCCGTCCGCGCCGTCTTCAATCGCTTTTTGAAATGCCGCCAGAGTGTTTTCCGGCGCCAGCGCCGAAGCGCCGCGATGCGCGATGATTAAAGGTTTATTTCCGTTTGCGTGCATCTATTAATTGAAAGTGAAAAAGCGAAAAGGTGAAAAAGTTTTGCTGATTTGCTCAACTCGCCTTTTTCACTCTTTCACTTTTTCACCTTTTCACTTTATTTACTTCTTCTGCAAAAGAAACAGCGTTTTCGACCAGCCGATCGGCTCGGTAATCGGGAATTTATGATTGCCGACGATTTCAAAATAGCGACCGGAAGTTTCGCGGACTTCGTCGAGCGAATGAGTTTTAAAGTTATACAAAACTTCCAGAAACGAACTGACCAGCGACGGGCGCACCGGAATCAGAACGAGCGTTCCGTCTTTTTTCAAAACGCGCGCCAGTTCCTGCAAGCCGTTGTCGAGCGGCACGTATTCGAGCGCGCCGCAGGTTAAAACGACGTCGAAAGATTCGTCTCGAAAGGGCAGCGAAAGCAGATTTCCCTGAACCGTTTCGACGTCTTCCGCCGTCACTTCCTTGTCCTCGTCAAACTGCTGCTCGGCGACCGTCAGCGAATTGTAGGAAATATCCAGCGCAAACGTTTTTTTCGGGTGATAACCGGCGCTGTATAACGCAAGAGTAACCAGCCCCGTGCCCGAACCGGCGTCGAGCACGAGCGAATCGGGCTTGATGTCCAAATCGAGCGAGCGCAGGTATTTCGCCACCGAATCGCGGTAGCCGTTTATCTTCATTGCCAGATTCTGCACGTCGGCGATGCGGTCATACAGGTCTTGCGTTTTACTCATTTTTTTTCCTACTTGAGCCATTTTAAAATTTTCAAAGCCAAAGCGAAAAAAACTTCCGTCCGCTTTGTTTACTCTACTTTTCGGCTAAAAGTTTTTCAATCATCTTGCCTAATTCTTCTTCTCTGCCGATGCTGGTTCCGCTGTCAATGTAGCGAATCACGCCTTTGCGGTCAATCAGCACGGCGGTCGGAATGCCGTCCGCGCCGTAATTGTGATGATTCAGCGCGTCTTTGGCAAGCACGAAATCATACGGCACGCGATGCGTCTGTTTCATCCGCGCGACCGCATCGGCTTGGATTTTCTCGTCTGCCTTGGTGGCTTCCGCGCCGGTGTAATAGCGCGTTAAACCGAGAATGACGAAACCGTCTTTCCGATACGTCTCGTGCCATTCGGTCAGCCTCGGAAACGCGGCGATGCACGGTCCGCACCACGTCGCCCAGAAATCCAGCAAAACGATTTTTCCGCGCAGGGCGGCGAGCGTTTTCGCTTCTGCGGCGGGAAACCAGAGGTCGATTCCGGCAAGCTCCGGCGCGGCTTCGCCGAGCAGCTCGTAATGTTTTTCGCGTTTCGTCAAGCGTTGCAGAACGTTATCTTGCAGCGCTTTATTTGAAAAATCTTTTCTGGTTTTATTCAGCGCAGCTTTATAAAATTCCAGCGCGGCGGGTTTGCGATTCGTCTCGATAAAAAATTTAATCGACTGGTCAATCGCGTAATAATAAACGGCGGGCGAATTAACCGAAGCGGCGATTTTCTGCAAATTGCCGAGCGTCGCCTCGGCGTTTTTATAATCGCCGCTTTTCCTGTAAATTTCCTGGAGCGCCATCGCCGCTTCGAGAACTTCGGTCAGCGCGCGCGTCCGCGACGAAGCGTCCTGCAATAAAGCTTTTGCCGCGCGATATGATTCTTCGCCGTGGGCGGCGGCTTTGGCGTAATCTCCGGCGGCGCGATAGCTTTCCGCCAGCTCGCTTTCCATATTAAAACGCTCGCGCGGCTTGAACGGTTCGTTCTTCAGATAATCGCTCAGAAACTTTTCGGCTTCGTCAAAATTTTTCCGGCGCGCGGCGAGAACCGTCATCACCGAGCGCGAAGCTTGCAGATTTTCCGCGCCGGCGTCTTTCGTTTCAAAAAACTTTCTTAAAGTTTCGTTTGCTCCGTCCGAATTCTGCGCCAGCCAGTGCAGCATTCCGAGATAATAAAAATCGTCGCCCGCCGGATTCGGGCGCGCCAGAATGGCGGCGGCGTAACGCGCGGCAAGCTGTTTCTGCTCGCGCAGAATCTGCTGGTAAAGCACGTCGCTGAAGGGAGTTTTCTTTTGCTGAAGCTCGTCGAATTTCTTTTTTGAATAGGCGTTTGCCTCTTCATACATCGCTTTCGGCGTCGTGGTTTCGCTTTCGGGAATCGAATCGGACGGCTGACCCGCAGTGACGCGCCCCGACTGCGCGGCAATCGGAAAAGTGAGCGATGAAAAAATTAAGCTTAAAACTAAAAACTTACGCATAGCTCTTTACAGTCGGGAGTCAAGAGCCGCGAGCAGGAAATATTCAACCGACCTCTTGACTCCTGACTCTCGACTCCTGATTTCTGACGGGGCTGAAAATCTGCAAATAACGCGATTCTACATCTTTAAGTATTTTACCGGCAAGTGTTTCCGCCGTCAGCGGGGCAAGCAAAATGCCGTTCCGGTAATGCGCCGTCGCCGCAAAAAGATTTTCCGCTCCGGGCACCGCGCCCAAAACGGGCAGCGCGTGCGCCGCAAACGGGCGCAAGCCGGACCATTTATCGGTAATCTCTAAATTAGCAAGGCTCGGCGCGATTTCCAAAGCGTGTTCGAGCAAAAAGTCGATTGCCGCTTCGGTGACGCTTTTGTCGAAGCCGACGTCTTCGACGGTCGCGCCCGTCAAAATGCGCCCGTCCAGACGCGGCACGATGTAACCGCGCGGGCTGTAAACGACGTGTCGGAAAAAACGTTTCGCTGCTTGAAAGCTCAGCATTTGTCCGCGAATCGGTCGGACTTTAAGCGGCAAATCAAAATCGTTTACTTTGACGAGCGACGTCCAGGCGCCGGTCGTTAAAATAATCGTCTGCGCCGAAAAAACTCCGTTTCCGGTTTCCGCGCCCGTCGCTTTGCCGTTTTGGACGATTAAGTTTTTAACTTCGGCGTTTTCGACGATTTGAATCGCGTTAAGCGCGGCAAATTTTTGTAAAGCCAGAAGCAGCTTGCGATTTTCCACCTGCCGGTCGTTCGGAAAAAACAAGCCTTCGCGCACGTCGGGCGAAACAAACGGCTCGTTGCGGCGAATTTCTTCCGCCGTCAGATATTCAATCGCCAAGCCGGCGCCTTTCTGCCAGACGTAGCGGCGGTTGATTTCCCGCACGTCTTCATCGGAAAACGCCAGATAAAGCGTGCCCGCGCGGTCAAGTTCAATATCTATGCCGGTTTCATCAAGCAATTCTGCGGCAAACTGCGGGTAAAGTTTGTTTGATTCATTACAAAAATAAAAAAAATCGTCGAGCTTATCGGTTTCCGCCTGCGGCGCGAGCATCCCGGCGGCGGCAAAAGAAGCTTCGCGCCCGGCTTTTCCGCGTTCGAGAATCGTGATTTTGCCGCCGCCCGATTTTTTCAGCCGGCGTGCCAGCGCCAAGCCGATAACGCCGCCGCCGATGATTAAAATTTCCGAATTCATCAAAATAATTCCGCCGTCCCTTATCCGTCTGAATTTATAATCGTCAAAGCAAACAACTGACCATAAAACGTATGACAAAGCAATAAAACATACTATCATATGGCAGTCGGCAGTCTGTGATGTGAAGCAATATCGGACTTTGGTAATTTGACGATAAATTTCGGCAAAAAATTGTTTTCATTCGTTTCTGGAAACTAATCGCGAATAAGTCTTTCATACAGCAGCGAAGGTTGACAACGATTCTTTGATTCATATTCTCTTACTCCTTTGGAAAAATGAAAAGGCTCGGGATTGCAGGTATCCCGAGCCTTTTCATTTTTTCTGTTTTCACTTCGCTTAACGCCGAGCCGGAAAAATCATTTTCCGCCCGTCGCGCCATTAAAAAAATATTGACAGTTAAAATTAACCTGTGCTAGTTTCTATCAACCGACGACATAAGAACTTTACCGAAAATGTTCCGACGGGGAAAATTAAAGAGCGTTTCCGGTAAAAGATAAGCATACGAAAAAGAGAAAAGTAAACGGCTTGAATTGTAAAATTTAATGCCTCAGGTATCTACCGTTATGTCGAAACGCCCATACAGTTTATTAAAATATCGGGATTCGCCGGCTCCGGCGGAGTCCGGCGGCGATTATTTTTCCGAAGCCGGAACGGGGGCGCGGATTTTGACAGCGCAAATCGAAATTACGGACAATAAAATATTAAAAAAAGCCGGTTATCCTTGAAAAGGATTTTCGGCTTTTTTATTTAAGAAAACCCTTCAGCGGGAATCATCCGAGGAAAATTGTGGCAACAAGATTAACCAAACATTTATTGTGGACGGAAACCGATTCCGCGGCGGCGCCCGTTTCCCGGAGAGCCGGTTTTTTAGCCGACGAAGCTCCGGCGGCTGTGCCTTTGACGGCGCTGGAGACGGTTTCCGAGCATCCGGTCGAGCAGCAGGCGAGTCTCGATATATTTACCGCGCCGCGCGACCGCGCGATATACCTGATGCACGTCGGCGCGGAAGTCGAGCACGCTTTGATGGTGCAGTATCTGTATGCCGGTTATTCGCTCGGCGGGCAGCATCTGACCGACCCGCGGCACCGGCAATTGACGCAGGAATGGAAAGCGAAAATTCTCGAAATCGCGCGCGAGGAAATGGGACATCTCGTGACGGTCGAAAATATGCTGACCTTAATCGGCGGTCCGCTTTCGTTCGAGCGCGAAGATTACCCGATTCCCAAAGATTTGTATCCGTTTCCGTTTGAACTGGAGCCTTTGACCAAGAAATCTCTGGGCAAATACGTTTTAGCCGAAATGCCCGACGCGGAAACTATCGAAAGACTCGGACTGACGAAAGAAATCGAAGAGATTCAGAAATATGTAAGCGGCGGCATCCAGAAAACGCAGGTCAACCGCGTCGGAATCCTTTACGCCGCGATACTCGCGCTGTTTCAGCCGCCGGTCCAGGAAAAAGACCCGCAGCCCGCGCCGCCTTCGTTTATCGCTTCGTCGGACATTCAATCCGGCTCGCTGCGCTTTCAGGTCAATCCGAGCGAATGGGGACTCGGCTACAGCGATATTTTGATTGAAACGGCAAACGACCGCAAATCGGCAATCAACGCCATCGAATTAATCGCCAAACAGGGCGAAGGCTCGACTATCGGCGCGCTGGGCGCTTCGCACTTCGGAAAATTTCTGGAAATCTACCGCGAGTTTCCCGATGAAAACGGCTGGAAGCCGTCGCTCGACGTCGCCAGAAATCCGACGACCGATTCCGACGCGCCGCCCGACAGATATATCAGCAATCCGGTCGCCAATACGTGGGCAGGACTCCTGAACCTGCGCTATCGTATGCTGCTGATGTATCTGATGCATTCGTTTCAGATAGAAGCTCCGCTGAAAGCTGCGGGGCGAACGCCGCGCGGTTTGCTGGTTTCGTGGGCGTTCGGCGAAATGTATAATCTTCGCTCGATTACCGAAATTTTAATGCAGCTGCCGATGCATACCGGCGGCGGCGAACTTCTCGCCGGACCTCCGTTCGAGATGCCGTATTCGCTCGCGCTCGCCGCGCGCAGCGCCGACCGCTGGCGGATGCACCGCGATTTACTGCTCGCGTCCGAGCAATATATCGAAAAGCTGCTCGGCGACACTAAAGGCGGTCAATACGAAAGCTATTTAAAAGGTTTGCAATCGGCAAACGAAAGCGCGCTGGCGCAGGTCGAGACTTTAATCGGAGGTTAAAATATGGCAAAAAAAATTGCAGAGCTTCGCATTCTTCCGCCCTTTGCCATCGCCCGGCTCGGTTCGAGCGAAGAGCCGATGGATAATTACAAGCTGAAAATTACAGACCCGATTGGCGTCCGGCAGATTGTCGCCGCCGAAACTTTTCTGGTCGATAAGAAGACGGGCGAGATTAGGTCTAAAACGCCTCGCAAGGTTAATTTTCGCGACAGCAGGAAAAACATTCGTCCCGTCGCTCCGTTTCTGGAAGTCTGGGTTCGCTTTGACGGCGACGACAATCTCGTTCCGCTGACGACCGATATTTTATCGAAAGCCGGATTGTCGCCGAACGATTTAAAATGGAGCGTTCACGTTGCCAACATCAAGGCGTTTCGCCGCACGAATGACGAAAACGATAAAATAGAAGCGCGCATCGAGCGTTTCAACAATCACAAATTACAACCGCTAAAAGGCAACTGCAATAATTTTCTGGAAGGAAAATTTATCCCGCTCGGCTTTGTCCAATACATAAAACCGACGAAAGATTTCCCGGAGATTCGCCTGCGCTTTACGCCCGCCGGCGGTTATGTCTACGGTCCGCCGCCCGACCCGTCGGCGGGCGGCGATGAGGAAGTAGATAAAAATATCAGAGAGGCGGTTTACGACCCGAACAAGGGAACGTGGAAAGGTTATGTCGACCCGTATAATATAGAAAAAAATCCATTAGGCGTTCGGAAAGCGACAAATCCTTCGGCGATTTATGCGGGAATGCCGACCGCCGACGGCAACGGTCAAATCAGTTACGGCTATCTGGACGACGAATGCGACGGAATCGTCGAGGTCGAAATGGAAACGGGCGGCGCAAAGTTGAGCGCATACGCGCGGATTGCCGCCGGACCGCCGACTTTCGCGCCCGACAGTATGCCGGTCAGAACCGTCGGCGACGAGCTGGAGCAGGCGATGTTCGGACCGGATTTCGACGAGCCTCTAACCGAGCGGGAAAAATCGGACGTTCGCGAAATCGTCCGGCGCGCGCTGGAAACCGTCCGGCTGATGAATACGGCGCAGATGAATCTGCCGTCGAAGCAGCGCGGCGTCGGTATGGCGCGGATGGATTATCTGGACGTGAATCGCGCGCTGGAGCCGATTGTCGACCCGGCGGTGGCGGATTCGCTGGCGATTCGCTCGCGGCACGAGCGCGTTTTGCTGGCTCTGGAAAGCGGTTCGCTGGCGTGGTTTGCGCGTATTCTCCGGGATTTCGATGAAGTCGGCGACCTTTCCGACGAAAAAAGACGAAAAATGCCGGCGCTGATGCGCAGCGCCGACGGGCGGCATCTGGCTTTAACGCGGCGGCAGGTGAACAAAGTTCGCGCCGCCGCCCAATATTATGTTGAATTAGCAAAGAGTATCAGCGATGAATAAATCAATTAAAGCAAAAAATCTTTCCGCGCAGATGCAGCACGAGGCGGCGGGCAATCCGCCGAGCACGCTTCCGCATTCGGCGATTTCCAACGCTTTTCCGGGCTTGGAGATGGACTTTCGCAATATCTGGAAACGCATCCTGGTCGGCATCGAACTGCACGAAGCGAGTAATCTTGTCGTCTGCCTCGACGCGGATGCTCCGCCCGAAGCCGAGGTGCTGAAAGACGGCTATCGCCTGATGCACATCGAAGATATTTCGTTTATGGTTCCGGTCACGGGACCGAAATACGCCGGCGGAGAAAATGTGCCGCTGCCTGACGGTTTCGGCGACCCGCGAATGGCGCTCGAATGGTCGAACGCGCTGGCTTTAATCGTGCGCGATTTTACCGGCAAGACGGTTAAATGCTCGTTTGAATCGCTGGAAGAACCGACCAAAACCGTTGAAATTAAACTGGAAGTTCGCCCGTTTTTCGACGAAGTCTACATTAACGGCGAAAAAACGAAACTGGCGGTGATAGCGAAAGACATCGCGCCGCCCGGTCAATTGACGCAAAGTTTATGCTCGCCCTGGCAGAACGATTATCGCGAGTGCGCCTGCTTTTACTGGGCGGCGACGCGACCCGATTACGTCAACGTCGAGGCGCGCCCCGACGGCACGAGCGCGGGCAATAACTGGATGCAGAAAGACCGCACGCCGGAAACTCCGCGGGTTTATATCGTCGATGATTGGATGGACCCGAATCTGGTAAACTACACCGATTTGTTTCGCGACTGGGAAAAATCACTGCGCTTCATCATCGGCGGCAAGGACGAGGAACCGCCGCAACAGGAAGAAGAAGCAGAGTAAAATTTATTATACAAGAGCGGACAGTTGAAAACTTTGTCTAAAACTTTGCGCGCTTTGCTTCTAAAGCGGGAAGTTCTTTCTTCTTTAACGACATTCCGGTTTTGCAGGAAAATGCGTCCTGCTTTAGAAGCAAAGCGCGCAAAGAAAATTCGATTTTTCAAAGCTTATTTCTTCGCTTGATTCACGTTATTTTGTCGGGCGGAAATGTTTATGCGAGAGACCATCCAAAGTTTGCCCTTAATCCAGATTGAGCGAAGCTCCGCCGCGGCTTCTCCGATACCCGCCAGGCAGGCGAATTTTCATCTTTTCGACACCGAAACAGGCAAACATATTCTACTCGCCAACGGCTCGCGCATCTTTACGATTTCGGACGACATCGCGGCGGCGCTCGAAGGAAATTTGGGCGACTCCGACCAATTACTCGAAAAACTCGGTCTTTCCGCGCCGGATTATATTACGGACGAGCCTCTGTCGAATGCTCCGGTTCGCTCTCTTTCGCTCGCCGTCGCGCAGAAATGCAATCTGGGCTGCACTTACTGCTACGCGCAGGAGGGAAATTTCGGCTCGAAAAATAAAGATATGAGCGCGGAAGTGGCGACGGCGTCCGTGAATCTGCTTTTTTCGGAAGTTTCCGAAGGCGAAAAAGTAAATCTCGCGTTTCTCGGCGGCGAGCCTTTGACGAATCGAAAACTTTTGCGCGAATGCACGGAACGCGCGGTTGCTCTAGCTAAATCAAAAAACGTTTCCGTCAATTTTTCGATTACGACCAACGGAACTTTAGTGACGCCCGAAGACGGCGCGTTTTTTGAGCGATATAAATTCGCGGTCACCGTCAGTCTGGACGGAATCGGCGAGGTTCATAATCGCCTGCGGGCGTTTAAAAGCGGCAGCGGCAGCTATCAGCGCATTCTGGAAAATATCCGCCCGCTGCTGGCGATGCAGCGCGAGATGCAGGTTTCGGCGCGCGTGACGGTGACGCCCGACAATCTGTTTTTGCGCGAAACGCTCGACGAATTTATCTCGCTCGGCTTTCACAGCGTCGGTTTTTCGCCGATGCTGTCTTCGCCGAACGCGAGCGGCGAAATGAATTCGAATCAACTGGATTTGATGCTCGCACAGATGATTTCCTGCGGCGAGGAATTTGAGCGGCGCGTTGCGGGCGGTGAACGATTTCCGTTTTTGAATATGGCGAACGCGCTGCGCGAAATTCACAAAGGCACGCATCGCCCGTATCCGTGCGGCGCGGGCGCGGGTTATCTGGGCGTTTCGGCGGACGGCGGTTTATACGCCTGTCATCGTTTTGTCGAAGATGAAGACGGCGCGATGGGAAAAGTTGCGGGCGGAGTCGACCGCGAAAAACAGAAACGCTGGCTCGCCGACCGGCACGTTCATTTTCAAGAGCCTTGCCGGAGTTGCTGGGCGCGCTATTTATGCGGCGGCGGATGTCATCACGAAGTGATTAAACGCGGGCGACCAGCCTGCAATTATATTCGCGGCTGGCTGCATTATTGCCTGCAAGCCTACATTCGGCTGCTGGAACAAAGACCGGATTATTTTGGCGTATGAGTTTCCGATACAACAACGCCGGTTCGGAAATAAACGCCGAAGTCTGCGTCATCGGCGGCGGTCCTGCCGGAGCAACGACGGCGCGCAAGCTGGCGCTTTTAGGTCATAGCGTCTGCTTAATTGAAAAAGCGGATAACTCGCAAAATAAAGTCGGCGAATCGTTGCCGCCGAATATTCTGGTTTTGCTCGACGCGCTCGGTTTAAGAGAAAAAATCGAAGCCGCGTCGTTTCTGCGACCCGATAAAGCTATCGTTCGCTGGTCTGACGAAGCGGCTTTCGCAAAACCTTCTCACGGTCAATCCGGATTTATGGTCAATCGCGGGCGCTTCGACCAGATTCTGCTTGAAGCCGCGAAAGAGGCGGGCGTCAATGTGATTCAGCCCGCGCAGGCGTTGCGTCCGGTGTTTGACGAAACGCGGCAATGGAATATTCCGGTGCGCCGTGCTTCGGAATTGTTAAAAATCAAAGCGAAGTACCTGGTCGAAGCCGCCGGCAAACGTTCTTTCTTTAAGCGTAAGCGGCGGCGTTATTCGGCATCGACAGTCGCGCTCTGTGCTTACTGGCGAAACCCTAAAGTCGAAAGCTCGACGACGCTGGTTGAAGCCGGTCGGGAAGAATGGTTCTGGGGCGCGGCTTTGGCGGGCGGCGATTTTAGCGCGATGGTCTTTATCGACGCGAAACGCCGGCGCGGAAATCAGGATTTGGAATCGTTTTATCGCTCGCTCCTCGCCCGCTCGGCGCTTTTGCGCGGCTGTCTGAGCGGCACGCTCGCCGGCAAGGTGAAAGGATTCGATGCTTCCGGTTATATCGACGAAGAACCTGTTAATGAAAATTTAATAAAAGTCGGCGAAGCCTGTTTTTCAATCGACCCGCTTGCTTCGCAGGGCGTGCAGGCGGCAATGAGTTCCGGTTTGCAGGGCAGTTTCGTTGTTCATACTTTATTGACCCGACCGGAAAATTCGGCGGAAGCGATGCGGTTTTATCGAAACCGGCAGGCAGAAACCGTCGCCCGCCATCATAATCTGGCGGCACAGTTCTATTCCGAATCTCTTTTTTATAAGACGGGCGCGTTCTGGCAAAAACGCTCAGGTTTGGAGACGACTCAGCGCCTTGTAATTCCGCAGGTAAATTCGGCTCTGCTCTCAGACAAGCTCTATTTGAAATTGTCCGACGCCGCAACTTTAATAGATACGCCGTGCATTGCCGACGATATTATTACAAAAACGCGAGCGTTAACGCACGCCGGTCTTGAGCGCCCAATCGCTTACGTCAACAATACGGCAATCGCCTTGTTGCTGGATTCGATTCCGCAGGGCGGCACGGCTGCCGAAATAACGCAGGCGTGGCTGCCGTATATCTCATCTGAGGAAAGCGCAAGAATAATCGACTGGCTTTACAACATCGGCGTTTTTCGGTCTTCATCATCCTCGACAAAGTAAAATTCTTAATGTAAGAAATCGCCGCGCCGCTGGCGGCTTTTCGCGACCCGTGCGGCGTTAATATTTTTATAACCGAAAAATTAACCGGAATCTGCTGAATTTAAATTGGTTAAAATCGCTAATCGACATCGCCGCGTAAATCTCCATACGAAAATTTTTAAAAATGTTGTTGAAAAAAAAATGAAAAAGGTTTATGAATAGTTTGTTCGTTTAAACAACAAACTAAGTGTGCCTGCTGACGAAAACCTATTTGCCCTAAATTTTTGCGACTATGAAAAAAATTTACCTGCATAAGGCTAAAAACCAGATTGCCCGCCCCAACACGATTCGCGGAATTAATAAACAAATCGTTTTAAATTACGTCCGCGACCGCGCCCCGATTTCACGGGCGGAGATAGCCCGCGAAACCGCGTTGCAGAGGTCGACCGTCTCGGCGATTGTCGACGATTTACACGATGCCGGTTTAATTGAAGAAATCGGGACGGGCGATTCGACCGGCGGCAGAAAACCTACTTTGCTAAAAATCCGAACGGGCGTTCCCGTCGCTCTCGGCATTGATATTACTCCTCGCCTGACGACGATTGCGACGGCTGATTTATCAGGTCAGATTCTGGAAAAGGAAACGTTTCCGACTTCGCCCGATGCCGAACAGATGTGCGAACAGATTATTGCCAAAGTAGCCAAATATGCCAGGCTTCACAATAAATATGATTTGGAAGTCGGTATCAGCGTGCCCGGAATCGCCGACCAGGCGAGCGGAAATGTGGTTTATATTCCGTATTTTCAATGGAGCAATTGGGACATCGCCAGCCAGATAACCGAACATACGGGATTGCCGGTCATCGTCGATAATGACGCGAATGCCGTCGCGCTGGCGGAATTATGGTTCGGCGAGGAAAAAATCAGAAAACATCGCAATTTTATTACGGTGCTGGTTGCCGACGGAATCGGCACCGGCATTATTTTCGACGGTCAGGTTTATCGCGGCGAGAAAGGCGCAGCGGGCGAATTCGGGCATATGATTGTCGGCGATAATGCTCCGGTCGAATGCTCGTGCGGAAGTCGCGTCTGCTGGGAAGCCCACGCTTCGGAAAAGGCTTCCATCTATCGTTATCAAATGAGTAACGGCTCGACCAATGGCGACCTCAGTTTCGACCAGTTAATCAAGCTGGCGCACGAAGGGAAACCTTACGCGACCAAAGCTTTAAAGGAAAGCGGCAAATATCTGGGCATCGGCATCTCGAATCTGATTGTCGGCTTCAGCCCGCAAGCCGTCGTCATCAGCGGCAATATGGTCAAAGCGTGGGCGTTAATCAAAGACGAGATTCAATCGCTGGCTGAAAGAAGCGTCCGCCAGGGTTTGGGCAGACCGACGATTACGGCGTCTTCGCTCGGCGACAGCCCGACGCTTATCGGTTCTCTGAGCCTGGTTTTAGCCAGAAAATTCGCTTCGGCAAATTAAATTCGCTTTTTGTCGATAATTTTGCAAATAAATCTTGACAAGTGTATTGCAAATGTATTAAAACTTTGTTTGTTTCCACAACAAACAAAATCTTACGTTTTAAAATCATATTTGTTAAGTCGCTGATTTTTATTAAATAAAAATCGTTTCGGAGACCTGTAAAAGACGAGGAATCCTAAAGCTAATAAGAGAGGAATTTGGATTATGAATAAATTGAGAGCATTAAGTCGGCACAGAGTGTTTGGCTTATTAGTTGCGATTCTGTGTTTGACGACAATCATAACGGCGCAAACCGAATCGGCAAGAGTTCAGGGGACGGTCACCGATACTTCAGGCGCGGCAATCGCCGGAGCGACAGTCACCGTCAGGGATTTGGGAACGAGCCGCGAAGTGACGGCGCAGACAAACGATGAAGGTAATTATTCCATCCTGGCGCTTCAACCGGGACGTTACCAAATCACGGTTACTCAAAGTAATTTTAAGACGACCAGACAGGAAGTGACGTTGGAAGTCGCACAAAACGCGACGCTTAGTTTTTCGCTCGAACCCGGCGCGGTCACCGAGACCGTTACCATCACCAACGACACGCCGCTCGTGGAATCGACTTCCTCGTCTATCGGCGAAGTTATTCAGGGACGGCAGATTGTCGAACTGCCGCTCAACGGACGAAATGTTTTAGAGCTTGCCCGATTAACGCCGGGCGTCACGCAGGGCGTCATCGGCGGCTTTGCTTCGGGCGCGGGCGGCGATGCGGAGACTTATCGCGGCGGCAATACGGGCGGCGCGGCGCTTTCCGTTAACGGGCAAAGAACGCAGGCAAATAACTTTTTGCTGGACGGCGTCGATAATAACGAATCGCTCGTCAACACCATCAACATCTTTCCGTCGGCGGACGCCGTTCAGGAATTCCGCGTTCAGACCAGCGTGGCGACCGCCGAATTCGGACGCGGCGGCGGCGCGATTATCAACAGCGTTATCAAATCCGGTCAGAATGATTTTCACGGCAGTTCATACCTGTTTATTCGTAACAACGCGTTTGATGCTCGTCCGGCTTTTTATGATGTAGTCCAAAATCAGCGAAGAACGCCTCTTTTCCGGCGCAGCCAATTTGGCGGCACGGTCGGCGGACCGGTCATTATTCCCGGTTTCGGCGAAGGAACACCGTCGATTCATAATCTGAAAGATAAACTCTTCTTTTTCTTCAGCTATGACGGCTTGCGGCAGTTTCTGCCGCGCGCGACCGAAACGGCAACGGTTCCGACAGCGGCTTTTCGCAATGGCGATTTCTCGCAATTGTTAAATCCGGCTTCTTCAGGACTGGGCAACGCCATTCAATTGCGCGACCCGCTAACCGGAGCGAACATTCTTAACAACCGTCTGGATTTGCTTCCGCCGGGGCGCTTGAATCAAGCGGCGTTGGCTTATTTGAGAGCTTTCCCGCTGCCGAATAACGGCACACAAGTGCAGGGTAATTTTATAAACACGCGTAACGAAATCGACGACCAGAATGTTTTTGACCTGCGTTTCGACGCCAACCTCAGCGATAAAAATCAGCTGTTTGTTCGCACCAGTTACGGTCGTTACAGTCAAACGGTCGAATCGCGCTTGCCGACGCTGCCCGCCGGTTTCGGTTCGGGTTCGAATCCGACGCGCACCAAAGCCGTCGTCGTCGGTTTGAACACTTCGATAACTCCGACGCTTTTCAACGAGCTTCGGCTTCAGGCAAACCGTCTCCGATACGGCTATGAGCCGCCGTTCGGCGACCAGGCTATTTCGGCAAATCTCGGAATCGTCAATGCCAACCGCGACGCTACTTTAGGCGGCGGCGCACTAATCGGCGGTTATAACGGTCAGCTCGAATACACGGGCGATTACGGTCCGTATCGCGTCCCGCAAAATACGTATCAATTGGTTGACAGTCTCAGTTACGTGACGGGCAATCATACGTTCAAATTCGGCGGCACGCTTTTGAAACGCAACGTCCAGTTGTTTCGTCCGCTCGCGGGTAAAGGCGATTTCCGAATGTATGGAAACGGCGAATTCAATCAATGCCCGAACGGAGGCGCGGCGCCGAGCGAAGCGGCTTCGGGAACCACGCGGTTCGAACAAGCCGACTTGTTAATCGGTTTCTTCTGCACTTATGACATCGGCTTCCAGAATGGTCTGGTCGGAACGACTAATTGGGAAAACGGCGCTTTTGCGCAGGACGATTGGAGAGTTACCAATAAATTAACTTTGAATCTCGGTCTTCGTTACGAGTATTTTACCAATCCGGCGGAACAATACGCGCGGCAGGCTAATTTTGATTTGCCGACCGGGCGACTTATTCTGGCGGCTGACGACAAAGATACTTTAACCAGAACGGACAAAAACAATTTCAGCCCGCGTCTCGGTCTCGCCTATGACCTGACCGGCAAAGGCAAGTCGGTTATTCGCGGCGGCTACGGAATTTTCTATTTCCTCGACCGCGGCGGTATTAACAACCAGCTCGCTCAAAATCCGCCTTATTCGGGCAGCGTCAGATACAGCTATAATGAAGGTTATCGAATAACTTTTACAGGACAAGGTCCGCTCAATAACAACAACAATACGCTCGCCACGGCTCCGCTGCCGCTGCCGGGATTAAATACCAGCCCGGCATTTTTGAACAATCCGGTCGGCTCGAATGTTCTGGCAATTGTGCCGGATAATAAAATTTCGAATGTTCAGCAGTTCAATGTGCAGTTTCAGCAGCAGTTAACCGGCAATACGGTAGCGAGCATCGCATATGTCGGCACTCGCGGGCGCAATCTCATTCTTTATTACAACTTGAATGGAACCGCGCTGACGAACGATTCTTCCATACCTTGTCCGATTGCCGGCAGAACGCGCGGAAATTGCTATCCGGGACTGGGCAGCGTAAACGTCCGCGACGACAACGGCAAATCTCAGTATGATTCATTGCAGTTGCAGCTTGAGCGGCGCTTTAGTCGAGGCTGGCAGTATATCGCTTCTTACACTTTTTCAAAGACGAAGGATAACGGTGAGGGAGCATTTGACAGCACGGCGGGCGGCATCAATTATATTCAGCCTTTCACTACTTCAAGGCTTGATTATCCGCACGTTTTCTCTTTTGCGACCGTTTATGAACTTCCCTACGGTCGCGGCAGACAATTCGGCTCCGACATTCCCAAAGCGTTGGATTTGCTTATCGGCGGCTGGCAAATAAACAGCATTTTCCGCGCTCAGAGCGGCAATCCGTTCGACGTTCGCGTAAATAACGCGCTGGTCAATCTGGTCGGTGACCCTTATAACGGGAGCAACGGGCAGTTTCTGAATCGCAGCGCTTTTATGCCGGCGGCGACGGGAATCGGTAATCTGGAACGCAATTCTCTGCGTTCGCCTTCGACTTACCAGTTAAATTTCGGCATCTCGAAGAACTTTAATTTTACTGAGAGAGCCAAACTTCAATTCCGGGCGGAAGCGTTCAACCTGACCAATAAAACTCAGTTGGGAACGCCGAATACCGATTACAACAATACCAGCACGTTTAACGGGTTTGGTACGATTCGCGGGACTTCTCCCTACAGTAATCGCCAGCTTCAATTTGGACTTCGTTTGGAATTCTAAATTGAATACCAAAGATGCCGCTCCGGCAACCGGCATCTTGTTATTTCTCAGGGCGTGGAACAAAATGTTTTCACGCCCTGTATTTTTATCTTTACTTTCGGCAGCGGAATGATGAAAAAGATTCTTCGATTGATTTTGATTATTGGAATAACCAATTTTGTTTGCCTGGCGGCGGGCGCGCAGAATCAAGCTCCGCAAATCGAAAAAGTCGAGCCGCCGAGCTGGTGGGCGAATCACACGATAAATCCGGTTCGACTGCTGGCGCGCGGCAAAAATTTTCAAAACGCGAAAGTCGTTTCCAAAAACAATTTTTTAAAAATTTCCAATCCAAAAACAAACGCGCGGGGCGATTATCTTTTCTTCGACGTGACGATTTCCGCAAACGCGAAAGCCGGAAAATACGAGTTCGAAGTTTCCACTCCGAGCGGAAAAACGACGATTCCCTTTGAAATCCTCGCGCCGCTCGACACCAAAACGAATTTTCAGGGCGTTACGAATGAAGACGTTATTTACCTGATAATGACCGACCGTTTCGCGGACGGCGACGCTGCGAACAACAATCCGAAAAACGCGCCTCAATCAGCAAACAACCGGCAGAATCCGCGCGCTTGGCACGGCGGCGATTTTCAGGGCGTAATTGATAAATTGCCGTATTTGAAAGAATTAGGCGTCACGGCAATCTGGCTGACGCCGTGGTATGACAATCCGAATCAGGCGAACGAGTGCGACAAACCGTGGTGCCCGTATACGAATTATCACGGCTATCACGCGATTGATTATTACGGCGTCGAAGACCATTTCGGCACGCTGGCTGATTTGCAGAGAATGGTTCGGGAAGCGCACCGGCAGGGCGTCAAAGTCATTCAAGACCAGGTGGCAAATCACGTCGGCGTGCAGCACATCTGGGCAAAAAATCCGCCGCTTGATAATTGGTTCAGCCAATTTTCGCAAAACTCGTTCAATAATTCGGTTTTGCTTTCGCCGAACGCGGCGCCAAGCGAAAGAGACAATTTAATAAAGGGCTGGTTCAACGAATTTCTGCCCGATTTGAATCAGAGCGAGCCGGAAGTCGCGCGCTACGAAATCCAGAATGCTTTGTGGTGGATTGCGATGACCGGCATCGACGGCGTCCGGCAGGACACGATTCAATATATGCCGCGCCCGTTTATCCGCGATTGGTCTCTTGCCGTCAAAAAACAATATCCGAAATTCTATCTGGTCGGCGAAGTTTTCGAGCGCGATTCGGCGCAGACGGCTTTTTTTCAGGGCGGAAAAACGGGCTGGGACGGAATTGATACGAATCTGCCGAGCGTTTTCGATTTCAAATTATGGGAAACTTCGCAGGAAGTTTTTACCGGCAAAAAGCCTGTGCGCGCGCTTCGAGACGTTTTAAAATACGACGGGCTTTACCCGAACATCAATAACGTCACGACTTTAACAAATAATCACGACACCGACCGTTTTATGTCGCTCAAAGACGCGACGCTCGCCGGCGCGATGCTGCACACGGCGTTTATTTTATCGACGCGCGGCATTCCGCAGCTTTATTACGGCGAGGAAATCGCGATGACCGGCGGTCACGACCCCGACAATCGCAAAGATTTCGCGGGCGGCTGGCGCGAGGATAAAATCAGTAAATTTACAAAAGAAGACAGAACGCGCGAAGAACAGAAAATGTTCGAGTGGACGCAGCACTTTATAAAGCTCAGAAAAGAAAATCGCGCGTTGAGAGAAGGCAAAACCGTCGATTTATTTTATGACAATGACGTTTATTTGTTCGGGCGTTATTTTGAAGAAGATAAATCTTTGCGCGGCGGAAGCAATAATTACGTGGTTGTGGGAATAAATTTTTCAGAGCAGACAAAACGCATCAGCCTGAAGAAAATGAAATTTTCCGAATTGGACAGGCTGGATACTGTTATTGCACAGGACAATCAAAGAAATATTTTTTCGTCGTTGAAAGAGGCAAAAGTTTCCAAGGATGAGAAAGGCAATATCATTTTAGAAATACCTCCGAAATCAATCGTTATCTTTAAGACGGATATAGATATTACAGTAGTAACATAAATTATGAATTTTCCGAGAGCAAGCGGTATTTTATTGCACCCGACATCTTTACCTTCTAAATACGGCATCGGCGATTTGGGCGCGGAAGCTTATAAGTTCGTCGATTTTCTCGCGCGCGCCAGACAAACTTACTGGCAGATTTTGCCTTTAGGTCCGACCGGCTACGGCGATTCGCCGTATCAATGTTTTTCGGCGTTTGCGGGCAACACGAATCTGATTTCGCCCGAAAAGCTGGTCGAAGAAAATCTTTTGACTTTTGAGGAAATCAATCAAAAGCCGGATTTTCCCTTTGAGCGAGTCGATTTCGGCGCGGTTTACGAATGGAAAAACTGGATTTTGCCGAAGGCTTACGAGCGTTTCCGGGCGACGACGAGCGTCGATTTACGCGGCAGGTTTGAAACTTTTTCTCAGCAGAACGCGGCGTGGCTTGACGATTACGCCCTGTATCGCGCCGTCAAATTCGCGAACGGGCAAAGAGCCTGGTATGAATGGGACGAGCCTCTGCGCCTGCGCGACGAAAGCGCTTTGAATTGGGCGCGCGAGAGCCTGCGCGAAGAAATTCAGGCGCAGAAATTTTATCAATTTTTGTTTTTCCGGCAATGGCTGGCGGTTAAAGATTACGCCGGCGCCAAAAACATTAAAATCGTCGGCGACGTGCCGATTTTTATCGCGCTCGATTCGGCTGACGTCTGGTGCAGCCAATCGAATTTTAAATTGAACGCCGACGGCTCGCCGAAAGTCGTCGCCGGAGTTCCGCCGGATTATTTTTCGCAAACCGGACAGCTCTGGGGCAATCCGATTTACGATTGGGAAAAAATGCAGGCGGCTGGATTTAGCTGGTGGATTGAACGCGTCCGGCACATTCTGAAAACGGTTGACATCGTGCGCGTCGACCATTTTCGCGGTTTTGCGGCGGCGTGGGAAGTTCCGGGCGGCGATAAAACCGCGGAAAACGGGCGCTGGGTCAATGTGCCGGGCAGGCATTTATTCGACTCGCTGAAAAACGCCATCGGCGATTTGCCTTTCTGGGCGGAAGATTTGGGCGTGATTACGCCCGACGTCGAACAGTTGCGCGACTCGTTCGGCTTTCCCGGAATGCGGATTTTGCAGTTTGCCTTTGGCGGCGACACGAAAAATCACGATTTGCCGCACAATTATATAAAAAACTGCGTCGCTTACACCGGAACGCACGACAACGACACGACCGTCGGCTGGTTTCGCTCGCAGGCTGGCGCAGGCTCGACGCGCGACGATTCGCAGATTCGCCGCGAGCACGAATTTTGTTTGAAATATCTGAACTCCGACGGCGCGGAAATTCACTGGGATTTTATTCGCGCGATTTGGGCTTCGGCGGCAAACACGTCAATCACGCCGATGCAGGATTTATTAGGTTTGGGCAGCGAAGCGAGAATGAATCTGCCCGCGTCGAGTTCAGGAAACTGGTATTGGCGCTTTCAGGACGGCGATATTTCCGGGGAAATCGTCGGCAGATTAAAAGAATTGACCGAAGTTTACGGGCGAACGAATTAATATGAATACAAGATATTTAACGCAAAGGCGCGAGCAAGCAAAGCCGCAAAGGAAAATCAAACCGCAGTTTAACACGGATGGATACGGGTTTTTTTTAAATCCCTGCGTCTTTGCCGCTTTGCGCCTTTGCGTTTTAATTTTGCTTTCGGCTGCCGCAGTTTTCGCGCAGACGCCGTCGGTGGAAAAAATCGACCCGCCGAACTGGTGGGCGAAGATGACGATAAATCCGGTGCGCGTGCTGGCGCGCGGAAAAAATCTGACGGGCGCGAATGTCGTCGCGCCGGCGGGAAGCGGCTTGAAAGCGTATAATTTTCGCGCCAGCGAGAACGGTAATTATCTTTTTTTTGACGTGGAAATCGCGCCCGGCTCAAGAGCCGGAAAATACAATTTCAGAATTGAAACCCGAAGCGGAACGACCAATGCGCCGTTTGAAATCAGAGAAAGAATCTCGCGCCAAAATCGCTTTCAAGGCTACACGCCGGACGACGTGATTTATTTTTTGATGCCTGACCGTTTCGCCGACGGCGACCGTTCAAATAACGACCCGCCGAAATCGAAAGGTTTGTACGACCGCGCGAAAGGTCGGCATTATCACGGCGGCGATTTTCAGGGCGTGATTGATAAACTGCCTTACTTGAAATCTCTGGGCGTGACGGCGATTTGGACGACGCCCGTTTACGACAACAACGATAAGCCCGACACGAAGGAAGTTTACGAAGGCGTGCCCGAAACGACCGGCTATCACGGCTACGGCGCGACGGATATGTATGCGGTTGACGAGCATCTCGGCGATATGGCGAAGCTGCGCGAATTGATTGATAAAGCGCACGCGATGGGAATCAAAATCATTCAAGACCAGGTGGCGAATCATACCGGACCGTATCACGTCTGGGCAAGCGACCCGCCGACGCCGACGTGGTGGAACGGCACGCTCACGAATCACCTGTCGAACAACTGGCAGAAATGGACGGGGATGAACCCGCGCGCCACGTATCAAACCCAAAAGCGAAACATCGACGGCTGGTTTATAGACATTCTGCCCGACTTTAATCAAGACGACCCGGAAGTCGAAAAATACCTGATTCAAAATTCGATTTGGTGGCTGGAAATGAACGGTTTCGACGCTATCCGGATGGACACGCTGCCGCACGTTCCGCGCGCGTTCTGGCAGAAATGGGGCGGCGCGATAAAGCGCGAATATCCAGGCGTGAATATTCTGGGCGAGCTTTACGACGGCGACCCGGCGTTGATTTCTTATTTTCAGACCGGGCGGCGCGGGCACGACCAGATTGATACGCAGATTGACACGCTTTACGATTTCGCGCTTTTTTATCCGGTTCGCAACGCTTTCGCAAAAGGCAAGCCAATCCGCGAAGTGTCGCAGATGTTTTCCAAAGACTGGCTTTATCCGAATCCGTCGGTTCTGACGACGTTTCTCGGCGTTCACGATATGCCGCGCTTTATGCACGAAGAAGGCGCAACCACGGAAGGCTTGAAACTGGCGCAGACTTTGATAATGACTTCGCGCGGGACGCCGCTGCTTTATTACGGCGACGAGCTGGCGATGACCGGCGGCGGCGACCCCGACAATCGCCGGGATTTTCCCGGCGGGTTTCCCGGCGATGCCAGAAACGCTTTTACAGCTTCCGGTCGCACGGCGCAGGAAAACGAGGTCTGGAATCACCTGGCAAAATTGGGCGCGCTGAGAAAACAATATGCGGCTTTGCGAAACGGCGGAACGCTGGATTTGCTGGATGAAGAACAGCAGATGGCTTACGCGCGCCTAGCCGGTAATCAAGCCGTTTTGATGATTTTCAACAACGACACGAAAGCGGCGGAGGTTTCTTTCGACGTTTCGATGATAAAACAGTTTCCGGCTAATTCGACTTTAACCGACCGGCTCGACAAAGTTTCGGACGTGAAAATCAATAACGGCAATGTGAAAGTTACAATTCCGGCGCGCACGGCGGGAATTTTTACGGTCAAACAATGAAGACGAAAGATTTTTCGCAGCAATCCGCGCTCGTTACCGGCGGCGCGACCGGCATCGGGCGCGCGTTTACCGAAGCGCTGCTTGAAAACGGAATCGGCGCGGTCATCATCGCCTCGCGGCGGCAAAATGTTCTGGATGAAGCGGCGCGCGAGCTGAATTCAAAGTTTGGCGAAAATAAAGTCTTCTCTTACGCTTTCGACGTTCGCAGCCGCGCGGAAACGGAAAATCTCGTCCGTTTTGCGCTCGAAAAATGCGGCGCGGTTGACGTTCTGATAAATAATTCCGGCTTAGCCGTGCCGGAAACCGTGACCGAGATTACCGAAGCGGGCTGGGACACGGTTCTGGAAACAAACCTGCGCGGCGCGATGTGGCTGACGCGGCAGCTTCTGCCGAAAATGCTGGAGCAGGATTTCGGCGACATCGTCAATGTTTCGTCGCAGGCGGGGAAAAACGGCTACGCCGACGTGCCGTCGTATTGCGCGTCGAAATTCGGTCTGCTCGGTTTTGCCGAATCCGTTCGCGATGACCTCCGCAAGCGCGGCGCAGACGTTCGCGTTTTTAATTTCTGTCCGGGTCTGGTCGATGTCGAAACGCCGAAAGAGCAACCGGCGCGCGCCGGATTTATTCACGTCGGCAATATGGCGAAAACTTTGATTTACGCGCTTTCATTAGACCGAAACGTGATTTTAGAAGACATAAACATTTATTCTCGTTAAAAGAAAAATAGGAGGCAGAGGACAGAAGCCAAAAGTGGTGAGCCAAAAAAAGACCGGCTGCCGACTATCGCTTCGCGCTACTGATTACTAAAATTTATGCAAAACAAACCGCGACTTAGTTTTTGGCAAATCTGGAATATGAGTTTCGGATTTCTCGGCATTCAAATCGGCTTCGGCTTGCAGCAGGCGAATATGTCGCCGATTTACAAATACCTCGGTGCCGAAGAAAGCAGTCTGCCGTATTTGTGGCTCGCCGGACCGGTGACGGGTTTGCTGATTCAGCCGGTTATCGGCGCGATGAGCGACCGCACCTGGAATCGTCTCGGCAGACGCCGACCGTATTTTCTCATCGGCGCGGTTATGTCGAGCATTTGTCTTCTGCTGATGCCGTTTTCGTCGGCGGTTTGGATGGCGGCGGGGCTTTTGTGGATTCTGGACGCGAGCATTAACACCAGCATGGAGCCGTTTCGCGCTTTTGTCGGCGACAAGCTGCCCGAAGAACAGCGCACGACCGGCTTCGTCACGCAGTCGTTTTTTATCGGCGTCGGTCAGACTTTTGCCAACGCCTTGCCGTTTATTCTGGCGAGTCTGGGCATTGCCGGCGCGCTGGCGAGCGGCATTCCCTATGCGACGTATTACGCGTTTATCATCGGCGCGGTCGTTTTTCTCGCCGCGGTTTTGTGGACGGTTTTCAGCACAAAGGAATATCCGCCCGAAGATATGGAAGAATTCCGGCGCAAACAAGCCGAAGGCAACGTTGTCGGCGGCATCGTCGCGGAAATCTGGGATGCCTTAAAAGATATGCCGACAACGATGAAGCAGCTCGCCGTCGTACAGTTTTTTACCTGGTTCGCGCTGCCGTGTATGTGGCAGTTTTACGGTCTGACGGTCGCGCGGCACGTTTATCTGGCACCGGATGAAAAATCGCCGCTTTTCGCCGCCGGAACCGAATGGGGCGGACTCTCTTTTGCCGTCTACAACGTGGTTTGTTTTCTGGTGGCGTTTCTGCTTCCGCCGCTTGCCGGCGCGACAAGTCGCAAAACCGTGCATTTTATTTGCCTGACGCTCGGCGGTCTCGGGTTGCTTTCAACTTATTTCGCGCATGACAAATACTTTTTGTGGCTCGGAATGGCGGGCGTCGGCGTCGCCTGGGCTTCGATTCTCTCGATGCCGTATGTTCTTCTGGCGGGCGCGATTAAGCCTTCGCGGATGGGCGTTTATATGGGCGTTTTCAACCTGTTCATCGTCATTCCGCAAATCGTGATGTCGCTCGTCGTGCCGCAGCTTTACGGAAATATTCTGGGCGCCGACCCGCTTAACGTCGTGATGTTCGGCGGTTTGGTGATGCTTCTGGCGGCGTTCAGCGTTTTGCTGGTCAGGGACGTCGGCGCAGCGAATATCGAAACTTCCGTTCCGACGGTAAGCGGTATCGCGGGAGCCGGGCTTGAGGATAAAGATTAAGGGCTGAAAGCAGCTTCTCTCTTTCCGAAAATTAATTTAATCGAAGCGGGAATATTTTTATGACGATTTTAAAAAAGATGCTCGGCGCGTTGGTTTTAACGGTAATTTTCTTCAATTTTATATTCACTCAACAGCCGCCGCGCGATTTCTCGAAAGAGAATGCGCGCCCGTCGCCCGATTGGGTGAAAGACGCCGTGATTTATGAAATCTTTCCGCGCGCATTTTCGCAGAAAGGCGATTTTAATTCGATTACGGCGGATTTGGACAGATTAAAAAACACGGGCGTCACCGTTTTGTGGCTGATGCCGGTTCATCCCATCGGCAGGGAAAAAGCGAAAGGCACAATCGGTTCGCCCTATGCGGTGAAGGATTATTACGCCGTCAATCCCGATTACGGCACGAGCGCCGATTTAAAACGCCTCGTCTCGGAAGCGCACAAACGCGGGCTGAAAGTCATCATCGACATCGTCGCCAATCACACCGCCTGGGATTCGGTAATGATGAAAAATCCTGCGTTTTATACGAGAAACGAGAAGGGCGAAATCATTCCGCCCGTGCCCGATTGGGCGGACGTTGCCGATTTGAATTACGACAATCCGGAACTCAGGAAATACATTATCGAGATGTTAAAAATGTGGGTTCGCGATTACGATTTGGACGGTTTTCGCTGCGATGTCGCCGGTTTCGTGCCGACCGCATTCTGGGAAACGGCGCGCGCCGAGGTCGATAAAATCAAGCCCGACACGATTTGGCTGGCGGAATGGGAATCGCCCGATTTGCTGGTCAAAGCCTTCGATTTGGATTATTCGTGGAACATTCATTCGGCTTTGACCGAAGTTTTGCAGGGTCAAAAATCAGCCGCCAGAATCCGCGAAGTCTGGGAAGAACAGAAAGCGAAATTTCCGAAAAACGCTTTGCGAATGCGCTTTTCCGACAATCACGACGAGCGCCGCGCCATCGCCCGTTTCGGCGAAAAGGGCGCGTTGGCGGCGCAGGCGCTGGTTTTTACGCTCGACGGCATTCCGATGTTTTATAACGGGATGGAAGCGGGCGACACGACCGAATCGGGCGCGCCCGCGTTGTTTGAAAAACTGCCGGTTTTCTGGCAGATACAGGAACGCCGGCAGGATTTTCCGAAATTCTACAAAGCGATGACCGCGCTTCGCCGAAACTCCGTCGCTTTGCGGCGCGGCGATTTAGTCTGGCTGAAAAATTCCGACGAGACGCGAGTCGTGACGTTTTTGCGGCGGCAGGGCAGCGAAGAAATTCTGGTGGTAATCAATATGACCAACGCGCCGTTTTTCGGCTCGGTCGAAGCCGGCGGAAATTTTGAAGACGTGACGCCGAACCTTGAAAAGAAAAACGTCAGTCTGCCCGCGATTTCGCTCGACGCGTTCGGTTACAGGATTTTTAGAAAGAAAATTTAAAGAAAACTTTTAACGCCGAGACGCAAAGGGCTTGCGGACGCAAAAAATCTATGAAAAATCAAACGAGGAAATTTATTTTATCCGAAATCTTAAAAAATCGTTTTAACTTTGCCTCTTTGCCGCTTTGCGTCTCGGCGTTAATTTTTTCCGCTTTCGCTGCTCAAGCTCAAACTCTCGCGCCGGATGCGCCGGGCAAAGACGCGCAATGGGCAAGCGCGGGCAAACAGGGCGTCGGAACTGCGGCGAATCCGGAAAGCAAAGTCTGGTTTACATTGCAGGGCGGCGCGCTGACCGAAGTTTATTACCCGGACGTGACGGTGGCGAATGTGCATCTTTTGCAGTTTGTCGTGGTTAATCAGAAAACCGGAAAAGTCGAAACCGAAACAGACGACACGACGCAGAAAGTCGAAGTTTTGAACATCAGCCGGACGAAAGACGTCTCGCCCGTTTCCAATATCGGCATTTATAAAAACTTTTCCAGCGCCGGCTCGCTTTCGTTCGTGCAGACGAACTCGGCAAAGACGCGCGAATGGAGCATTCAGAAAACATACGTCACCGACCCGAAAAATAATTCCGTGATGATTTCGGTGCGGTTCGAGAGGCAAACGGCTGACCAGCAGCTTTATATTTATTACGACCCTTCGCTGGCAAATAGCGGAATGCACGATACCGCCTGGTCGCAGACGAACGCGTTTTTATCAATCGACGGCGATAAAGCCTCGGCGCTGACCTGTCGCTATTGCCGGTTCAGCGAGATGACGAGCGGTTTTCTCGGCACGAGCGACGGCTTCGAGCAGCTGAAGAAAACGGGAAAAATCGGCAACCCGTATGCGCGCGCCGAAAACGGAAATGTCGTGCAGGTAGCAAAGGTGATGCCGGTTTTTACCGGGTTTCCGAAATCGAGAGATTTCCATTTTGAAATATCTCTCGGATTCGGAAAAAACGCGGACGAAGCTTTGCAAGCCGCGCAAAATTCGCTTTTCAAAGGTTTTCCGAAGACCTCGCAGGAATATCAGGAAAGCTGGATTGATTACCTGAAAACTCTGCGCAAAGTCGACGCCAAATATCAAGCTCAATTCAATATGGCGGCGATGATTTTAAAAGCGCACGAAGATAAAGCAAATCGCGGCGCAAACATCGCTAGCTTGACCGTTCCGTGGGGCGGCGGCGAGAACGCCAACGAAAACAACGTCGGCGGTTATCATCTGGTCTGGTCGCGCGATTTATATCAGGTGGCGACGGCTTTTATGGCTCTCGGCGACCGTCCGGCGGCGGAGCGCGCGCTGGATTTTCTGTTCAAAGTCCAGCAAAAGCCCGACGGCAGCTTTCCGCAGAATTCGTGGCTCGACGGCAAGCCTTTCTGGGGTTCGCTGCAACTGGACGAAGTCGCTTTCCCTTTGATTCTCGCTTATCAGCTCGGCAGATTCGACAAGGCGACTTACACGAATCACATCAAAAAATCCGCCGATTTTTTAGTGAAAACGGGTCCGCGAACGCCGCAGGAGCGATGGGAAGAAGAAGCGGGATTTTCGCCTTCGACCATCGCGGCGGAAATCGCCGGGCTCGTCTGCGCGGCGGAAATCGCGCGGCGCAACGGCGACGAAGCGTCGGCGACCGTTTACCTGGCGACGGCTGACGATTGGGCGCGCAACGTCGAACGCTGGACGGCGACGACGACCGGTTTATACGGCGACGGCATTTATTATTTGCGGATTACGCAAAACGGCGCGCCGAATAAAGGCGAGAAAATCGAGCTCAATAACGGCGCGGGATTTTTTGACGAGCGCGCGATTGTCGATGCCGGATTTCTGGAACTGGTGCGCTTGGGAATCAAACCGGCGGAAGACCCTTTAATTGAAAAATCGTTGAAAGTCATAGACGAGATTATCAAGGTTAACACGCCGAACGGCGAGGCGTTTTATCGTTATAATCACGACGGCTACGGCGAGATGGACGACGGGCGGCGCTGGAACTGGGACGGAAAATATACTGGAAAGGGAAGGCTCTGGGCTTTGCTTTCCGGTGAACGCGGGCAATATGAGCTGGCGCGGGCGGAACAGTGGTATAAAATCCGGATAATCGAAGAAAATGAAAAGCGAAAAAATCCGAATTATCCGGTAGGAAAAGTAGAAAGAAAATGGCTCGGTGAAGCGCTGAGCCGTCTCGACGCGATGCTTAATTTCGCCAACGAAGGAATGATGATTCCCGAACAAATCTGGGACAAAAAGGAAGTGCCGAAAGCCGATTCGCAGTTTTCGCCGAATCTCGCCTTCGGCGAGGGCACCGGCTCGGCGACGCCGCTCGCGTGGTCGATGGCGCAGTTTATCCGCCTCGCCGTCAATTTGCAGGAAGGCAGAAATCTGGACACGCCCGACATTGTTTATAATCGCTACGCCCGCAGCGGAATTCCGACACAGGTCAGCAATTTCGGCGGTCTGGACGAAGAAGTTGTGTTGCCCGTAAATGCCGGTCAGAAATTCAGTTTTACGCGCCGGAGTATGCCGGGCGCAAAGGTCGCAATGTCTTTCAGAGGCGAGACGCGGCTTCTTCCGATTAACGAAAAAGGCGAAATCTCGTTTGAAGTAATAGCGCCGGAAACGGAAGAAATCGGAATTGTCGGCATCATTACGCCCGACGGCGCGTCGGCATTTGAAAGAGTCAAAGTTCGCTCGGCGGATACGAAAATAACGGGACAGGGAGATTTCAGTTTTTCGCCGCCGCGCGCGAACGAGCCGAGTCCGAACATTTTCGATTCGAAAGACGCGAAAGAAACCTATGTCAGGTTCGTTTATCGCGGGGCGGCGAAACAGGTCGAAATTGCCGGAGATTTTACCGGCTGGCGTCCGCACGGGCGGAAATTTCAAAATTTCGGAAGCTATCAGGCTTTGACGTTGCCGTTTGATAACGAGGCGAAGTTTGAATATAAACTCATCGTCGACGGCAAATGGCTAGCCGACCCGCTGAATCCGAATAAAATCGACAACGGCGTCGGCAGCGAGAATTCGGTTTTCACGATGCCTGATTATAAGCCGACCGTTTGGGACAAAAAACAGAGCGTCAAAGTCGAAGGCGTTAATGAAGAATTCATAATCGAAGGAAAGCTCGAAGAATTTGATTTACAGACAAAAAACTTCGGCGCGCGGCGTATCAAAGTTTATTTGCCGACAAGATATGACGCTGCAAAAGACCGTTTTCCGGTTTTATATTTTCAGGACGGAACCGATTATCTGCAAAGAGGGAAAGCTGCCGCGCAGCAGGAAAATCTGGTCGGAGCGGGAAAAATCAAGCCTTTTATAATGGTTTTTATCGACCCGCGCGAGCGGACGAAAGAATATTGGGCGAACGACGCGTGGGCAGATTTTGTCGCGGGTGAAGTCGTTCCCGAAATCGACAGAAGATACCGGACGATTCAGAATCGCGACGGGCGGGCGCTGCTCGGCGCGTCTCTGGGCGGGATTACGAGCGTCTGGATTGGCTTGAAACATCCCGACAAATTTGCGCGCATCGGCGGGCAAAGCTCTTCATTCTGGGTCGATAACGAGCGCGTCGTCAAGGAACTCGCGAAGCTCGACGCCGCGAAAACGAAATTTAAATTTTATTTCGACGACGGCGTGTTTGAAGGCGTCGAAGACAGCCGCCGCGTCAACATTATGCTGCGCGCCAAAGGTTATCCGGTCGCTTACCGGGAAAGCGTCACCGGGCACACCTGGACGAGCTGGCGCGACCGGCTGGCGGACGCTTTTATCGGTTTATTAAATTAACGTCGGTTCAGACTAATGAAATTCAAGGCGCAAAAGAGAAAGAAAAGTTAATTCTAAATAGTAAGTTCTAAATTATTTTGGAAAGCATTATGCGAATTAATTTACAATTTAGAGTTAAAGCGCTGATTTTCGGATTGTTGTCTCCCGGCGACGTTAAATTAAAACATTCTCAAAAGCGAAAGCCTCCGGCATTTGCCGGAGGCTTTCTTTATAAACATCATAGATGCTCAAAAATCTACCAGCGCGAACCACCGCCGCCGCCGCGATTTCCGCCGCCGTTGTAACCGCCGCCGTTGCCGCCGCGATTTTCACGCGGTTTGGCTTCGTTGACGATTAATTCGCGACCGCTGATTTCTTTGCCGTTCAGCTTGGTAATGGCGTTCTGACCTTCTTCTTCGCTGGACATTTCGATAAACGCAAAGCCGCGCGAGCGACCCGTTTCGCGGTCTTCGATTAAGTTGGTCGATTCGACCGTGCCGACTTCGCCGAAGACTTTTTCCAAATCCTGCTGCGATGTTTCAAAGGAAAGATTTCCTACATAAAGTTTCATTGACATAAAATTATATACCTTTTTCCCCGTCAGGGAATTTCAAAAGAAGCGTCGAATCGAATTGGCTTCGGAGAAAACGGTAAGCTGCGAAGAGTCGGATTTCGGATGCTCAAAAAAGAGCGACTTCTGTAATGATAACCAGCCTGCTCTCAAACTTATCCGGAAAACCGTCTTAGACGAGCGCATCAAAAAGCAGATGCGAGAGAAGGATTAACATATCTACAATGCGCTATTTATCGGAAAATAGCAAATAATATAATTGTTTATCTGCTTTTCGCGTCCGGTTTGGGTTTAATTCGATGCCGCGGAAAATTTTCCTTTTCCGTTCGGCATCGCGTTTTTCGCCGACTGAATCTATAATCGAAAACGAATATTTTCGACTTTCCCCGAAACCCTGAAGCTGCTTTTGGCAAGCCGAACAAATTATTGGACGGAGAAGTTTACGAATGATAATGAAAATTAAAAATCCTGCAATTCTCTTTTGCGCGGCGCTGGTTTTCAGCGCAAATTTCCTGATTGTCGTCAGCGGTCAGAAAACAAAACCGATGATAGCGCCCAAACAGGCTCTGGTCGAAGACGTACATTCTTACTCGAACCCGCACGAGGTCAAAGTCGCTCACGTCGATTTAGATTGGAATGTTTTGTTCGATAAAAAGATTTTGCGCGGCACGGCGACTTTAATCGTCGAGCGCATTCCGCCGATCAAAACGCGTTTGGGAAATTTGATTCTCGACACGCGCGATTTGACGATTGAAAAGGTCGAAACTTCCACGAGCGGCATAAACTATAACCGGACGCAGTTTAAGCTCGGCACGGCGGATAAAATTCTCGGCGCGCCGCTCAGTATCACGCTGCCTTCGGGAACAAAATTTGTTCGCGTTCATTATTCGACCAGCCCGGCGGCTTCCGGCTTGCAGTGGCTTGAGCCGCAGCAGACGGCGGGCAAAAAAACGCCGTTTATGTTTTCGCAGGCGCAGGCGATTCACGCGCGCAGCTTTATTCCGATTCAGGATTCGCCGCAGGTTCGCATCACCTATACGGCTCGCGTTCGGACGCCGAAAAATCTGCTCGCCGTGATGAGCGCCGACGGCAATTCGCAAACTGCCGCGCGCCGCGGCGATTACCGTTTTCGGATGAGGCACCCGATTCCGTCTTACCTGATTGCGATTGCCGTCGGCGATTTGCAGTTTCGCAGTTTGGGAAAACGCACCGGCGTTTACACCGAGCCTTCGATGCTGGCGAAAGCGGCGCGCGAACTTTCCGACACGGAAAAGATGGTCGAGGCAACCGAAAAAGTTTACGGCGCGTATCGCTGGTCGCGTTACGATTTGCTGGTTCTGCCGCCGAGCTTTCCCTTTGGCGGAATGGAAAACCCGATGCTGACCTTTGCCACGCCGACGATTCTGGCGGGCGATAAAAGTCTGGTTTCACTCGTCGCGCACGAGCTGGCGCATTCGTGGTCGGGCAATCTCGTGACGAATGCGACGTGGCGCGATTTCTGGCTCAACGAAGGTTTCACGACTTATCTGGAACGGCGAATAATCGAAGAAGTTTACGGCAAACCGCGCCGCGAAATGGAAGCCACGCTCGGTCGGCGCGCGCTCGAAGAAGAAATGTCGGGCTTGGCGGCGCGCGACCAGATTCTGCACGTCGATTTGCAGGGACGCGACCCGGACGAAGGTTTTACGGGCGTGCCGTATGAGAAAGGCGCGCTTTTTCTGCGCCATCTGGAAGAAACCATCGGGCGCGAAAAGTTTGATAAATTCGTGCGCGGCTATTTCGACAGCTACGCTTTTCAGAGCATTACGACCGAAACTTTCGTCAATTATCTGGAGAAAAATCTGCTCGCCGAAAATCCGAGATATAAAACGTGGGAAACCGTGAATCCGAACTGGGTCGGGCTCGCTGACGTGAATGAATGGATTGAAAAACCGGGTTTGCCGAAAAACGCGCCGCAGCCCGCGTCCGACGCTTTTGCAAAAGTCGAAGCGCAGGCGCGAAACTGGCTCGACGGAAAATTACAGACAACCGCCATCGAAGCCCGCGCGTGGACGACGCAGGAATGGCTGCATTTTCTGAAAACTCTGCCGCCGAACCTGGGCGCGCGGCGAATGGGCGAGCTTGACCGCGCGTTTAATTTGACCCGCAGCGGCAATTCGGAAATTGCTTTTCAATGGCTTCTGATGTCGATTCGCAATAAATACGAAGCGGCAGACCCGCGACTCGAAGAATTTCTGACCTCAATCGGTCGGCGCAAATTCGTCAAGCCGCTGTTTGAAGAACTCGTCAAAACGCCCGCCGGAAAAACGCGCGCCAATAACATTTACGCCAAAGCGCGTCCCGGTTATCATCCGATAACGCAGGCGACGGTTGACGCGATTTTGAATTGGAAAAATCGAAGTTAAAATTATTTCTCGGCGGTTGAAGAAAGGCTGTTGCACATTTGCCTCAGGATGCGCGCACGAATTAAAAAAATCGTGTCTTTGTTTGGCGGGCTGTCGCTGCCCGCCAAGCTCGCCGCGATTCACACTTTGATAATTTCGGCGTCGATGGCTTTGTATCCGACGGGCATATTTATTCCCGGTATGCCTTACGACGACGTTTATATTATTTACCTGCTGGCGCCGGGAATCCATATTTTTATGATTGCGATGCTGCTGTCGCACCAGTTATTTCCGTGGCTTTTGATGATAATGTCGCCGCGCGCGGCGTCCGTTCTGGGCGTCGTTTTTATTCCCGGCTTGGTCGGAATTATCATCGGCGGCTGGCAGTGGTATTTTATCGGGAAAATAATTCTTTTATTTAGACGCGAACGTCAAACCGGATTAAGATAATCGCCGAAGACAAAAAGCGATTTTTTGAGACGCACTTATGAACAAAAAAATAATTAAATCAATTCTTCTGCTCACGATTTTGATTTCGACTTTTAACTGCGCTTCCGCAAGCAGGACGGAAACGGCAAATAACGCCGCAAACACGGCGACGAGCGAGCCGGACGCGAAGCTGGAAACGACCGAAACGACCGCCGCCGACGTGGGCGGCGCGGCTGAGAAAACCGCGCCCGACGCGCTCGTTAAAGATTTATACAAAACGCACGACAAGGACAACGGCGCGATTCTCGACGGCAAAAGCCGGCGGCTTCTGGATAAATATTTCGATAAAACGCTCGCCGATTTTATCTGGAAGGATTTGACGACGCACAAAGACGAAGTCGGCGTGCTGGATTTCGACCCGTTTTACAACGCGCAGGACATACGGATTAAAAATTTCAATGTCGGCGCGCCGAAAGTCGAAGGCGACAAAGCGAGCGTGCCCGTCACGTTTCAAAATTTCGACCGCAAGGAAACTTTGAATTATGCGCTCCGACGCCAAACCGGCGCGTGGAAAATCTCGGACATCAAATACACGAACGGCGAGAGCCTCGTCGGATATTTTAAAGAAGACGCGAAAAAGAACGCCGCCAACGAATCCGGCAATTTCGAAGGCACATACAAAGTCGGCGCGACGACCTGCACGGTCAAGCCGGTAAAAATGGCGTACGAAATCAAGTGGGCGAAAGGCTCAGGCACAATGCTTTTCTTTACCGGCGACGACGTCGTAGCGGGCGCAAACATCTTCGTCTCGGAAGACACGGGCAAAGGCAGAGACAAATTTATCTTTGACGACGACAATTTCGCGACCGGCAAATTCGTCCGCGCCGACGGCAAAGAAATGCCCGTCAGCCGGGTCAAATAATTTAACCTGAGCGTAAGGGTTAAGAATGATTGCCCGCGAAAGAATGTTTTTGGAATTGCGGATAAAAAACTCGGAAAAATTACGGGCGAAGTCGCCGCTTATCTTAAACGGGCGAAGTCGCCGCTTATCTTAAACAGGAAACATCTTTGAACTAAAACGAAATTTTGAGCGTATAGTTTTCCGGTCGATTCAAAATCCAGATTCGAGGAGATTCCCAAAAGTATGTTTTGTCCGGGCTGCGGTTTGGAAGAGCGTCATTCTAATCAATTTTGCCGCGCCTGCGGGACGGATTTGCGGCAGGTTCGCCTCGTGCTCGAGCGTCCCGACAAGATTACGGCTTCGGCGGTTTCGGCGCGCGACGAAATCGGGCGGGCGCTTGCCGCCAGAATTCGCGAGGCGCAAACCGTCAAGGAACTGGAAAACGTTGCCGAAGACGTGCTGCCGGCAATCGAAAAATTTCTGGAATCGCCGGAAGAAAAACGAATGCGCCGCGTGCGCCGCGGCGTGATTACCGCTTCGATAGGCGTCGGCGCGGCGATAACCTTTTTTTACGCCAGCCTTTTAATGATAGACAGGGGCATCCTTTTGATTGCCGGGGCGGGCGCGTTAACTTTTTTTATCGGTTTGAGCTTTATCATTAACGCTTTGTTTTTTACCGTTCCGCGAAAGAGCCTGCCCGATAAATCGACCGACGCGCAGCGCCAGCGCGCGCTCGACCGGACCGACGCCGCGACCAACGAGCTTTTATTGCCCGAATCGAACAATGTTTTTTCTTCCGTGACCGAACACACGACGCGGCATTTAAAGGAAAAACAGTCAATTCCCCGACGCTAATATTTACAAGCCTTCCAATCCAATCCGCGCCGTGCTCGCCCGGCAAATATGCCGCAGAATATTCTTTGAATCCGAGCAAACTGTCGATAGATATAAATTAATTAATAATTCCGGCGGAAAGCGTAAATTCTTATAAATTTTGTGTATTTTCCGTGATGGTCGCAGGACTGTTCTGTTAAGCGACCGTGATTGACGATTCGGGAGAAGTGTCGGTCACGAATCTTCCATAAACAAACTTTCTTCGCCGCCGATGATAATGGCAGCGGGAATGACGAACCTGCGCTTTAAGATTGAAACGAAGCCGGTAACTGCAACGCAAACCGTTACAATTACGGTTAGACACGGCAGCCCCGGCAGTCGCAGCGTGAATTTAACGGTGACGCCGCCGGGCGAGCCGCTCGCGCTCGATTCGATTCAGGTTTCGACGGGCACTTTTGGCGGAAATGAGGCGGGCGGTCAGGTAAATCTGACGGCAGGACACGTCGATAAACGCCTTAAAAAAGTAAACCGATTCATCAGGGCGACAGTTTTATTTAAACTGTCGCCCTGATGAATTATCTGAATCAATAGTAAAAAGCGGATATTTATTTATTCAAATCGGCAAAGTTCGCGATGACCGCAATCAGTTCGGAAGTATCGACCGGCTTGGCGAGATGCATCTGGTAGCCCGCCGACAAAATTTTCAGCCGTTCCGGCGCTCGCGCGTGCGCCGTCAGGGCGATGGCGGGAATTTTCCGCATTTGAGTCCGATTAAACGCGCGAAGTTTTTTTATCAGCGAAAAACCGTCTTCGTCCGGCATTTCGATGTCGCTGATAATCAGGTCGGGCGGCTGCGCCTGAAATTTTTTAACCGCTTCGGCGACGTTCGCGGCGGCGACGACGTTCGCGCCTTGTCTGGACAAAATGGCAATCAGCAAATCGCGCGCGTCTCTTTCATCATCGACAATCAAAATGCGCAGCCTGTCGAGCCGCAACGGGAAATCCTCCGTCGCGGCGTTTTCATCAGTCGAAGAAGTTTGCTCGGTTTCCTCAGCGGGAACCGGACTGCCGGGGCTGGCGACGGAAACGGGCAGGCGGACGATAAAGGTCGCGCCCAAGCCTTCGCCGGGACTTTCCGCCCGAATCGTGCCGCCGTGCAGCTCGACGATGTGACGCGTAATCGCCATTCCCAGACCCAAGCCGCCGAATCGACGGCTCGTCGAATTATCCGATTGTTTAAATCGCTCGAAGACAAAAGGCAGAAATTCCGCGCTGATGCCTTTGCCCGTATCGCTGACGACGATTTCGACGCTCGAATTGACGCGCTGCACGCGAATCTGCACGCGCCCGCCTTTCGGCGTGAATTTAACGGCGTTGGAAAGCAGATTCCATAAAATCTGCTGGAGGCGCTCGATGTCGCCGGAAACGAAACTGTTGGAATCGAGCACCGTTTGCAGGCTGATGTGTTTGGCGTTTGCCGCCGGAGCTATCACGTCGAGAGCCGATTCGACAATCATTACCAAATCGACCTGCCGCACGTCGAGCCGCAGTTTGCCGGAAATAATGCGCGTAAAATCCAGAATATCTTCGATGAGCTTGGACTGCGCCCGCGCGCCGCGGGCGATGGCGTCGACGGCGCGCTTTATCGTTTCCGAATCGGGATTTCTGGTTTGCAGAATCTGCGCCCAGCCTAAGATTCCGTTCAGCGGCGTGCGCAGCTCGTGCGAGACGACCGACAAAAATTCGTCTTTGGCGCGCGTTGCCTCTTCGGCTTCCTTTTTCGCCTTTAAAATCTCGTCTTCATACCGGCTGCGCTGGCGCATCGGCATAAAAACGCAATCGTTGTAAAACTGCCCGTCGCGCTCGTGCCGCGCCGCGTTCACTAGAACGGGAATGTCCGCGCCCGATTTCGAGCGTAAGCTGAGATAAACTTCTTCGACCTGATTTTTTAATTTGAGCAGCGGAAAAAAATGCGTTTGATAAAAGATGCGCCCGGCGATGGAGAAGATTTTTTCGATGTGAAGCTTAAGCATCTCCGCGCGCCGGTAGCCGAGCAGACGTAGCAGAGTCGTATTGGCGGCGACGATTTTACCGTCGTCGGCAAAGGCTAGAAAGCCGCATGGCGCATTGTCTAATAATTCATCCATCGGCTCGATAAAATTAATTCTTATTCAGATAATCTTTGATAATCTCGATGGTCTCGCGCGGATGGCTCATATGCGGGCAATGCCCGGTGGCGTCCATCAAATGCAGAGTGCTTTCCGGCAGATTTTTATGCAGAAAATCGCCGACCGAAACGGGCGCAATCGCATCGTCGGCGACCTGTATAATCAGCGAAGGCGTTTTTAATTTCATTAAATCCTCGCGATTGTCCGAATAAAACGTGGCTTCGGCAAACTGCCGGGCGATGCGCGGGTCGGTCGAGCAAAAGCTTTCTTCGAGTTCCCGGCTCAATTCGGGTCGCTCGGAATTTTTCATAATCACCGGCGCGAGAAAGCTCGCCCAGCCCATATAGTTTTTGTCCATCATATCGAGCAAGCCTTCGATGTCGGGGCGCTCGAAACCGCCGACGTAATCCGGCGGATGATTGATATAACACGGCGAGGGCACGACCTGAATCAGGCTTTTAAAAAGCTCCGGTCTTTCGACCGCCGCCAGCACGCCGATCATACTGCTGACCGAATGACCGACAAAAATCACGTCTTCCAGCGCGAGCGCGGCGCAGATTTCCAGAACATCTTTTGCATAACCGCTCAAATCGCCGTAACGCGCGGGCTGGTATGCGTTAACATCGGATTTGCCGGAGCCGACGTAATCAAACAAAATGATTTTGTAATCTACTTCGAAAGCGGGCACGACAAACCGCCACATATTCTGGTCGCAGCCGAAGCCGTGAGCGAACATCAAAGGCTGCGAGCCTCGACCGGAAATTTTGACATTATTGCGCCGGAGAATATTTTCAGTCATCTTGAATTCAGAGAAAATCCGTAAATTGAATTGTATATATAAACGTAAAATAATATCCGCGCGAAAGCAAATTTCTCAAATGACTTGTTGCCGGAAGCCGGGTCGATTATCGCGCCCGCCGTATTTTTCGACCGGAACGTTTTCCCGCCGCTCAATTTATAACCGCAGGCTTTTAAGCCGCTACGTATTCACGTAGTGACGATTGGAATATTGCCGGGAAGCGGCGATTTTAAAGTCGTTTGCTCGAAAAACCGCGCGCTTTTTACTACTTAAAGACGTGGTGCGCCGCCGCTCGATTTTCATTAATTTAGAAACACCTCGAAGAATTAAAAATTCGACAGGCAGAAAATTAATAGGAGCAATTATGAAAAGGGAACGATTTATTCAGGCGATATTTATTTTTTTGACGCTTCTCGGCGGCGCGAATGTTTACGCCGCGCCGGCTAATGACGATTACCAGAATGCGGTGGTGACGACTTTAAGCGCGCCGCTGCTTGAGTTTCAGGGTTCGACTTTCGGCGCGACGAAGGAACCGGGCGAGCCGAATCACGCCAGAAACGCGGGCGGCAATTCCGTCTGGTATCGAATAGTTCCGCAGGAAACCGCCGTGCTGAGAATCTACATCAACGCCACTTCGGCGGCGAATTATTTCAATACTCTGCTCGCCGTCTATAAAGGCACGACGCCGAGCGACTTTAATCTGGTCGCCGAGAACGACGATATGGGCTACACGACGATGAGCGAAGTCACGCTGACCGTCAAACCGGGAAATATGTATTACGTCGCGGTGGACGGCTATAACAACGACGGCAACATCGCCACCGGCAACTTCAGAATTCGTTTTGAAAAGCTCGGCGTGCCGATGAACGACACGCCCGACATCGGACCGCATATGAGGTTTCCGTCCACGGAGAGAGGCTTTGCCGCCGGAACGAACCGGAACGCGACGAAAGACGCCGACGAGCCGAATTTGACGGTGAACGCCGGCGGCAAATCGGTCTGGTTTGCCTGGACTGCGCCGCAGTCGCGCGCGATGAAAGTCACGGTCAGTTGTAACTCGTTCGTGCAGGATTGCTTTGAAATGCAGCTCGGAGTTTTCAGAGGCGGGCTTGACAATAAAATTGGCTCGAACGACAACTTCGACCATAACTCCGACGTCTCGTCCGTCTCGTTTTTCGCCGAAGAGGGCGTGACTTACGGCTTCGGGATTGACGGCATCAGATTCCTGAACGGCAGTGTCAGCGAAGGAAATTTTTTCATCGAGTTTTCCCCGAGCGAGTATCGTTACGATACAAATTTTGACGCGAGCGACAACCGAGCCGACGTGAGCGTTTTTCGTCCGAGCGACGGCACCTGGTATAGCCTGCCGTCTTCTACTAATCAGATGAACGCCGTGCAGTTCGGACAAAGCGGCGACGTTCCCGTTCCGGCGGATTACGACGGCGACGCCGTGACCGATTACGCCGTCGCGCGGAATACGCCGCAGGGCAAGTTCTGGTATTTTCTCTACAGCGCGAGCAACAGCTTTCAGGCAATTTCTTACGGTTTGCCGGAAGACAAGCCGCTGGTCGGCGATTATGACGGCGACGGCAGGGCGGATATGGTTGCCGTGCGCCCGACCGCGCAAAATCTCGTCTGGTATATTCGCAACAGCTCCGCGCCGAATAACGCCGTTGACGCGCACGTTTTCGGATTGAGCACCGACCAGCCGGTCGTCGGCAACTTTGTGAAAGGATTCGATACCATCGGCGGATTGTTCGCCGCCGATTTGGCGGTCGTCCGCGCCGACCCGGCGACCGGCAAGAAAACCTGGTATCTGCAAAGCACGACGGGCGTGAATTACCGGCAGATGCAGTTCGGTCTGGCGTCGGACGTCAACGTTCCGGCTGATTACGACCGCGACGGCTACACCGACCTCGCCGTCTGGCGACCGTCAAACGGAACGTGGTATATCTTCAACGAAAGCGCCAATAACCTGAAAATAAAACAATGGGGAATGAACGGAGACATTCCGATGCCCGCGCAGTTCGATGATGCCGGCGCGCCCGAACTCGCCGTCTTCCGCCCGAGCACCGGCGTCTGGTGGATATATAAGAACGCCGGTTCAAGCTCTACTTACGCCATCAATTGGGGCATCTCCGGCGATAAACCGGCTTCCGCCTTAACTCCTTTAATGAATCCTTAAATAGGTTAAGTCAAAAATTAAAAGCCTGTGTTTGTTCTTTCGTCAAGACAACACAGGCTTTTAATTTCAGGCGGATTATTCAGGCAATAATACCGGAAAACTTTTGAGATATTAAAACCAACCCCCTTTCACATCTTTCAAAACAACCTGCGCCGTGTTGTAACCTGACGCGGCAAAGACGCCGCCGCCCGGATGCGTTGATGCGCCGGTCAGGTAGAGATTTTTTATCGGCGTTTTGTAGGCGGACATTTCCGGCAGCGGGCGGAACAGGAACATCTGGTCGAAATCCATCTCGACGTGCATTACATTTCCTCGAAGAAGTCCGAGACGCTGCTCCAAATCGAGCGGCGACTGGGTGAAGCGCTTGATGATGGAATTTTTGACGTTCGGCGCGTAGGCGTTGACTGCGTCAATCAGTTTGTCGGCTTCGCGCTCCTGAATATTTTCCCATTTTTCGCCGTTGGATAATTCATACGGGAAATATTGTCCCCAGATGAAAAGCGTGTGTCTGCCCGCAGGTGCAAGCGTCGGGTCGAGGGCTGAAAAAGTCATTGCCAGCGCGGACGGATTTCGTGACGGAATGCCGTTCAGATAATCGGCGTAGGATTTTTCCAGATAATTCATCGACGGGCAGAGAAGCTGTAAACCGCGATGACAATCGGAAGATTTTCCGCCGTTTGGCGCGGCTGTGTAATCGGGCAATTCCGAAACGGCGCAGCGCACAATCATTCCGAAGCCGTTGCCGATGCGGACGTTTTTGATTCTTTCCGCCAAGCCGCCGGGCAAATTTTCCGCGCCGATTAATTTGAGAAATGTCGTGTGAACGTGCGCGTTGGAGACGATTCGCGCCGCGTCGATGCGCTCGCCGTTTTGCAGAATAATTCCTCGCGCCGCGCCCGATTCGACTTCGATTCGAGCGACTTCCGCGTTTAATAAAATCTTTCCGCCGTGATGTTCCAGGCATCGCGCCATCGCCTGCGTGAGCGCGCCCGAACCGCCGCGCGGGCGCTTGACGCCGCTTTTATGAATCATCGAATGCCAGCCGAGAAAATCGCCGGAAGCCATTGCCGTCGGCGGCGGACCGGACTGCGCCGCGAGCCAAGCCATCGCCGCGCGCAAGCCTTCGTGTTTGAAAGTTTCTTTGACCAGCGCGCCGTAAGAAGTCATCAGCTTGCGCACCATATCGGCGGGATTTTTTGATTTCGTGCCGAAAACCATATGCCGCGCCAGATTGAAAGCGGTCGGCGGTTTCAGAAAGGCTTTAAAAACGCCTTCGTTCAGTTTTTCCCATTCGGCGACGAATTTTTTGTAACGGTCGGCGTCTTCGGGCGCGACGCGGGCGATTGATTCGCAGGTTTTATCGACGTCTTTCCAAAAATAAATCGCGCCGTTTCCGTCCGGCATCGGCGCAAACGCGAACGGGTCGCAGTCGATATAAACCAGACCGAATTTTTCCAGTTCCAATTCACGAACGACCGGCGTCAGGTGAATCATTATGTGCGCGCTTGAGCCGACGTCGATTTTGTAGCCTTCAATAAGGTCGTCCTCGGTGCAGACCGCGCCGCCGATGATATGCCGACGCTCTAAGACAATGACTTTTAAACCCGCCTTTGCCAGATAACAGGCGCACGTCAAACCGTTGTGCCCGCCGCCGACCACGGCGACGTCGTAAGTTTCAATCATAAAAAGATTTTGCCACAGAAGAGATTTAGCCGCGAAATTACACGAAAAAAGACGAAATAAAATCAAATTATTTTTTTAGCGGCTCGGCAGGTAAATTTTCTTATCAAACGCAAAGAAAAAGTTTTATAATCAATTACACGCATTAAATTAATTTTTGAACAAAGGGAAGAAAAATATGTCAAAAAGTGACGAAGGAAGAACCGTTTCCTATTGGGAAGCAAGCGAGAATTTAATTGAAAAAAGCCCGCTCGATGACTCGATCGAAACGGATGTCTGCATTATCGGCGGCGGAATTTCCGGCTTGACGACGGCGTATCTTTTGACGAAAGCGGGCAGCAAAGTCGTGGTTATCGACGACGGCACAATCGGCGGCGGCGAAACTTCGCGGACGACAGCGCATCTTTCCAACGCGCTGGACGACCGCATTTATCGCATCGAAAAATGGCACGGCGAGGAAAAAGCGCGGCTGGCGGTGCAGAGTCACGGCGCGGCAATCGGCGAAATCGAAAGAATCGTCGAAACCGAAGGAATCGACTGCGATTTTTTCCGCCTCGACGGTTATTTAATCGACGCCGGTGACGAGAGCGACGACGATTTGAACGAAGAACTCGAAGCCGCGCATCGCGCCGGATTCACGGAAGTCGAGCGCGTCGGGCGCGCGCCGATAAAAGATTTCGACACGGGCGAATGTCTGAAATTTCCGCGTCAGGGGCAGTTTCACATTCTCAAATATCTCGCGGGTTTAGCCAAAGCCATCGAACAAAACGGCGGAACGCTTTTTTCCAACACGCGCGCCGTCGAATGGCAAGGCGAAGATTCCCCGCAGGTGAAAACCTCAAACAATCAGACGATTCGCGCGCGCTCCATCGTGCTCGCCACGAATTACCCGATAATGAGCAAGATGTTTGCCAAGCTTCCCGCTTACCGGACATACGTTATCGGCGCGCGCCTTCCGAAAGATTCGCTGGAAAAAGCTTTGTATTGGGACACGGCTGACCCGTATCGCTACGTGCGCACGCAGCCGGAAAACGATTATGACGTTTTGATTGTCGGCGGCGAAGACCATCGCACCGGGCAGGAAGACGACGGCGACGAGCGTTTTGCGCGGTTGTGGGATTGGACTCGGACGCGTTTTCCGATGGCGGAAGAAATTTTATACAAATGGTCGGGGCAGTTTATGGAAACGCACGACGGGCTGGCTTTTATCGGCAGATTTTCCGGCAGCGAACCGAATGTTTACCTGATAACGGGCGATTCGGGAATGGGCATGACGCACGGCACAATCGGCGGAATGCTGGTTTCGGATTTGATTCTGGGACGCGAAAATCCCTGGACGGAAGTCTATGAGCCTTCGCGGCTGGCGACGCAGTCAATCGCCGAAGCCGTGCCGGAAATCATCAGCTCGACCGCGCCGTATGTCGATTGGCTGACGGGCGGCGACGTTTCTTCAGCCGAAGAAATCAAAAACGGCGAAGGCGCCATCATCAGTCACGGCACGACGAAAATCGCGGCTTATCGCGACGAAAACGGGAAGCTTTTCGAGCGTTCCGCCGTCTGCGCGCATCTGGGCTGCATCGTGCGCTTCAACACGCTGGAAAAAACCTGGGATTGCCCGTGTCACGGCTCGCGCTACGGCATCGACGGTCATCCGATAAATACGCCGGCTTTTAAAGGTTTGGCGGAAATCGAAGATTCTTCAAACGAGTAAGAATCGGGAAATTCAGCCGCGAAAAAAGATTTAAGAAATCAGCCCGCGAAACACGCGAAAAACGCGGAAAAAGAAAATAAATAAAATTTCTGATATTTGTTTTCCCTTTTCGTTTGTTTAGCGCATTTGACGGGCTGATTTTCTTTTGTTCGTATCTTCTGCAGCTAACTTTCTTCGGTTAAAATCAGTTTTTTAATTTCATCAATCTTTGCCCGCGCGGCTTCTTCGCCGGCTTTGATAAACTCGTCCATTTTGCCGATTTCGTCCGGTCTGAGGTGAGCGATTTCGGGAATTATCACGACGTCGGCGCGATAATGATGTGCTTTGGAAGCCGTTCTGAGAAGCATCAGCGCCGATTGAAAAAAAACGCCGAGAAGCGTGCTCGGATTTCCCCAATACGTCGCGCCGGAAGAGATTACGTCAACGGCGATAACGATTTCCGCGCCTAATTTTCTGACGGCTTTGGTCGGGACGGGCGCGACCACGCCGCCGTCAATCAGCTTTCGGCTGGCGGCGTCTTCGAGCGGGACGAAAACGCCGGGAATCGCGCAGCTGGCGCGGACGGCAAACGGCAAATCGCCTTCCGTTAAAATGACCTCGTCGCCGGTTTCCAAATCGCAGGCGACCGCCGCGAAAGGAATCGGCAATTCTTCGAAGGTTTTAAAGGGAAAATTCTGCTTGATGAAATTGCCCATCGGCGCGTTCGACAGAATTCCCTTCGGCGAATAGGAAAAGCCGGTCATATTAAACCAGCTGATTTTTTTTGAGAAAGCGATTATTTCATCGACGCTCAAACCGCTGGCGAAAGCCGCGCCCGCAAAAGAACCGGCGGAAGTTCCGGCAATGCAATCAATCGGAATGTCGTGTTCGGCTAAAACTTTCAAAACGCCGAGATGCGCGTAACCGCGCGCCGCGCCGCCGGATAAAGCCAAGCCGATTTTTTTTCTCGTCATAATTATTTAAATGAGAAGTGAGAACCGAGAACTGATAGTTAATTTCCGTTCGCAGTTCGCAGTTTTCACTTCTCATCTCTGGATTGATTTTAACTTTTGTTTATGAAAAACTTAAAGCTCTAAAATGACTCTGCACGAAACTTCAGATTTTCCTCGAAATCCGACGACATCCGACATTGCGGCGGGCGCGAATGCCTGTCCGGTTTGCTCGCGCGAGGCGAAAGACGAATACGTGCCGCTCGTCGCGCTGGAAGAAGATTTGCAAAACCTGATTCGCGCCAACGCGCCCGACACCGAAGAATTTCAAGCCGTCTGCGCGCGCTGCGTCCGTTTGTTTGAACGCGCCAAAGAGCAGATTATCAAAGACGCGGCGATGCAGAAGGACGGCTCGCACGTGCTTTCGACGCCGCTTCGGCTCGACGCCGACGAAAGATATACGGGCAGCGGAATCACCATCGCGTTTCTCGATTCGGGATTTTTTCCGCATATCGATTTGACCGCGCCGAGCAACCGCATTCTGGCTTACCACAATCTGAGCGCGACGGGCGACGGCGATACATCCTTGTTTCAAGCCGACGTCGCCAGCTGGCACGGGATGATGACCTCGGTCGTCGCGGCGGGAAACGGGAGCCTCTCAAACGGTTTCTATCGCGGAATCGCGCCGGAAGCGAACGTCGTTCTGGTGAAATTGGCGCGCACGGGGCGTATTACCGAGCAGAATATTCTGGACGGTCTGGAATGGGTTTTAGCGAACCGTGAAAAATACGGCGTGCGCGTCGTAAACATCTCGGCGGGCGGCGATTTTGAGGCGAGTTACCTGCACGACAGCTTATCGCAGACGGTCGAAGAATGCGTCCGCGAAGGCATCACGGTCGTCTGCGCCGTCGGCAACGCCGGTCATCTCGCGGCGCATCCGGTTTTTCCGCCCGCCAGCGCGCCGTCCTGCATCGCCGTCGGCGGTCTGGACGATAACAATTCGATCAAGCGCTCGAAGCGCGGAATGTATCGCAGCTCGTATGGTCCGACCGTCGACGGCTTGCAGAAACCCGAAATCATTGCGCCTTCAATCTGGATTCCCGCGCCGATTCTGCCGAATACGCCGACCGCGCAGCAAGCCGCCTTGCTCGAACAATTAGACAAAGCCAGAGATGAAGAACTGCACCAAATTATCGAGACCAACGCGAGCGTCGATGCCGAACTGGACGCCGCGCTCGACCGTCCGCCGTATATGATTCGCCAGATTATCGCGCTCAAAATCAGGCAGGAAAACGTGATCACGCGCGATTACAAATACGTTGACGGAACGTCGTTTGCCGCGCCGATTGTCTCGTCGGTCGTCGCGCAGATGCTTGAGGCGAATCCGAATCTGACGCCGCAGCAGATAAAAAGAATTTTGATTTCGACCGCCGAGCGCCTGCCGCATTACGAGGTTGACCGGCAGGGCTGGGGCGTGATTGACCCGCGCCGCGCCGTCGAGACGGCGGAGAAACAGGGATAAAGACAAACCGCTTGAACTTCCACTTCAAATAGCTTTCGTGCAAAAAGAGAAGAAGCCGCGCGCCGCGCAAAAGAATCGTCTTAAATTATCTTGATTTATTCCGGTAAATCGGCGTTTCTTTATTGATTGATGAAATTATAGAGAATCACGCCGGTCGCGCGGACGGCTTGACCGCCGACGCGGACGGGATTGAATTTTGACTGGCGCGCGGCGGCTTCCGCCGGGTTGCGCAAAAGCACGTGCCCGTTCAGCGCTTTTGCCGACAGAACGTTTCCTTCCTCGTCAATCGTCACCTGCACGGTCACTCTGCCGGAAGCGTTCATCTGGCGCGCGGTCGGCGGATACGCCGGTTTCGGCAGGCTGACGGCGCGGCTGTTCAGCATTCCGGCATTGACGTTTTGCGGGCTTGGCGTCGGCGTCACGCGCGGCGTCGGCGTGGGCGTCGGGCTGGCTGGCGGACGGACATTCGCGCCGTTAGCGTTGACATTAACGTTGGCATTAGCGTCGGGCGTCGGCGTTTTGGTCGGCGTCGGCGTCGGCGTTTTGGTCGGCGTCGGCGTCGGCGTTTTCACATTCGCATTGACATTGGCATTGACGTTGACGTTCGTGTTGGTATTGATATTAAAGTCAAAATTCGCCGGCGAGTTATCCGCGTTGACGTTCGTATTTTGATTGACAGGGTTGGTATTGACGTTGACGTTACGGTTCGCGTCCGCCGAATCGCGATTTTGTAAAAGATACCAGCCGCCGAAACCGATTCCTAAAACGGCGAGCGTTCCGAGCAGCGTCAGCAGCACGACGGCTGCCGTGCTCGACTTTCGCCGCGGCGGCACATTTTGCGGCGGCGGCGCGCTTTGAGCGCGCACCGGCTCTGATGTCGGCACGACGATGCGTTCCTGCGCCGTGCGTTCGGCATCAACGTCGGGAACCGGCGGCGGAACATTCGGCGTGTTACGTCTAATAACGGTTTGCTCGCCCAGGTCGTCATCGTCAATCGAGCTTTCGCTCGGCATTGCCGTAAAATTCGGCTGGTTTTCTTCAACCAGCGGCGTTCCGTCTTTAGTACAGAAACGCAGAATCTCTTCGTCGTATCGTGTCTGGCAGGTCGGACAAAATTTCATAGTTTCAAATTGTTAGATGCCGTTTTTCGGTTTCAGGAAAGCTTCGGTCAAAATCTTCTACGGATTTTAGCACGAAAAATGCCAATCCAAAGCATAAATTTAAAGATAATATATAGAATGAATACAGAGATACAGGCTTAATGCCTAATGTTTCCCTTTAAATTTTTCGGATGAGCAAAAATGCAATCATTATCGGCGGCGGCTTAGGCGGGCTTTCCGCCGCGATTCGACTGGCGAAAAAAGGTTTCGCGGTGACGATTTTGGAGAAGAACGCGGCGGTCGGCGGCAAGGTCGATATCGTCGAAGCGCGCGGCTATAAATTCGATACCGGCGCGAGCCTGCTGACGATGCGCCACGTTCTGGAAGAGCTTTTCATTTTTGCCGGAAAACGCCCGGAAGATTATCTCGAAATATTGCCGCTCGAACCGATTTGCCGTTATTTCTGGTCGGATAAAACGCGCTTTGACGCCTCGCAAAATCTGTCGAAAACCGAGCGCGAAATCGAAAAATTAGAGCCGTCGGACGTCGAAAATTTCAGAAAATTTTTAGCCGACGCGAAACGCAAATACGAGGTTTCCGAAAAAACTTTTCTCGCGCACAGCCTGAACGCTTTGCCGAAGCTTCTGCGCCCGAAATATCTTAAGGATTTGCTGGCGATTTCTTCGCTGCGAACGCTGGACGCGCACGTTAAAAACTATTTCGGATCGCCCAAATTACGGCAGCTTTTCAATCGTTTCGCCACTTATAACGGCTCGTCGCCTTTTCGGACGCCGGCGACTTTCGCGCTGATTCCCTACGTCGAATTCGGTCTGGGAGCGTGGTACGTGAAAGGCGGAATGTATGAAATTCCACGGGCGCTGGCACGGCTGGCAAATGAATTAAACGTACAGGTAAGAACAAGTTGCGAAGTCGAAAAAATTCTCGTCCGCAATAAAAAAGCAGTCGGCGTGAGGCTCGAAAACGGCGACGAGCTGGAGAGCGATTTCGTCATCGCCAATTCCGACGCCGTCGAGACTTATCGAAATCTGCTGGAAGCGAAAAACCCAAAAATCGAAAATCTAGAACCGTCGTCGAGCGGTTTCGTTTTGCTGCTCGGAACCAAAAAGCGCTTTCCCGAGCTGGCGCATCACAACATTTTTTTCTCGGACGATTATCGCGCGGAGTTCGACGCGATTTTCAAAGATTTGCGTCCGGCGCCGAATCCGACCGTTTACGTCTGCGCCGCGTCGCGAACCGACGCAACTCAAGCGCCCGAAGGAGGCGAAAATTTATTTGTTTTAATCAACGCGCCGTACACGAGCGCGCGGACGGACTGGGAAAAAGAAAAGCGCGATTACCGCGATTTGATTGTCGGAAAACTGGAAGATTTCGGTTTAAAGGATTTGGAAAATTCGATTGATTTCGAGCAAATCATCACGCCCGCCGACTTTGAAAAAAAATATCGCGCCAATCGCGGCTCGATTTACGGCGTCTCGTCAAACGGGATTTTCAGCGCCTTTCTGCGCCCGCCGAACAAAGCGCGAAACATCGAAAATCTCTATTTTGCCGGCGGCGCGACGCATCCGGGCGGCGGCATTCCGCTGGTTTTGATTTCCGGAAAACTGACGGCGGATTTGATTTTGAGAAAAGAAAATTAGCCGCGAAAAAGCACGAAACAGGAATTGAGAAAATTTATCCGCAGATGAACACAGATAGAGACAGATTGGAAATAGATTTGAAATCCCGGATTTGAAATAACAAAATCGCCGGCTTTGCCTGCCGGTCCGTGTTTATCTGCGCTCATCTGCGAACGGTTTTGTGCAGGCTGCTTTCGTGTTTATTCGCGGCTAATTTTCTTTCGCGTTATGGGATTTAAGTAAGTCCTTAATTTTTTCGTCGCCGGTCAAATCCAGCGCGGTATCGCCTTCTTTATCGCGCAGATGCACGTCCGCGCCCGCGTCGAGCAAAGCTTCGACATTGGCATAATAGTCGTTTTCCGCCGCCAGCATCAGCGCGGTTTCGCCTGCTTTATTTTGCGCGTTGAGGCGCGCGCCCGCATCAATCAAGACGCGCAGAATCTCGGCGTTCTCGTATTGCGCGGCGAAAATCAAAGCCGTGTTTTCTTCGGCGTCGAAGGCGTTGACTTTTGCGCGATGGTCGAGCAGCATTCGCACCAGCTCGGGCGTCGCGTCGTCGTCAATCGACATCAGAGGCGTGCGGCGCTGGCGGTCGCGCGCATTGATTTTCGCGCCCATATCGAGCAGATATTTGACGATTTCCGGATTGCCGTTTTCGACGGCGATGTGCAGCGCGGTCGAGTCGCCGTAATTTTTGTCTTTCGCGTTGACGTCGGCGCCTTTGGCGATGAGGTCTTTTACTTCTTCAAAATTTTCGTTTGAAATCGCTTTTAAAAGCGGCTGCCGGTATTCCACGGAAGAGAGCGCGATCATGCCCATCGTAAAGGTTACGCTTTTCGGCGTCATCGCCAGATCGACTTTAACGTCCGCATTTTCGGAAACCGGAACTGCCTGAGATTCGTAAGCCGCAAAGCCCGCATATGCTTCGGCGACGATTTTGTATGTTTCCGGCGAAAGGTTTTTAAATTCATAAAAACCGTTTTCATCGGTCGTCGTGTTTCGCGCTTCGCCGGTTTTTTCGTTTGAAATCTTAACCGGCACATTCGCGACAATCGCGCCGTTCGGGTCGGTCGCCGTTCCCGAAATCGTTCCGGTCGGGCTTTCGGTTTTGTCTTTGTCCGGTTGATTTTCGCCGGAAGCTTCGACCGGCGTTTTCACTGCGGGATGTACCGCTTCGCCCTGCGCGTAAGCGAGCGTCGAAAGCGTCAACGACGCTCCGAGCACGCCCGCCGCAATTCCGGCGCGGCGCGTGATTTGATAAAGCTTTTCGGCAAAGACGGGAGCGTTTGTTTCGGGATTTTTGACGTAGCGGACGCAGATTCTGCCTTCCGACTCGCGCACCAGGCGCAGCGCCTGCTTGCGCTTCAGCGCCGAAAGATTATTAACTTCAAACGCGCAATGGTCGCAGAAACGCACCTTTTCATTGCCGCTCATCTCGTCCCAATTCTGCGAGCAGGGCGATGCGACTTGTATCGAATCGAGGAAATCGTTCTTCTTCATAAATCAATTTTCCTTTTCAGATTTCAAATTTGCGCCCGGGGAAGCCGTGTCCGTTATGCGGTAAAAGATGCGGTCAGGTTTCGATTTGGTTGCAGCGCGCGAAAAAGAAAAAGGCTTGAGAAATTTCTCAAGCCTTTCGTCCGGTTTAGCCCGCGGGCGCTAAAAGCTATTGGATTTTATAGGGCGAACTGGCAGGCTGGTCTCCCTGTTGTCCCCATTCAATCGCCGATAAAGTCGATGTCTGGCTGTTGCGAATATACCAGAAGTTCTGCGCCGCGTCGGGATTCGAGCGGAAAACGGCAAAGTCCATAATCTTGTCGCCGTCGTAATCAGCCGGCTGCGGAATGTCGCCGGACGCGCCCCATTGAGTCTGGGCACTGGTCGCGCCCGCCGTATTTCCGACCGTTTTGCTTGAACTTCTAATCCAATGCCAAGTGCCGTCAGCCGGTCGCCAGACGGCAAGGTCGGTGCGCGCGTCGCCGTCATAATCGCCGGGCACGAGCGTGTCGGTCGTCAATCCCCAGACGACGCCGTTGGAACAAATCGGCGAGCCGTTTGCCGCCGCCGTCGGGCAGCCGAGCACAAAGCCGTAATTGAAATTGCTTTGCAGAATCAGCCAGAGACGATTTCCGCCGACGTTGCGAACCAGAGCGAAATCCGACTGCAAATCGCCGTCGTAATCGCCCCAGACGGGCGTGTCGCCCATTTGCCCCCATTGCTGAACCTGGAGAGTCGCGGTCGAGCTTCGCAGAACAAACCACGTGCCGTTTAACTGTCGCCAGACGGCGATGTCGGTTTTGCCGTCGCCGTCGTAATCGCCGCCCGGCACGGGAATATCGCTCGGCGCGCCGAATTGAATCGTTTCAAAATTCGTGCCCGGCGTCGTGTTATTTCTGCCGTAATACCAGGTGCCGGCGAGCGGACGCCAGACGCCGTAGTCCGACCCGTTGGCGCCTGTATAATCGCCCGCCGCGGTAAGGTCGCCGCTGCTGCCGAATTGAATAGAGCTTATTCCGCTGTGCACGCTGTTCGTGTACCACCTGCCGTCCGACGGTCGCCAGACGGTCACATCGGCGAGCGCCGGGACCGGCGGAGGAGGAGTATTGTCGCGGTCAAAGCCAGCCTGTCGGCAAGCCGTATTGTATGTAACTCTGATTGTGTAATTCGGACAAAAGGTATTCGGCGTTTCATTAACCACATCGTGAACGACAACCGTAAAACTGGCGCCCGCGGCAACCGGGAAGCCGAATCGCCCGGAGCCGGTCGTGCTGAATCCCGGCTTGCCGATCAGACCCGACATAACGTTTGCGGGATTAAAGGTCGAATACGCATTAACCTGCGTCGAATTGGCGGCGCCGCAGCCCGAAGCATCTAAAAACACCGTCACGCAGGCGTTCAGGTCGGTCGGATTGGTAAAAGTATACGAGTCGTAGGCGTAGGCTCCGGCAACCGGCGCTGCCGTCGGCACGCCGCCCGTGCAGCTCGAAGGAATACCGTCGCGGAAGACCCGACTGGTTTGCGTCGGGTCGGCGGCGGAAAGCGAGCCGGTACGCACCTCCGGCGGCGCTGACACGTCGCAATCATACTGCGCCCGCACCACCGGCGCGGCGGTGACGATAATCGCAAAAAGCAAGGCAAAAGCTGCCCAGCCCCTGATTTTCAAAAGCGAAAACTTCATCATTTCTAAATCTCCTTACCAATGGAGACGAAAGTCTCCGAAATTTTTGAAAAAAACCGTTTGGAGAATTTTTTCCGGATGAAAAAACGTTTATAGGTAACAAATAAAAAATACGCCTCTTTACAAATTTTTACAATATTTTTTTATAACTGCGGTGATGTTGCCGCGACAAGCGCGGCGGTAATTTTTCGGTCAGTGATACATAAAGCTAAAGTGAAAAGGTGAAAAGGCGAGAAAAAGGCGTTTAAGAAGAATCACGCAAACTTTTTCACGCTTTCACTTTTTCACCTTGCTTATTTTTTACGGATTCGGCGGCGTTTCTTCGTTCTCGCTTTTCGCCGGTCGCTGGACGTGGCTGGCGCTCGCCCACGCCGCGAGCTTTGCCGGATTGTTGCGATAGACGTTGACCACGATGCCGCGCAGCCGGCGCAAAGACTGATTCATAATTTTCATCGACGCGCCAACCGCGCCGCTCGCGCCCGTTTTCGTATCCTTCGTCGTGTTTTGCTCGCCGGTTGCTTCCTGCAATGCCGTGATGCCGGCTTGCAAATCGGCGCGAAAAGCGGCGGGCAGCCCGTAAGCAATCAAATCCTCTTCAGACTCTGCCGAGTTATTGTAAAAAGCGGTCGCCGCCGCCAGCAGAGTCTGGTAACTATTGCCGCGCGGCATCAGAAAAAGCGCGCCGATTTCGGGACTGTCAACCGCCAGGGAGCGCGCCGTCTCGGCAATCTCGCGCATATCCGCCCGCAGCTCGACGGCGGCTGATTTCTTCGAGACGGTCGCCGCCTTGCCGATATTCGATTCCTGCAACGCGCCCGACGCTTCCACTTTCGGAAGCTCGGTGGCGATAATCTGAAAGTTTGTAGCGCCCGCCGAACCGTTCGGAAAATCCGCCGCATTTTCCAAGCCGAAATCCCGGACGCGCACGTAAGTTTTGTAATATTCTCTTTCGATATCTCTCATCTTTTAATCTCCTTATTTGCAATTTTATTGGTGAAAATTCGGTTCGACCTTCGGCATTTACACGCCGGAACACCCGCGCAGACTGCCGGAACGCCCGCACAAGTCAACGGAATACGCGCACGAATCCCCGTTTGCCCGCGCAAATCGCCGGAACGTCTGCGCAAGCCGCCGTTAAGCCTGCACAAATCACCGTTAAGCCTGCGCGAACCAACGTTAAGCCTGCGCAAGTTACCGTTAAGCCTGCGCAGGTCGTCGTTAAGCCTGCACGAATCAGCGTTGAGCCCGCACGAATCAGCGTTGAGCCTGCACGAATCGGCGGTAAATCTGCATCAACCGTCCGACAAAGCGCATTTTCGGTCTAACCGTATGAATTTTCAGTTTTAACGATTGAATGAGTTAATTGACACGGCGCGCCGGCGAGCGTCTCACACCGAAAGGAGATTTTAGAGAACAGCATCGTGGGCACAATGAATTAACGTTTTAAACAACGCGACCTCACCTCTTGCTCGTTCTCACTTAAAGCGAATACCAAACTTTTTACGCCGATTTCGCTTCGATGTCAAGAAAAATTTTAACGATTGCAGCGTTATTTGCCGGAACCTTTTATATTTACCG
>DASVRT010000073.1:0-23552 GCA_036388475.1 Pyrinomonadaceae bacterium | reverse complement strand
TATCTGGTTAATTTATTAATGCTGAAAGTCGCGGTGTAGCCGTTGCGATTGATTCGGATATTCGCTGCCGGGCGCGGCTCGACGCCGGTGAGATTGACGGCGTAGCCGCCGAACGAAGCGCCTTTGACGCCGGTGTTGGTGTTCATTTCAAAAACTTGCGACCTGCCGCGCGCGTCGGTGATTTTAACCCGGATTTGGGCGTTGCCCGCCCAGACGCAGCGCGTGCCTTCGGGGCAGCGCGAGTCTTCGACCAGGGCAACGAATTTTATCGTCAGATTATTGCGGGTGAGCGATTTTTGCTGGTTGACGCGTACTCTGAGCGTCTGGCTTCTTAGCGTTTGCGCCGTCGCCGCGCTGCCGAAAACGAGCATTAAAATCAAGCTTAAAAATATTGTTTTCATAATCAATCTCCAATTCAAAACCGAACGCGTTCGATTTGCCTCTTTGAATGTCAATTCGGCTTTGGCGTTGCATCTCTTTCAATTACGAATTATGAAATACGAATTACGAATGAAGGAAATATTCTTCCGATTCGTAATTCGTATTTCGTAATTGATTTACGGCGTCAGCCATTTCGTTTCGAGCTCGCCCGTAGGCGTCCAGACAAACCGCGAGCGGCGATGCCCTTTGACGTTTAATTCCAGGCAATCAAGCTGGTCGATGGTCGAAAAAATGACGGCGAAGTTTTCGCGTCCGGCTTCGGATTCTTCTTCGGTCGGCGCGCGTTTCGTTAAATCTTCGGGCAAGCCGGAAGTCGGTTTTTCGCTGATTTGCGAAGGCGCTTCGCCGACGTAGCAGCGACGCGAGAAAAATTCCGTCGCCAGCCATTGTTCCTCGTGCAGACGCTCGCCGTCGCGGTGCACGCCCGCCCGCCCTTTGACGCGCACCTGAAATCTTTCCTGCGGGTGATAGAAAAGCCAGGAAACTTCCGGATTGTTTTCGATTTCCGCGATTTTCGGGCTTCCGACGTGCGCGTGAAAAGCGAGACCGCGCGGATTTCTGCGCCAGAAACGACGCAGAACGACGACGCGCAGCTGCGCCGCGCCCTCTTTAACCGTGCCGAAAACCGGCGTGTGAAACGGATGCTCGCGCTCCAGCATTCCCAAATCGAGATGTTTCCAGATTTTTTTGAGAATCTCGCCGTGACTGGTTTTCTCGTTCCAAAGATTCTTGTCCGACATAAGGGAAATTAACCGCAGATAGACGCGGATAAACGCAGATTGATTCACGGGATAAGAAAGATTTATTTTAAACATCCCTGTCTATCCTGTTATTCCTGTGAATTTCTTTTTCTTATCTGCGTTTATACGCGTTCATCTGCGGTTTCGTGCTGTTTCATTTTATCAATAATCGCGTTGGCAAAGTCAGCCGTTTTCGCCGTGCCGCCCAAATCTTTGGTGCGCGATTCGCCTTCGGCAAACACTTCAAGCATCGCTTTTTCCACGCGGTTTGCCGCATCCGTTTCGCCGATGTGCCGGAGCATCATAATCGCTGACATCAAAAGCGCCGTCGGATTGGCGATGCCCTGCCCGGCGATGTCGGGCGCCGAGCCGTGAACGGCTTCAAACACCGCGCCGATTTCGCCGATGTTCGCGCCCGGCGCCAGTCCCAAGCCGCCGATTAAGCCGGCGCACAAATCGGAAACGATGTCGCCGTAGAGATTTTCGAGCACCAAAACGTCGAACTGTTCGGGGCGCATCACGAGCTGCATACAGCAATTGTCGATAATCTTATCGTCCGCCGTGATGTCCGGGTAATCTTTCGCCACGTTGTAGAAGCATTCGAGAAAAAGCCCGTCCGACAATTTCATAATGTTCGCTTTGTGCACCGCCGTGACTTTTTTGCGATTATTGTCGCGCGCAAACTCGAAAGCGTATTTTGAAATTCTGGTCGAAGCTTTTTCGGTGATGATTTTGATGCTTTCGACCACGCCGGGAATGACGACGTGTTCGAGTCCGGCATACAAATCTTCCGTGTTTTCGCGCACGACGACCAAATCCAGTTCCGGGTAGCGCGATTCGACATTCGGCAGAGCCTTAATCGGACGCACGTTGGCGTAAAGGTCGAGCAGCTTGCGCAAGCCGACGTTGACGCTCGTAAAACCTTTGCCGATGGGCGTCATCAAAGGCGCTTTCAGCGCGACCTTGTTTCTTTTAATCGACTCCAGCGCCGGTTCGGGCAAAGTCAAGCCGTATTTTTCGAGCGCCTGCGCGCCTAAAATATGCGTTTCCCATTCGATGTCGACGCCCGATGCTTCGATAATGCGCACGGTCGCGGCAATGATTTCCGGTCCGATGCCGTCGCCCGGAATCAGCGTAATAGTGTGTTTGGTCATTCTAATTACTCACCTTGTTATATTTAGTATATTTTCAATCTTACCTGACTAATTGCCGACACTCCAAATATATTTTCCAATACGCATTACAAAAGCGAAAAATCCCGCCGATATATCGAAATAGTCGGATAAATACGAATTATCCGAACAGCGTCGTTAAAGAAATTTTCCGGCGCAGCTTCTTCATTTCCGGATTATTTTCCGATTCTCCAGCGGAGAGAAAAATTTTAGGCGAGCTTATATATTTTTTTAAAACAAATGCGATAAACATTTTTTTACTTGAAAAAATTATTTATCGGGTATACAATCCAGCCACTTCTTTTCATCCGGAAATTTTATGCAGATTTTGTAAAAATATCGCTTTACAGACCGCGAAGCCGCCCGTAACGCCATCGCGCGCCATCGAAAACCGTCGGTTTCCGACGCTTGTATGTAACTGCATAATCGGAATCTTCCGGAAGCGAAAAAATTTACCGTTACGCCTTCGGCGATGCCGGAAAAATTCAGAGCAAAATATGAATTTCGAAGCGCGAATTATCGTTTTATTAATAAAATTAACGATGCCGAGCGCGCGTTTCGGCAAAATCGCCGCGAGCGGCTCGTCTATGTATTGCAGATACGATTCAATGATTTTTTAACCGAACCCTTCAAAATGCCGAAAAAGCAGTTTTGGCAGGTGATTTCGTTAGTTACGGAATAAAGCCCAATGTTCGATGAAATTGATAAACATCTGGAAAGCTGGGCGAGAGACGTTTTTGAAGGCGAGGACTTCGAAATATCTTTTGCCGCACCCGCCGCTGCGGAAACGGAAAAAGCGAGCGTTTATTTATACCTGCTCGACGTTCTTCCCACGCCGCCCGGTCGCGGAGTTCGTCTGCCGCCGCTCCTGGTAACGCTTCGCTACCTTATAGTGCCGCAGGCGAAAACGCCGAATGAAGCACATCAATTGCTGGGCAAAATGCTCGTTTCGGCGATGGAAAACGCCGAATTTGAAGTTGAAAAAGAGCCTCTGCCGCTCGAAGTCTGGCGGGCTTTCGGAATCGCGCCGCGTCCCGCGTTTATCCTGCGCGTCCCGTTTAAACACGAAAGAAAAGAACAAATCGCGCCGTCCGTCCGCGAGCCTATCCAGCTCCGGCAGGCGATTTTGGAGAGCTTGCAGGGACAAATTTCGCTGAACCGGATTCCGCTCGTTTCCGCGAAGGTCGAAATTCCTCTGCTTAAACTTTTTACCCAGACCGATGCCGACGGCAAATTCCGATTCGCCTCGCTTCCGTCCGAACCGCAGGACAAAAGCTTGCTGATTCGGGCAAAAGGACGCGAATTCAGCGTTTCGACCCGCGACGCGACACGCCGCGGCAACCTGTTTTTAATTGACCTAAAATTGGAGGATTAAAATGCCGACTTATCAAACACCGGGAATTTACATCGAAGAAATTTCCACCGGAACCCGTCCTATCGAAGCCGTCGGAACCAGCACGGCGGGCTTTGTCGGCACGTCGCCGAACGCGGACGCGCACGTCAACGAAGCCTTCGCCGTCAATAGCTGGTCGCAGTTCGTCAAAGAATATGTCGCCGAAGACAGCAAAAGCACGCCGCTTTCGCAGGCGGTTTTCGGTTTTTTCCAGAATGGCGGAAGCCGCTGTTACGTCGTCAATATCGGGGCGAACGGCTCGCTTCTCGGCGACGGCAAACGGCGACAGGGACTCGGGCTTTTGGAAGAAATTGACGAGGTGGCAATCGTCGCCGCGCCGGGCTTTACCGATACGGCTTCCTATGACGCGCTGCTCGAACATTGCGAGCGGATGCAGGACCGTTTCGCCATTCTCGACGCGCCCGGCACCATCACCAACGTCGATGTGCTGAAAAAAGTCGGCGCCGCCGGAAAAACAAAAAAACCGGAAGGCGAAGGCGCGCCGGGCGACGCAGGCACTGGCGGCGAGGCGGGCGGCGCGCGACCGCGCACCAGCGACCGCGGCTACGGCGCTTTTTATTTTCCGTGGATTATCGTCAGCGACCCGTTTTCGCCGCGAGAGACGGTCGCCGTGCCGCCGTCCGGGCATCTCGCCGGCATTTACGCGCGCACCGACGCGACGCGCGGCGTGCATAAAGCGCCGGCAAACGAAAGCGTGCGCGGCGCGCTCGATTTAGCTTATCGCATCACGCAATCCGAACAGGGCGAGTTGAACACTCTGGGCGTCAACTGCCTGCGGTTTTTCCCGACTCAAGGGATACGCGTCTGGGGCGCGCGCACCTTAGCCGACAGCGCCAGCGAATGGCGTTATGTGCCCGTCCGCCGCCTGTTCAATATGATTGAAGAATCGATTGCGCGCGGCACGCGCTGGGTCGTTTTCGAGCCGAACGACGTGACGCTCTGGAAATCAATCAAGCGCGACCTCAACGCTTTTCTGACGCTGCAATGGCGACAGGGCGCGCTGATGGGCGCGACGGCGGAAGAAGCGTTTTTCGTCCAGTGCGACGAGGAAACGAATCCGCCCGAAGTGATTGACGCCGGACAGGTCGTCGCCGTGATTGGCATCGCGCCGGTTAAACCCGCCGAGTTTGTTATTTTCCGTATCGGACAGAGCGCCGCCGGAACTGAAATCGAAGGAGGAATTTAGATATGCCGCCGAAAGCAGATGAAGCCAAACCGCAAGCCGCACCGGCAAATGCTTACGTTGACCCGTTTCGCGCCTACAATTTCAAGCTGGAAATTCAGGGCATTACCGAAGCGCATTTTACGGAAGTCAGCAATATGGAAGTCAAGGTCACGCCGATTGCCTATCGCGAGGCGGGCAACAGTCAGGTCGTGCATTACGTTCCCGGTCAGACCGAATACGGCGCCATCACGCTGCGCTACGGCTTGACGCGCTCGCGCGAGCTTTGGGATTGGTTTATGACCGGCGTGAAAGGCAAAGTGCAGCGCAAAAACTGCTCGATTATCGTTTTGGACGCCGACGGCGCGACCGAAGTTCTGCGCTGGAACCTGATAAACGCGTGGGCGGCGCAATGGCGCGGCGCGATGCTGAACGCGCTCGACCAGGAAGTCGCCATCGAGTCGCTGACGCTCGTTTGCGAGACTTTTGAAAGAGCTTAAGCGCAACGAATAATTATTCGTTGCGCGTTTGGCGATTGGATTTGTGTTTTGCGTTTTGCAATTGAGTGAAAAGCTGTGCGTTTAGCCGATTACAAAATTAAAATTTTCGATTTCGTCGCGGGTAATCTCCGGCGGCTGGCTGAATTTCTGACCGCTCGCGCCGCGCCGGAAAAAGAAAATTCCGCGCCGGAGAAAACTCTCTCGCCGATGGAAGACTGGCTCGAAAAAACGCGCCGCGTCTCGCTTGAAAACTGGGTCGATTTTTCGGGCGCAAATGAGCTTGAGACGATTCCGGAAAATGAAATCGAGCCGGAAATTCAGCCGCCGCATTCATCTTTTGTCGACGAAACGGGCGCAGAAGATTTTGTTTTGAAAAAACCGAAAAAGCCATCGCCGGACGAGACGTTTTTCGAGAACAAACGCGAAGCTTCAAAGACTCGTGAAACTTTCGATAAACCGGAAGCTTCAAATAAACCTGCGAACAAACCTGAAATTTCTCCGCCGGAAAAGCCGAAAAAATCAAAAACCGGGGCGCGCTTTTTCAGCTTCGGATTTTCGGACAAAAAGAAGAAAGAGGAAAACGCCGCGCCGCTTCAGCCTTTCTCCGAAATCTCCGGTCAAGCGCCTGCGAAAAACGAAAAACCGCAGGCGACGGCAAAGCAGAATTTCCGACTTTTTCCGGCTGCATCCGTTTCCGAAAACAAACCGGAAAACGCCGTGCCCGACATTATAAACCCGGTCGAAAATCAATCGCCGCCGAAATTTGAAACTCCGACCTTCGAGCGCAAAAAATCCGCCGCGCTAAAATTTGAAAAAATCGCGTCGGCAAAGCCTAAAAACGCAATCGAAAAGCCGGAAGAAATCGTCAAAAAACCGTCAGCCCGGCGCGAGATTTCCAATCAATTTCCGCTCGAATCGCTTTCCCAAAAAACGGGCGGCGAGTCAGCCGCCGAAATAAGTTTCGAGTTTCCGAAACGGAAAACGGATGCAGCAGCCGTTTTTTCGTCAAAAGCCGAAAAGACAGCGGAAACGCCGAATTTTTCTTCGTCCGGGAAGAAGAGCCGAATTGCCGTTCGGGAATATTTTAATCCGGAACGCGATAAGAAAACCGACAACAAAACCGACAACCCGAAAAAGTTTGCCGCCGCTGCATCGCCCTGGATAGATTTACCGGACGAGCCGGCATTTGAAGCGACGGACGACATTCAAATAAGCCTTTCCGAAAACGAGCGTCTTCGTTTTCTGGAAGGCGAACAAGCAGGGAAAATATAGAAATAAAGGAGATAAACGAATGATTTTTGGAATAGGTTTAATTGTGCTCGGTGTATTAGGCGGACTCGGAGTATATTTCGGTCTGCTGGCTCCGGTTGTCCAGAATCCGCAGGTAACGGGCGCTATCGGCAGGAAAGCCGCGGGGATAATCTGCATCGTCGCGGCAGTCGCTCTGATTATTGCCGGAGTTCTGAAACTGGCGGGAATTTGGTAAGGCGTTTTTAATTTCGCGCGAAATTAAAAACATACGCAGCGTAATTTATGGAACGAGTCGCGTTTTTGATTGAGGAAACGGGCGAGCGTATCGCTTGCCTGCTGAATCCCGAAAGCGTCGTGATGCGGCGGGCGGCAGGCGTTCGCCCGCGCCGCTCGATCGGCGGCAGTTTGACGGGCGCGGAGCTTGCCGACGACATTCTGCTGTTTACCGGCGGCGGCACGACCGAGATGTTTCTCAATCTGCTTTTCGACGTCGCTCTGACCGACCCGGCGGCGAAAATCGAAGACGTGCGCAGTATGACTTCGCCGCTCTGGAAACTGGCGGAAAATTCGAGCACATCGAGAAATTACGGCGCGCCGCCGCGCGTTCGTTTCGTCTGGGGAAAAAGCTGGAACATTCCGGGCGTCGTAGCTTCCGTGTCGGAACATCTGGATTATTTCGACCAGACGGGCACGCCGCTTCGCTCGTGGCTGCGAATGCGTTTTTTGCGAACGGTCGAGCCATTGGCGGAAACGACGGCGAAAGCTCCGCCGCTGCCGGTGGTCAATGCGACGCTCACCGCGCCGACCGCGCCGCCAACGGCGCCGCTCCCGGCAATGGCAGCGGAAACGCCGAACCGCGAGGTCAAGATTCACACTTTTGCGTCGGGCGATAGATTAGACCAGCTCGTGCGCCAGCAATACGGCTTTTACGGTCATCCGTCGCTGTGGCGCTTGATTGCCAGCTATAACAGCATCAGCGACCCGTTGAACATTCCGCCGGGAACGATTTTACAGTTTCCGCCTTTAACGGATTTGGAAGAAAAAAAATGAACCGGCAATTAAAAACGCTTCCGCAGATTACGGTCGAGATTGACGGCGCGCCGCTCGAATTGCGCGAAAGAGCCGCGCTTGCGGAAGTGCGCGTCCAGCAGCGGCTGTCTTTGCCGGCGCTTTGCGAATTGACGTTTTTCGACGCGACCGAGTTTTTAAGCGGCGGCGATTTACTTTCGCTCGGCGCGGATTTGCGCGTCACGGTCGCCGAATCAAGCGCGCCGCTTTTTACCGGGCAAATCACGGCGGTCGAGCACGTTTACGAGCCGTCGAGCCTGCGCAAAATCCGTTTGCGCGGCTACGACAAATTGCATCTTCTGCGCAAGCGGCAAAAGGTTCGAGCTTTTGTCCAGATGACTTTAAACGATTTGATAAACGAGCTGGTCAAAGATTTTTCGCTCTCGGTCGAGGCGGCGGAAAACGGCGTCCTGCGCGAACGAATCATTCAATTCGAACAGACGGATTTTGATTTAATGGCGGAGCTTGCCGAAAGAAACGGTTTGTATTTCGCTTTGCGCGAGGACACTTTGCACGTTTTTACGCTGGAAGGCACGAATGATTCCGTTGCGCTGAGATTAGGCGAAGATTTGCTGGAAGCGCGCGTCGAAATCAACGCGGATAAAATCTGCCGCGCGGTTTCGACGACCGGCTGGAATACCTTGCGCGTCGAAAATTTTTCCGGTCTTGCGAGCAGCGTCCGCAACGGCAGAAGCATCGGCGCGGAAATCGGCGACGCTAATTTCGGCGACGAGTTCGAGCGCATTATTACGGACGAAAATATCACGGACGAGCTGGAAGCCGTCGCGCTTTCGCAAGCCGAGCTGGATTGGCGCGCCGCGCAGGAAGTGACGTTCCGGGGCGTCGCCGAAGGCAATCCGCAGCTTCAGCCGGGAACGCCGATCGAGGTCGAAGGCATCGCGCAGAATTTAAACGGAAGCTACGTTCTAGCTTCGGTCAATCACACCATCGACACGATAAAAGGCTTTGTTTCAGAGATTTCGACCGTTTTGCCGAAACCTGTTCTGAAGCAAAAACAATCGCTGGCGACTTTCGGCATCGTGACCGGACTCGACGACCCGGAAAATTACGGGCGCGTGCGCGTGAAACTGCCGAATTACAACGACGTCGAAACCGACTGGATGCAGGTCGTCGGAATGGGCGCGGGCATCGGCAAAGGCTTGATTGCGCTGCCTGACATCGACGATACGGTGCTGGTTTTTTTCCCGCGCGGCGAATTGACGCAAGGGCTGATTCTCGGCGGGCTTTACGGCTCGATTCAGCAGGAAGATTGGGATTGGGGCATCGAGGAAAGCAACGTCAAGCGCTTTCGCCTGCAAACGGCGGGCAATCAAAAAATCAGTTTTGACGACGTGAAAAAGATTTTGCGGATGGAAAATTCCGACGGCAGCTTTGTCGAAATGTCGCCCGAAAAAGTTTCGCTGCATTCGCAGAGAGATTTGGAAATCACCGCGCCCGGACGCGCGATTTTGATAAAAGCCAAAACGATTGATTTCGAGCGCGCCGAAGAAGTCCGGGAAGCGCCGCAATTTCAGGAAACGCCGGTTGCCGAGGAGAGACGTGATGCTGATTCTGAATAACGAAGCCAAGCTCGTCTGCAAACACGAGACGGGGAGAATAACCAACAAACCGTCGCAGGATTTTGTGACGATTGAAAAAAAGCCGGTGCTGGTCGAAATCGACCCGGAAGGCAGAACGATTAGCGGCTGTCCAATATATCCGCCGGCAGGCAGACCGTGCGTCACGACGCTGACGGTTCGCACCGGATATTCGGACTGGATACGCGTCGGCGGCAAGCGCATCTGTCTGGACACGATAACCGGCTTTACGGACGGAACGCCGCCCGGAACGATTTTGTATAAGGTGAATTTTGCGGGACAGGAATTTGTTTCCGAAAAGTGAGAATGAAAATCAAACGCTATCAGGCATGGAAATTTATTCACCCCGACCTCGAAGCGCACGAGGAATTTGCGGGCTTGAGCATCGCGCCGACCGGCGGAATCGAAATGGTGGCGGAAAGAGATTCGGTGCGCCAGGCGATTCTGCTGCTGCTTTCGACCATTCCGGGCGAGCGCGTGATGCGTCCCGATTACGGCTGCGATTTATACCGTCTGATTTTTTCGCCGAACGACGACACGACCGCCGGGCTGGCGATTCACTACGTCAAGCAGGCGATTGACCGCTGGGAGCCGCGCGCGAAAATCGAATTTCTCGACGCGTTTCCGAACGCGGAAAATCGCGCCCGGCTCGACATCTCGCTTGAATACCGTTTGATTACGACGCAGGCGCTCGACGCTTTGTCATTTTCGGTAAATCTCGCCGGAGAAGAAAATTAATGCCGCTGAAAACTCCAAATTTAGACGACCGCCAGTTCAGCCAGATGGTTGAAGAATCCCTGCGCCGCGTCCGCGAAATCTGCCCGCAATGGACAGACCTTTCGCCAAACGACCCTGGCGTCGTGCTGGTTGAGCTTTTCGCTTTTCTGACCGAAGCGATGATTTATCGTCTGAACCGTCTGCCGGAAAAGGCTTACGTCGAGTTTCTGCGCCTTATCGGCGTGACGCTGACGCCGCCGACCGCCGCGGTCGTGAAGCTGAATTTCAGCCTGAAAAAAGCGCACAATCAATCGCTGTCGATTCCGAGCGGAACGCGCGTGACGCTCAGCCGCGCGGGCGGCGGCACGAGCAACGAGCCGCCCGTTTTTACCACTCTGCAAACCGTCGTGATTCCGAAAGGCGAGCTGGAAGCGGAAACGACGGCTTATAACTGCGAGCTGATTGAAGCCGAATCGGTCGGCAAAGGGACGGGAATGCCGGGGCTTTCGGTGACGGTCAAACGCCCGCCGATTGTGGCGCCGACGAGCGATGATCTGGAGATTCTGGTCGGCGTCGAGGCGAGCGCGGAAGAACTCCAGGACCGACCGCGGGCGAAAGAGCATAACGGCAAAAATTACCGCATCTGGACGGAAGTCGAAAATTTCAGCAATCTCGACGACAAATACGTTTATATGGTCGACCGCGTGACGGGAACGATTACTTTCGCGCCCGCCGTCCAGCTTCGCGGGCAAGACGGCAATCTGGCAATCGGTTCGGCAGTTTTAGGCGAAAAACCGCCCGAAGGACGCGAAATACTGGTTTGGTATGCATCGGGCGGCGGCGCGCAGGGAAATGTCGCGCCGCATACGCTGACGGTTTTGAAAACGCAAATCGCGGGCGTCGCCGTCGCCAATCCGACGGCGGCAACCGGCGGGCGCGACACGGAAAGCCTGCAAAACACATTGCTGCGCGGACCGCAGGAGCTTCATTCACTGCATCGCGCCGTCACGGCTGACGATTTCGAACTGCTCGCGCTGCGCAGTTCCGGCGCGGTCACGCGCGCCAAAGCCTTTACCAAAGCGATGCTCTGGAAACACGCCGCGCCCGGCACGATTGAAGTTCTGCTCGTGCCGAACGTGCCCGAACAGCAGCGTGCTGGCGGAGTCGTTACGCTCGAAACTTTGCAGGCGCAGGAAACCGTTGAAGCGCGCCAATTGATTCGGCGCGCGCTCGACGAGCGCCGCCCGCTCGGCACGGTTTGTCTGGTCAACTGGGTTCACTACAAAAAAGTCGGAGTTTCGGCGCAAGCCGTCATTCATCGCGGCGCGGATGCCGAATCGGTCAGGTCGCGCGTTCTCAAACGCCTTCATCAAACCATCAATCCGCTTCCGTCCGAGGATGTGGATTCCGGCGGCTGGACGTTCGGCGAGCCGCTGCGCGCTTCGCACATTTACGACATCCTGCTGGCGGAGCGCGACGTTTCTTACGTCGAAAACGTGCGTCTGCATCTGGACGAAGTTCCCGAAAACGATATTACGTCAATCGCCGTCGATTATTTTCAGCCGCAGACGTGGTATTCGGCGACCGGCTCGAAATTGTTTCGCACGATGGACGACGGCGAAGGCTGGGAACTGATCAACGTTTTCGCCGACGAACAAATCGAGCTTATCCGCACCAATAAAATCAAGGCTGGAATGCTGGCGACCGTGACGCGGCTCAAAGACAAAGGCTCAAGGCTTTATATCACGGCGGATTCAGGCGAAACCTGGCGGCGGCTGGCGCAGACGGATTTTACGATTAACGATTTGACCTGGACTTGGCGCGACGGCTCGCCGCTTCTGATTCTGGCGACGGACGACGGACTTTACGAGCTTTCGCTGCAACTCGGAGCCAGCCCGGTGCAGATTCTGGTCGACCCGCAAAAACCGAAACTGGGCTTTTACGCGGTGACGTCCTCGATGGGCATTCGCGGAACATTTTATATCGCGGTGGCGGCGCGAAATTTAGGCGGAATTTATCTTTCGGCGCGCACCGGAACATCCGAAACCTTTACGAATATCGGCTTGCAGGGCGACGACGTGCGCGTGCTGGAAATTCAGCAGGACGGCGTCCGCACGTTTTTGTGGGCGGGCGTGACGGTGGCTGGAAACGAAGCCGGAAAAGGTTGTTTCCGGTGGGAGCTGCAAGGCTCGACGGTGCCGAACGCGGTCGTCAAATTTCAGAAAGGATGGGAAGGCGGAAGCTGTTTGGGGCTTGCCTTCAAAGATTCTCTGGTTTTCGCCGGAACGTTTCAGAAGGGTGTGCTGTGGCTCGATACGGGCAAGGGCGAAACGGCTTCGTGGCACGCGCCGCTGCTCGAATGCGGTTTGCCGATTCGGGATGCCGAGCGCAGCTTTTATCCGGTTGAGGCGCTGGCTTCGCTTTCCGGTCAGAAATTTGTTCTGGCGGGCGGCAAACGCGGCGTTTATCGCAGCAACGACAACGGGACGACTTATGAATCGGTTTCGCAAAAAGTGTTTGACGACAAGGTGACGCTGCCCGAAACCTGGCTGTTTTGTTCGGGCACGCACCAAATTGAAATCATTGCGGAAAAATAGTAAAGAGGAATCGAATCGAGCAGGCAGCCGGCGGCACCGCCGGCATCGGCAAAATGAAGCAAGACGAGATAAAAAATTTTCTGCCCGCAGTTTTTCAGCGCACCGTCCACGCCGGAAATCCGCTGGCGGCTTTGCTGGACGTGATGGAAAATCTGCACGCGCCGGCGGAGAAGATTCTGGAAAACGTCGAGCGGTTTTTCGACGCGCGACGCGCGCCCGACGAGTTCGTGCCGTTTCTGGCGCACTGGGTTAATCTGGACAGAATTTTTGGGGCGACCGAGAAGACCGATTTGGATTCGCCGTTGATGCCGAAAATCGGTTATCTGCGCGAGCTGGTCGCCAACGCGACTTACCTGTCGCAGTGGCGCGGCACGAAAAAAGGTCTTCTGCTTTTTTTGCAGACGGCGACGGGCGTAAAAGATTTTGAAATCGACGAGCGGGTAAAAGACGACGGCGAGCAAACCCGCCCGCTGGATATGAGAGATTTTAAAATCGACGGACGGATAGAAGAGGCTGACCGGCAAATCCGCCCGTTTCATTTGAAAATTCGCGCGCCGGAAGCGATTCGCGCGCAGGAGGATTTGATTCGGCGCATCATCGAGTCAGAAAAACCCGTTCATCTGACGTATGAACTCGATTTTTTCTAAAGGAGAAAACTATGGCGAGCGTTTTTGCAATTACGACCGCGACCGATAAATTAAAAACCGAAACCGGCAGCGTGACGACCGTTTTTACCGTGACCAATTCGACTTCGCGACCGCTGCGCGGTTTCGTTAAAATCAAGCCGTTAAGCAATACGCAGGCGCAGTGGCTGAAGGTCGAAGGCGAAGCCGAGCGCGATTTTCCCGCCGGCGGAACGCACCAGTTTACCGTCGCTTTCAACAAACCGAAACCTGGAACTCCGCCGAGCGCGCCGCAGCCGGCGGAATCTTTCCCGTTTCGTCTGGACGCGATTTCGGCAATTAATCCGGACGAAGATTTTACGGAAGGACCAGTTGTCGCAGTGGAAATTCCCGAACAGACCGTCGAGCCGAAAAAATCTTTCCCGTGGTGGATTCTGATTATTGTCGCCGTTTTGTTAATCGTCGGCGGCGTGGTTGCCTGGCTTCTCTTGCGAGGCGGCGGAGATAATGTGGAAGTGCCTGACGTCACCAACCAAACGTTTGCCGAAGCGAATACAAAACTCCAGAACGTAACCTTGAAAGCAGTCAGAGTCGAACCTACGGCGGGCAATAAAGAACCTGACAAAATTTTCGAGCAAGACCCGACAGCCGGAACGAAAGTCGCCGCCAATTCAAACGTAAACGTGAGTATTCCGGCATCGACCAGCGTTCCGCGAGTGATTGGGCTGAAAATTGAAGATGCCAGAACATCATTAACACAGAAAGGTTTGACGATGAGTGACCCGATACAAAGTAAGGATGTGGCGGATTCCACCTTAGCCGGAACGATTGGATTTCAATTTCCGACGCCTAACTCGATTGTGCTGAAAGGCACGGAAGTTCAGGTTTTCATTCCCTGCCGCGGTATAAGATGTTTCCTTATCAAGGATGTGATGCGCGAAAAAATGTCTATCCAACGCTAAAAAGTTAATTGATGAGCTTAGAACCAGGCGAGGTCGGTTTTGGATATAAACGACCTCCAAACAGAAACAAAGCAAAAGAGTATTATGGCAAATATTTTTACAATCACGACCGCCCAGCAAACTTTGAAAGCAGATGCCAGCGGAAGCGCGACCACTGTTTTTACCGTGACCAATTCGACTTCGCGACCGCTGCGCGGTTTCGTTAAAATCAAGCCGTTAAGCAATACGCAGGCGCAATGGCTGAAGATTGAAGGCGAAACCGAACGCGATTTTCCCGCCGGCGGAACGCATCAATTTACCGTCGCTTTCAACAAACCGAAACCGGCGACTCCGCCGAGCGCGCCGCAGCCGGCGGAATCTTTCCCGTTTCGTTTGGACGCAATTTCGGCAATTAATCCGGATGAAGATTTTACGGAAGGACCGCTCTTGACGGTCGAAATTCCCGAACAGACCGTTGAGCCGAAAAAATCTTTCCCGTGGTGGATTCCGGTAGTTATCGCGGTTCTGGTGGTCGGCGTAATCGTCGCCGTTCTTTTGCTCAGAGATAAAGGAGATAACAATGAAAATACGGCGACTCCGACGCCCACGGCAACTGCGACGGCGACCGCGACTCCGACTGCAACGCCGACTCCGATGCCGACTCTGCCGCCACCGCCGACACCTATTAAAATACGACCGCGAATTACCTTAATGTCTCCGAAAGAATATGGTAAAGACCGTCCCGGCTCGGACTTTCAATATTTTGTCGCGCCCACCCTCCAGGATTGTGAGAACGCCTGCAAGGAAAACGCGGCGTGTAAAGCTTTCACTTTCGGAAACGGCAATAACTGTTGGCTTAAAAACGCAAAACCCGCGTCGGTGGACAATCCGAAATTTATTTCCGGGACAAAAATAGAATAGCGATTCGGGCGCGGCGAGCGGTCGCTTTGAGCCGCATAGTTTTGCGGAATTGATTGCGGGATTATGAATAAAATCGTCATTATCGTTTTGGTTTTAATCGTCGTCGTTTTTGTTATCGTGGTGCTGCGCGGAAGCCTGACCGACGACCAGCCCAAACGCGGCAATAAGAATGATGCGGCGAATTTTACGAGGGAGAAAAAAGCTCCGGACTGGAGCAAAACCATCAAAAAGGCGTTCGGCGGTCTGGGTAAAAAACTAAAGCTGGATTGCCCTCCGGGCGCGGCGCCCGATGCGGATTTTGAATGTCGGTCGCTGCCGCGTGATAAGGCTATCGACATTGCGCCGGAAAAAGGAACTTCTTTCCGCGTCGTGACCTTTGTCAGGATAAAGGGAAAAGCGCGAATCGAATATGACGACCACACCGAAAAAGCCGGTGATTTCGACCTCGACGAACAGGATTTCCCTTTGCCCAATCCCGATACCGAAGACCCCGACATCGGCTCGATTGTCATTCTGGAAAAAGGCGGGCGGCTGAGGATTTCCTGTCAGGACACCAATCCCTGTCAGGTCGCCCAACAATAATATGCTGGATGAACTACGCAGACCATTTTTTATCATCGCTCTGGTGCTGATGTTTCTCGTCGTGCTGGTTGAAATCGGCTCGCCGTGGCTGCAGACGGTCACGACTAAAGATTTCGACCGTCCCGGCTACGGCGTTCAATATCTGGTTTTTGTTGACGCCTTTTTGTTCTATGTCAGTTTGCTGATTGGTCTGGCTTTGATAATTCCCGAAAGAATTCAGGGCAGATTGCAGGGCATCGCGACGCTGATTATCTCGTTTTTCGGCTGTCTGGGAATTATCGCCGCCATTATTTTCGCGCTCATTTTTCTGCTTGTTCTGGTGACTTTACTGCTCGCGCCGATTTTCGGAACCATCGCTTATCTGGCGATTTACGGAGATTTCGACCGCAGCGGCGCAAACATTACGCTGAGCTTGATAATGCTTTTGAAAATCGGCTACTGCATTTTTCTGGTTCTGGCTCACCAGCGTTTTTTGCAAAACAAAAGTCTCGTCCTGCTGACGCTGACCTCGCTGCTGGCAAATATAATTATCAGTTTTCTGCATAATTTCGTGCCGGGCATTCTGGTCAGCATCACGGATGCGGTCGGCGCGATTGTGGTGGCAATCCTGGCGCTGATTTGGGCAATTGTTTTTCTAATCGGGTCGATTATCGCCATCGTCAAATCTATTCATTGAAAAAGCCAGCGCGCGCTTTTGACAGCTGATTTTAAACGCGACGAGCGGGTTTGAAAAAACGTTGACGGGTAAATTTAAGCCGTGATAGTTTCTATCAACCGACAACCCAATAATGCTTTGCGGAATTTTTCCTGAAGTTTTCTCGTTGGAATATTGCCAAAAAAAACAGTTTAAGACCGTCAGCAATGCGGATTGCTGACGCGTGCGGATTAATTTCCGCACGATTCGGCGGGGAAAATCCTGAAAGATTTCTCCGATTTTTGTCATAACACTACGCACAAGCCGAAAATGAAACATTTTTTATAAAGCGAACTCAAGGTTTCCCCGCGCGCAAGGAGAGTGATTTTGTATGCCCGTAATATTTTTTGACATCGGCGATACGCTGGCGTCACCAATCTTTTCCGAAGACGACCGGCTTCAGGGATTTACTGTTTTTCCCGAAGCCTTCGCCGCGCTCGAAGCGCTGAAATCGGGCGGCTACCGGATGGGAATAATTTCGAATGCCGGAGATGAAAAGCCGGAAACCGTCAACGACGCGCTCCGGGAGGCGGGTCTGTTTGATTTTTTTAATCCGAAATACATATTTTATAAAAAAAAGGATTCGGCGAAAGATTTTGCCGCCGCCGCCGCCGAGGCGGAGTTGAAAACCGACCAGTGCGTTTTTGTCGGCGAAAACAGCCGGGAAAGAAGCTTTGCGCTGGCAGCCGGTTTTCTGCGCGTCGCGCCGCATCCCTGGCTGGTGCAGGACGCCGCGATTGACGGCATCGCGCTCGTTTACCTGCGCGTCGGCTTAAATAATGAGAACGCCGCCCGCTGGGCTGAAATAAAACAATCGTTAAAATTCGTGCCGCTGAAAGTTTCCGGCAACGAAAACAAAATCGTCTACGCCGTCACGACTTTAAAATCGCTGGACATTTTAAGAGACAACCGATTTGACGTCGAGGTTTTAGGCAAACGCGACGCTCCGCTCGAAACGGATTTGTATCTGGTGCGCGACGACCGCCAAATTCCCGCCGGTTTTCTTAATGCGGAAAATTTTTCGAGGAATTTTCTGGCTCAGGAAGGCAAAGACGAATTAATCGCGGCGAAATCGGACGAGGGCGTTTACCTGGCGATTCCCTCGGACAAATCAATCGAAGACGTTCATTTTCCCGATTCGCAGCACGGGCATAACGAAAAGCTTCTGGCTGATTTTTCTTTATTTAATGTAATCGACGACGGCGACCGGGAATTAAAAAAAAATGAACCGTTAAGAGCCGGTTTTGCCGCCTCGCTGACGGAAGAAAATTTTAAATTTAGCGACGCGGAAAAAGCCGAGCTGCAAAAAATCGACGCCGCACGGATGCGCCGCTATCATCAGGCTTACGCCGCTCTCGCGCCAATCAAGGACGGATACCGGCTCGTCTCCAGACATATCCGCCACGCCGATAACCGGCTCGCCGTCGAGACTCTGCAAAATGATTTAAAACGTATCGGCGGCGCGAATATCCGAGTCAGCAAACATCGTTTTCAGCACGAAGATTTGTTTCTGCATAACGTTATTGCCGAATATCCCGGCACCGAGCCGGAAGCGCTGGTTTTAGTGACCGCGCATTTAGATTCGACGGCGGCTTCCGGCGTCGGCGGAATATACGACCCGGCGACGGACCCCGCGCCCGGCGCCGACGACGATGCCAGCGGAATGGCGGCGATACTGGCGATGGCTGAAACAATCGGCGCTTTATACGCCGTCAAAAAGCCTAAAAAAACAATCAGATTCGTTCTGTTTAACGCCGAAGAACACGGATTGGTCGGCAGTAAGGCTTACGCCCGCAGCCAGGCGGCAATCCGCGCGAAAATAGACGCCGTTTTTCAGATGGATATGATCGGCTATCGCGGAAATCAACCCGCCGATGCGCGAAGATTTGAAGTTCACGCCGGTTTTGCGCCTTCCCGAACCGTCGAAAGACGCTCGCTCGATTTAGCCGAAATTCTCGGTAAAATATGTAAAACCCTTTCGCCTAATCTCGCCTCGCAGCAGGTTTATCCCGATTTCGAATCCGGCGACGGCAGCGACCCGGCGGCGGGACGCAGCGACCACGCGCCTTTTCAGGAGCGCGGTTATGCGGCGATTGTCGTTTCGGAAGATTTTTTTGCGGGTCCGAAATTCAACTCGCCCGGCGCGCAGCCCAATCCGAATTATCATAAATCCGACGACCGCCGGATAGATTACGAATACGCCGCCGACATCGCGCGTATCATTGCCGGGGCTGCTTTAATAGTCGCCGCCGTTTAGAAATAAAGGGAGATATTATGCCTAAAAATAAAGACACGCGCGATTTTAAATTTAATCGGGTAATCGCCTCCAATCTTAATCCGCAAAAGTCCGCCGCCGAAGTTTCGGACGTATTAGCGGGCGCGCACCGTATCAGAGTCGAGCGCGTCAATAGCTTTACGGGAAGTCCCGCCGATGTGCAGTCAATTAATGCCCCGAGCGTCATTGCGGTCGATTCAGCCGGAGAAGTTCCGAATGACGCGGTTTTGATAAACCAAGCCCTGAATCATCTTGATTCGATAGCTCGGGCACTGGGCTTTCTGTCCGGACAGAAAGCGGAATTTGTGCCCGACTCGTTCGTTAAAAAAACCAGCACCGGCACCAGCGTCGTCAATTTGCAACAGCAGTATAAAGGCATCCCGGTATTTTCTATGGAGCGGGCGGTTATTTTCGGCAATGACGGAGAAATTAAAAATACAACCGGAACCAACGTTAGTCTGCCGCTGGATTTAGAGACGTATCCGGTCATTCCGCTGCAATCGGCGGCGAAAGCGGCGGCGGAATATATGAGCACTCCGAGCGACGACGTCGACCCCTGGACGGGCGAGGCTCTACCGGAAATAGAGATTGACGTCACGGGTTACGAGCCGGAGGTGTTAGGACAAATCAATCTGCCTTCGCAGCCGGCGGTACTCGCCAAAGGTCCGTTTGGCGAAAGCATTCCGGCTCATCTGGTTTTATTTTATCAGGGCGCGACGACGCGGCTCGGCTGGCATTTCGTCGTCAGCGCGCCGGATATGATGGAACAATACGTGATTATCGTCGAAGCCGGCGCGCAAACGGAAAACCGGGAAAAACCGGAAATTCTATACGCGCAAAAAACTTCGAGTCAGATGGCGGCAAAAGGAAAAGTCTGGATTCATAATCCGGGAGTCAGCCCGGAAAGAAACCTGGTGGATTTTCCTTTAGACGTCTCGGTTTATCCGCTCGACGCTTCGTCTCTGAATTTACCGAAAGGATTTCCGCAGGCGTGGGTCGATAACGGCGGCTCGACGGCAATCGGAAACTACACAATCGCGGTGACGGGAAATACCGCAAACTCTATCAGCGGTTACAGCATCGACGGCGTTTTAACCTTCGACCCCGGCGAAAAAGGAGCTCACGGAGACGTTCAGAAAGTCATTAACATCTTTTATTTCTGCAATTATATGCACGATTTCTTTTATATGCTCGGATTTGACGAGCGTCACGGTAATTTCCAGAAAATTAATTTTACGGGAATGGGCGCCGGCAACGACCCTGTTTTAGCCCGCGCTCATCCGGGTCCGGTGCGCGGCACGGCGAATATGCTGACGCGCGCCGACGGCGTCCGGGCAGAAATGAATATGGGTTTGGTCAGCGGCATCAATCGCCATACGGCTTTCGATTCGGACGTCGTTTTTCACGAATTTACTCACGGCGTGACAAACCGGCTCGTCGGCGGCAAATTAGACGCGCGCGCGCTGCAACAGCCGCAAAGCCGCGGAATGGGCGAAGGCTGGAGCGATTATTTCGCTCTGACAATCCAAAACTGTATCGCGCTGATTCATAATCCGAAAGCCGACGAAAAAACCGTGACCGGCGACTGGGTCGTCAATCGCCCGCGCGGCATCAGATTAGCTCCATACGATGAAAAGTATCCGGGCAAATACGGCGGCGTCGGCAGCTCGCCTTATGACGAAGAACACGCGGTCGGCGAAATCTGGTGCGCGGCTCTGATGAAAATGAATCGTGATTTCGGCGCCGCCCTTTGCGATAAAGTCAGAGGACACCGCGTCGGCTGGCAGATTGTGGTTGACGGTCTGAAATTAGCGCCTTCGAATCCCAGTTTTCTGGATGCCAGAGACGCCGTCCTGCACGCTCTGAAAGACCTCGGAAGCGCCGGCTCGTTAACCGACGACGAATTCAAAAGGCTAAACAGAGCGGCGTGGCACGCGTTTGCCCGTTTCGGTATGGGACCGAATGCCAGCTCTATCGGAGCATCGCTGGACGGAATTTACGAAGACACGAATCCGCCGGAAGACATTTAAACAGGCGGCGTCTGAAATTAACGAGCGGAAAATATCTTCGCGACAGTTTGAAAACGACAGGTAATAACCGATAGATTTTATCTGTCATCTTCCGGTCGGCACCTGTCCCGAAGAAATAGTTTTTTATCGTAATTCGTAAAAAACAACCTGATTTATTAAAAAATAAAATGGAGGAATGATATATGGAATCTAATTTTGATAACGAAGCCGCCTTTTCGGATTTACCGGAATTTCAAGCGGCGCTGGCGGAATTTCAAGCGGCTGCCGACAGACCTTATTACGACGAAGCGGCGGACGAAGCGGCGCGCGCCGAATACTACCGGGACATTCAGCCTGACAGTTTAAACGAACAGAAATTCTACGAGGCGCTGAACCGGCTGCTCGGCAAAACGCATACCGACAGGAAAAATTACAAGCCCGCCGTTCATCTCTATCCGTGGGTCGATTTGCACGAAACCGGCTCGCAGCTGCGGCTGAAAAGCATCTATTCGGAAAAGGAATTCAATCCCGCAGACTTAATCGCCGAAGACTTTCGCATCGAACAGCAACGCGCGCGGCTGCTCGATATATTGATGAGCGAAGCCGCCTTTACCGCGATAAACCCGGAGCGGCAGCTTAATCTGCTGGAGGCGGCGATGCCTTTTAACTGCGAGCACGTCGTGCCGCAATCGTGGTTTCGCAAAAAAGAGCCGATGCGCGGCGATTTGCATCATCTTTTCGCCTGCGAGATTCCCTGCAACTCGATGCGCAGCAACTTTCCTTTTTTTGACTTTCCGGATTTTGGCAATGCGATTAAACAAGACTGCGGCAAAAGTCAGGGCAACGAGTTTGAGCCCGCCGGAGGAAAAGGCGCGGTCGCGCGGGCGACGCTTTATTTTCTTCTGCGCTATCCGGGCGAAATCAACCGCACCTCGGCAGAATACACCGAAGCCGGTATAAGGACGCTTCTGAAATGGCACGAGGGCAGCGACGTCAGCCGCTACGAAAAACATCGCAACGCCGCAATACAGGAAAAACAAGGCAATCGCAACCCGCTGATTGATTTTCCGGAATGGGCTGAGCGCCTCGATTTTGCGCGGGGCTTGGGATAATTCGGAATTGAGAACGCGCCTGATTTTCGGGCGAGCTTAACTTTCCGCCACAGTTACGCGACCGAATCCAGAATGGGTTACGATGGCGGCGTACTGGAAATCAGCGTCAACGGCGGAGCATTTCAAGACATTCTGGCGGCGGGCGCGACTTTTGCGGGCGGCGGGTATATTCAGGCAATAAACTCTGACGCGACGGGCAATCCGCTGCTCGGCAGACAAGCCTGGACGGGCGATTCACGCGGCTATGCGTCAACCATCGTTCATCTTCCGGCGAGCCTGGCAAATCAGACGGTGCGCTTTCGCTGGCTTTACGCGACCGACAATACTTTCGAAGGAACCGGCTGGCGGATTGATAATGTGAAGGTCGAGGATTTTACGCCGACGGTCGTTACTTTTTCCGAAAACTTTGACGGCGTGAGCGCGCCCGCGCTTCCGGCAGGCTGGACGACGGAACAAACCGAGCCTGTCAGAACGTTCGCGACAAATACGGAATCCGCTTATAGCGCGCCGAATGCTGTTTTTACTCCGGCACTGTCAACCGCCGGACTTGCCGCAATCATTTCACCGACCGTCAGAATCGGCAGCAATTCGCCGAAACTGATTTTTCAACATCATTACGCGGTCGATGCCGGTCGGAAGGGCGGCGTTTTGGAAATCAGTATTAACGGCGGCGCGTTTCAGGACATTCTGACTGCCGGCGGCAATTTCGTACACGGCGGCTACAACGGCGTTTTAATCGGGACATCGAGCAATCCGCTGGCAAATCGCCAGGCGTGGACGGGAATTACAAACGGCTTTATCATCACGGAAGTCAATCTTCCGCCGAGCGCCCACCGGCAAAACGTCCGCTTCAAATGGCTTTTCGCCACCGACAATATTATTCTTTCCGTCGGCTGGTGGATTGACGCCGTTCAAGTCACGGAAGCGATTGCGGGCGAAAATCTGAATGCGGTTTCGATTCCCGCCAGCGGAATCGCCGAGCCGTATCCCTCGGAAATTCAGGTTTCCAATCAGGAAGGCTTAATCACGAACGTCCAGGTTAATCTGCTGAATTTCAGTCACAGCTCGCCGGACGACGTCGATTTGCTGCTGGTTGCGCCAAGCGGTCGAAAAGTCGTTTTGATGTCGGATGTCGGCGGCGGCAATCCGGTCAGCAATCTTTCGCTCTCGTTTGAAGATGCGGCGAACGCTTCTCTGCCGGGCAACGCGCCGCTCGTTTCGGGCAATTACAAACCGACGAATTTCGAGACGGCAGATAATTTTCCCGCGCCCGCACCATCCGGCGCGCCGACGGGAAACAAGCTCTCCGCTTTGAACGGCAGCGAGCCGAACGGCGCGTGGCAGCTGTTTCTGGTTGACGATAACGGCAACAATGCCGGAAGTATTTCCGGCGGCTGGAGTCTTTCCCTGCAAACTTCGCCGGACGTAATCGCGATTCCGGCAAGCGGCACGTCACAGCCTTATCCGTCCGAATTTAATGTTTCGGGTATTCCGGGTTCCTTGTCGAAAGTCACCGTAAATATTTCAAATTTCAGTCATACTTCGCCGGACGACGCCGATTTACTGCTGGTCGCGCCGAACGGGCGACGCATCGTTTTAATGTCGGACGTCGGCGGAAATACGGAAGTCGGCGGGCTTAATTTAACGCTTGACGATGCCGCCGCCGGGAATCTGCCGGATAACGAGCCGCTCGCGTCCGGAACTTTCAAGCCGACCGATTTCGAACCGGGCGAGG
>DASVRT010000072.1:0-4000 GCA_036388475.1 Pyrinomonadaceae bacterium | reverse complement strand
CTTGAGGTCTTCTTTCATCTCCCTGACGATTTTCTCGCGCGTCGCCGCCTCAGCCAGCCGTTTTTTGCCTTCCGCCAGACCGCCGGCGACCGCCCAGGTCGGCATCCGCGCGGTCAGCGAAGTCGAAGAAGCCGTGTAAACATACTGGTCAACCGTCACGCTCAAACCTCGCTCGCGCGCCGATTTCACCAAGCCGATGGTCGTCGGCGTGTTGCCCCAGAGCGCACGGCTCGAGATTTTAAAATGCGAGATTTCGACCGGCATATTCGCCTGCTCGCCGATATTGATGGCTTCTTCGATGGCTTTGACGACCTCGGTTCCTTCGTCGCGGATATGGCTGGCGTAAACTCCGCCGTAGCGCGAAGCGACTTTCGCCAGCCCGACGACTTCGTCGGTTTTCGCAAACGTGCCGGGCAGATAAATCAAGCCGGTCGAAAGACCGACCGCGCCGTCTTTCATCGCCTGCTCGACGAGCTGTTCCATTTTCGTCTGTTCTTCGGCAGCTGGCGCGCGATTATCTAATCCCATCACTTTGGCGCGCACCGAATTGTGACCGATAAGCGCGGCGAGATTGACGGCGAGCGGCTTTTCGCGCATTCGTCCGAGAAATTCCCTGATGTCGGTCGCCGAGCCGCCGCAGTTTCCCGTCACCAGCGAGGTCACGCCCATCCGGACAAAATTTTCCGCGTTCGGGTTCGTGTAAATGTCTTCGACGTGCGTGTGAACGTCGATAAATCCGGGCGCGACGATTCTGCCCTGCGCGTCTATCGTTTCTTTCGCTTCATTGGGGTTGATATTTCCGACTTTGACAATGCGCCCGTTTTTGACGCCGATTGCGCCGCGAAACCACGGATTGCCCGTGCCGTCGACGATGCGCGCATTGACGATTGCCAAATCGTAAGTCGTTTCAGCAATTACTGCACCGGCGCGCCAAGAGGGCAAAACCAAAAAGCTGAAAAGTAGAGCGACGGCGGCTGATATTCTTAAAATTTTCATTATTTATAAATCCTTAATCTGTGTTGTCCCTGGTTGCGATTGAGGTTAAAGCAGGCGCATTTTTTGAACGCGAATCAAGATAAGCGACGAGCGCTTCAGAAATTTCCGCTTGTATCCGGGCGCTGTCGGAAACCGGACAATTAAATTGACGACCCCAGAATTGCGCCTTTCTATCGGCGTTAATTAACTCGACCTGCACGTTCAGCATATCGCCGCGACGAAGAATTTTTCCCTTCAAAACCGCGCGCACCCGCAGCGCGCGACCGATAGTGTGCGGGTCTGTCTGCTCCGGTTTATTCGTGTAATAAGCCACTGTACTTTGCGGAAGAACGCGCAAATTCTGTTGCCGCGAAAGCTGATTTATCAGGTTTGCGCTTAATTGAACGGAAAAATATTCCAAATCGGAATCGAGCGCTTCCGTTTCAAAAGGCAAAACGGCGACCGAATCAATCGGCGCGGTTTCGGCGAGAATTTCAGCACGATATTCGGAAACGACGATAAAACCCGGAACCGCCGCGGCAATCAATCCGAGAACGACGGCGACCGCAAAAAAAAGCCTTTTGCGCCGTGCCGTTTTCGCCGTAACGATTCTTTCAGGTTTTTCATTTGTGACAGGCGTGCCGGCGGCAGAATCTTTTAAGCTGCTGACTTGCGTCGTCTCATTTCCGTTTTGCGCCTGCCCGGTAAAACGATAGCCGCGTTTCGGAACCGTTTCGATGTAAAGCGGTCGCGCGGCGTCGTCGCCAATCGCCTGACGAATTTCTCTGATAATCTTGGTCAATGCGTTGTCGCTGACGAAGCTCTCTTTCCAGACGTTCTCAAAAAGCTCGCGTTTTTCCACCACGCGACCGGAATTTTTTACAAGAAAAACCAGAACGTCAAAAGCCCGCGGCGTCAGGGCGACGGTTTCGCCCGCTTTTCGCAGGTGAAAATTATCGCAATCGACTGTGACATTGCCGAAGCGATAAAAATTTCCGTTTTTTTCGTTGTTTTCAGACATTAAAACGCGGCTGACGGGCGCGAAATCGAAAAAGTCACAACAAAGTAATCTTTTCGTCATTACGCCGGATACGTCTGTGATTATAATTTAGCCACTCGTCGGAGATAAAGCCGAAAGTTTATAAATCGACGGAAAAATTGAAAAAGAAATTTCCGAAGGTTAAATCTAAAGAAACGAATCACAAAAGTAAACTATATGAAAAAATACGCCTGTTTCGCTTTGCCCGCCGCGATAATAGCCTGCCTGATAATTTTGAACGCTTTAGCGGCGGCACAAAACATTGATTTTAAAAAATTGGAAAGCGTCATTAATGCCGAGCTGGCGGAAACGAATACGCCGGGCGCGGCAATCGCCGTCGTGCGGGGCGAGCGCGTTGTTTTCGCCAAAGGCTTCGGCGCGGCAAACGTCGAAACCGGCGAGCCGGTCACGACTGAAATGCTTTTTCGCATCGGTTCGATGACGAAAACGTTTACCGCGCTGGCGCTGCTCAGTCTCGCCGAAGAAGGAAAGCTCAAGCTCGATGAGCCGCTCGGAAATTACGTGAAAGGCTTAAACCCGAAGCTGGCGCAGATTACGCTGCATCAATTGCTGGCGCACACATCAGGTCTGCGCGACGAAGGACGACCTTACGGCGCGCACGACGAAACGGCTTTGCTGAATACGGTTCGCGGCTGGAAAGAAGATTATCTTTTTACCGAGCCGGGCAAAATCTTTTCCTACTCCAATCTTAATTACGCTCTGGTCGGCGCGGCAATCGAAGAAACGAGCGGAAAGCCTTTTGCCGACGCGATGAGCGAACGCGTTTACAAGCCTTTGGGAATGTCGCGCACCACGTTTCGCCCGACCGAAGCGATGACTTACCCGCTCGCGCAGGGACACAACGCGCGGGGAAATGCCAAGCCGGTCGTCGTCAGACCTTACACGGATAATGTTCCTAATTGGGCGGCGGGTTATATGTTCACGAGCGTTAATGATTTGGCGCGGTTTGCCGTCGCTTTTCTAAATGACGGCAAACTGGACGGAAAACAAGCGATTGCGCCGAAAAATATCGTTAAAGCCTCAAGCGGCGCGGTCGATATTCCGGGTTTGGACGGCACGAAATACGGTTACGGGTTGAGAGTCGAAGAAATTCGCGGCGTCGGCGTAGTTTCACACGGCGGCTCGATTCCGGGTTTCGGCGCGCAGATAATTATGTCGCCCGCGCATCGCGTCGCCGTTATCGTTCTGGCTAACAAAAGCGGCGCGAGATTGGATAAAACCGTCGCGACGGCTTTGGAAATGATGCTGCCGCTCAAGGCAAAACCGCAGACGAAACCGCCTGTCTTTCCGCCGCTGACCGTGCAGCAAATGCAAAGCTACGCCGGAGTTTACCGGCACTCGCCGCGCCAGTTTTTCGAGATTGCGGTGCAGGACGGAAAGCTTTTTCTCAAAGACGAAGAAGATTTGCTCGCTCTGCAAAGCAGCGGCGAGAATCGTTTTTTATACAATCGCGGAAATCCGGCGGCGATGGACGATTTAACCTTTGTGCCGGGCGCGGACGGCAAGCCCGAATATTTGCATATAAACGGGCGCGCATTTAGAAAGCTGGCGGCGGGCGAGATGAAATAAGAGCGAAATGACAAACAAAAGGTAAATAAAACTCGACTTTGTTTCGATAAAACTCGATTTAATGAGCCTTAAATCGAGTTTAATGAGCCTTAAATCGAGTTTTATGAGCCTTAAATCGAGTTTAATGAACCTTAAATAGAGTTTAATGAACCTTAAATAGAGTTTTACGAGCGTTAAATTTCTAAATCACGCCGCGAAAGCTCCGGCGGTGCAGCGGGCACGCGCCGTACGTTTTCAAAGCCTCGAAATGCGTTTTGGTGCCGTAGCCGACGTGTTTGGCAAAGCCGTAGGCGGGATAAAGCTTGTCCATTTCCTGCATTAAACTGTCGCGATAAGTCTTGGCGACAATGGAAGCGGCGGCGATGGAAGCGGAAATGGCGTCGCCGTGAATAATGG
>DASVRT010000071.1:0-7213 GCA_036388475.1 Pyrinomonadaceae bacterium | reverse complement strand
AGCTGAAACGCGCCATCGAAGTTCTCCCGAAAGCCAAACAACTGGCGACCGAAAGCGCGCGCGTCAACGCGCAGAAAGCGATTTCAAATAACAACAATCGCTAATCAGCGCCAATTAATCAGCCAAAGCCGGAGCGAAGTAGAAAACGCTCCGGCTTTTTGTCTCTATTTTTTGTCCACAAAATTAACCATTCTAAAAATCCGGCGGAAATTTCCCAACCAGATTTCAGTTTAAAAAGAAAGATGAATTTATAGACATTCAAATTAAATTTTCTTCGATATAATGCAAAGTTAAGCTTTCAATCTCAGTTAGAATGGAATTTCACAGTGCTAAAAGTTTTCTTGAGTTCAACATATTTGTGTTGAGCGAATATCTAAACGGAGGAATGGAGGAAGGGTCTTCATATTATCCGGGTCAGAAGTGGTGGAATACGCGGCTATCTAAGCTTAATCCCTCAATTTCCGTAAGAATTTATAAAAATATTCCGTCAAATAAAAGCATTTCCGAAACTTGATGCTATTTGAGAAGCTAGGTCCAAAGCCCAACAATCATCGGACGCGAGGCAGAAACAGAGAATTTTGACGAACAATAAACACGTCAGTAATCTGAATTGTTGAGGTTTTACTGTCCATTGAAAAGTGTCATGAAGCTAACCATTTTATCAAATAATAAACCCCGACGCCCGCGCCGATTAAAAACAAAGTCAGAACGACAATTGCCGAAGCGACCATCAGCTTAAACTTTTTATAACGGTTCGGGTCGGGCGGCGAAAGCTGGTTTTGCGGAAAATACGGCGGCGGTCGGTTCATAATATTTAAGATTTAACATTTAACATTTATCAAAGCAACAGGCGGCAAATGATAAATGCCGAATGGAGAATGGAATTATCTCGGGAGCGGTTGTTCCAGATTTGCCAGACCGTAAGCCAGGACAGCCATCACCGAGCCGACTTCCGCCAGTTCCTTCGGATTGACTTTATCGAAAGTGTCGGCGGCGGTGTGGTGATAATTGAAATATGTTCGCTGGTCGAACCAGGGCGCGAACGACGGGACGCCTTTCCGCGTCAAAGGTCCGATGTCAGCGCCGACTCCGCCCTGTTGAAATTGCGAAAGTCCTGCGCCTTGCTCGCGCAGGACGTTTGAAATCGGCGTGAGATAGGCGAGGGCTTCCGATTTTCCGGTAAAGTAAAATCCGAGCGGGTGCGATGCGCCCAAATCCGATTCGATGGCGGCGAAATGATTTCCGAGATTCGCGTTTTCTTCCTGCGCGTAAGTTCCGCCGCCGACCAAACCGTTTTCCTCGTTCATATAAGCGATAACGCGAATCGTGCGTTTCGGGCGGATTTTAAGCTGTTTCAGCAAAAACGGCACCTGCATCGACACCGCCACGCCGGTCGCGTCGTCGAGCGCGCCCGTTCCCAAATCCCACGAATCCAGATGACCGGAAACGATGACGATTTCGTCGGGCTTTTCGCTGCCCTTCAAATCGGCGATGACGTTGTAGCTGGTCGTGTCGGGCAGAGTTTGCGGCGTGAGAACCAATTTTAGGCGGACTTTTCCCATTCGGGCGAGATACGCAATCATTTCCGCGTCTTCAAACGAGGTTGCCGCCGCCGGAATTTTCGCCACGTTCGGGTCGTAACGCATTCCGCCCGTGTGGACGAGCCGGTTTTGCGACCCGCCCGCCGAGCGCACCAGAACGCCGATCGCGCCTAAACGTCCCGCCGCAATCGCGCCGCCGCCGCGATATTGCGTCGCCTGCCCGTAAGCCGCGCCGCCGAAACCGGAAGCCTGCATTTCGCGGTCGAATTTGTAATTGAACAGAACGATTTTTCCCTGAATTTTATCGCGCCCGAGTTGATTCAGCTCTTCAAAGCTGTTGACCACGACGATTTCGCCGGTTAAACCTTCGGGCGCGGTGGCGATGCTTCCGCCGAGCGCGGTGACGACGACTTTTTGCGTCGTGCCCTGCGCCATTCCCGAAAATTCGATAAGCTCGGCGCGCTCATCGCCGCGCACCCAATGCGGCACGGTTAATTTCTGCAAACGAACGTCCAGACCGAGCCGCCGCATTTCTTCGGCGACGTATTGGACGGCGCGTTCGGCTTGCGGCGAGCCGGTCAACCGCGCGCCGATATTATTGGAAAGATACGCCGTCTGCCGCAGGGCGTAATCGCTCCGCAAAGCCGTCGCCTGTATTCTTTTTAAATCCTTTAAGGTTTGTTCCGAATAAAGCGGCGGCGTCGGAGTCGGGCTTGGCTGCGCGAATATCTGAATGGAAAAAAGCGGTAAAAACAGCAGAAGATAAAGAAATTTCGGTTTCATAGATTTGTTTGCTTTAATGATAACTAACTCAAACAGTAAAGTCTAAAAACGTTTTATACGCCAAAGCAAAATAAAAGGAAGATTTTTATTTATTCATCTGTATTAATTGATTACAAATTACTGTTTTTGGGCTTACAAATCGGTTTTGCAAGCTGACAAACGCGATTTGTCAGCTTGCAAACGTGATTTGTAAGCTTGCAAAACGGATTTGTTAGCTTACATTTCACGTTTGTCAGTCTGCAAACGGCATTTGGAAGGTTGCAAATATTATTTTCCACTCCGCACTTTGCATTTTGCGTTTTGCATTTACAAAATTTCTGCGATAATAAACGCGTTTTTACATCTTCAAATTTTTCGGATGAAACTATGAAACGCTTATTGCTTGTTTTCTTTGTTTTCGCGTTTGTTTCGATAAACGCGCAGGCGCAGACGGCTTTTACATTTAACGAAATGATTCGGATGCGGCGCGTCGCCGACCCGCAGCTTTCGCCCGACGGTCGGACAATCGCCTTTACCATCGGTGACGTCAACGTGACGGAAAATCGCACGCTGACGCAGATTTACACGATGCCGGTCGGCGGCGGAAATTTCCGGCAGGTTACGCGCGGCGAACGCTCGAACAGCTCGCCGCGCTGGTCGCCGGACGGCAAAAAAATCGCGTTTACGACCGGCGGTCAAATCTGGATTATGGACGCCGACGGCGACGACCGGCGACAAATCACCAAAATTTCCACCGGCGCGGGCGCGCCCGTCTGGTCGCCTAACGGAAACTGGATTGCTTTCGTTTCCGACGTTTATCCGGATTGCTCGACCGACGAATGCAACCAGCGGAAGGACGCCGAAGCCGAGAGCAGCAAAGTGCAGGCGAAAGTCACCGACCGCCTTTTGTATCGACACTGGACGGAATGGCGCAATACGAAACGCTCGCACGTTTTTGTCGTTTCCGCCGCCGGCGGCATCGCCCGCGATTTGACGCCCGGCGATTTCGACGCGCCGCCTTACGGCGCTTCGACCGGCGTCGATTACGCTTTTTCGCCCGATTCGAGCGAAGTCGCTTTTTTGAAGAATCCGGACGCGGTCGAAGCGATTTCGACCAACAGCGACGTTTTTATCGTTCCGCTGCGCGGCGGCACGGCGCGCAATATTACCGCCGCTAACAAAGGCTATGACGTCGCGCCGCTTTACACGCCCGACGGCAGATATATTCTGTTTCGCTCGCAAAAGACCGAAGCCTTCGAAGCCGACCGCTGGCGTATTATGCGCTACGACCGGAAAACGGGCGAAACCGTCGAGCTGACCGTCGGCTTCGATTTGCAGGCTGACGAGATGATTCTCGCGCCCGACGGCAAAACGATTTATTTCACGGCAAACTCGCGCGGAATGCAGCCGCTTTATCGAGTTACGCTCGAACCGGATTTTCGCCCGCGAATCGCCACGCACGTCCGCCTCGTTTCCGGCGCGGGATTTTTCAGCGGCTTAAACATCACGCCCGACGGCAAAACAATCGTGGCGGTTTCCAATTCGATGAATCAGCCGAACGAAGTTTACGCGGTCAACACGGACACTAATGCCGTGTCGAATTTAAGCCGCGTCAACGCCGAGATGACGGCTTTGAGAAAACCCGAAGAAATCGAATGGAAAGGCGCTTTGAATCAAAACATTCACGGCTTTATAGTCAAACCGGCGAATTTCGACCCGAATAAAAAATATCCGCTGATGGTTCTGATTCACGGCGGACCGCAGGGCGCGTGGAACAATAACTGGAGCTATCGCTGGAACCCGCAGCTTTTCGCCAACGCCGGTTACGTCGTCTTTCTGCCGAACCCGCGCGGCTCGACCGGCTACGGGCAGAAATTCGTCAACGAGATTTCCGGCGATTGGGGCGGCAAAGCCTACACGGACATTATGAACGGCGTCGCGGAAGTTTTAAAACGCAATCCGTATCTGGATAAAAACCGCATCGGCGCGGCGGGAGCCAGCTACGGCGGCTATATGGTCAACTGGATTCTCGGACACAACACCGACCCGCGTTTTCGCTTCAAGGCGCTGCATTCGCACGCCGGCGTCTACAATCTGGAAAGTATGGCGGGCGCGACCGAGGAACTCTGGTTCGTCAATTACGAATTCAAGGGAATGCCGTGGGAAAATTCCGTCAACTACACGCGCTGGTCGCCGCATCGCTTCGCCAAAAACTTCAACACGCCGACGCTCGTCACGCACGGCGAGATTGATTACCGTGTGCCGATTGGCGAAGGCTTGCAGCTTTACACGGCTTTGCAGCGGCGCGGCGTCGAATCGAAGCTCGTCTATTTTCCCGACGAAGGACATTGGATTCTGAAACCGCAAAACTCGCAGTTCTGGTATAGCCAGGTTTTCGACTGGTTCGGCAAACATCTGAAACCGTAAAAAGCGGGAAACGGTAAGTGCTAACTGGTAAGTTCGTTTGCTCGAAATCGCGGCTTACCACTTACCGTTTCCCACTTTCGTTTCCATTTTCTCTAAAATTTCTCAACGGGTTTATGAAATTTCAAAAGCTTTATCTTGCTGCGTTCTTTGTTCTTGTTTTTGTTTTACCGCAATTTGCTCAAACAAAAAATTTCAATCGCGCACGCACTTTCGACGTTCAGCATTATACGATTCGCGCCGGTTTTGAACGCTCGACCAAAACCGTTTTCGGCGACACAAGCATCCGGCTCAAACCGCTCAAAGCCAATCTGACGATTGTCGAGCTTGACGCCGCCGGCTTCAAGTATGATTTCGTGCGGCTGGAAGATTCGGGCGTAAAGCTGCAATACCGGCAGGCGGGCGAAAAACTTATTATCACGCTCGACAAAGCTTATGCGCCGAAAGATTCGATTTCGATTCGCATCGGTTATTCGTGCCAGCCCAGCCAGGGCGTGTATTTCGTTGACGCTTTAATGGAAAAAAATAAAATCGTCCGCGACGCGCAAATCTGGACGCAGGGCGAGGCGGAAGAAGCGCATCACTGGTTTCCGTCTTTTGATTTTCCCGACGATAAGGCGACGACCGAACAATTTTTGACGGTGGCGGCGGACGAGACGGCAATCGCCAACGGCGAATTGCTCGAAACTCTGGAAAACCCGGACGGCACGAAAACTTTTCACTATAAAATGAGCGTTCCGCATTCGGTTTATCTGACGTCGTTCGTGGTGGGAAAATACTCGAAAATCAGCGATTCTTATAAAAATATTCCGCTCGGCTTCTACGTTTATCCCGGGCGCGAAACGACCGCCCGCAAAGCTTTCGGCAAGACGAAAAATATGATGCGGATTTATGAAGATTTTACGGGCGTGGCTTTTCCGTATAACAAATACGACCAGACAATCGTCGCCGATTTTCAATTCGGCGGAATGGAAAACATCACCGCGACGACGCACGCCGACACCGAAATTTTCGCCGTCGAGTTTATGCCGGGCGAAGCCGAAGACCTCGTTTCGCACGAGCTGGCGCATTCGTGGTTCGGCAATCTGGTGACTTGCCGCAACTGGGCGGAACTCTGGCTAAATGAAGGCTTCGCGACCTTTATGGAAGCCGCTTATCGCGAAAAGGCTTACGGTCGCGACGATTATCTCAGGAAAATAAAAGATGACGCGACGCGCTTTATAATCGACGAAGCCGTCAATAAAAATCGTCACGGGCTTTTCAACCGTCTGGCGCGTCCCGACAATTCGATTTTCGATACGACGAATTACCAGAAAGGCGGCGCCGTCATTCACACGCTGCGCGAGGAAATCGGCGACGAGGCTTTCCGCAAAGCGATAAACATTTACCTGAACCGGCACAAATTCCAAAACGTCGAGACGCCGGATTTGAAAAAAGCGATGGAAGAAGCTTCCGGGCAGGATTTGACCTGGTTTTTTAATCAATGGATTTATCAAGCCGGTTTCCCGAAGCTCGAAATCAGACAGGTCTACCAGCCGCGCCGAAAAAGATTGAACCTGGTTGTCAGGCAAACGCAAAATCTCGATGAAATCACGCCGGCGGCTTTCATTCTGCCTTTGGAAATCGAAATCGTCACGGCGGGCGCGACAAAAACCGAAAAAATTAAAATCGATAAAAGAACGCAGAATTTTTCGATTCCGGTTAACGCCCGCCCGAGCGAAATCCGTTTCGATAAGGATATGAAAATCCCTCTGAAATCAGTCAAAACTCTGCCCTTGACTAATTCGGGCAGTAATTAAAAAAGAGACGGAAGCCCGCGCGCCAGGAATAGCGAATTTTTTGATTGAAAATAATTTGAATTTGTGAAAAAATTATGGCTCAATGTTAAGCGTTTTTATAAAAACTAACATTTTCGTTAATGCCAAAATCTAAATCAAGCGACGAATTGCGCCGCGAATTCGGTCGTTGGCTCAAAGAGCAAAGACAAGCCCGCGGTCTTTCGCAAAAATTTGTCGCCGGAAAGTCGAGACTGACCGTGACGCAGATGTCGCGCATCGAAAACGGGCACAGCAGCACGCGGCGCGATACGGTCATCCATCTGGCGCAGATTATCGGCATCGAAGAAAGCGTGGCTCTCAGACATTTTGCGCCGGAAAGCTTTCCGCAAATACCGGAAGAACTGGAAAACATTCCATTTTCCGAATTTAATAAACAGGAACTCAAAGAGATAGCCGATTTTATAATTTTCAAGCTATCCCAGAAACGCAGAGAGCAGACAGGCGGCGAGACAGACAAAATCGAAGCGACTCTGCCCGAAGATTCAGGCAAGGTTCAGCCCTATCGAGTCAAAGGCGGACGGCTGATTTCCGACACTGAAACAGAGAAAAAAGGGCACACTAAGAAAAAGCCTCCCGAATAAACGGCAACGAGAGGCTGTAAAAAACTAAAAAACGGTTGCGATTAACCGAACAACTGTGATAAATAAT
>DASVRT010000070.1:0-42221 GCA_036388475.1 Pyrinomonadaceae bacterium | reverse complement strand
CTGATTACGAGTATTCACGAATTAGACCTCAGACCAAAGTTTTGGAAAGAACTGCATTAAATTTGTGCTACAATTCGCCCACATCACAAATTTATGCAGAAATCATCTATTGCCAAGTGTCTTAGTTTTGTTTTTGTCGTTCTCTGTTTTGCCTTCGGACAATATAAGATTCATAGCCAAACAAACCAAAGCAACAGTAACAGCCAGCAACACCAAGCCAATCAAAATGTAACTATAACCGAACCCGTTAAAGTGCTTCTCGAATCCGACAAAGAGGCAATCAATGCCGAAAAAGGATATAAAGCACGCCAAGAGCAACGCGATGAATCCAACGCCGCGTGGAACAAAACATCTATTGTTATCAATTCTCTGCTTTTTGTTTTGGTTTTGATTCAAGGGTTTATCTCCTTTCGGTCACTTGGGCAGATGAAGCGGCAAGCTGAATTTATGAAGGAACAAGTTGATGCAATGGTGGCGCAAAACGACCTGATGAAAGAACAGTCCGAAACAATGCAAAAGCAGTTGATTGAAATGGAAAAGCAAGCGGAAATTTCTCACCAGCAATCGGAAGCTATGCGGGAAAGTCTTGCTCAAACTGAAAACCTTTTCAATCTTACTGAAAGACCTTTGTTGGGCGTTGAAGAGGTTTATTGCGAACCGCAACCAGACGAAGGATGCAAAGTTATTATAGCTTTGGTGAATAGCGGAAAAACTATGGCTAAGATAACAAACCTGTCTATTGATTTTGGCAGTATGAGCCTTAATTTTGACTCGTTAGAAGATATACCCGAAGACCTCACATTGCGAGAACCCGAAGAGCCTCAAGAATTTCTTACTAGCGGCATTATTCACAACGGCGGTCGAAAACTTATTCCATACGCAACTTTGAATGCGGGTAAGTGGGATAATGTGCAAGAGGGCGATGAGAGAATATTTGTCTATATGAAAATTCAATACACAGGCATACACGGCGGCGGATATTTTACTGAGTATTATGCCTACTATAATACTTTTTTGGGCGGGTTTATAGAATGCGCCGACCACAACGACGCAGATTAAACGTAAAATCCAAATTAGGTAATTTGCCCAAAAACTCAGAAGTTTGCCTAAAAACTCAGCTAAAAATCGGGTTTTTTGGGCAAAGCCCACTGCAACGGCTTTGCACAAAAACTAGGTAAAAAACAGTAGTTTTTGCGCAGAAAATCGAGTTTTTGTGCATAACTCTTTATTTTTGTGCAAGTTACGATTCCGTACAAAAAATAAAAAAGGAAAAGTTGTGATTACGACAAATAAAAAGTCAGGCGTGAGTTATAGAGCTGGCATTCTTTAAATGAATATTTTCCGGCTTGAAAATATATTATTTTCGGCTTTCAAGATAAAACTGTGATTATTTGTTTTCTTTTTTTGTTTATTGTTAAAAAATGATAAAAATTTTCTGGCTTTTATTGTTTTAAGATGTTATTCTTTCAATCGGGTAGATTTCTTTAACCCGCTTGAGTGCTTCACCCAAGTTATTTTCTGAGCATTCCCCGTAAAATAAAAGACTTTCCCGATTACCTGTCAGATTCCCTTTTATGAATCAAGTAAAAGTTTTGACATTTTTTAAATCTGCCGTGCTTCTGCTTGGCGGCTTGTCATTTACTTTTGCGGTGTTAAATTTAGACTTGAAGGTTCTTAACTGGAGTTTCATCCTTCTAACTATTTTTACGCTGACCATTGCTCCGAGAATGAGTCTGAATCTGCCTCGCTCGAATTACGCGCTCAGTTTTTCCGACTCGGTTATATTTCTGACCTTTCTGCTTTTCGGCGGCGAAGCGGCGATTATTCTGGCTTCGCTCGAAGTCGTCGTCAGTTGTTTATTCTTGAAGACGCAAGGTTTCGGCAAGTTTACGCCCGGCGTTATCCTGATGAATTTTGCGGTCACGGCGCTCTCGACGACTATTACATACTTTGCCTGGCTGACTTTTCCGAGGTTTCTGGATATTTCCCCGACTTCGTCAAACACGACTCACCTGATAACGATACTCGGCATTCTGGCATTCTCTCAATTTTTGGGCACGACAATCTTTGCCGCAATTTATTATTCTTTGAAAGTCGATATAAGTCCCTGGCAGGCTTGGAAAAAAGAAGGTTTTTCCAGCTCGCTGACGCAGATTGCGGGTGCGGCGCTGGCTGGCGTTATCTTCAAGCTCATCAATTACGCCAATCCGGTGGCGACGGCTATCGCGCTGTTTGCGGTCGGAGTAGCTTACGTGAATTACCGGCGGATGATTGCCGAAATCAACGAATCCATCGAACAAGCCGAAATCGCCGAGCGCGAAAAAGCCGAAGTCGAGAGAGCGCGCGCCGAGCAAGCCGAAAAATATATCGAAGAATTAAACGATTTGCTTCACGGGCAGGAAAAAATCAGCGACGAGCTGCGGCAGAGCAAGGATTTATTCGAACACGCCGCTCTGCACGATATGCTGACCAAGCTTGCCAATCGCGCCTTTTTAATCGAAAAGCTGGAGTTTCTGCTCGCTTTGAACTTAAATAATTCGTCAGCCCGTTTTTACGTGCTGTTTCTGGATTTAACGCGCTTTAAAAATATCAACGACAGTCTCGGTCACACCATCGGCGACAAGGTTCTGATGCTGGTCGCCAAGCGGCTTCAGCGCGTGGTCAATCCGGAAGACACGGTGGCGCGGCTCGGCGGCGACGAATTTGCGATTATCCTGAGCGACCCGCTTTCCGTCAATCGAGCCGAATCGATAGCTCACGATATTTACCAGAAACTGACGCAGCCGTTTTCGCTGCGCGGCAACCGCATTTTTACCAAGCTGCACATCGGGCTGGCGGCTTTCGACAAGGATTACAAAAAGCCGGAAGACATTCTGCGCGATGCCGACATCGCGATGCATCACGCCAAAGAAAAGGGCTTGGAGGTCGCCGTTTTCGATAAAGATTTGCGCGCGCGCTTTCTGGAATCGGTCGGACTCGAACAGGATTTGCGATTTGCCATCGACCGCGGCGAGCTTTCGATGTTTTATCAGCCTTTAATCTCTCTGAAAAACGGCGAGATTATGGGTTTTGAAGCGCTTTTGCGCTGGCAGCATTCCAAACGCGGCTTCGTCCCGCCCGTCAAATTTATTCCGATAGCCGAAGATTCCGGTTTGATTATCCCGATTACCGAATGGATTCTGAAAGACACCGCCCGGCAGATTGCCGCCTGGCAAAAGATTTCGCCCGCCTACAAAAAGCTGATTGTGAGCGTTAATATTTCCGGCAAACATCTCGCCGTCGAAGGCTTGGTCGAGCAGGTTTCCAAGACTCTGGAAATGACCAAAATCAGACCTTCGACCTTAAAGCTCGAAATCACGGAAAGTACCGCGATGGAAAACGCCGAGCGTTCGGCGCAGATTCTCAATCGCCTGAAAGAACTCGGCGTCCAGCTTTCGATTGACGACTTCGGAACCGGCTTTTCGAGTTTGAGCCAACTGCACCGTCTGCCGTTCGACACTCTGAAAATCGACCGCTCATTCGTCAACGCCGTCGGCGAAACGGGCGAAAACTCCGAGATTCTCCAAACCATCATCTCGCTCGCCAAAAACCTGAAAATGAAAGTCATTGCCGAAGGCATCGAAACCGAAAATCAACTGTCGCTGCTGCGCAATCTCGGCTGCGATTACGGTCAGGGTTATCTGCTCGCCAAACCGATGCCGCGCGAGGAAATGGAAAAACTGCTCTACCAGAAACATTTCTGGTTTCCCGAATCGCTCAACGCCGAATATTCGCACGACACGACCAACATCGGCGATTCGCAGAAAGACGCCAATCTTCCCGTTTTCTAAAAACCTCGAAAACACAAAATTTAAAACGCAAAGCGCAAAATGAGAATTTATATTCTGCGCTTTGCGTTTTGCGTTTACTACGCCTTTTTCTAACATCTAATCCGTAGTAGAATCATTGGAAACTCCAAACATTCCAGAGAGGTAATCGATGCAGCATCTGAAAATCTTCTTTTTGATGGCTATTTTTATGTCTTTACCAATGATTTCTACGGCTCAAAAGTTTGAGTATCCGCAAACGAAAAAGGTCGAACAGACCGACGATTATCACGGCACGAAAATCGCCGACCCGTATCGCTGGCTGGAAGACGACAATTCCGCCGAAACAAAAGCCTGGGTCGAGGCGCAAAACAAAGTCACTTTCGCTTATCTGAACCAGATTCCTGAACGCGAGCAGATAAAAAAACGTCTGACCGAGCTTTGGAATTACGAAAAATATTCCGCGCCGTTCAAACGCGGCACAAAATACTTTTATTACAAAAACGACGGCTTACAGAATCAGAGCGTTTTGTATGTCGCCGGTTCGGTCGCCGATAAAGGTCGCGTTCTGCTCGACCCGAACAAGCTTTCGACGGACGGCACGATCGCGCTGTCGGGCTTGTCGATTTCCGACGACGGAAAGCTGATGGCTTACGGGTTGGCGGGCGCGGGTTCGGACTGGCAGGAATGGCATTTTCTCGATGTCGAAACCGGCAAGGATTTGCCCGATGTTTTGAAACACATCAAATTTTCGGGCGCTTCGTGGACGCTGGACGGCAAAGGCGTTTTCTATTCGCGCTATCCGGAAGCCGACGCCAAATCGAAATTGTCCGCCGAAAACTTTAATCAGAAGCTTTATTTTCACCGTCTCGGCACGCCGCAGTCCGAAGACACGCTTGTTTACGAGCGTGCGGACGACAAGGAAATGTTTGTCGGCGGTTTTGTCTCCGAAGACGGCAACTGGTTGATTATCAGCGTCGGCAAAGGCACTTCGCCGATGAATATGATTTACGTCAAAAACCTGACGACGGAAAACGCGCCGGTTGTTCCTGTCGTTGAACGGCTCGAAGCCGATTACAGCTTTGTCGGCAACGACGGCTCGACTTTTTATTTCCGCACCGACAAAGACGCGCCGCGCGGGCGGCTGGTTTCAATCGAGGTTCCGGCGAAAGACAAAAAATGGAATGAAATCATCCCGCAGACGGCGGAAACGCTCGAAGGCGTGGATTTTATCAACAATCAATTCGTCGGCAGTTATCTGAAAGACGCTTACACGCAGTTTCGCGTTTACGACCTCGGCGGCAAATTAGTCCGCAACGTCGAGCTTCCGGGCATCGGCACGGCGGGCGGCTTCGGCGGCAAACGCTTCGATACGGAAACTTTCTACACTTATTCGAGCTTTAACACGCCGCCGACGATTTACCGCTACGATATGAAGTCAGGCAAATCGGAAATCTTTCGCAAATCGGACGTAAAATTCAATCCGGCGGATTACGAAGTCAGACAAATCAAATATAAAAGCAAGGACGGAACTGAGATTCCGATGTTCATCGTGCATAAAAAAGGCTTGAAGATGAACGGCGCGAATCCGACGCTGCTTTACGCTTACGGCGGCTTTAACATTTCGATGACGCCGGGCTTTTCCGTTTCGCGTCTGGTCTGGCTGGAAAACGGCGGAGTTTTTGCGATGCCGAATTTACGCGGCGGCGGCGAATACGGCGAGGAATGGCACGCCGCCGGAACGAAGCTGCAAAAGCAGAACGTCTTTGACGATTTCATCGGCGCGGCGGAATGGCTGATTGCCAACAAATACACGCAGCCCGCGAAGCTCGCCATTTCCGGCGGCTCGAACGGCGGCTTGCTCGTCGGCGCAACGCTCAATCAACGTCCTGATTTATTCGGCGCGGCGCTGCCGGCGGTCGGCGTGATGGATATGCTCCGCTTTCACAAATTCACCATCGGGCGCGCGTGGACTTCCGATTACGGCTCGGCTGACAACGCGGAAGAATTCAAAGCCATCTACGCCTACTCGCCTTTGCACAACATTAAAAAAGGCACGAAATATCCGCCGGTTCTCGTGACGACCGCCGACCACGACGACCGCGTCGTTCCGGCGCACAGCTTTAAATACGCGGCGACCTTGCAGGCGAATCAAGGCGGCGACGCGCCCGTCCTGATTCGCGTCGAAACCAAAGCCGGACACGGCGCGGGCAAACCGACGGCGAAAATCATCGAAGAACAAGCCGACATTTACGGCTTTCTGATAAAAAGTCTGGGAATGAGCAAGTAAGAAAATTACGAATTTCAAATTACGAATTACGAATTAAAAGAATTTATCCGCTCATTCGTAATTCGTAATTCGTAATTTATCTAACAGCCGCCTACTCTGCCCAAATTGACCTCGATTTCGGCAACCTTTTTGCCGTCGCGCATTTTTACCAGGCGACCTTCCAGCACGGAATAGGACGTAGATACGCCGATTGTTCCTTTCTCATCTATAAGTTGCCCGGCAAAACGATAACTGATTCCTTTTTTCGCTTCCGTTTCAAACGCAATTTGCCGGTTGGCGATGTTTATCCGAACCAACTTAAATTGTTTTTCCGTCAGAACATAACCTCGCGGCGGAATCGGAATTCCTTGATAATCGTTTTCTTTCGAAGTATTTTCGTAATCTTTAGTTGTGATGCTCAGCCTCTCGAAGTCCTTAAATTCCCTCGGTAAATCCTCGATGATGTAATAATCGTCTCCGGCATCAAACTCCGCTTCCGTGTTTTCTTCAGAACCGGCGAAAATTCCCGCGCCGTCGAAAGCCATCAATGCGACCCTCGCCGCCGGCTCGACCCGCGCAGCTTCCGGTTTAATTACCGACTGAGCCGCGCCGATTTCCGGCGTCCGGAAAAACGATTGCAGATATTGCGCGACGTTAAAAAAGCCGACGCCGAGAATAAACGCCGTCAAAATTGCGGCAAACCGCAACAAAATATTTTTTAAGCTCATAATCTGCTCCTCTTTGTTTTTATTCGACGGCAAAACTGATATTGACGACCGCCGTCATATCCTTATCTATCGAAGACGTGTCGCTGATGCCGGAATCGGAAACGTCGGTCGAATCCGCCGCCGTAATCTGCATCACGCCCATTCGCGCCGAGCGCACCGTGCCGATTGCATTTCCCGTGCTGGCGGCGATTTGTTCGGCGCGTGTTTTCGCATCTTTTGCCGCTTCGCCGAGCATCTCGATTTTCAAATTGCCGAGCTGCGTGTAGTAATATTTCGGCGGCGCCGATTCGAGCAGAATGCCCTGATTAATCAACTCCGTCGCCTCGCGCGCAATCTGCGCGAGACGGTCGACGTCGTTCGACCTGACTTCGACTTCCTGCCGCAGAGAATAGCCTGTAATCTCCGACGTTTCATTTCCGTTATCGTCGCGCCCGTGCAGAGTCGTCGACGCGATGGAAGAAATCGTTATCTGATTTTCGTTGATGCCCTTGCCGATTAGATACTGCTTGATGCGCGGCACATTTTCCGAAAGCTGGCTGTAAGCGTCGGCTAGTTTCGGCGCTTGATACGAGACGCCCGCGCTCCAGACGACCAAATCCGACTTGATGCGCCTGCGCGCCGAACCCGTCACCGTGACCGCGTCGCCGCTGTCTTTTTTACTTTTATAAAACCAGCCCAAGACGGTGGCTGACACAACTAAAGCGATTGCCAGAGCCAGTCCGGCGTTAAACAAATAATTATTTTTTTCTCCGTTCATCTTTCTGCCTCCTCAAAGACGCATTGAATATAAAACAATGCGCGCCGCGTTAATACGTTGAGCGACACGACGAACGACTGTGGATAACCACACGAATTACGAAAAAATTTTAATGGAATTTTAAGAGTGTATTTGGGGATTGCGTCTCTTGTCGCTGAAAGCGCTCAACAATCCGGCGCAGGGTGAAATGAGCGCCGGCGAACGCAACCTTACGTTTGTTATCGACAAGGATTCAGTCTCTGACGGAGACGAACCTCGCACGTTGATTGTTCGGCACTTTCAGCGTCGAACCGTTCTTTTATCTACCAACATAGGGTTTACACCCTACGCTGTATTCTTTGTCTCCTTCGCAGACTAAGAAAGAATGATAATTATTTATTCAGATATTTGCGCTTGTATTCTTCCAGCGTGCGGTCGCTTCCGGGGCTGTCAAATTCGATTTGCGAAACGGCGTCCTGACCTTTAAGCTTCGGCTTTTCGTCGGGTTTGAATAATTGATAGCCGATGTAGCCGGCGATGCCGATAGCGCCTAAAATGAACGCATACCACAACACGACCTGAACGACGCCGATGAGGGCGAAAACCACCCACGCGCCGACAATCAAACCGAGAACGATGAGAATAAATTTTAACCAGTTCATCTTTTAGAAAACCTTTCCCTTTTATTTTAGCTTTTTTCAAAATCTTTACAAGACGCGTTTCGTGCATTTTTCCCGTCTGTCGTATAATCCAACCAACTTCGATTTTTTATCACAGAGGAAATTTTCTTGACGAATCCGAATGTAACCCTCGGCGCGGTTGCCGAAAGATTAGATGCAAAATTATACGGAAACGCCGAAGCAGTTGTTTCAGACGTCACGCACGATTCGCGGCAGGCGCGCGCGGGCGCGCTTTTCGTCGCCGTGCGCGGTTTGACGATGGACGGGCATCGTTTTATCGACGATGTCAGGCGGCGCGGCGCGGTCGGCATCATCTCCGAATTTGAAAAACCGGAAAGCTTCGCGGGCGCGTGGCTGCAAGTCAGAGATGCGCGCGTCGCGCTGGCGGAAGCCGCCGACGTGATAAACGGAAATCCTTCGCATCATCTGAAGCTCGTCGGCATCACCGGCACGAACGGAAAAACGACGACGACTTATCTGACTTTCGCTTTAGCCGAAGCCAACGGCGAAAAAGCCGCGATGCTGACGACGGTCGAATATCGCGTCGGCGACGAGTCCGAACCGGCGGTCAGAACGACGCCCGAAGCTTCGGATACACAGAGATTTCTGCGCGAGGCGCTGGAGAAAGGCTGCCGGACGGCGACGATGGAAGCTTCTTCGCAGGCGATTGACCTTCATCGCTGCGACGCGCTGCGCTTTCGAGTGGCGATTTTTACCAACCTGACGCGCGACCATCTCGATTATCACGGCACGATGGAAAATTATTTCGACGCGAAAAAGAAGCTTTTCGACGGTCGTCTGGGCGAAAAACCGGCGTCGAGCGCGATAAATATCGACGACCATTGGGGCAGGAAATTAGCCATCGAGCTCAAGGTCGAGAATCAGCGCGTGGTGACTTTCGCGCAGGACAATCCGGCGGACTTGACGGCGGAAAACGTCGAAGTTTCGCTGATTAAAGGAACTTCGTTTTTATTGAAAACGCCGCACGGCGAACGCCGCGTCACGTCGCCGCTGGTCGGCAAGCCGCACGTTTACAATATTCTCTCCGCCACGGCAGCCGCGCTCGAACTCGGTTACGATTTGGACAAAATCGTCGATGGAATCGAAACCTGCGTCGGCGCGCCCGGACGCTTCGAGCGCGTCGCGCACGACGGAAATTTTGCGGTCGTCGTCGATTACGCGCACACGGACGACGCGCTTTTGAACACTCTGAAAACGGCGCGCGATTTGACCGACGGGCGGATAATCACGGTTTTCGGCTGCGGCGGCGACCGTGACAAAACAAAACGCGTGCCGATGGGCGACGTCGCCGGACGACACAGCGATTTGGTCATTATCACCTCGGATAACCCGCGCACCGAAGACCCGCTGAAAATCATCTCGGAAATCGAAAAAGGCGTCGAGAAAACCGGCTCGCCTTTTCTAAAAATCTCCGACCGCCGCGACGCGATTCACCTCGCGATTCACAAGGCAAAGGCAAACGACGTCGTGATTATCGCCGGCAAAGGTCACGAAACTTATCAAATCATCGGCAACGATAAATACCATTTCGACGACCGCGAAGTGGCGAAAGACGCGCTGAGAAAATTGCAGGAAGATTAAACGTCGGAAAGCTAGAAATTTTAGATGGTAAATCGTCTCTAACGAGTGAAAAACGTCTCTAACGGCTGAAAATCATCTCTAACGAGTGAAAATCACCGCTAACAGACGAACAATCGCCGCTAACGGATGAACAATCGCCGCTAACGGATGAACAATCGACTCTAACACGTGAAAATCGCCGCTAACGGGCTGACAATCGACAAAAACGAGTGAAAATCGACTAAAACGGCTGTGCAATCGTCGAAAACGACTGAACAATCGACTAAAACGAATTTTCCTTAGCTTAAAACTGCTCTAATCTTCTCTTAAAGTATCGACAAACACTTCGAGAAAATCTTTCTGCGCTTCCGAAAGCTCGATAAAGCGAATCGCAAAGCCGATTTCGTAGACGTGATTGGTGACTTCGCCCCAAAGCTGGATTTTGCGCCCGTCGGTGAGCGGAAAAAAGATTTTCACGTTTTCGCCGTCTTCGACTTCGCCGGAGCACAAAATGAAACAGCCGACGACGCTCATATCGCTAATCGTTCCCGGTTTTCTGCCGACCAAGCCTTCCCATTCGATGTCGATACTGGCGTTATAGCGCTGGATTGCCCGGCGCTCGCGCCCGCTTCTACGGTCTTTTAACATAACTGCTTACTCTTAGATATTTTCCCTTTTTTGCGAATTACTCTTCTTCAATAAGTAATAAACGGGTAATCCGAGCAAAATTAAGATAATTCCCGTAAAAGCCTGCACCGGCGTGCTAATCATCGTGTTTATCAAAAGCCAGCCCGCCGCCAGCAAAAACAAAAACGGCACAATCGGATAGCCGAACGCCTTATACGGTCTTTCGGCGTCCGGCATCGTCCGGCGGAAAACGAAAACCGAAGCCGTCGCCAGCGCATAGAAAATCCACGAGCCGAAAACGACGTAATCCGTCAAAGTATCGAAAGAACCCGAAAGACACAGAATACAAGCCCAGATTCCCTGCACGATTAAAGCGATAATCGGAACGCGCGTCCCGACGGAAAGCTCGCCGAATTTTTTGAAAAACACGCCGTCCTGTCCCATCGCGTACGGCACGCGCGCGCCGGTCAGAATCGAAGTGTGCAGCGTTCCGAGACTGGAAGCCATCAAGCCGATAGTCATAATAATAAGCGCGCCCGAACCGAGGAATCTGATTGCCACCTCCTGCGCCACCGACGAGCTGCCCGAAACATTGGCGATTTCCAGCGGCGTGAGAACGTAAAAATAAGCGATGTTGACGAAAACATATAAAAGAATAATCAAAACCGTTCCGCCGATAAGCGCAATCGGAATGTTGCGCTGCGGATTCTGCACTTCGCCCGCGACCAGCGTCAAATTATTCCAGCCGTCATAACCCCACAGCGCGCCGAGCATCGCCGCGCCGAATCCCGCCGCAAAACCGTACCCAGCCGCGCCGTATCTCACCGTCTCGTTAACGCCTTCGCAAGTGCCGCCTTCAGCGATTTGCGAAAAATGCGAAAAGTCTCCGGTCGCGAGAAAAAACGCGCCGAAACCGACCAGCAAAATCAAAAATATTTTGACGAAAGTCAGCATCGTCGCCAGTTGCCCGCTGACCGCTACCGACGCGCAGTTGATGGTCGTGACGATAATAATCATCATCACGGCGATGATTTGCAGCGAAGTCAATTCATACGGATAGCCGAAAATCTGCGTTTGCAGTAAAGTCTGTTTGAGCGAGCCGCCGAGCAGATTGTTAAGAAAAATCGCAAACGCGACGGCGACCGAAGCCTGCGCGCCGGTCTTGCCGACAAAAATCAGCATCCAGCCGTAAAGAAAGCTCCACACGCGCCCGTAAGCGTCGCGCAAAAAAACGTATTCGCCGCCCGCCTGCGGCTTCATCGCCGAAAGCTCGGCGTAGGTCAAAGCCCCGGCGAGCGATAAAATACCGGCGGCGACCCACGCGATAATCACCCACGTCGGGTCGCCGACGTTGCAGGTCATCACGCGCGCTTTCAGAAACACGCCCGTGCCGATAACGTTTCCTAAAATAATCGAAATCGCCGCCACCAGCCCGAGACCGCGAATCAGGCTTATCTTTTCGGTTGCATTTGGAGTCATAGTTTTTTCGGTTTTGCGCAAAGAAAATGCTTGCTTGCATCTTACTTTAATCTCGTCGCAAAAGAAAATTTAATCGCGGGGAAAACATAATGAAACCGCAGATTTGCGGTTTCATTCGCTTTTCTCTCTGCGGGTAAATTTTTCGTGTTAGAATTTTTGTCGTGCGCGAAATTTCCTTTTCAGCCGACCGTCTGGTCGACGCTTTGCTCAATCTGCCGAAGGAGAAAAATCTTTGCCTGTTGGATAGCTGCGGCGCGTCTCATCTCGGCTCGCACCTTTTAATTGCCGGCTTTGACCCGCTTGAGATTTTAGAAATCAATGAAGCCGACGCCGACCAATCTCTCGCCGTTTTAAACGAAAAGCTGGCGCCGGAAAATACGTTTGCATTTTTCACCATCGCCTACGATTTCGGCTTAAAGCTCGAAAAGCTCAAGCCGCGACCGAAAGAATTTTCCGGTTTCGACGAGCCGGATATTTTTCTCGCTCTTTTTGATTGTTTAATCGTTCACGACTACGACAGGCGGAAAACTTTTCTCTGCGGCAATGAAAATAAATTTGACGAAATTGAGCGGACAATTTGCAAATCGGTCAGCCCAATCAACTCGGTCAATTCAGTCAACTCAAAAATCTTCTCTAATTTCACCGAAAAAAGCTACATCGCGGCAATCGAGCAAATCAAAGAACGCATCCGGCGCGGCGACACTTATCAAACCAATCTGACGCAGCAAATTCGCGCCGAACTGCCGGAAAACCTCGCGCCCTACCAAATCTTCCGGCTCTTAAGAAAAAATCATCCCGCGCCTTTCGCCGCTTTTCTGCAAAGAAAAAACGACACGGTCATTTCCGCCTCGCCCGAAAGATTTTTTTCAATTGCGGAATGCGGAAAGCAAAATGCGGAGCTTTCCGCGAATCGCAAACGAATCATTACGACTTCGCCGGTTAAAGGCACGCGCCCGCGCGGAAAAACCGCCGATGAAGATTTCCGGTTAAAACAGGAATTATTAAACTCCGAAAAAGACCGCGCCGAAAACGTAATGATTGTCGACCTTTTGCGAAACGACCTCGGCAGAATCTGTAAATTCGGCAGCGTCAGCGTCGAAAAACTCTGCGCTTTGGAACAGCACCCGACGCTTTTTCATCTCGTCTCGACCATCTCGGGCGAGCTGCGCGACCGGATTTCCCTGCCCGAAATAATAAAAGCCGTTTTCCCCTGCGGCTCGATCACCGGCGCGCCCAAAATCCGCACGATGCAAATCATCGACGAAATCGAAACCGCGCGGCGCGGGCTTTCGATGGGCGCAATCGGCTATTCAATTCAAAATTCAAAACTCAAAGCTCAAAATCCGGAAAACCAAGCTCCCGACTTTCAACTCTCAACTCTCAACTCATTCGATTTAAGCGTCGCCATTCGCACAATGGTCGTGCGCGGCAGCGAAGCAATTTTCAATGTCGGCGGCGGCATCGTGATTGACAGCCTGCCCGAAAAAGAATACGAGGAAACACTCGTCAAAGCAAAGGCTTTGCTTTCCGCAATTAAAGGAAAATTTATTTAAACACACGGGAACTTTTTCTCTTTTCCGGTGTCTAATCAGACAACTTTTTGAAAAGGAGAAAACCGCCGTGTCAGAATCTAAACCGAATATCAATGTCACGCCTTTAATCGACGTTTTGCTCGTGCTGCTGATTATTTTTATGGTCATTTCGCCGTCGAAGCCTTCGACTTTTAAGGCGAAAGTGCCGCAGGAAACGAAAACCGACGATTTGCTGCCGAATCCGAATACTTTAATCGTGACGATAAATCCCGATTCTTCGTTAAAGCTCAATCAGGAAGATTCCGGCTCGATTGCCGAGCCGCAGAGTTTGATGGAAAAGCTTTCGGGAGAATTCGAAAAGCGTTTGCAAAACGGAATTTATGACGAAAATCTGTTTGGGCGCAGCGATTTGCCGAATGAAGAGAAAGTTTTGAAAACCGTTTTTATCAAAGCGCCGAAAAACCTTTCTTACGGCGAGGTGGCGAAAGTGGTCGATGCGGTTAAACTTTCGGGCGCGAATCCGGTCGGCTTGCAGATTGACGGCTTGGATTAAATTTTTAGAACGCTCTGCAAACCCGCTCCGCGTTTTTTGCGTCTTAAAACTTTGCGTTCTTTGCGGTAGAAATTTTTCTTAACCGCAAGGAGCGCAAAGTAGTTTTATGACGCGAAGGAATCCGAAAGACGAATTCTCTGTTTTCGAGACGAAAATTCGGAAACTTTTGCCGCTGTTCGACGTTATTTTTTCTGAGGGAATTTGATTCGGCAAAGGCTCCGGTTAAGGAGCGCGAAAAGATTTTTTGTGGCGCGGATTTATGTTATAATCACCTTTGCCTGACACAGGCGGAGCGGTTTACGCTTAACTCTCCGGCTTTCCTTTTCGAAAAGCGATGGTGGACTATTACAAAGTTTTAAAAATTTCACCGCAGGCTTCCTCGGCTGAGATAAAATCGGCTTATCGTCGGCTGGCGCGCAAAATGCACCCGGACGTAAACGGCGGAACGGAAGAAGCCACGCGCGAATTCGCTTTGATAGCGAAATCCTACGAAGTTCTGAGCAACGCGCAGGAACGCGCCCATTACGATAAACAATATCTTAAAGCCTTTCATAGCAGCGGCTCGATTCACGATTCGGATTCGGTTATGTATTCCGACAATTCGCACGCCAGCCGGATGCGCCGGATTGCTTACGAGAATCGTTATAATCGAATCGTGGACAGCATCATCGACGCCGAGCGCAAGGAAGTTCTGGCGCTGCAAAAAGTGATTTTCCCAATCGTCGCGCTTTTTCTTTCGACCTGTTTCGTCGCCATTTTCAAACCGAAATTCTGGTCAAACTCGGAAATTATCGGCAAGATTATCTTGCTGACGCTGTTTATCACCGGCGTCATTCATCTCGTCAATCGCCTGCGCGCCGGGTTCGAGCATTACACCTACAATAATAAACTGCACGATTCGATTCTCGAAGAAACCGAAGAGGAAACGCGCCCGTATTCGCGGCTGACGGCGGTGGCGTTTTTGCTGGTCGGAGTCGGAATCAGCCTGGTCATCGGAATGGTCATCGGAAATTATCTGGAAATGTTTATCGCCGCCTCGATGCCGAAGCTTTTTTCGCCGACCTTGAGGCTCGAATTTATTTTCTACCCGCCGATTGTCGTTCTGCTGGTCGATGCGATGCACGGCGTCGCGTCTAAAGTCGATTATTAAATAACTGAGAAGTGAGAACCGGCAACTAAGAATTAAGAAGCGGGTTCAGTTATCAGTCCGCAGTTCTCCGCTTTCACCTCTCGGTTTGACATCATTAATTCTAAAATTTATACTTAATGTTTTCTCTGATTGAGAATATTTTCACTTTGGATATAAACGGAGATTTTTAATGCCGAATCATAAATCAGCCGAAAAGCGCGTCAGACAAAACGAAAAACGCCGGCAGGTCAATCGCAATAACCGCAGCAGCCTGCGGACACAGATTAAGAAGCTTCGCACCGCGCTTGGCGGCAGCGACAATCAACAAAGTCAGGAACTGCTGGTGCCGACGATTTCCGCCATCGACAAAGCGGTCAACAAAGGCATTCTGCACAGAAACACGGCGGCTCGTTATAAATCGCGTCTGACCGGACACGTCAACAAAACAGTCCAATAAATTCTCACGATTTCTTTATAGTTTTTCTCCTTTGACTGGACGACAGGAGCGACCTAACATTCGCTTCTGTCTTTTTTCATTTAGCCGCGAAGAAACACAAAAAGGCGCGAAAGAAGAAGTAACCGTGGATAAACGGATTCACAGGGATTTATAAAAAAACATCTTTCCTATCCTTATCTATCCACGGTCAATTCTTCTTTTCCTCTGTGTCTGCGGCGGCTAATTTTTCTTTGCGGCTATTTCTATCCGGTCAGCTCGCAGACGAGCATTTCGATTTGCAGGCGCGGCGTAGCCTGCGAAGTTTTAATAGCTAAATCAGTTTGCGCGATACGCTGTAGATTCCACGAAAGCCTCTCCGCATCGGCGCGGCGCGCAGTCGCCAGAAAATCTTCCTGTTTACTGAAAGGCAGTCGCATCGTGCGCGCCACTTCGTTGCGGTCAACGCCGTTTCGCATCAATTCCTTTGCCAGAAAAAGCCTGTGAAAATTATTCGCAATCAAACCCAGAAGCATCAAGGGTTCGGCGCCGTCGTCGAGGATTTTGTGCAGGATTTGCAAGGACCGCGTGCGGTTTTTCGCCAGCAGATAATCCGTCAGCTCAAAATTTGAAAGCTCGCGCGAATTCGGCACTAACTGTTCGACCAGCTCAAACGTAATCAGCGAATCGGGCAAGGCGGCAGTCGCCAGCTTTTCGGCTTCCGTCATCAATTTTTGCAAATCATTCCCGACCAAGCCGACCAGATAGCGCGCGGCGCGGTCTTCGATTTGAGCATTCGTTTTTTTAAGTTGTTTTTTTACTTCATCGATTAATTCATTATCGGAAAGCGGCGTAAACTCGACCGAAACGCAGTTTTCCAGCAGCAGTTTGGAAATTTTCCGGCGTTTGTCCAGCTCATTGGCGACAAAAATCACGACGCTCGTTTCCGACGGGCGCGCGAGATAACGCATCAAAACCGTTTCGTCTTCTTCCTTTAAACTGTCTTTTTTGCCCGTGCCGGAAACGACGACTTCCGTAATTTTGACGACGCGGCGCGAGGAAACCATCGGCATCTGCTCGGCGGCGGCAAGCGCGTATTCGATTCTTGAATCGGCGAGACTGAAAGCGGTTTCGTTAAATTCGCGCAAGCCGGAATCGGTTAAAGCTCTGTCAATAATGGTTTTCGCCGCCAAATCGCGCAGATAAGTTTCTTCACCGAAAAGCAGATAAACGGTCGCGATTTCGCCTTTGATTAATTGATTGCGTAAATCTTCACGGCTCAAAATTTTCATAAAACTGCGTTAATTATTAATCGGTAAGTTTCCAATGATTAACATATTTTTCCGCGCGATTATTTTTTCTCTTCTTTGACGCCGAGTCCGTTGACGACCGACGAAACGACCGATTCGGCAAAAGCGCGCGCCATTCGCTCGACCGCCGGGTCTTCTTCGTTGAAAAACGAGCGCGGGTCTTCGGAAAACTCGAACGAATCGCGGAAAATGAAATTTTGATTGTCGTACAGAATTTTATTTTCCTGCAAATCTCTGACCGTGACCGCGACGACAATCGTCACTTCATAAATGCGCGCGCGACCTTCGCGGTCGAGCAGAACGCCCGTAAAATTGAAATCCCGAATCGTGCCTTCGACGACCGCATCCGCGCCGTCGCGGCTTCCCTGCACCTTCAAACCGCGCCCGCGCCGGATTATTTCCCTGGTCACGGCTTCGGTAAAACGCGATTCGACGCGATAACGCAAGCCGCGCGCTTCGAATTGAAACGCCGGCACGGCGACCTTTTTAATGCGCTTCGGCAAACCCGAATTCGTCACCGGCTTGTAGCATTCGGTAAAGCCGGAAACCAGCAGGAAAACTAAAATAATTATTGTAAAACGAATGAATTTCATAATTCTTTTTTGATTGCTTCGACGATTTTCAAGGCTTCGACCGTCGCTTTTACGTCGTGAACGCGAACGATATTTGCGCCGTTCCAAACGGCGATTGCCGCGCTCGCCAAACTTCCGTTCAGTCTTTCATCGACCGGAACATCGCCGAGAATTTTTCCGATAAACGATTTTCGAGACGTTCCGACGAGTATCGGAAATTCGGGAAACTCTTTTTTAAGTTTATCCAACTTTGCCAAAAGCTCTAAGTTCTGATTAAAAGTTTTGCTGAATCCGGCGCCGATGTCCAGCGCAATCCGTTCCGGTTTGACGCCAAAGCTTTCGGCTTTTTCGAGGCTCTGACGAAATCCTTCGGAGACTTCCTTTAAAATATCCGCGACCGGCTTTTGACGGTGCATCGTTTCAAAATCGCCGCGCAGATGCATTAAAACCAAACCCGAATTTTTCGCCGCCGCAATCTGAGCGATTTTCTCGTCAAACCGCAAACCGGAAACGTCGTTGATGATTTCCGCGCCGGCATCGACGGCTTGTTCGGCGACTTCGGATTTGCTCGTATCAATCGAAACCGGAATATCGAATCTTTTAGAAACCGCTTCAATCACCGGCACGACGCGGCGTATTTCTTCAGCGACCGAAACTCTTGCGCTGTCCGGGCGCGTACTTTCGCCGCCGATGTCGAGAATGTCAGCGCCCGCTTCAAAGAGTTTTTCAGCCCGTCTCAAAGCCGCATCAATCGAAAAAAACTCGCCGCCGTCGGAAAAACTATCCGGCGTGACGTTTAAAATCGCCATCACCAGAGTTTTTTCCAACGACAATTTCCGGCGCACCGTCTGCCAATACATTTTCATAAGGCAAAAGATAGAAGGTAAAAGGCAAAAGGTAAAAGGCAAAAGTGAAGAAAGTTACTTCCTTACTTTTGCCTTTTTACTTTTGCCTTTTGCCTTCCTGGTTACGCAGTAGCCGGATTGTTCGGTGTAATCGGCGGCAGAATCGGTTTCTTGAACGGATTCAACGAGCCTTCGCCGTCGGCTTTCTGCGGCGTTCCGCCGTCGTTTCGGCTCGATTCCGTTCCATCCTCATCCAGCGGCAAGCCAGCCACCAGGCGACGAATCTGAACGCCGTCGAGCGTTTCGCGTTTAATCAATTCTTCCGAAAGACGAACCATCGCTTCGCTGTTTTCGGTGATAATGGTTCGGGCGCGCTCGTATTGTTCGGAAATGATTTTCTGCACTTCCTGGTCAATCCGAATCGCCGTGTCTTCCGAATAATCGCGATGCTGCGAAATTTCGCGTCCCAAAAAGATTTGCTCTTCTTTTTTGCCGAAAGTCAAAGGACCTAATTCCGACATTCCGTATTCGCAAACCATCGAACGGGCAAGTTCGGTCGCGCGTTCAATATCGTTCGAAGCGCCCGTCGTGATATGGTCGGCGCCGAGATAAATTTCCTCGGCGATGCGTCCGCCCATAAAGATTGCGATTTGGCTCAGCAAATATTCTTTCGTATAGCTGTGACGGTCGGCTTCCGGCAGCTGCATCGTCACGCCGAGCGCCATTCCGCGCGGAATAATCGAAACTTTATGCACCGGGTCAGCCGAAGGAACTTTCAAACCGACGAGCGTGTGACCGGCTTCGTGATAAGCGGTCAGGCGTTTTTCGGCTTCGCTGATAACCATACTTTTGCGTTCCGCGCCCATCATAACCTTGTCTTTGGCGAGTTCAAAATCCGACATCGTGACGACTTTTTTGTTGTAACGCGCCGCATTCAGAGCCGCTTCGTTGACGAGATTTGCTAAGTCTGCGCCGGTAAATCCCGGCGTTCCGCGCGCGATGATATTAACATCGACCGCTTCGTCAAGCGGAATCTTGCGCGTGTGAACTTTCAAAATCCCTTCACGCCCGCGAACGTCGGGACGACCGACGACCACGCGGCGGTCAAAGCGTCCGGGACGAAGCAGCGCCGGGTCGAGCACGTCCGGTCGGTTGGTCGAAGCGACCAGAATCACGCCGTCGTTCGATTCAAAGCCGTCCATTTCAACCAGCAATTGATTCAAAGTCTGTTCGCGCTCGTCGTGCCCGCCGCCTAAGCCCGCGCCGCGATGACGACCGACCGCGTCGATTTCGTCGATGAAAATAATACACGGCGCGTTTTTCTTGCCCTGTTCAAAAAGGTCGCGCACACGGCTTGCGCCGACGCCGACAAACATTTCAACGAAATCCGAACCGGAAATCGAGAAAAACGGAACGTTTGCCTCGCCCGCGATGGCTTTCGCCAGCAGCGTTTTGCCGGTTCCCGGAGGTCCGACCATCAAAACGCCTTTCGGAATGCGCCCGCCGAGCTTCTGGAATTTTTGCGGGTCTTTCAGAAATTCGATGATTTCCTGCAATTCTTCTTTGGCTTCTTCGACGCCCGCGACGTCTTTAAACGTGATGCGTTTTTGCTGATTGTTCAGAAGCTTGGCGCGCGATTTGCCGAAACTCAGAGCTTTGTTTCCGCCCGCCTGCATTTGCCGCAGCGTAAAAACTAAAAATCCGACGAGCAGTAGAAAAGGCAGCGCCTGAATCAGGATAATCCAGAAATAGTTACTGGAAATCGGCTCGAATTTGACGACTGCGCCAGCCGTTTTAGCGGTTGCCAAAAGCGATTCGCGCGGCGCGTCGGTCGTGTCCAGCTTGGTGAAAAATTTATTATTCGGGTTTGCTTTTTCGGTCAGCTCAACCGAATCTTGTTTAATATAAATTTCCCCGACTTCTTTTTGCTCGATTCGGGTGATGGCTTGGTCGAAGGATAATTCCTGCGGATTTTTCGTCTGCGTGCGCTGGATAAACCAGACGAACAGCAGCGCGCTGGAAATAATCATCAACCACAATAAGATTTGTTTTGCTTTAGAACTCAACTTTTAGCCTCCAAACTACTTTCATCCTAAATGATTACGTGTCCCTAAGATGAAAGTTTCGTTCGATTCGTTGTTTAAATTATTGCCCGCGTGTTCTGGCGTGAAAGTTGTTTCATAATCGCCAATTATTGATTTTAATTGCGCGGCTCGTTTTTTACAACCTTTCTTTATTTAAAAACTAACTTTCCTTTTGTTTTGACAACGACTTCGCCGCCCGGAAGCTCGACGAATCTGCCGCTTTTCCGGCTGAAAATCAAACGCTCGACGGCTTCCACGTGCTTTAAATCCAGCCGCCGCAAATCGCCGCGCCGCGCCGACAGCCACGCGCGCAGAACTCTGCGCCGCACGGCAGACGAGAAATTCGTCAAATCTTCGGTTTTCAGTTCTCCTTTGTTTGCCTCGTTTAACTGTTGATTCGTAAGTTTTTCGAGTTCCTCGTGCTCGTCGCGCAATAAAGCCGCCGTCGCCGCCAGCCGCTCGATAATTTTCGGATTAAAATCCTGCAAAAGCGGAAGCAGCACGCGGCGAATCCGCACGCGCCTGAAAGCCAAATCCTCGTTCATCGAATCATAACGATATTCGAGTTTTTCCGCGTGACAATAATTTTCCGTATCGCCGCGCCGCGCCCAGTTAAGCATAGGACGAACCAAAAGGAGTTGCGAGTTGCGGGTTGCGAGTTGCGAGTTAGAAGAAAAATCTTCAGTGTCAGCCGCGAAAACTGTCATTTGGTCTTCACTTTCAGATTCCGCGTTTCGCGTTCCGCGTTCCGCATTTTCTTCAAGTTCCCCTTTCCGCTTTCCACCTTCCGCCTTCAGAATTCTTATCGCTTTCATTCCCGAAAGTCCTTCGATGCCGCTTCCGCGAATCAGATTCAGCAGAAAAGTTTCCGCCTGGTCGTTAACCGTATGAGCCGTTAAAACGCCGTGCGCGCGAAGATTTCCGGCGACATTCGTCAAAAAATCGTAACGCGCGACGCGCGCCGACTGTTCGAGATTTCCCTTTTTCGAAATGTCGCCGCGCCCGAGCGCGAGTTCGAAATCGTATCTGACGGCTAAATCCTTGACAAATTTTTCGTCCGCCTCGCTTTCCGCGCCGCGCAGATTGTGATTGAAATGAGCGACGACAAAACGCAGATTCAGTTTCTTTCGCTTTTTTAAATCGTGCAGCGCCAGAGCCAGCGCGAGCGAATCCGCGCCGCCCGAAACGGCGACGACAAAAGCTTCATCGCCGGACGGCAACTTCAGCCTGCGCCACTCGGTCAGCAAATTGCGAACAAAATTATTCATTCGATTTCATTTGCCAATAAAAAATCGCCGCTATTATTCTTCCCTCTCAATTTCTCTTTTCGCCCTTTCGAGCGCCTCGAAAACTCTGTCCGGCGCGGTTCCGCCGATTTGGGATTTGCTGCTCAAAGTACGCTTCAGGCTCAAAGCGTCGAAAACGTCCTTTTCGACAAAAGCGGTGAATTTCTGCATCTCGGCGAGCGTCAAATCGTTTAATTCTCTGCCGACGCCGAGGGCGTAAAGCACGATTTTTCCCGTTAAATCGTGCGCCGTGCGGAAAGGAACGTTTTTCTGCACCAGATAATCAGCCAGTTCGGTCGCGTTCAGATAACCTTTCGTCGCCGCTGCCCGCGCTTTTTCTTCGTTGAGGCGCAGATTTTTCAGCACGATGCAGGCGACTTTCAGACACATTTTGACGTTATCGACCGTGTCGAAAACCGCTTCCTTGTCTTCCTGCAAGTCCTTGTTGTAAGCCAGCGGCAAGCCTTTCAGAGTCGTTAAAAGCGCGGCTTGATGCCCGAAAATGCGCCCGGCTTTGCCGCGAATCAATTCCAGAGCGTCCGGGTTTTTCTTTTGCGGCATCAGGCTGGAGCCGGTCGAAACGGCGTCGCTCAATTCGATAAATTGAAACTCGCTCGACGCGTAAAGAATCAAATCTTCCGCCAGGCGCGACAGGTGAACCATCACGAGCGCGCACGCGCCGACGAATTCGACGCAGAAATCGCGGTCGGAAACGGCGTCCAGACTGTTCGCCGTGACGCCTTCGAAATCCAGTTCTCTCGCCACCGCTTCGCGGTCGATTTCGTAACTCGTTCCCGCCAGCGCCGCCGAGCCGAGCGGCAAAACGTTGACGCGCCGCCAGACTTCGTCCAATCTTTCGCGGTCGCGGTCGAGCATTTCAAAATACGCCAGACACCAGTGCGCCCAGAGAACCGGCTGCGCGCGCTGCAAATGCGTGTAGCCGGGCAAAACCGCTTCTTTTTGCCTTTCCGCCGCCTCAATGAAAGCCCTTTGCAGCTCGCGCGCGATGCGGGAAATTTCGATGATTTCCTCGCGCAGCCAGAGGCGAAAAGCCGTCGCCACCTGGTCGTTGCGGCTTCTGCCGGTGTGCAGTTTTCTGCCCGTGTCGCCGATTAATTGAACGAGCCGCGATTCGATAAACGAATGCACGTCTTCGGCGTCCGAGTCATTAAAATAATTGCGGTCGTAATCGGCGCGTTTGAGAATCGTCGACAGCCCGTTTTTGATTTTTTCGGCTTCGAGGCGCGTCAGAACTCCGGCGTGAAAAAGCGCTTCGGCGTGAGCGACGCTGGCGCGCAGGTCGGCGGCGAAAAGGCGCTGGTCAAACCGGAAGGAATTGTTAAATTCGGCAAAAGTTTCATCGGGTTTTTCGGTAAATCGCCCGCCCCAGAGATTTTTCGCTTCGGTCATTTTTTTCTCCGTGTGAGGTTTATTGTAGGCGAAATTTTCAAAATCCGGCAATTCGCATTTTTTAAATCCAGTGGAAAATTTTGCCGAGGACGACGCTGAATAAAATAAACAATCCCATTCCGCCGATGGTCATCCAGAAACCGCTCTCCGCGGCTTTGAAATATCCGACCTCGAAATTCATTCCCCAGATACCGGCAATCGCGCCCAGCATACCGACTATCAAAGTAACGAACGTCAGTCTTTTAATAAAGCCGTTCATTTTGTGCGCCGAGCGCGTCGCATATAAATCGAAAAGGCTTAAAACCGTATCGCGCGAGCTTTCCACGGCATCGACCGCATTTTCAAAATGCTGTGTGAGCCTTTGAAAATCCTTTATCGAATCCGATTCGGCAACGGGCTGAAAATCGGAGCGGGTCAGCGCGTAAAGAACGTCGCGGTGCGGCAAAAGCCAGCGGCGCAGTTTGGCGACGTCGCTTTTCAACCGCACGGTTTCTTTCAGAAAATCTTCGTCCTTTAAATCTTTTCGCAAAATATCGACGTCGAGTTTATCGACCGTATCTTCGATTTTTTCCAGCGCGCGAAAATACGTGACGAGATGCAAATCGAGCAACGTCGCCAGAAAGCTCTCGGCGTCCATATCGCCGATTTGCGTTTCGCCTTTTTCGCGGTCGCGAAACTCCAGAAAATAATCGATGTCGCCGTCGTGAATCGTGAGGACGAAATTTTTTCCGATGAGATAACAAATCGGAACTCTTCTGAGACGATTGTTTTCGGTTTGTTCGACCGAGCTGACGGAAAAGCGATAATAATTGTCGAAATTATCGAGCTTCGGTCGCTCGTTTAAATTCATAATGGCTTTCGTGGGAACGTTTTCCAGTCCCAGTTGCGACGTCACCCGCCTGATAAGCTCTTCGTCACGCTTCAGAACGTTTATCCAGAGCAGATGGCTCGCTCTCAATTTAACGGATTCGATGCCGGTAAATGTTATTTCCTTGTCGTTTCCTCTGGCGTCATAAAGATATGTGTAAACATCGTCCATTAATTCGATTCTCCGCTTTTTAGCGATTATAGCCGAAAATATAAAAAAATTTCCGAAAAAAACGGCGAGCCTGCCGACTCGCCGTTTCCGCGCGCATTTTTCGGAATTTACCGAACCAGATAAGAATGCACCGGCACGCCGCCGCCGGGCGACAAATACTCCAGAAACGCGCCGGTCGAACCCGCGACATACCACGCGCCGCCCTGCGCGCCGCGATAAACGGCGAAATCCGTTTTGCCGTCGCCGTCGAAATCCGCCGGAACCGGCGTATCGGTTCCGATGCCGAATTTGGTGGCGATAAATCCTTGCGTGCTGCTGGCGAGAGCATACCAGTATCCGGCTTCAGCGCCCGTCGTGCGATAAACTATCGGGTCGGATTTTCCGTCGCCGTCAACGTCGCCGGTCGTTACTCTGTCTCTGGAAAAATCGCCCCACTGCTGCGCGTAAAATACCTGGTCGGAGCTTCTGACGCCGTAAAACGTTCCCGTGCTCTGACGATAAACCGTGATGTCGCTGATGCGGTCGCCGTCCCAATCGGCAAGCATCGAAGCATCGCCGCCGAGACCGAATTGACCGCCGATAAATCCGCGAAGACTGCCCTGAATATAGTAAAAGCTCTGCGACGCCGCGTTTATTCCGGGACGATAAACCGCGTAATCAGCCTTGCCGTCGCCGTCGTAATCGGCGCAGATGCGCGCGTCGTCGCCCGAAGTGCCGAATTGAAGCGCAAAAAACGTATTATCCGAGCTGCGCAAAGTGTAGAACGTGCCGTTTCGCCAGACGTTCAAATCAATTTTTCCGTCCAAATCAAAATCGCCCGGCGCGCGCGTGTCGCCCGGCAATCCCCACTGCGTGCTCTTACCTACCCGGTTGATGCTGCTGAAAAGAACCCAGTGTCCGTTCGTGTAGTGAGCAAGCTCCGAACGGCTGTCGGCGTCAAAATCGAGCGGTTTGTTCGGCGGTTTGATTTGCCCGCGGATTTCGCCGCCCGGCAGCGCCGTCGAATGCACGTTGAAGTAAAACAGTCCGGCTTTTAAATTAGCCGCCTGCTGCGGCGTGACCGCAAAAAATAAATCGGGAAAGCTGCCGGAAGTCATACCCTGCGAGCCGATATTAAACAAAACCGGCGCGTTGACGCCCGGCAGCGACGCGCCGTGAATATGCGACGCCGTCTGCTCGCTGCCGAGACCGCTAAAGCTCAAAGACATCACCATCTGGTCTTGCGCGGCGTTCAGAAAAACCTTGCCGATTCCCGTTCCCGTCGAATTGTTTGACGGAACTTCCTGCAAGCCGCTCAGATTGGCGATAAACGGCGGCGCGGGCAAAATCTGCCCGCGTATCTCGCCGGTCGGCAAATCGTTCGAATGGACGTTGAAATACCAAAGCCCGCTTTTCAACTGCTGCACCTGCGCGGGCGTGACCGTTTGCGTCAGAGCGGTAAACGTGCCGCCGGTCGAGCCGGTCGAGCCGATATTAAAAAGCACCGGAGCGTTGGCGCCGATTGCCGCCGCGCCGTGAATGTGCGAAGCCGTCTGATTACTGCCCAAACCGGAAAACGTCAGCGAAAAACGAATCTGCGTTTCGGCGTCGTTCAGCGTCACGATGCCGAAGCCTTTGGCAGTCGAAGCGGTCGGCGGAACTTCCTGCGCGCCGCTCAGCGTGGCGGTAAAACTTATCTCCGCCCTGGCGACGGTCGCCAGACATAAAACGCCGAAGACGACTGCCAAACCGAATAAATTAAATATTCTTCTCATGGTAAAACTCCTTTCAATAAGAAAAACTCATCGGAAAGCGGGGGATTAAACGAATGATACGACTAATGTTTTATAATTCTTTATGGAAATAAAAGCAAGATTTTTCGGGAAAAGCTGCGAGCAGAGCAAAATGTGCGTGTTCTTTCGGAAAAAACACGCGCGCTTTCGGAAAAAATAAGCATACTTTCGGAAAGTACGGACAATTTCAGGAAAAGTACGCGCAATTTCGGGAAAAGTACGCGTATTTTTCGGAAAAGTGGTCGTGCTTTCCCGCAAACATCGGCGCTTAAATTTCCTCAGCCGGAAATCTCATCAAAAAATGCGTCCCGGTTTCGCCGAAAATTTTAAAGCCGAGTTTTTCATACAGATTTTGCGCGGGATTTACTTTCAAAACCTGTAAGCGAACCGGCTTGTTTTTCGCTCGCGCCTGGTCGAGAACGTCTTTTATCAATTTTGTGCCGATGCCTCGATTCTGAAATTCCGGCAAAAGTCGAATCGAAATCAGCACGATTTCCGTTTCTTTTTCGCTAATCCTTAAAAACCCGGCGTCCTTTCCGTCCGCGACGACAATTTTACCGTCTTCCGGATTAAAGCTTTCGGCAAAAAACTGTCTTTGCAGCGCTTCGTTCCAGCCCCAGGTCGCCGTAATATATTTTTTCAGAGCCGCATTATGAAGTTGCCATAAAAACTCAAAATCCTTTATCTTTATCTGGCGAAAAGTAATCCGCATATTTTTAAGTGAGAACCGGGAAGTGAAAACCGAGAACTGAAAACTAAATCTATTCTCATTTTTCAGTTAAGAATAGCACGCTCTACAGCTGCGGCATTTTCAATCTTATGTTCAAAAAAATTCTTATTCTTTCGGCTTCGGTCGGCAACGGTCACACACGCGCGGCGCAGGCGCTGGAAAAGACATTTCGGCTGAAAAATGCGGCGGCGGAGATTCGTCACGAAGACACTTTGGATTTCACCAACCCACTTTTCCGGCAGATTTACGGGAAATCTTATATAGATTTGGTCAACAATATGCCCGAAGTTCTGGGCTGGATGTACGACCAGTTTGACGAGCCGTGGAAAAACGAAAAACGCCGCTTGTTTCTGGAAAAGCTGAACACGCAGCCGCTCGTGAAAATGCTCCGCGAGTATCAGCCCGACTGGATCGTCTGCACGCATTTTCTGCCCGCCGAAATCATCTCCGATTTGAAAACGAAAGGCAAATTAAACTGCCCGCAGGCGATTGTCGTGACGGATTTCGATTTGCACGCGCTCTGGCTCTGCCGCAATTACGAGCGTTATTTCGTCGCGCTGGACGAAACGAAATTTTATCTCGAAACGCTCAAATTCCCTGCCGAAAAAATTTCCGTCACCGGCATTCCGATTGACCCGATTTTCGCCGAAGCGAAAGACAAACAGGCGATGCGCGAAAAATATAATCTGGATGCGGGAAAACCGACGATTATTTTATCGGCGGGCGGCTTCGGCGTCGGGCGCATCGAGATTCTGCTGAAATCGCTGCAAACAATCCGGCAGCCCGTGCAGATTCTCGCGATGTGCGGGCGCAATGAAGAACTCAAAAATAAACTCGCGGAGGCGGCGGACGGAACCGAAAATTGCCGTATCATTCCGGTCGGCTTTACGACGGAAATGGACGAATATATGTCGGCTTCGGATTTGGTCGTCGGCAAACCCGGCGGCTTGACCACGTGCGAAGCGCTGGCGAAAGGCTTGATTTTCGTTATCGTCAACCCGATTCCCGGTCAGGAAGAACGCAATTCCGACCATCTGCTGGAAAACGGCGCGGGCATCCGCTGCAATAATCTGGCGACGCTCGGCTACAAGGTCGAACAGCTTTTAAAAGACGAGAAAAGATTGAATTCTATGAAGGAAAACGCTCGCCGCTTCGCGCGTCCGAACGCGGCGAACGACATTGTTGACAGCCTTTTAAAGGCAGAAACGCGGCGGTAACGCAGCGCGTTTTGGTTTAGCTGGTCGAATTGATAAAGTTTGACACGCTGCGTTACCGCTGCGTTTCTGCCCAGAGTCTCGTGTTTCCGCCTATTATTAAATTTTCCTTGTGTCTTTGTGGTGAAATTTCACCGCCGGCAAATAAAATCGCAATGTTTGTTTAACAACTCGGAGAAATTTCTGTATAATCGCCTTGAATTTGTGCGTCGCTGTTTTTTCAACTCTCAAAATTGTTCCGGCAATTAGTTTTAAAAGCCACTTTCCCTGAAAACGGTTTTCGTGAAAACGTCTCTTTGCACGGTCGCAAATTCGACACCATTTAAACCTGAAAATTTGAAATCCTTTGGAGGTAATATGTTTTTGAAATCCAAATTTTTTCGCGCGACCCTGGCATTGAGCCTGCTTTTGTGTTTGTGCGCGCTGGCGCTGGCGGACACGATTCGGCTGAAAGACGGAAGCGTCATTAAAGGCAAAATCATCAGTTTTCGCGACGGGCAGTTTGTCGTCTCAATCGGCGACGGCGCGCGCGCGCGGCAGATGACTTTTTTTGCCGACGAGGTGGAAGCGGTCGAGTTTGATCCGACGCCGCTCAGCTCGACGACGAATCCGATTAAGCTCACCAGCCCGACGACGCAGAATCCGCGACCGCAGACGACTCCGGCAAGCAATCCGAGCGTTCCGGTCAATACAAACGCCAATAACGCCGTTTTGAATTCAAACAATAATTCTAACGTCATTATCGTCGGCAGAAACAACACCAATTCTCAACCGACCAATACGGGCGGAGACGGCAGCGTAAAAACCGATTTAAACGTTAATACCGCGCCCTCTTATACAAACTCGACGCCGACGAACGGCAGCGTCAATGCAAACACGATTCCCATCAGCTCGAACACGAACCCGACCACTACGACGACGCAGCGCCCGAAGCCGATTCAGCTGAACGTTAAAGTGCTCGCCGACAACACGTCTAACGGCTGGACAAATTCGGGCTTTCACGTGAAAAAGGGACAGAAATTCCGCGTTTTGGGTCGCGGTCAAATCAGTCTCGGCAACGGAACATTCGCCAAGCCCGAAGGCATCCGTTCGCTGGCTGACGACAAAAAACTGATGGCGACGGAAGCGACCGGCGGATTGATTGCCGTCATCGGCGACGACAACAACGATTTTATTTTTATCGGCGCGGCGCGCGAATTTACGGCAACGCGCGACGGAATGCTGTTTCTCGGCATTAACGAAAATAATTTAAACGACAATTCCGGCTCGTTCGAAGTCACGATTGAGATTGAGCCGATTAATTAACGCCGGGAAGTGGTCGGTGCTCGGTGGTCAGTTGCGATTGAAAAGTAACGAACTGACCACCGACTACTTTTTCTTGCGTTGTTCCAACTAAAAGCGGAAAATCGGAATCTAAGACAATAGATTTTCTCCGAAAGGTATCAATATGCAATCAAGTCTCCTGAGTCGTATTTTTTCGCTTAGTATCATTTTATCTTTGCTCGTCGGCTTAAACGTCGCGGTTTTCGCCCAGTCGAAACCGCAGAAACCCGACGCGCCGAAAGGCAGTCAAAAGAAAAATCAGCGCCCGGCTCCGAAAACCGAAGAAGAACTGAAAAAGGAAGAGGAAGAGCGTAAACGCGCCGAAGAAGAAAAAAATGCCGTCCAGGACGACGAGGTTGTCAAGATTGATACCAACGTCGTCAACGTCGATGCGGTCGTTTACAACAAAAAAACCGGGCAGATTATTACGGGTTTAAAGAAAGAAAATTTCGCCGTCTTTGAAAACGGCGTTAAGCAGGACATCACCAATTTTGCGATGCCCGAAGCGCCGATTACCGTTTCATTGGTGGTCGAATACAGCAAATGGTCGGAGGTTTTCGGCAGCGCCGGCAGTCGCGGCACTTTCGAGCCGGGAAAATACGAAGTCATTCGCCCGGTCGCTTATTTTCTTTCAAAATTTATCAAAGCGCCGGACGATTACGCTTCGGTCATCGCCTTTGATATGCGCCCGACGCCGATTACCGATTTTACGAACGACCCGAATCGCCTGCGCGCGTCGGTCGATATTCTGCTGAAAAATTATCCGGCGTTTCGTGAAAATAATCTTTACGACTCCGTGAAATTCGCGCTCGTCGGCGGGCGCGGCGACTCGGTCGTGCTGGAAAATTCCAAGGAATCAACGTCCGAATACAGCGGGATGGTTTCGGTCAAGGCAAAGCGCCGCGCGATTATTCTGGTCGCTTCCGGCATCGACACTTTCAGCAAAACCAATTACGACCAGGTGCGCAAAGTCATTCAAAACTCCGGCATTCCGATTTACATCATCAGCACCGGAAATCTTTTTTACAAAATGTATGAGCCGTATCTCGACGCGACCGATTCCATCAGCGGAATGCCCGGCAGATTGACTTTTCTACAGGCGAAAAATGTGTTGAATACTTTCGCCAAAGAATCCGGCGGTCAGCATTTTGAAATGACTTTCGAATCGGAGCTGCCGACGATTCTCAATTCGATTAACTCTCTTTTGCGAAATCAATACAGTCTGGCTTACGACGCCGGCGAAAAAGTGCGCGACGGCAAAAAATATAAACTCGAAGTCAAGGTCGACGTCAACGGCGACGGCATTTACGAGGAAAAAGAATACATCGTTCAGCATCGCCCGTTTTACAACGCGCCGAAAGACGAGAAAGAGAAGAAAAAATAACTTTTTAAACGGTAAGCGGAAAACGGTCAGCGGTAAGTTCGTTATTTGATAACTGCAACTTACCGCTGACCGTTTTCCGCTTACCACTACTTGCCGTAAATCTTCAATCTGAATTCGTCGTTGCTCATATAAATCTCCGGTCGCCTGCCGGAAAACTCGCGGGCTTCGCGCAAAAGCTGCGGGAGCGAGCTTTTGACCAGATTCGCTTCATAAGCCGGATTCGAGAAAATCGCCGCGATTTGCGGGTTCAGGCGCTGCGTGATGCCGTAGCGAATCGCGCGCGAGGCGGGCGGCGCAAAACCGTTTGTCCGGCGCGGATTGATGATTTCGATAAAGTTATCGAAAATCAGAATTCGCGTTTGCAAATCGCGCAAAGCCAAATCACGATGCACCAGAGCGTTGACGACCGCTTCAAAAATTACGTTTTGCGAATAATTCGCCCGCGCCAGAATCGGCGAATAACCGTTGTCGGATTTAATTTTCGGCTTTTCGTTCCACAAATCGCCGTAGCGTTTGATAAAGCTTATCGCCGATTCGAAAAGCGTCAGCAAATTTCCCTTTAGCTCCGTTTGTTCGACTATAGGCGCGTTCGTCGTATCGCCGGAATAACGAATCGCCGTGACGGTCGAGCGCGGCAGAAGCTCGGCGATGTTTTCGTTTTTGCCGAACAGCAAAACCGCGGCGACCGTCGGCATAAATTCGTCCGAGCTGCCGATGGCGAGCAGCAAATCGCGTTTTAAAAATTCGGCGGTGTTGTATGTAAAACGGCTGCCCGCCGCGTCGTCTTCGAAGGCTTTGGCAAAGCTCCATAAAAGCGCGTCGTCGATGTCGCTTTCCTTCGCGCCGATGACGGGAATATTTTCGTATCCGAGCGGGCGAATTTCTTCGAGAAACATCGAAAGCTCTTCGCGCGACGCCTCGCGTTTTTCCGTGCCGATGCGCAGGTAAAATCTGCCGTCGCGCGTCCGATACGGGCGGCGTTTGCCTTCGACCTCCAGCACGACGACGCGCCGCCCGCCGTCGAAATAAATCATATCAATCAGCGGCACGAGCGGCGGGTAAATCTCTTCGCGGCAGATGCGCGCCAGCTCGTCCTGCACGTCTTCCGCGTAATCGACGCCTTCGACCCGCAGCTGGTCGGTCACGCCGAAAACCACGATGCCGCCCGCCGTATTTGCCAGCGCGACGATTTCCTGCGCGATGCGCTCCGAGTTGGAAAGCTTGATTTTGAGTTCGAGATACGTGTCTTCGCCGCCGCGAATCAATCGTAAAAGCTCGGTCCGCGAAGTCTGCGGGGCAGGTTGATTCAAGATGTATTCTTGAAAGGAGCGTTGCGTAGCCGGTTCGCTGCGCGCGTTGTTGCGAAATTTTCTGCGTGTCATTTTTGTCAGGACGGAACACTGTATCCGCCCGAATACGCTTAAGTTAAACGCATTGCTGGAATAAAAGTTCAACACCCTAATTGAATCATTTATTGAGAAAAAAGACAATTACGCGCCCGAAGGCGAATTACGAATTACGAATCACGAATCGAATGCGGATGAGCTTTGAGCTTTGACCTTCGAATTTGCCGGTTTTCGAAGGTCAAAGCTCATTTCATTCGAATTCGTAATTCGTAATTCGTAATTTTTAATTGACCTTTCGCCCGTTTTCTCGCAAACTTGTTTCGTTTTATTTATTCCAACGCCAAAATTTAAACCGTGAAGAACGAATCCGTAACCGCCTACATTTCGCTCGGCTCAAATCTCGGCGACCGCGCCGGAAATCTGCTGCTCGGCGTGCGCGCGATGATGGAAGCGAATTTCGAAGTCTGCCGCCTGTCGGCGATTTACGAAACCGAGCCGGTCGGCGTGGAAAATCACGGGTTGTTTTTAAATATGGTGGCGGAAGTCTGCGTGACCGGCGTCACGCCCGAACAGATGATGGCGCGCATGATTCGCATCGAATATCTGCTGGGCAGAATGCAGAAGAACGAAAAAGCGCCGCGCACCGTCGATTTGGATTTGCTTTTTTACGGCAACCTGCAATATCAATCGCCGTTTCTGACCCTTCCGCACCCGCGCCTGCATCAGCGCCGATTCGTGCTCGTTCCGCTCGCCGAGCTGGAACCGCATCTGGTTCATCCGGTCGTCAATCAAACGATTCAGGAGCTTTTGGAGCACGCGGACGACACTTCAATGGTCAGGCGCTGGAAACCGAATTTGAGTCGAGAGTAACGGGAATAAGAATCCGCTCTCGACTCTCGACCGCCGACTCGCTAGACTGTTAAGAATTTATGGCATATTTGCAACCCGACAAACCCGAAAAAGTTTATCTGCCCGCGATTCGCGCCGCGAAAGAAAAAGGCGAAAAGCTGGTGTGCCTGACCGCTTACGATTACCCGACGGCGCGCATCGTCGATGAAGCGGGCGTCGATATGATTCTGGTCGGCGACAGCATCGGCAACGTCATCCACGGTTACGGCAACACGATTCCCGTCTCGCTGGAAGAAATCGTTTCCGCCACCATCGCCGTCAAACGCGCGACCGAGCGCGCGATGGTCATCGCCGATATGCCTTACGGAAGCTATCACGTCAACGAGGACGAAAGCGTCCGCAACGCGCTGCAATTGATGAAACACGGCGGCGCGGAAGCCGTCAAACTGGAAGGCGGGCGCAACCGCGTGGATTTGGTCAAGCGTCTGGTTGACGAGGAAATTCCGGTCGTCGCGCACATCGGCTTGACGCCGCAATCGGTTTACAAGCTCGGCGGCTATCGCGTGCAGGGAAAAACTCCGGACGCGGCGAAACGCTTGATTGAAGACGCCAAAGCGCTGGAAGACGCGGGCGCGTTTGCGATTGTGCTGGAGCTGATTCCGCGCGAAATCGCCGAAATTATGACGCGCGAGCTGAAAATCTCGACCATCGGCATCGGCGCGGGACGCGAATGCGACATACAGGTTCTCGTGCTGCACGACCTCGTCGGTTTTACCTTCGGTCGCCAGCCGCGCTTCGTCCGCCAATACGCAAACATCCGCGAGGTAATGAATTCCGCGATTACCGAATGGATGGCGGACGTCAAAAACGGCACGTATCCGAGCGCGAAGGAATCTTACGGCTTGCCGGAAGATACGAAAAAGGAGTTGGAAGGATAATTCCCTTTGCGGGCTTGGCTTCTAAAGCGGGAAACATTATTTTTGAAAATCCGGCGAGCGTAATCGCCAACACGCGACGTTTCTCGCGCAAAACGCGCAGAGAAGTTTAATTATTTCATCGCTTATTTCTATTTTGGCGGATTCGGAAAAAGTCGCTTAACTTTTTATGGAAATCATCAATCGCCGTCCGCGAATGGCGTCTTTAACGCGGAAGCTGCGGCGCGAAAATAAAACAATCGGTTTTGTGCCGACGATGGGCGCGCTGCACGAAGGACATCTGAGCCTCGTCGCCGAAGCCCGGCAGATGTGCGACATCGTTATCGTTTCGATTTTCGTTAATCCCGCGCAGTTCGGGCGCGGCGAGGATTACGAAAAATACCCGCGCGATTTGACCGCCGACGCCGCGCTTCTGACCGAATATCAGGTCGATTACATTTTCGCGCCCGACACCGAAGAGATTTATCACGAAGGCTTTTCGACTTACGTTTACGTCGAAGGCTTGACCGAAACGCTGGAAGGCATCTCGCGTCCCGGTCATTTTCGCGGCGTGGCGACGGTCGTCACGATTCTTTTCAACACGATTCGCCCGGATTTCGCCTTTTTCGGACAGAAAGACGCGCAGCAAGCCGCCGTCATCAGGCAACTGACGCGCGATTTGGGCTTCGATACGGAAATCGTCGTGTTGCCGATTGTCCGCGAAGAAAGCGGTCTGGCGATGTCTTCGCGCAACGCTTATCTGACGGACGAAGAAAGACAAAAGGCTTCGATTATTTATCAGGCTTTGCGCAAAGCCAAGCTCGCGTTTCGAGAAGGCGAACGCAATGCCGCGCGGCTGGCGGAAATCGTGCGCGAAAAGCTACAGACCGAGCCGCTCGCCGATGTCGATTACGTCACGCTGGTCGATAACGAAACGCTCGAAGACGTTGAAAGGATTGAAGATAAACCCGTCCTGCTGGCACTCGCCGTGCGCTTCGGCAAAGTCCGCCTGATAGACAACACAATCTTTAACCGAAAGCAGTAAAACGGCATCAAACCTGCATCTAAGTTAGCGATACCGGAATTGGTATTCAACTATATGAAAAACATCAAAATTTTATTCGGAATTTTAACTTTGGTTATCGCTCTGGCAACGGTTTCGATGGCGCAGAATATCAGTTTGCCGTCGCTCGACGGCGGAAGCGTGTCCTTGCAATCGCAGCGCGGAAAAGTCGTCGTGCTGGCAATCGGCGCGTCGTGGCTGCCGCTCTCGAAACAGCAAGCCGTCATCGTCAATAAATTATCGAAAAAATATTCGCCCGGCGACGTGGTGATTTATTTTGTCACGACCGATTCGGCAAACGCCAAATCAAAGAATTTTGCCGACGACGCGGCGGTGCGCGCCTTTGCGACGCGCAACAAAATGACCGCGACCATCCTGCGCGACGCGGACGGCGCGGCGACTTTGAAAAAATTTAAAATCGACCAGCTTCCCTCGTTTGTCGTGATTGACAAACAGGGCAATCCGTCCGAGCCTTACGCCGGTTTAGACCCGGACGCGACGGCGACGGATAATCTGGCGAATTCGATTGCGCTGGCGATTGACAAGCTTTTGTAATTTAAATCGAAATTAAAAAACGGATGACGAGTTTTGAAAAAGGCTCGTCATTTTCTTTTAAAGGCGGAAACGCTTATCGAACGAAAAGTGAAAAACTAAAAGCGAAAACGCTATTCACTATTCATTTTTCACTTTTCACTAAAAAAGCGTTTCCGCCTTCATAATCAGCGCTGCATTTTCCGCATCAATTCATAAACCAGATGAACCGGCAAACCGACTACGTTCCAGTAATCGCCTTCGATGCCTTCGATAAACAGCGCGGCTTGCGCCTGCACGGCGTACGCGCCGGCTTTGTCGAGCGGCTCGCCTTTTTCGACTAAAAACTCGATTTCGGCGTCGTTCAGCGCGGCGAATTTCACGCGCGTTCTTTCAAATGCGACTTGAGTTTCAAACTGCGAAGTCCAGCCAGCGACGGCGGCGGCAGTCGATTCCGCCACCTTCACCAACGCGACGCCCGTTAAAACTTCGTGCCAGTTTCCCGAAAGCTTTTTGAGCATTTCGCGCGCTTCGGCAAAATCGACCGGCTTTCCGATAATTTCGTCGTTAATCACGACGGTCGTGTCCGCGCCTAAAACCAGCGCGTTTTCGTGCAGCGCGGCGACGGCGACGGCTTTCTCCTGCGCCAGCCGCCGCACGTAATTTTCCGGCGTTTCCGCCGGTCTGATAGATTCGTCGACGTCGGCGACCTGTTTTGTAAATTGCCAGCCGACCGCCGTTAAAATTTCGGCGCGGCGCGGGCTGCCCGAAGCTAAAATCAATCTGGGAAGTTTTATCATTGAACATTTACCATTAAACATTTAACATTTGTATTTGTTTAAATGATAAATGATAAATGTTCAATGATAAATGTTTAATGAGCGATGAATGAGCTGTTCCGCGCCCTGCCCGCGCTGCTGAGGCAAATGGAAGACAATGAAAGCCTGCGCCAGGCGGTCGTTTTCGCCGCCTGGCGGCGGATTGCGGGCGAAGGTTTGCGCGAACACGCCGTTCCGCTCCGGCTTTATCAAAAACACCTGATTGTCGCCGTGATGAGCGAAACGTGGAAAAAACATCTGGAACACCTGAGCGGGCAGATGATTTTTAAATTAAATTCGACGCTGGAACAGCCGCTCGTGACTTTTATAGAATTTCGGGTAGATGAAGAAACCATCGGACAGGAGCGCGCGAAACATCAGAAAACCGCGATTGACGAAGAAAAACAACGACAATTAGCGCTCGAAGAAGTGACGCCGAAAATGCGTGACGCCGCCGACGCCATCAAAGACGAAAATCTCCGTTATCAATTTCTGCTCGCCGCCGGAAGCTGTCTGGCGCGAAAGAAAAATATGAAATAAGTTCGTTGTCGGTTGTAGCTGTTGATGGCAAAACTGCAACCGACAACTAAACACTGAACACTAATTTATGGACGTTAGAAAAGTAGCCAGGCTGGCGCATCTGGAAATCACCGAGGAAGAAGTGGCGCTTTACACGCCGCAGATGGACAGCATCGTGGCTTACGTCGAGCAATTAAACGAGCTTGACACGGAAGACATCGAACCGGCAATCGGCGGCTTGACGACGGAAAACGAAGCGACCAAAGCCGACCGCAGCGACGTTCCGCACGAATCGCTCGGACAAAAGCTCGCGCTCGAACAAGCGCCGGACGCGCATTCCGGACATTTCCGCGTGCCGAAAGTCTTGTAAATAATGCCAAATTCAAAATTCAAAATTCAAAATTGGCTTTCTATATTTTGCATTTTGCATTTTGGACTTTGCATTTCTTCGTGCAGTGTTCCGAATCTGGAATCGCCCGAATGCACCGGGGCGCGGGCAGCGGTCAGAGAGTTTTACTCGAATCATTTCGGCGGCGATATGAAATTCACGTCCGAAAATCTGAAAGCGCGGGAAAAGTATCTGACGCCGGATTTAGCGCGGCTTCTCGAAAAGTTTCTGACCGATTCAGACCCGTTTACGCTTTCCGCGCCCGATGATGTGCCGAAAGCATTTCGCGTCGGCAATTGCCGGACGCTCGCGCCGGACAAAACCGAAGTGCAGGTTTTGCTTTTCTGGAAAGACGATGTGCGCAGCGAACAGCGCGAGTTAAAGGTCGAGGCGCTGAAAGAAAATGATAAGTGGCTGATTAGCAATATTTCCAATAATACAAGCAGTTTACAAAACATTTTGAACCATTAATTTTTCAATGAGCGAAATAAAAAATTCCGTCGAAAAAACTTTAGACAACGCCGAAAAACTAAACGAAACGCTCAACTCGTTTCTGACCGTCGAGCGCGATTACGCGACGAAACGCGTCGAAGAAATCGAAAACAATTCGGGAAACGGCAAATTAAACGGCGTCGCCGTCGCCGTCAAAGACAACATCTGCACCGATTGGACGCAATCTTCGTGCGGCTCGCAGATTCTGGGAAATTACCGCCCGCAATATAACGCGACGGTCGTCGAAAAACTGAACGAAGCGGGCGCAGTCATCGTCGGCAAAACGAATATGGACGAGTTTGCGATGGGTTCGTCAAACGAAAATTCCGCGTTCGGCGTCGTCCGCAATCCGTGGGACACGGACCGAGTTCCGGGCGGGAGCTCGGGCGGTTCGGCGGTCGCGGTCGCTTCCGGCGTCGTGCGCGCTTCTTTAGGCTCGGACACGGGCGGCTCGATTCGCCAGCCGGCTTCGTTCTGCGGCGTTTTCGGCATCAAGCCGACTTACGGCAGAGTTTCGCGTTTCGGTCTGGTCGCGTTCGGCTCGTCGCTCGACCAAATCGGCGTCTTCGGGCAAACGGCGAAAGACGTGGCGGAAGTTCTGGAAATTATCGCCGGACGCGACGCCAGCGATGCGACGACGGCGGACGTTCCCGTGCCGAATTATTCAGCCGAGCTTGAAAAAGACATCAAAGGCTTGAAAATCGGCGTTCCGCGCGCGTTATTCGGCGAGGGCTTGGACGACGAAGTTAGAAATGCGGTCGAGCAATCCATCGAAAATTATCGCCGTCTGGGCGCGGAAATCGTCGATGTCGAGCTGCCGCTGGTCAAATACGGCATCGCGGTTTATTACATCATCGCCACGGCTGAGGCTTCGTCGAATCTGGCGCGTTTCGACGGCGTGCGCTACGGTTTCCGGGCGGAAGAATCGGGCGGTTTGCGCGAGATGTATTTTAAAACGCGCGAAGAAGGTTTCGGCGCGGAAGTCAAACGCCGCATTATGCTCGGAACTTACGTTCTGTCGAGCGGTTATTACGACGCTTATTACGCGAAAGCGCAAAAGGTGCGAACGCTTTTAAAACGGGATTTTCAAACCGCCTTTCAAAAATGCGACGCGATTATCACGCCGACTTCGCCGACGGTCGCCTTTAAAATCGGCGAAAAGAGCGACGACCCGCTGGCGATGTATCTCAACGACGTCTACACGGTTTCGGCAAATCTGGCGGGCATTCCCGGCATCTCCGTCCCGTGCGGTCTGTCGTCGGACGGCTTGCCGATCGGTCTGCAACTGTTGGGGAACAACTGGTCGGAAAGTCTCTTGCTGAATCTTTCAAACGTTTACGAAAAATCTTTTCCGCTCAAAGCGAAACCTAAAGTTTTCGCGGAGTAGAAAGAGATAGCCGCGAACAAACACGAAAAAGCACGAAAGAAAATTCAGCCGCCGAAGAACACGGAGGAAAAACGGAGATTTGAAACAACGGATTAACGCCGGTTAATACGGATTTTTATAGATTTAATCGGTGTAAATCTCCGTTTTCATTTTCTCGAAAATCTTCTGTGTTCTTCGGCGGCTAATTTCTTTTTGTTCGAGCTTTTCGTGTTCTTTCGCGGCTAAAAATCTTCGCTTTACTCTTCGCTCACGAAATCAATGTTCGCTACGTCGCCGCCTAAATCGACCGTGCGGCTCGGCGCGGCGAAAGTATATCTTTTGGAGTTTACGGAGACGCTATAACCGTTGCCGAGAGGCGCGTCCGTAAAAGTGTAATAGCCGAAATTGTTTGTCCGCGCCAGCATCGGAGCGGTTAAAGCCGTGCCGGACAATCTGACGGTGACGCCGAAAATTCCCTGCCCGTTGGCATTCGTCACGCGCCCGGTCAGTCTTGCCGGAGAAGAAACATCGCCGTTAAAGCGCGCCGCGAATGAAAGACCGTTCGTCGAGCCGGCGGCAACGATGCGCCCGAAACTGTCCGTCGCCAGGTCTCTGATGACTTCGACGGTGCTGCCCAGAATGTCCGTCCGGGCTATTCCGCCGGTTCCGAAATTTGCGTTCAACGAACCGTCGTCGTTATAACGCACCAGCAGCAAATCGCGCCGGAAGAGCTGGTCGTAAGCCGCCCCGCCGACCACTATCTTCCCGTCGCTCTGAACGATGACCGCCTGCGTCAGACTATCCGTTTCGATGAGCGTCGTCACTTTGCCGCCCGTGCCGAAGCTCAAGTCCAAAGAGCCGTCAACATTAAACCGAACCAACGCGGGGTTAAAACGATTCAAAGAACGGCTGTAGTTGCCGGCAGCGATGATTTTCCCGTCGGGCTGCAAGGCGATGTCGACCGCCGTATCGGGAAACGCGCTCCAAATAACAACGGCGATGCCGTCCGCGTCAAACGTCGCGTCGAGCATTCCGTTACTATTAAAACGCATCACGAGAAAATCATCGTTAATAAACGTATCTCCATCAAAAGAGGAAAATCTTCCGGTATTGCCGACGACCGCGATTTTGCCGTCCGGCTGGATTTTTATCGCTCTTATTCCTTGATAATCGGGCTGCCGGAGAATGACTTTGCCTGTTTTGTTGAAAGTCGTATCGAGCGAGCCGTCCGGGTTGCAGCGCACCAGCGCGGAATCCGTAAACGTGCCGGAACCGCCGGTCGTGCCGCCGAGCACGATTTTTCCGTCCGTTTGAACCTCGACCGAATACGCCGTGTCGGAAGCGGAGACGGAATTCAAGGTGACATCAATCGCGGCTATGCCGTCGCCGTCAAAGCCTGTGTCGAGCGAGCCGTCCGAATTGTAACGGACGGCGACGAAATCAAACAATCGAGAGTCATTAATATAAGCCGAACCGGCAACGACTATCTTGCCGTCCGCTTGAAGAGCAATCGAGCGTGCCGCCGAGTTCGTGCCCTGACCGATCGGCGTGACGACCCTGCCTGTTCCGCCGAAACTCGTATCCAACCGACCGTTCTGATGGTAGCGGGCGACGGCAAAGTAGCTTCTGGTGAAATCATTGGCGAAACCGGCGATGATAATTTTTCCGTCCGGCTGCGTGATGACGGCATTCGATTCGCCCGAATCGCTGCCGAAATCGTAACTAGCCTTGCCGTCGCCGTCAAAGCCCGCGTCGAGCGAACCATCGGTGTTGTAGCGCGCCAGAATAGTGTCGTATTGACGCTGATTATCCGTTCCGGCGGCGACTATTTTGCCGTCGCCCTGGATGGCGACCGTGTGAGCTATCTCGTGATTGTTGTCGAATTCCGTAAAAACTACGCCGTTTGTGCCGAATGTCGAATCGAGCGCGCCGTTTGCGTTATAGCGCAGAACGGTAAAGTTAAGAACACTGGACGAGAGATACGAAGTGCCGACGACAACGATTTTTCCGTCCGTCTGGAGCTTTAATTCGTTACAGGTTTCCAGTGCTCTAATGATAGTCCGAACGATTCCCGTTCCGCCGAACGTCGTATCAAGGGAGCCATTCGGGTTATATCTGATCAGAACAATATTGATGTCGTCGCCGCCGATAACAATTTTCCCGTCCGTCTGAATGGCGATTGAACTCGGCTCGCCGACGTTGTTGGAAGTGTTTGTGACGACAATCCCGTCATTATCAAACGAAGTGTCCAAATCGCCGTTCGGCAGGTAACGCACCACCGCAAAACAAAAGCCGTTAAGAATAGTCGCGCCCGCCACGACGATTTTACCGTCCGGTTGAACGGCGACCGCATATCCGCTCTCCTGGTCGCCGCTGACGATGGTTGTTTTTTTACCGCCGTTTCCGAAAGAGGCGTCGGGACTTCCGTCCGGGTTGTAGCGCGCGACGGCAAAACCGTCACCACTCCCAATCTGTGCCCCGCCGGCAAGCACGATTTTGCCGTCCGGCTGGAGAGCAACATCCCAGCCAGTGTCGTATTGACCGTTAAAATCCGTGGTCGTGATGCCTTGATTTCCAAAGTTCAAATCACGAGTTCCGTCCGAGTTATAACGGGTTATTATAAAATCACGGGTCCCGTTGCCGGTACCTATCGAGCCTCCGATGAGGATTTTCCCGTCCGGCTGAAGTTCGGCATCGCCGACTCCGAAATTGCCGGTCGTCACGAATCCGCCTTCGCCGAAGGTCGGGTCGAGCGAACCGTTCGTCCCGTAACGAGCAATCAGCGTCGAGCCGTTCTCTCCATTTTCGATGCCGCCGACAGTGATAATTTTTCCGTCCGCCTGTATCAGAACTTTGCCGGCGCCGTCAGCGCCGAAACCGAAGCCGCTGCGGTGAAAACCCGTGCCGCGAAAAGTAGTGTCCAGGCTTCCGGGCGCGGCAAAATTCGCGGTCGCGGCAATGAACGCGATAAAACAAAAGGCGACGGGCATTAATAACAAATTTTTCATAACTTTCTTTTTGTCGAAGACAATTTTTTGCGGACGGAGGGCAGTTTATAAACTCTCGGTTAAAAAGTTTATTTTAAAAAAGAGATAAATTAACCAAATGTGAACGCAAGGGATTATAATTTGCCGCTCAGAGAAAAGCAAACCTTTTCCGCCGGAAGTCAGCTGCAAACAAAAACAGATTAGCCGCGAAAGGACAAGAAAAAGACGCGAAAGAAGAATCGAGGAATTTAGCCTCGGCATAACAACGAGAAAAGCAAAAAGAATGGGTCTATGGTAGTTAAGAACATTATAACGGAAACTTTTTCAGTAAAGTTAAAAGAGTGCGATAGAGATTTTCATTACGATGATTGAATCTGAATTCACATTCTTTTAAGTGCAAATAAAAAGTATCTTTCTTAACTCCAT
>DASVRT010000069.1:0-36249 GCA_036388475.1 Pyrinomonadaceae bacterium | reverse complement strand
ATCGAATTTACGAATCTGTGAAGGCGAAACGTAGATATCGTCGGGACCCGGCAGGTAGTTGTATTCCGGCGCGCGCAGGAAACCGAAGCCGTCCGGCAAGGTTTCAAGGACGCCTTCCGAGAAAATCAGACCGCTTTTTTCAGTCTGGGCGGCAAGAACTTTAAAAATCAATTCCTGCTTGCGCATTCCCGAAGCGCCTTCGACGCCTAAATCTTTAGCGATGGTCGTCAACTGCGAGATAGACATCTCTTTCAGAACCGCCAGATTCAGCAGCTCGCCGTCGTGGTTGTTAAAAGCTTCCGCTTTTTCATCGCGCCGGTTGTTGCCGTCCGTCTTATTGCTGCCGCTACCGCCGCCGTCCGTTGCCGCCGTCGTGCCGTTTTCGGTTGGCGCGTCCATCGTCGTTTGTGCATTGTCCTGCGCTTCTTCTCTCGGCGCAAGACCGTTTTCTTCCGTTTTTGCAGCTCTTACTGTGCGGCTGCGTGTTGTTTTCGTTGCCATGTTTTATACCCGTTTGTCTATTGTTAGAAAAGAACTATCGAATGTGAAGAATGCCGCCACCCTCAACCGTTGAGTTTTACAAAAAATTATCATCCTCGTAGTAGATTGATTTGCTTAACTCTTGGAGATATTTATGGAAAGTTCAGTAGGGGCGTAAACTTGATGCAAGCCCGAAAGCCTTTATCAAAACCCTGAGTTTTACTGAGATGCCTAATTATTACTCAGTTTAACTTAAGAAATCAACTAAAAAGTTGCGATTTCTTTATTAAAAAATATTAATCCGCCCAAAGTTACAAAAAATTCATACGCCGAACACGATTTTCAATTATTAAACCCGAATGTCAGGTAAGAAATTTTTGCCGCAGAGGACACAGAGCTTTTGAAGAAAGCGAGTGAAACCGCAGATTAACGCACATAGTCGCGGATAAAAAAGCATTTATCCTGTAAATCAAGCGGCGAAGCCAATTTTGAATTTACGTTTATTTATGTAAATGGCTTTCTTCTTTCAAAAATCTCTGTACTTCTCCGTGGCTGATTATTCTTATCCGTTCGCCAGCGCGATTTCGATTTCGCGCCAGACGGCATCTCTGCCTTTGCCCGTTTCCGACGAATACGGAATGATTTTGCCGGTGGGCAAAACACTCTGGATTTCGTCTAAACTTTTTCGGAGTTTGTTGGATGAAAGTTTATCGGCTTTGGTTGCGACGATTATGTGATTTTTTTGATGAAAATTCAGCCATTCGTTCAGGTCACGGTCGAGCCCGGTCGGGCTGTGGCGCGAATCGATTAACTGCACCGACAAAACCAGCTCGCGCCTTTGGGCGAGATATTCTTCCGCCATTACGCCCCAGTCGGCGCGCATCGTTTTCGACACTTTCGCGTAGCCGTAGCCGGGCAAATCGACAAAATAAAATCTTTCGTTAATCAGAAAAAAATTGATGCTCTGCGTTCTGCCCGGCGTGTTGGAAGTCCGCGCCAAGCCTTTGCGCTGCAAAAGCGAGTTGATGAGCGAAGATTTGCCGACGTTCGAGCGCCCGAGAAAGGAAATTTCCGGTCTGCCGTCGGTCGTCCAATGTTCGCTAGCGAACGAACTTTTAATAAATTCGGATGATAAAATTTTCATAACGTCTTTAATTGAATATTTTAAGGTTGTTAAAATAGAAACACAACCAATTTTACGCGCAAGGGGAAATATTGAGAATATGAGTAAATCCGATTCGACGCTTATCGCCATCGGCGGCGGTGAATTTTCGGAAACTTCTGATATTTTGGAAGAATTTTTAGGTCTTTTGAAAAATAAATCCGACGCCCGAATCGTCGTTATGACCGTCGCCACCGACGAGCCGGAAGCTTCGGCGCAAAAATACAATTCGCTGTTTCGAGGTCAGGGCATCAAACACGTCAACATCGTTGACGTTGCCCAGCGCGACGACACTTTCAATAATTCCGTGCTGAAAAAAATCCGCGACGCCGACGCTTTATTTTTTACCGGCGGCGACCAGCTCAACGTAACCAGCCTTTTGGGCGGCAGCCCGCTGCATGATCTGATTCACGAAAGATACAGGGAAGGTTTTATTATCGCCGGCACGAGCGCCGGCGCGATGATGATGTCGAATTCGATGATTACCGAGGGCAGAAACGATATTGCGCCGCGCGTCGGCTGCCTCAAAATCGCGCCGGGAATGGATTTAATCGGCGAAACCATTATCGACACGCATTTTTCGCAGCGCGGGCGACACGGACGATTATTGACCGCGCTTGCGCATTACCCGCAGGATTTAGGAATCGGAATTGACGAAAAAACGGCGATTTGCGTTGAAGGCGACGAATTTAAAGTGCTCGGCGAAGGCGTCGTGACGGTAATGGACGGCAGCCAGATGCGCCACAGCAATCTCGCCTACCGGCACAACAGCGAGCCGCTCGGACTATTCGGCGTCTGCACGCATATTCTGCCCGCCGGTTATAAATACAATCTGAAAAAACGCGAGCCAATCAGCCCGACGTTAAAATATCTGGCTGCCGCGTCCGCCAACGAGGAATAAAATATGCGTTTAGTTATGGTCAACGCGCCGGAAGGCAGAGGCGAAGATATTGCTCAAATAGCGTTTTCGGCGGATATTTCAAAAGTTTCTCATCGTCAGGTGACCAGCCATCACGCCGACGGCAAAACCGAGACGAAAGACGTGGTCGATGTCGAAACCTCGACGCCCAAGGCAAAACGTTATATTGACGCAGTTCTGGCGGCGGATTTTTACAATCCCGACGATGTTACTATTTCCATCCGGCAGCCGCGCTCGATTATTTCGAAAGACGATTTGCGCGAGCTGACCAAACCGCTGGTCGAGCCGGCGACCGATATTTTCGAAGAACTCTGGCAATTCAACCATATAACTTTCGGTTTCGTCGGGCGCATTTTTCTCGCCGCGTGTCTGCTGGCTTACGGCTTGATTCAACAGCAGACTCTGCTGATTATCGCCGGACTTTTGTTTTTGCCGCTGTTGCCGCTGCTGCTTGCCATCGGTTTCGGCGGGTGGACGCGAAACTGGAAGCTTTCAATCCAGGGCGTTCTGGCTTTTCTGACCGCGACGATTTTGCTTCTGCTCGGCGGCGCGGCGATAGCCGCTATTTCCAGCCCGCCGCTTAAATACAGCGAGTTTAATTCGATTTTAGTCGGTTTTCTGATTTCGGTAGCGGTCGGCATCGCCGCCGGGCTGGCAAATATCGACGACGTCGGCAGACGCGAAATGATCGGGCTGGCGGCGACCGCGCAAATCGCTATTCTGCCCGTCTGGTTCGGCATCAGTCTGGTTTTCGGTTTTCCGGCGACGATGAGCGAGAGCGAAATCACCAACCGCGCGCTTTCGTTTCTTATCAATGTCCCAACCATTATCGTCGTTTCACTGGCGGTTTATGTTTTGACGGGCGCGGCAAGTCGTTTTCTGTCGCGCTTAAAGGATAAATAATTTTAAATGCTGACTCTTATTGAAAACGGAGAAATCTACGCGCCCGAACCAATCGGCAAAAACTCGATTCTGCTGGTCGAAAATCAGATTCTGAAAGTCGGCGAGATTAACCGCCGCGCGGTCGAATCGCTCGGCGTCGAATTTGAAGTCATCGACGCCCGCAATTGTATAATCACGCCCGGTTTTATCGACCCGCACGAGCATCTTTTGGGCGGCAGCGGCGAGAAAGGCTTTTCGACGCAGACGCCCGAAATAAGCGCGACCGAAATCATCAGCGCCGGAATTACAACGGTCGTCGGCTGTCTCGGCGTCGATACGACGATGAAAACAATGGCGGGACTGCTCGCCAAAGCGAAGGCGCTCAAAGAAGAAGGCTTAAACGCTTTCATCTGGACGGGCGGCTACAATGTCCCGCCGACGACCATCGGCAAAAGCGCGCGCGACGACATAATGTTTATCGAAGAAGTCATCGGCGCGGGCGAAATCGCCATCTCCGACGAGCGCTCGACCGAGCCGGATTTTCACGAGCTGGCGCATCTGACGCACGACGCCTACGTCGGCGGAATGCTCAGCAAAAAAGCGGGCGTCACGCATTTTCACGTCGGCAAGACCGGGAAACGACTGCATCTGGTGCGTGATTTAATCGACAAAGACGACTGTAAACCCGAATGGCTTTACCCGACGCACATCACGCGCTCCGAAGAATTGATGCTCGAAGCCATCGAACTCGCCGCGCGCGGCTGTTTCGTAGACATCGACACGGTCAACGAGGATTTAGTGAAATGGCTGAAATTTTACAAAGACAACGGCGGCGATATGAAAAAGCTGACCGTTTCGTCGGACGCTTCGATTACCAGCCCGTTGACGTTTTTTGAACAAATCCGCGCGTGCGTTGTCGAGCATAAATTCCCGCTCGAAGAAGTTCTCCCGCTCGTCACGGCAAACACGGCGAAAGTTTTAAAGCTCGATTCAAAAGGCACAATCGAAACGGGCAAATCCGCCGATTGTCTGGTTCTGGAAAAAGATTCTTTCGAGCTGCGCGAAGTAATTGCCGGCGGGCGGCGACTCTTGAAAAACGGCAAAATCGCCTTCAAAGAAGCGTTTCTCAAAGACAGCAATCGCAGCGTCAATCTGAACGGCGAGAAAAAGCTTAAAAAAGTGAGAGCTAAAAAGTGAGAACTGAGAACTAAATAAGTAAAAAATATTTTCAGTTCTCAGTTCTCACTGCTCACTTAAAAACGGCTTAAGTCGTTTTCGCCGTTTCGGCGCGCAGCTGCATCCAGCGTTTCATCATTTCGCGGCGCGAGGCGAGCATTTCTTTCGCGTCGGGCATTTTCATAATCAGCGTTTCCAGATTTTTCAGATAGTTCGGGCTTCCCATAATCTGCCGCAATTCTTCCAGAAACGGCTCAATCTTCGCAAAAACCAACACGCATTCGCCGTTTGATTCGAAAAACATTTCCTCGTCAATCGCGCCGTGCCTGACAAAACCCGCCGCCATATCCCAATAACTCGTGACCATTCGGTAATATGCGCTCGTTTCCGCATTGCCCATCACCTGCATAACGTCGGCGGCGCCTTCGGGAAAAAACGAAGTTATCCAGCTGCGCGCCTCACGCATTTTTTCCTCGCGCCGCAAATCATACAATTTCATAATCAAATCCGCCGATTCAGCTTTACTCATAAATTCTCCTTTTGCATTTTGATTTCGAAGGTAAAACGGAAACCGAATCAAGTCAAACCGCGCCTTTAAAAATTTTTATTGACAAATCCATTCGTTTTGGCGCAAGATAGGCGCAATCGACACGACAATTTAAAATTTTCGTCATCTTTTTTGATTTTCAATAAAGACGCGGCTCGACTTTTTTCATATTTTTTCTTTCTAAAAGGACGGTTTTAACACATTCGTTGCCGCTGCATTTCAGGCGCGCAGATGTATTAATTCCAGGATATGTTGATTATGAGCAATTATATATTCACCCTATTTGCCAATTGGGCTGTCGCCAAAGGCTTTGAATTTACTTTTGAACATATAAAGTCAAACTATTCCGAAACGAATTCCGGCATCGACAAAAAGCTCGATGAAATCAAAGACAAATTAGAGACACAAGATTTGATATATTACAAAAACGGAATATATTACCTCAATCGCGGTGAATATAAGCAAGCGCTGGATAACCTGGTTTCCGCCTACAACTCGTCTTCAAAATATCTCAAATGGTCGCCGCTCGTTCGCTATCAATTAGCCTGCGCTTACCGGCTATGCGGCAATAAAAAAGCTGCTGAGGAACACTTTATCGAAGCGTTAGAGCTAAATCCTTACATACTGCCTACTGAAGAGTTTTTTTCAAAGAGTAAATTCAAGGAAAAATCGCGTCCCCGAGCCGTCTCGCCGGAAGCGACGAACGTTCAAATAAATCAGTTCGATTTGAACCGCATAACCCACGAAAATATATATGACAAGATAAAATATGGGCTGTATAAGCTGTGGTCTAATCGCTCAAAGCAGCTGAATACTCTGACGGAGCAGGCAGCAGCCTGCGAAAACCAAATCATTTCGCGTGTTCTGGTATCGTCGGCAACTGAAGAAGACTTGGAAAGCGACACTTACGGACTCTCTTATAAAACGGCTAAAGCCGTTTTCATTCGCAGCAGTATTCCGCATAGTCCTCGACGCTGGGTGATTGATGCTTCAAATTTAAGAATATATATGGTTACGCCGAAATTTGTCGTCGCCTCTATTTATCAATCGCCGAAATACAGGATTATCTCATCGCAAAACGGCGAAAAGCTTCTGGATATTGATAAAGATTTATTTCAGATGCTGTTTTCTTACCCGGACGCTTCGAGTCGGGATTTAATTAAACAATCCGTGACCAAACTGCCGACCCTTTTAAAGGATGATATATACTCGTCGGAAAAGCAGCGAACCGTTAAAAACTTTAAAATAAACGACGCTACAAGATTAAATCAAAACCATTTCGAGATAGACAATATCTGGTATTTCGACAAAGAATACGAATTACGGCTTTACAGCAAATATAAAAGATTCTCTGCGTAATTACGGCTTACACAATCGTTGCGGAAATATCGGACGAAGATTTATCGTCCGTCCGAATCAGCGGCATTGCTGAAATGTCGCTGATTTTTTTTGAGCAGAGCCAGCTCAAGTCCACCTGTTATAATCGCTTTCTTTTTCAAGTGAAAATCGGTTGAATGAAGAATTACCTGAATCATAATTCTTCATTCAACCGATTGATTGTTTTTGTATTTCTCTGTGTTTTATTCGATATTCAGCGTAATTTCCTGCGTCGTCGAATCCGCGTTCCAGACTGACGGCGGCGGTTCGACTTCCAGAATCTCTTCGGATTTTTCTTCGAGCAGAGCCAGTTTCAGCACTTCGTCAATCATTTCGACTAAGTGAATCGTTAAATCCTCGCGGACTTCTTCCGGAACGTCTGCCAAATCCTTTTCGTTGTCCTTCGACATAATTATCGTTTTCAAACCGAAACGGTGGGCGGCGAGCAGTTTTTCCTTGACGCCGCCGATGGGCAGGACTTTGCCGCGCAGCGTGATTTCGCCGGTCATCGCTACATCGTGACGCGCGGCTTTGCCGGTCAGGGCGGAAACCATCGCCGTCGCCAGCGTGATGCCGGCGCTCGGTCCGTCTTTCGGAATCGCGCCTTCGGGAACGTGGATGTGCAAATCTTTTTCGCGGAAATCGTCGTGGCTGATGCCGAGTTTTTCGGCTCGCGTGCGGACGCAGGTTAGCGCGGCGCGCGCCGATTCCTTCATCACGTCGCCGAGCTGCCCGGTCAGAGTAACTTCGCCTTTGCCTCTGACGAGCGTCGCTTCGACCTGCAAAACGTCGCCGCCGACTTCCGTCCAAGCTAAGCCGTTGACCAGCCCGACCTCGCTGACGCGGGCGACATCCTGTTTGCGAAAACGAATCGTGCCCAAAAGCTCGCGGACTTTTTCGGCGTCGATGACCAGGCGAAAATCGTCTTTGTTTTCGTGAACGACAAAATTTTTCGCGACCTTACGCAGGCACGAGCTGATTTCGCGTTCGAGATTTCTGACGCCTGCTTCGCGCGTGTAATGACGGATGACTTCCAGAATGCCGTCGTCCGTGAATTTTACTTTTTCCGCGTCCAAGCCGTTGGTTTCCGCCTGTTTCGGCATCAAATGCCGCTTGGCGATTTCCACTTTTTCGCGCTCGGTATAGCCCGATAAGCGGAGAATTTCCAGTCTATCCTGAAGCGGCGCCGGAATCGTGTGCAGAACGTTTGCCGTGGCGATGAAAAAGACCTGCGACAAATCGTAATCGACATCGAGATAATGGTCGCGGAAAGTATTGTTTTGTTCCGGGTCGAGCACTTCCAATAAAGCCGCGCTCGGGTCGCCGCGAAAATCGCGTCCGAGCTTATCGACCTCGTCGAGCAGAATTACCGGGTTGACCGTTCCGGCGCGTTTCAAAAGCTGTATAATCTGTCCGGGCATCGAGCCGATATAAGTTCTTCTGTGCCCGCGAATCTCGGCTTCGTCGTGAACGCCGCCTAAAGATAAGCGGACGAATTTTCTGCCCGTCGCGTTGGCGATTGATTTTCCTAAACTGGTTTTGCCGACGCCGGGCGCGCCGACGAAACACAAAATCGTGCCTTTCGGATTTTTCACCAGCTGGCGCACGGCTAGATATTCCAGAATTCTGTCCTTGATTTTTTCCAAGCCGTAATGGTCTTCATTCAAAACTCTTTCGGCTTCGTTCAAATCGTTGATTTCATCCGAGCGGTTTTGCCACGGAACGTTTATCAGCCAGTCGATATAAGTGCGGGAAACCGTGCTTTCGGCGGACATCGGCGGCATCGCTTCGAGCCGCGCCATTTCCTGCATCGCTTTTTCGCGCGCTTCCTCGCTCATTCCGGCTTCTTCGATTCTTTTCTTTAGCTCGTCAAACTCGGCTTTTTCGTCCTTGCGTCCGAGCTCTTTGTGAATCGCTTTGATTTGCTCGTTCAGATAATATTCACGCTGCGTTTTGTCCATCTGGCGTTTAACGCGGCTGTGAACCGAGCGGTCGAGCTGTTTTTTCTCGATTTCCGTTTCGAGAATCTCGATTAATTTTTGCAGTCGTTCCTGCACGGAAAAAATTTCCAGCAGCTGCTGTTTTTCTTCGACCGGAATGCGCAAATGCGAGCTCATCGCGTCGGCAATCTGCGCGGCGGAAATTCCGCGTAAACTGGCGTGCAGCGCGTCGGTGTAAGCGTCGGGCGAAACGCGCAAAAGCTGTTCGACCAGACCGTGAATTTTCTGCAAAAGCCCGTCGGTGCGAAAACCCGATTCATCGACCGAGGGCACGCGGCGCACGAGCGCGAAAAACATTCCGTCGCTGTTCTGCTCGATGCGAATCGTGGTCGCGCGCTCGCGTCCTTCGACGACGACTTTGATTTGCCCGTTTTCCTGTTTCTGCGCCTGCAATATTCTGCCTAGGGTTCCGACGTTATAAATCTGCTCGGCGTTCGGCTCATCGACGGTCGCGTCGTGCTGCGTGGCGAGAAAAATATTGCGGTCGCCCTGCATTGCCTGCTCTAAAGCGCGCACGGAACTCGGTCGCCCGATTTTAAAGGCGACTTTGGTAAACGGAAAGATAACGACATCACGAATCGGCACCATCGGAAAACGCGAAATATCCGTGGGCATTTGGTCTGTAAATTCTTGCATCTTTTTGGAACTCTTTCTGCGGAAAATTTATTCTACTTTTTTAGATAAAGAGCGATTACCTTTGAGATTCTATTTTTAGATATTTACATAATTATAAGCCGGACACAAGCAAATTCAACCAAGTTCGGCTGATTTACAAACGGCACGATAAATGCAACTATTCTTTCAGTTTTACCGCAGCATTAATTCAGCTCACGATTTACACATTCCAATATCCCGGAGAGTAATATGCCCGCCCGAAAATTCGACGATTTGCCGGAAACCAAAACTCCGCCTTTCGACCCGTTTCCGCATCAGGAAAATATTTCCGGCGAAATCAGCCGCCGGAAAGCGGAAACAAGCTCGCCTTTAACTGCCCAAAAATCTTCTTTGAATCGTTTTATCAATCTCCGCCGGGCGTCGAAAAAAATGTTCGCCGTGACGTTTTTTCTCGCCGGCTGTCTGGTTTTGCTGTTTTTACCGAAATCAAAACCGATTAGCGAAACGGAAACGAAAGAAGAATGCAAATGCGAAACGGATTTAAAAACCGTCAATTATCATTTTCCCGATTTGGCTGACGAATACCAGCCGCCGTCGTGGTGGGAAAAATTAAATGAAAAGGACGCGCAGACATTTTCGATTTTTAAGCTGAGCCAGGATTTTCCCGTCGAGCTCGTTTCGGAATCCTGCGCCGACGGGATTCGGCTCTGGGAAAATTTCGATTTTAAAACCGAGAGCCGACAGTATATGACGGAAATTCTCAAATACGCTTTTGAAGGAAATCTCGAAATCGACTGGCGCGTGCAGAATAACGCCGCGCGAAAATGGGTTCAGGCGCCGTGGATGCACGCGGGCAAATACGGCAGAGAATTTATGCGCGGGCTGACGAAGGAAAGAAAAACCTGCCGGGCGGAGCTTTTAGGCAGCCGCGAAGAATGCGCGCCCGAACAGGCGAAATATCAATCGTGGGCGATCGCCTTTTACAATTCGCGCGGCGCGTTTTATCTCGGCAAAGTCTGGGAAGAAATGACGCACAGCGCCGCGCCGAGCGCGAAAAATTTTCCGCCGGAAGGATTTCCCGCTGGCAGCGTCAGCTTGAAGCTGATTTTTACGCAAGCCGATGTCGAGGTCGCGCCCTATCTGGAAAACAGCATCGAATGGCTGGCGGATACAAAACGGGCGCGGGCAAGCGGTTTGACCGACGACGAATGTATAAATGCGGCGGGCGACTCGCTGAACGCAGAATGTTTTGATAAGCTCCGGCTTTTGCAGATTGACGTTGCCGCGCGCGACGACCGCGCGCCGGCGGGCTGGGTGTTCGGAACGTTTACTTATAATAAAGACGCCAAACCGATTTTCGATTATCCTTTCGCGGCGAATTTGAAGGCGTCGGAAAAAGAAAATCTGCAAAGATGGCTGAAACTGGAATTTGTCGGCTTGATGTTCGGCAACGACGAGGGCGTTAATATCGGCGGAAAATTGAGCGAATCGTTGATAAACCGGCAAAATCCGGTGACGCCGCATCTCGGCTGCGGCGGTCGCCTGAACGGGATGATTGACGCTCCGGCTTCTTCGTGTTTTTCGTGTCACTCGATGGCGGAAACGCCGCGCAGTCTCGCCGTCGAAGCGATGCCTTACAACGATTTGAAATGCCGCGACGACGAAATGCTCAAGTGGTTCAGAACCGTTAACCCGCGCGCGGCGGATTCAGCCCGGCGGACATTTACGAAATCGTCGTCCGGCAAAGAAATCGTTTCGCTCGATTACTCGCTCCAGTTGCGCGAAGGAATTATGCGTTATTGCCAGGAAAACCGGCAAAAATGCGGCTTGCCGGATTAAAAACCGAATTTTTTATGATTGGGTCGGGTTTTGTACCGAAGAAGTAGAGACAAACCGAGCGAATAAAATCGGCTTTGCCCAAAAATCAAGCAAAGTGAGAAAACTGGCGGTCGCTAATTGTAAATTGTAAATTAGTAGTTATAAATTGTTCGGCAAAAGATATAGAACATTGATTTGGAATTCAGAATTTACAATTTACAATTTTCTCTTTCTTTATTAATTGTGCCGAGCCGGTAACATATAAAGATAAAAAAATGCCGCGTTCCGACGAAGAAACGCGGCATTTTGAAAGAGGGTGAAGCAGTGTGAAAACGGTTCCCGCTGGGGTTTGGAACTGAAAACAAAAGATTCTAGGCAAATCTGACTTCCGAAGCTAACCAGCCGCGTTTGATTTGAAACGAAAAATCGTAAACATTCGTGCTTCTGTTTCCGCTTATCGTTGTATCGACCTCGACCTTTCCGGTGACGGAAACCGGCGCAGATTCTTCCGCCAATTGCTGCTGATAATTTACCTCGACCAGCGAGTAGCTATGAAAAACAATATCGCCGTTTTCGAGGTCTTCGCGTAAATCGTTCTCGGTGAAGTTTTCTCCGCTTAGATTTTCGAGCGCAAAACTGAAAGCGACGAGCCTGCCGAACCAGTAGCCATTCGGGTCGGTTGTCTGGTATCTTGTCAGAGATTCAAAAAATTGACACGCAAAATAATCGTAGTTAGGGTCATCTTTGGTTTTACAACTCGTAAAATCATCAGCCGGCATAAATTTTCTCCAGATTTTTTAAGTATTGAATAAAGAAGGGCGCGACGCCTGTTTTTCTGTGAGCAATAAATGTGCCATTTATATTAGCTGGAAAATACGGCGTTTTTTGATTAAAACAGTTATAAAAAACTATCAAAATTGATAGTCTTACTATCAATTTTGATATAAAATGCGGGAGTGTATTCCATATTCGATTAAAAATTTATCAAGTGAAACTCTCTCCCGGAACAAAATTGCAGCGTTACGAAATTAAATCCCTGATCGGTCGAGGCGGAATGGGCGAAGTTTATCTCGCTGACGATTCACGGTTGGGGCGGCTGGTCGCCGTCAAAGTTCTTAACCAGAGCGACGATTCCGAAAAGCTCCGCCGTTTTCGCCAGGAAGCCAAAACCATCTCCGCTTTAAGCCATCCGAATATTTTGACGCTTTATGAGTTCGGGCAGCACGAAGATTTTCATTTTATCGTCTCCGAATACATTAAAGGCGAAACGCTGCGCGAGGTCTTGAATAAAAATAAATTAACGCTCGACGAGATTCTCGACATCGCCGTGCAAATCGGGAACGCTTTGGCGGCGGCGCACGAATCGGGCATCGTCCACCGCGACATCAAGCCGGAAAACATTATGATTTTGCCCGACGGCTACGTCAAAGTGCTGGATTTCGGCTTGGCGAAACTGACCAATCTGGAAAAAATGCTGCAAAGCAGCCCGGACGCGCCGACCGCTTCCGTCATCCACACGCAGTCCGGATTGATTATGGGCACAATCAATTATATGTCGCCCGAACAGCTGCGCGGGCAGCCGGTTGACGAGCGCGCCGATATCTGGTCTTTGGGCGTCGTTTTATTCGAGATGCTGACCGGGCAGCAGCCATTTACCGGCGCTTCGGTCAGCGACACGATTGCCGCTATTTTAAATCAGCCGCCGCCCGCTATGACCGGCATTCCGCCGCAGATTGAAGCGGTCGCCGGCAAAGCTCTGGAAAAACAAAAGGAAGACCGTTTGCAGACGGCGCGGGAATTGGTCAGCGCTTTGAAAAATCTCAAAAATTATTTTTTAAGCCGGAGCGATTTCGCTTTTGACGGAGCCGCCAGCCAGTTTATTGCCGCTCAATCATCGCCGCCGAATAAAAACCAATCCGTCGCGATTAAAAATTATTCGGAGCTGATTTCCAAACAGCCGAAAAAAAACTTTTTGATTCTGTTTGCCGCAATCGGTTTTTTGGTCGCCGGCATCTTCGGGTTGTTTTTTCTTTTCCCGACTATTTTTCAGGAAGCGCCGACGCAGATAAAAACTACCCGGCTGACCACGGGCGGCAATGCTACGACTGCGGCAATTTCACCGGACGGGCGAGTTATCGCCTACGTTCAAACCGACGGCGGAAAGCACAGTCTCTACGTCAGGCAAACCGGAGAATCCGCCGCCAACGAAATTATTCCGCCCGGCGCTTCCGGCTTTAATAATCTGACTTTCTCGCCTGACGGCAATTGGATTTACTATACGAAATTTGAAGGCAGTTCAAGCGGAACGCTTTACCGGACGCCGTATATGCGCGGTTCACAGCAGGAAGTGTTGAAAGACATCGATTCGGCAATTTCTTTTTCGCCGGACGGCAGAGAGTTCGCTTTTATCCGTTCTAAACCGGATGTGGGCATCGACCGGATTATCATTTCCGATGTTAACGGCGCGAACCAGCGAGTCCTGACGGAAAAGGTGGCGCCGGAATTTTTTATTAAAAACGTGCGGGAAAGCTTGGCGTGGTCGCCGGATGGAAATTCGATTGCCTGCCCGTTGGGAAAACTCTCATCGCAGGGCGATTCGATGGGAGTTATCGAAATTAATATCGAAACCAGAGAGGAAAAGCCGCTGACCGCGAGAAAATGGGCGCGCGTCGGCAGAGTGGTCTGGACAAAAGACATCGACAAATTATTAATTACAGCGGTCGATTTCGGCTCGAATTTGTATCAAATCGTGAAAGTCTCGCGCGCGGACGGAAAAACGCAAAACCTGACCAGCGAAATCAGCGATTATTTCAACATCAGCTTAAGCAAAGATTCAAATCAGCTTCTGGCGACGATTTATGACAAAAATTCGAGCATTTCGACGGCTTCCTTTGCGCAAATCAACCAGCTCAAACAAATCACCGGCGTCAGTTACGAAGGCATCGGCGGCGCAGTCTGGACTGCCGGCGGAAAGATTGTCTTTGTCTCGATGGAAAGCGGAAACGAGGACATTTGGGTGATGAACGCGGACGGCACGAGCCGGCAGCAATTAACCTTTGATAAAGCCGTCGATGAATGTCCGGTTATTTCCAAAGACGGGCGCTACATCGTTTTCGTTTCCTCACGCAACGGGGTTGCGCACGTCTGGCAAATGAATTTCTCGGGCGGTGAGCTGAAGCAATTAACCGATAAAGGCGGCGAGTCTTTCCCGCAAATTACAGCCGACGGTAAATATGTTATTTTCTCGGCGCGAATCGACGGTCGCCCGACGCTTTGGAAAGCGCCGCTTGAAGGCGGCGAGCAGGTGCGACTGACCGAAGAAATGTCTCATTGGGCATCGATTTCGCCGGACGGCAAGACGGTCGCTTGCCTGACGCGAGGCACCGCTCACACCGACCGATTTAAGTTATCCGTTGTTTCCACGGAGACTGGAAGTTTTTTGAAAACTTTCGAGTTTTTCGGCGACGCCTCGCCAACTCTGCCGCCGCTGCTTCGCTGGCTTCCCGACGGACAGGCGATTGCCTACATCGCTACGAAAAACGGCGTGTCCAATATCCTCGCGCAGGCGGTGGCGGGAGGCGAGCCGAAAAAGCTGACGGATTTTTCGGCTGACCGGATTTTTTCGTTCGATTTTTCGAGCGACGGGAAATCGGTCGTTTTCGCGCGCGGCGTGATGCGGAATAATTTAGTGCTGATTGAGAATTTTTAAAATTTAAGCTTTTTTGACTTCTTCCTTGATGCCGAGGCTTTTCACCAGGCGATGCAGATTGTTCGGATGAATGCCGAGCGAATTTGCCGCTTCCGTGTAATGCCCGTTTGCTTCGAACAGAGCCGCCATAATAATTCTTCGCTTCGCTTCTTTCAACTGCACGTGAAAGCCGTTCTCGACGGATTCTTCGGCAAAAACCGCGTTTTCGAGGATTTCGTCCGGCAAATCTTCGGGCATAATGGTTTCGGTCGAGCCGAGCACGATGGCGCGTTCAATCACGTTTTCCAGTTCGCGCACGTTGCCCGTCCATTCATAATTGCTCAAAACTTCGCGCGCTTTTTTTGACAGACCGACGACTTTCCGGTTGCAGCGCTCGCTGTATTTGTTGACGAAATGCTGAGCCAGCAGCGGAATATCCGTTTTGCGCTCGCGCAGCGGCGGCACGTTTATCTGCACGACGTTGAGCCGGAAGAAAAGGTCTTCGCGGAAACTTCCCTTTTTAACGTTTTCCTGTAAATTCTGATTGGTCGCGGCGATTATCCGCACGTTTGTTTTAAGAGTCTGGACGCCGCCGACGCGCTGAAACTCGCGCTCCTGCAAAACTCTCAGAAGCCTTGCCTGAAGATGCGGCGCAAGCTCGCCGACTTCGTCGAGAAAGACGGTTCCGCCGTCCGCCATTTCGAGTTTTCCTTTTTTCAGCGCGAAGGCTCCGGTGAACGAGCCTTTCTCGTGCCCGAAAAGGTCGCTTTCGAGCAGGTGTTCATTCAAAACCGCGCAGTTTATCGCCACGAAAGGCTTTTCGGAGCGGCGGCTGTTGCGATGCAGCGTCTGCGCCACGAGTTCTTTGCCCGTTCCCGACTCGCCCGTTATCAGAACGTTGGAATCGGTCGGCGAAACTTTTTTAATCAGTTGAAAAACCTTGTTTATTTCCTGGCTGACGCCGATGAGATTGGTTTCGATTTCCAGCTCGGTTTGCAGGCGGGCGTTTTCCCTTTCCAGCGCCTGGATGGAAAGCCTCTGCTCCAAAGCCGCCGAAACTAAAACGGAAATCGCCGTCAGCTGCTGCAAATGATTTTGCGTGAATTTCGCCTCCGGCTGGCACGAATCCAGATAAATCAAGCCCTGCAATTCATTTAGCTGGAGCGGAACGCACAACAAAGCGGCGACACGCTTGGCAATTAAGCTCTCGGCGTTCTCCAATCCCTGGTCTCTTAAATCATTGCTGAGCAGGGCGATTTTTTCGTTTAAAACGCGCTCGGTGACTGTGCGGCTGACGGTTACTTTTTCCGTATCGAGCGGATTTCTGGTGACGACTGAAACGGATTTCGGCTCGTTATGATTGTCTTCAAAAAGTAGAATTACGCCGCGTTCCGCCGCCGGCATCAATTCGAGAATAATCTCCAGAAAACGGTTTTGCAGCTGCGCCGTGTCGCGGCTTTCATTCAAAGCTCGCCCGAGCCTTGCCAGCGCATTCAAATCCTGCGGCATTTTGTGCAGATTAGGCTCGACCGCAAAGCGAATCTCGGAACGCGTAATCAGCGCGCCGTTATCAAATTGAAAATTATCTTGGAAAGGCATTGTTGCACTCAGCTGCTCTTCATCCGTCCGAAACAAAATGAGAGTTTTGCCGATGCGAATGCAATCACCGTGCCTTAGGATAGCTTCTTTCACGGGCGCGTTGTTCAGAAACGTTCCGTTGCGGCTGTCCAAATCCGTCAGGTAATAACTGCCGTTAACTTCCTTGATTGAACAGTGGCAGCGCGAAACATCGCCGTCGGAAAGGACAATTTCGTTGATTTCGGCGCGTCCGAACGTGACCGACTCGATGCCCTTGAGCGGGAAAGTTTCGGTTTCTGCGTCGCCGGTAGAAAAAACCAAGATGGGCTCCATTTTTTAATTTCCTTCGGGAGAACGAATTAGAATCGGAACTCGTCAAGCATCATAACCTATATCATTTCTGATAGCCAAACTATCAGAAATGATATAACTCGAAACAAAGAAATTATTTACGGTTAAAAAAAAATACTTGTAAATAAAGATTCGTCCGGCAAATTATTTTTGCGGAACAAAATCGGCACCGCTGTTCACGATTAAAAGCCAGTTTGGTCATTCGGCTTTGAAATGATAAATTTCGATAGTTTTAAATTAGATTTAAAAAATGAGACTGAAGGATAAAATCTATGAGTAAAATAAACCGCAAATTCTTTTTTGACCACGTCAGAAGCTCATTGTTCGGCAAAAGCCTGACGCAAAAGCAGGTTGAAGGCGTAACCGCCATTCTCGATGAATGGGAAGCCAAACACACGAAGAAAGACGACCGCTGGCTGGCGTATATGCTGGCGACCGTTTACCACGAGACGGACAAAAAGTTTCAGGGCATCGAAGAATACGGACCCGATTCGTATTTCAAAAAATACGACGGGCGCAAGGATTTAGGCAATACCGAGCCGGGCGACGGGCTTAGATTCAAGGGCAGAGGTTTCGTGCAGATTACGGGGCGGCTCAACTACGCCAAATTCAGTAAAATTCTCGGCGTCGATTTAATCGGCAATCCGAAGCTGGCGCTGGATTTGGAAAACTGCGTGAAAATTTTATTCTACGGTATGATAAACGGCACGTTTACGGGCAAGAAGCTGTCCGATTATTTTTCGGCGACGAAAGAAGATTGGGTCGATGCGCGCCGGATTATCAACCGTCTGGATAAAGCGAACCTGATTGCCGGCGAAGCGCAAAGATTTTACGCGGCGCTTAGCTACACGGCTTGAAAAGGCGAAAGGCGAAGGGCGAAAGGAAAGAGTGTTCTGTTCATTTATCCTTTCGCCCTTCGCCTTTTTTACGCCGCGGCTTCCGTATCGACCTCGCCGATAACTTCAAAAACCGGCGCTTTGCGCTCGACCATATCGCTGGTGATAACGAGTTCCTTCACCTTTTTCTGCGACGGCAGATGATACATCGATTCGAGCAGAATTTCTTCCATAATCATCATTAACCCGCGCGCGCCGACTTTGCGTTCATAAGCCTGTCGCGCGATGGCTTTGATAGCGTCGTCGGTAAATTTCAGACGAATGTTATCAAACTCGAATTTGCGCTGGTACTGTTTGATAAGCGCGTTTTTCGGCTCGGTCAAAATCTGTATCAGAGCTTTTTCATCCAATTCGTGCAGAGTTCCGAGAACGGCGAGCCGCCCGACGAATTCGGGAATCAAGCCGTAGCGAATCAAATCTTCCGGTTCGAGCTTTTCCAAAGATTCGGCGTGTCGCTGTTTGCTCGGTTTGATTTCCGCCGCAAAGCCGAGCGATTTGTTGCGAAAACGTTTTTCGACGACTTTTTCCAGCCCGACGAACGCGCCGCCGCAGACGAAAAGAATGTTCGTCGTATCGACCGTCACGAATTCCTGGTGCGGATGCTTGCGCCCGCCCTGCGGCGGAACGTTGGCGGAAGTTCCTTCCAGAATTTTCAGCAAAGCCTGCTGGACGCCTTCGCCCGAAACGTCGCGCGTAATCGAAGGATTGTCGTCCTTGCGGCAGATTTTGTCGATTTCGTCGATAAAGATAATTCCCTGCTGCGCTCGCTCGACATCGCCGTTTGCCGCCTGTAAAAGCTTTAAAATAATATTTTCGACGTCTTCGCCGACGTAGCCGGCTTCGGTCAGAGTCGTCGCGTCAACGATGCAGAAAGGAACGTTTAAGATTCGCGCTAAGGTCTGCGCGAGCAGAGTTTTTCCCGTGCCGGTCGGACCAATCAGAATGATATTCGATTTTTGCAGCTCGACGTCGGTGCGGCGCTTGGCAATTTCGATTCGTTTATAGTGCTGGTAAACGGCGACGGAAAGACGCTTTTTCGTTTCGTCCTGACCGATAACGTATTCGTCCAGAAACGCTTTAATTTCCTGCGGCTTCGGCAGCGGCGGACGCGCCGACGCGGCTTCCGCCTGCTCGTCGTCATTGATGATTTCGTTACAGATGTCTATACATTCGTTGCAGATATAGACGCTCGGTCCCGCAATCAATTTCTTGACTTCATTCTGCGACTTGCCGCAAAACGAACAGCGTAAAACTTCTTCTAAACGATGAAATGATGCCATATTAAGTGGTAAGCGGTAAGTGGTAAACGGTAAGTGAGAAAATTAATTTTCTCACTTACCGCTTACCGTTTACAACTATTCTCGGTGTTCGATGACCTCGTCAATCAAGCCGTATTCTTTCGCCTGAATCGGAGAGAGAATGCGGTCGCGCTCGACGTCTTTTTCAACCTGCTCGTAAGATTGTCCGGTGTGATGCGCCAGCAGACGCGAAGTCAGCTCGCGCATACGAATGATTTCTTCCGCCATAATGCGCACGTCGGTCGCCTGACCCTGCGCGCCGCCGGAAGGCTGGTGAATCAAAATGCGTGAATGCGGCAGCGCGAAACGCTTGCCTTTCGTTCCCGCCGTCAAAAGCATCGCGCCCATCGAGGCGCATTGCCCGATGCAAATCGTCGTCACGTCGTTGCGGATAAACTGCATCGTGTCGTAAATCGCCATACCGGCGGTGATTGAGCCGCCGGGCGAATTGATATACAAATTGATGTCGCGTTCGGGGTCTTCCGCTTCGAGAAAAAGAAGCTGGGCGACAATCAGATTGGCAATCATATCGTCAATCGGCGTGCCGATAAAAATAATGCTGTCTTTTAAAAGTCTGGAATAGATGTCGAAAGCCCGTTCGCCCCGCGAAGTTTGTTCGACCACCATTGGAACTAATGCCATAAATCTTTACTCTTTCCCTGCCAAAATTTGGTCTAATTTATTTAAGAACTTGAGTTAGCTTTGCGGAGATAAATCGTTGAATCGACTAGCCGTCATCCAGTCAAAAGGATTTTACAATTTATTCCGCAAAATGCAAACCCGTAAATGCTTCGTAAATCGTGAATCGAAAATCGAAAATCGAAAATCGCAAGCAGCGAATCGTTAATAATTATTTAAATGTTGAAATTCAAACAACGATTCACGATTTACGATTCACGATTCACGCCTCAGAATCTTCCGATTTTTTCTTTTTCGGCTTCGATTCTTTTTTCGCTTCCGGTTCATCGTCGCCGTCGGCTTTTTTCTTGCTCGTTTTTTTCGATTTTTCTTCGGATTGCGCTTCCGATGTCGTTTCCGTTTCCGTTTCCGTTTCTGTTTCCGTTTCTGTTTCCGTTTCCGTTTCCGCTTCGGGACTGGCTTGGCTTTCGTCAATCCACTCGCCATCGGAAACTTTTGCTTTTTCGACTAAAGCCTCGACCGCTTTTCTGCTTCGCAAACGGTCGGCGATGTTGTTTTCGCCGCCCTGCTGTGACAGTGAAGCGCGGACTTGTTCTGCCGGAACGCCGTAATACTGCGCGATTCGCTCGATTTCTTCGGCGATTTCGTCGCCGGTGATGTCGACGCCTTCAAGCTCGGCGATTTTTTCCAGCAGCATCGCGCCGCGCACGTCTTTTTCGGCTTGCCCGCGCATATTTTCATACGCCATACGAACAAAACTTTCGTCCACCTGATTTAAATCCATTCCGCGCTGCTGCAAATCCTGCGCGAAATTATTCAGCAGATTGCGCGCCTGAATGTCGATTAAAGTGTTCGGCACTTCAAACTGGTTGCCTTCGACTAACTTTGTGATGAGCTCGTCGCGCACGCGATTGTCGGCTTCCGATTTGGAAACCATCTCCAAATCGTCGCGCAGTTTGCGGCGCAAATCCGCCATCGTCTCGAAGCCTTCTTCCAAACTGCCCGCCCATTCGTCGTCGGCTTCCGGCAATTCCGTCGTGCCGACCGATTTGATTTTCGCTTTGAATTTGACTTTTTTTCCGGCAAAAGCCGACGAAGAGGAATCCGCCGGGTAATCGACGGTAAATTCTTTTTCCTCGTCTTCTTCGACGCCGGTTAAATTATCGGTAAACGCCTGGTCGACACTGGCGTCGCCCAATTTGATTTCCAAATCTTCGTGTGAAAACGGTTCGGCATTTTCCTCGTCTAAAAACGAGCCTTCCAAATCGGCGATAACCGTGTCGCCTTCCTGCGATTTGCGGTCTTCGACCGGAATCAGCGACGCGGCTTGCTGGCGGCGCTGGTCGATAACGCGTTCGAGGTCTTCGTCATTTACCGGACGGACGCGGCGAACGGCTTCCAGATTCTGGTAATCCGGCGTCGGAATTTCCGGCATCACTTCGACGTGAACGTGCAAGGATACCGGCTCGGAGCCGTTAAGTTTGATATTTTCCGCGTTTTCCAGATGGAGCTGCGGCTCGCCGAGCGGATTCAGATTATTTTCCTGAATCGCCTGCGAAACGCGGTCGGGCAAAAGCTCGCGCAAGGTCTCGTTTTTAATCTCGTCCTTGTAACGCATTTTCACGATGTCGAGCGGCGCGAAGCCTTTGCGAAAGCCGGGAACGGTCACGGCTTGCGCGTATTTTTTGGCGATTTTGTTGTAAACATCGCGGACGGCGTCGCCGTCAATCTCGATTTTAATTTCTTTCTGTGTCGGTGAAACTTCGATAACTTCTGTTTTCATCTCTTAAATAAACAACCCGTCCGCGTCAGTTAATACGGACGGGCAACCTCTCTTTTTAAATTACGAATTACGAATTACGAATTACGAATCGGGCTGAGCCAGCTCAAACGCTTGAATTAAATCAACCATTCGTAATTCGTAATTCCGTAATTCGTAATTGAATTTGGTGCCGAGGGCGAGACTCGAACTCGCACACCTTTCGGTACAGGCTCCTAAGACCTGCGCGGCTGCCAATTTCGCCACCTCGGCAAATTTTCAATCATAAACTGCAAATTTGAATTTATCGAATTAAACCGGAAAAGGCAAAAGCGTGAAAAAGTAAAAAAGCGATTTAAGTGAAAACTGAGAGCTAAGAACAGTTTTCAGTTCTTAGCTCTCAGTTTTCAGTTCTCAGTTTAGCTTTTGCCTTCTACTCAGGCGGTTTGGTGTGAAATGTGCAGAAATCTTTCGGCTCGGTTCCGGCTTTGAAATTTTGCGTTTCCTTAATCGGACAATTGGAAGTCGCGCGCATTCCCGACAGCGGGCAAATCGTCACCATCAGGCTTCGCTCGTAAGTCGGCTGGCGATTCGAATTATTCGGCAGATTTTCGCTTTTTGTTTTTCCGTTCTGCTCTTCGGTCCAGGTTTGAAACGGCGTGGCGGTCGGCTGCGGATTGGCTTCACTCTCCAAATCCGGCTCAGTATTTTCGGTCGGCAAAAGTTTGAGCGGCACGGTTCCGCTGATGAAAAGCTCGATGCGGCGAAACTCCGGCGGCACGTTCGAGACGAATAAATCGTTGGGATTCGTCGGCGTCGGCGGCGGATTCGCGGTGTTTGTATTGGCGTTGGCGTTTTTCTTTAAAACGCTCTGCTGCGCCTGAATCGACTCGGCTTGCGTGTTGTCGAGCTCGCGGATTAATTTGCCGTTGCGAACGTCGATTTCGGCTTTGCGAACCGAATCCGGCTGAACCCAGTCGCCGTTCCATTCGGGATGCAAATCCAGCGCCGTCCGCATAAAATCCGCCCAAATCGGCATCGCCGAATCCGAGCCTTTCATGCCCAAATCCGAGCCGTCGTCAAAGCCGACGTAAACGATGCAGACCAGATTCGGCGTGAATCCGGCAAACCAGCCGTCGCGCGAAGTTCCCGTTTTTCCGGCAATTCCCTGTTTTCCGGCAATATTTTTAAAGCCCCACGCCTGCGCTTCCGCCGCCGTGCCTTTGTTGATGACGTCCTTCATAATGTCGTTCATAATGTAGGCGACATCGGGACGCAGAACGTTTTTCTTTTCGGCGACGGGCGCGGCGATTGTTCTGCCGTCGCCGGTCGTGACGCGGTTTATCGCCAGCGGCGAAACTTTGTCGCCGAGATTCGCAAAAATCGTGTAAGCCGTCGCCATCTGCAAAGGCGTGGCTTCCGCCGTCCCGAGAGCCATCGACGGATATGCGCGCTCGACTTTCGGCAGTCCGGCTTTGTGCGCCAGATTCATCACTTTGCCGACGTTCAGTTCCATCGCCAAATCGACCGTGATGACGTTTTTCGATTTCGTCAGCGCCTCGCGCAAGGTCAATTCCTTGTTGCTGAACGTGTCGCCGTAATTGTTCGGCGAATACGTGTCCTGATTAAACGTGAAAGTTTTTTTCTCGTCCTTAAACATCGTCGCCGCCGTGTAAACGCGCGAAGCCGGGTCGTAAGCCGAACTCAGAGCGGCGGCGTAGACGAACGGCTTGAAAACCGAGCCGGGCTGGCGCTGCGCGCTGGTCGCGCGGTTAAATTGATTTTGCTGAAAATCGCGCCCGCCAATCATCGCCACGATTTCGCCCGTTTTCGGTTTAATCGCCACGAGCGAGGCTTGCAGATTTCCCTTTTCCTTTTTCGGAAAATATTTTTCGAGCTTTTCCAGGCGTTTCGTGACGGCTTCGTAAGCGGCGCGCTGCAAATCGACGTCAATCGTCGTGTAAACCCGAAGATGCTGCAAGGCTTCGGGGTCGTTGACGATTTTCGGCAATTCTTCTTCGGCAAACTGCGTGAAATACGGCATATCGAGCAGTTCCGGTCGATTGGAAACCTGCACGAGATTAATCGGAATTTTCTTTATTTCCTCGAATTGCTGCGGTGAAATCTCGCCGGCGTCGAGCATCGACTGCAAAACCTGATTGCGCCGCTCAGTGACGCGTTCGGGATTTTTATAAGCGTTGTAGCGATTCGGGCTGCGGATAATTCCGGCGAGAAAAGCCGCTTCCGCCAGATTGAGCTGTGAAACGTCTTTGCCGAAATACGCGTTCGACGCTTCGCCGACGCCGTAAATAGACGCGCCCGCCTGTTGTCCGAGATAAATCTGGTTCGCATAGAGCGTAAAAATTTCCTCTTTCGTCAGGCGCGTTTCCAGAATCACCGACATATACGCTTCTTCGGCTTTGCGCGTGTATGATTTTTCCGGCGTCAGGAAAAGATTTTTGACTAATTGCTGCGTTATCGAAGAACCGCCCTGGCGGGCGACCGGCGAATTGTCGTCGCGTTCGTAACGACGCCAGAGCGCGCGCAGGATTCCGCGAAAGTTGACGCCGTAATGCTCGAAAAACGCGCGGTCTTCGGTGACGGTAATCGCTTTGACCAGATGCGGCGGCAAATCCTGAAACGTGACGGCTTTGCGGCGACCGTCGCCTTCCGCCGTGATTGAACTCAGAATTTTCGGCTCAAGGTGAGTTTGCTTGACTTCTTTATTCGCGCTCAAATCCGTCAGCGCGGCGACGGATTTTCCGTCTTTCGCAAAACGGACTTTCAGCGCCGGAAAATTTATTTTGTCGTCGAGCTTTGCCGTGTCGCCCGGCTCGACGGTCAAGGCGTTTTCTTCCAGTTGATAACGGCTGCGCGCGGCGTCCGCCTGTTGATTTTTTTCGATGTAGCCGGCGGATTTCAGATATTTGACCAAATCGTCGCGCGAAACGGCTTCGCCGTCTTTCAATAATTTCGGCGCGGAATAAACGCCCGCCGAGCGCGTGAAAACCTCGCCGCGCAAAAGCAAATCAATCCGGTCCGAATAATCGAACCAGAAATACACAGCGGTCAAAACGACGGCAACCGTCAATAAAAGCGTGACGGAAAACGTAATCGGGTTGAAAATCAGACGCAGCAGACGACGAAAAAAAACCGGCTTCGGCGCTTGAAACGATTTGACGCGGACTTTTTTAACGTCCGGCGCGGTCGCTCGTTTTTTGCTTTTTACTTCTATCTGCTTTGCCATTAATTATTTTCGGAAGGAAAACTTTTTCGGGTTAGATGTCGAATTCGCCGGCAGAGTTTGACTCATCGGATAAAGAGCCATTGAAAGTTTATAAACTTTAGGCGTGTTATGTCCAGCAAAAAAAAGAGGAATGAGAAACGCGTGAACGATGAATTGCAATTATTCGGGCTGAATAACGAATTCATCGTTCACGCGTTTCTCGTTTATATTTTTTTATATAGTCGCCGACTGGGAAATCGAAGCCGACTTCGAAACTTCCTGCACCACTTCAGCCGTCTGTTTGCGCGAAGCGAAATTAGCCACGTCAGCCTGCGCAACCATCCCGCAGCAAGCGCCCTGAGAATCGACGACGGCAACCCGCCGCACCTGTTTTTGTTCCATCAGGCGGCAACATTCTTCGATGCTGGTTTCCGGCGTCACCGTATAAACATCGGCGGTCATTATTTTGTCCGCCGTCAAATCGAGCGGATTTTTTCCTCTGGCGACCGCGCGGACGGTAATGTCGCGGTCGGTTATCATACCGATTGGTTTTGAGTTTTCGTCCACGACCGGAATACAGCCGCAATCCCTATCAACCATCATTTTCGCCACTTCCTGCAAAGATGTGTCCGGCGCGCAGCAGGTGGGATTTCCCGTCATAATTATCTTTACATTGGTCATGATGTTCTCCTTTTTTGTTGCAAAATAAGGCACTTTTGTATGATTCCCACACATAAGTTGAAGCTTTTTTGCTCAATACGGTGGCTCTGTGCAAGCCGTGTTCCAAAAAAATATATATTGAAGTTTGCGGCTTTGAAAACTATACTTTCAACCGTCGATGAAACGATTTCCGATAATTTCAATAATTGCCCGCTCGCGGCTTTCGTATGCTTTGACGGCGATTTTTTTCGCCATCGGCATCGGCTCTGTCGGTTTTTATTTAATCGAAGGCTTTTCAGTCCTCGACAGCATCTATCTCGCCACCGAAACTGTGACGACCGTCGGCTACGGCGATTTGTCGCCGAAGACCACGACGGGCAGAGTGTTTGCGATTTTTTTTATGCTCGTCGGCGGCGGCACGGTTTTATATGCTCTGACCTCGCTCGTCCAGACGCTTTTTCAGGCGGAACTCATAGAGATGCTGGATTTACGCCGGAAGATAAAAGAAATGGAAAAACTACACGATCATTACATCGTCTGCGGCGCGGGTCGCGTCGGCAAACGCATTATTCGCTCGCTGCAAAAGCAGAAAATTCCGTTTGTCGTGATTGAGCGCGAAGAACGCAAAGCCGCGCCCGTCGCCGATTACTGCGAATACGTCATTACCGGCGACGCGACGCTCGAAGACACTTTAAAGCGTGCCGGAGTCGAGCGCGCGAAAGGCTTGGCGAGCTGTCTGGCGGACGACGCGGCGAATGTTTACGTCGTGCTGACGGCGCGCGGCTTAAACGGTCAGATGCACATCGTCGCCCGCGCCGTCGAAGAAGAAGCCGAGCCGAAACTGATTCGCGCCGGAGCGAACCGCGTCGTCGCGCCGACCATTATCGGCAGTCAATCAATGGCGCGCGCGCTTTTAAAACCGACCATCGCCGATTTTATGGATTCGATTGTCGCCGAAACGATGGATTTGGTGTTTGAAGAAGTGGCGATTAAAACCGGCTCGGAATATGTCGGCAAATGTCTGAAAGAAACGAACATCAGGGCGGAATTAAATCTGGTCATCGTCGCCATCCGCCGCAAATCGGGCGAGATGACTTTTCAGCCTTCGGGCGAAGACCGTATCGAAGAAAACGATTTGCTGATTGTCATCGGACGCGCCGAAGCGGTCGCCAAACTCGTCGAAGCGAACCGATAACTCACTTTTTTCTCTGTCGCGCCCGCTTTTCCCAGGCACAAACTCCGAAAGTTTTTGCAAAAACCCGGCGAGAACGTGCAGATTCTAGGAAAGTTTGAGCACATTCCCGGCGAGTTTGTGGTTGTTCTTGACGAGAATGCGCTTGTTTTCGCCGGTTTTTTGCTTGTTCCCGACAAGTTCTGAAGAAACTTGGCGAGCCTGCGCTCAAATAACTTTCATTTTTGTTTATAATAGCGAGTTATGAAGGTTCTCGTCACCGGCGGCAGCGGTTTTCTCGGCACGCACGTTCGCCGTTTTTTCAATGCCGACGATTTTTCGCGCCGTTCCAATTTTGATTTGCTGAATTTGCAGGACGCGCAAATCGTGCAGGATTACGATGTCGTCATTCATCTGGCGGCACATCTCGATAAATCGCCCGAAGCCGCGGAAGAAGTTTTTCTCACCAACGTCGAAGGCACCGTCAATCTTCTGCGCTCGATGTCGCCGAAAGCGGTTTTTATTTTTGCTTCGACCAAAGACGTCTACGGCAGATTCGCCGACAACCAGCAATTGGTTTCCGAAAGCTGCCCGACGCTTTACGCCGGACAATCCGCGCTCGAATGGTCGAAATTGATTGCCGAGCATTACGTCGATTTTTACGCGCGCGCGCGCGGTTTTCGCTCGTGCGTTTTTCGCCTTTCGACCGTTTATGCGCCTTTGACGGAAGGCAACGCGCCGAATTTCGTCACGCATTACGTCGATATGATAAACAAAGGCGAGCGTCTGCGGCTTCCCGCTAACGGAACGCCGCGCCGCGATTTGCTGCACGTCGATGATTTTTCCGAAGCCTGCAAAGCGTTCGTCGATTCGGTGATTAATCACGGTCTGTACAATCTCGGCGGCGGTTTTCAAAACGCGCTGACCTTGCGCGAATTGGTCGGCAAAATGGAAGAAGTTTCCGGCTATCAGGCATTGATTGACGAAGAAAATCCGCTGCCTGCGCCCGTGCCGATGAATTACATAACGGATTTAAACAGAGTCCGGCAGGAATTGGATTGGAGTCCGAAAATTTCCGTCGAAGCCGGACTCAAAACATTGTTCATTTAACATTTATCATTTATCAAATTGTTTCCTTTCAAGGTTAAATGGTAAATGTTGAATGATAAATGAACATAGTCGTGCGCGGAACAAATTGGATTGGCGATGCGGTGATGACGATTCCCGCTCTGCGCGAGCTGCGGCGGATTTTCGCGGGCGCGCACATTACGCTCTCGACGCGCGGCTGGGCGGAAGGAATTTTTGCCGACGCGGATTTTATCGACGAGATTCTGCCGTTTGATAAAGCGAATAATTCGTTTCAGACCGTTTTCCGGCAGGCGAAAATCTGGCGCGAGAAAAATTTCGACTACGCCGTTTTATTCACCAACTCGTTTGAATCGGCGGTGCTCGGAAAGCTCGGCAAAGCCGCGCGGCGTTTCGGCTACGCGACCGAAAAACGCTCTTTTCTGTTGACCGAATCTTTCGCCGTTCCCGCGTGGAAAAACTCGCGTCACGAAATTTTTTATTATTTGAATCTGGTGGCGGAAATCGAAAAGACGCTTTCCGGCACGACGAAGGTCTGGGAAAACGAACCCGTTTTTGAATTGCCGGTTTCCGCCGAAAGAAGAATCGAAGCGCGTGAAATTATGGAAAATCACGGCGTCGATTTGTCGAAAAAAACCGTCGCGCTCGGCGTCGGCTCGACCAATTCGCGCGCGAAACGCTGGCACGCGGAAAGTTACGCGCGGCTCGGCGACCGCCTACAGGCGGAATTAAATGCGAATGTAATCCTGGTCGGCGCAAAAGATGAAGTCGAGGTTTCCGGTGAAGTCGCCGAAAAAGCGAAGTTAAAACCGATTGTCTTGACCGGAAAAACGAATTTGTCGCAGGCGGTCGCGATTTTGTCCGAGATTGATTTGCTCGTCGCCAACGATATGGGCTTGGCGCACGTCGCACCGGCGACCGGGACGCAAACGCTGGTGATTTTCGGTCCGACCAACGACAAAACGACGCGCCCCGTCGGCTCGGAAATCATCCGGAAAAATGTCGAATGCTCGCCGTGTATGCTCAGAGACTGCCCGATTGACCATCGCTGTATGACGCGAATTTCGCCGGACGAAGTTTTTGAGATGGCACGGAAATTATTAAGCACGAAGACACAGGGAACACAGAGGGAAATTCAGACAGGTGGGTCAGGATATTCAGGGTAAAAAATTTTCGTTCGTGTTTTTTCGCGGCTATTTCTTCTTTGTGTTCCTTGTGTCTTTGTATTGAAATCTCTTTCTTTCACGTTAAAAACCTATGAAACAAAAAGCCGTTTTCGTCGACCGCGACGGAACACTCGTCGAAGAAGTAAATTTTCTTTCCCGCGCGGAAGATTTGCGATTTTTTTCTTTCACCGACGAAGCCGTAAAGCTGTTGAAAGAAGATGATTTTCTCGTCATTGTCGTGACCAATCAATCGGGCATCGGGCGGAAAATTTTTACCGAAGCGGCGATGCGCGAGATTCACGAAGCCATCCAGTCGAAGCTGACAAAAAAGATTGACGCTTTTTATTTCTGCCCGCATTTGCCGGACGAAGGCTGCGCTTGCCGCAAACCGAAAACGGAGATGATTCGGCGCGGCGCGGCGGATTTTGAAATCGATTTGGAGAATTCGTGGCTCGTCGGCGATAAAGCGCTCGACGTGGAAACCGGACAAAACGCGCATCTGAAAACCGCGCTCGTTTTGACCGGGTACGGTAAACAGGCGGTCGGGCAACTGGAAAACCCGCCGGATTTGACGGTTGAAAATCTGCTCGAAGCGGTGAAAGAAATTTTAGCCACGGAGAAACACAGACAAAGAAAGAGAAATTAACCATCCCGCTTCGCGTTTACACGGATAAACGCGGATTATTAACAGGATGGACAGGATGGACAGGATAATTTAAAACTATGCGCGGTGAGATTTCTTTTTTATTCTGTCAATCCTGTCTATCCTGTTTGAATTTCCCTTTACCCGATGCACGTCTCCGGTTAATTTTCTCTGCGTTTTTCGGCGGCTAAATTTTTCCGTTTCCCGAAACGGTCGGCAGTTTTACGGTAAAGGTCGAGCCTTTGTTTTCGCCGTCGCTCGCTGCGCTGACCGTTCCGCCGTGCATTTCGGTCAGATGCCGGACAATCGCCAAACCTAAACCCAAGCCGCCGCTTCGACTGATGTTTGCCGCGTCCTGCCGGAAACGCTCGAAGACGAAAGGAAGAAATTCGGATTTGATGCCGATGCCGTTGTCGGTGATTTTGATTTCGGCAAAGCCGTTATCGGTAGTTAAATCAACGTCGATAACGCCGCCTTCGGGCGTAAATTTTATCGCGTTTGCCAGCAGGTTCCAGATAATCTGCTGAAGACGATTCGGGTCGCCGGAAATTTTTTTCTCGTCGCGATTTCCGTCGGAATTTAAATTGACCTTGATTGATTTGGCGTCGACTGAAGGCTTGACGGTCGCCAGCGCGTTATTGATTAAATCATCGGGCGCAATCTCGATTTTTTCCAGATGCAGCTTGCCCGAAACGATTTTCGCCATATCGAGCAAATCCTCAATCAGGCGATTCTGCGTTTCGGAGCTGCGAATAATCGTTTCGACCGCTTTGCGCGACACTTCTTCATTTAATTTGCCCTGTTTCAAAAGCCGCGCCCAGCCTAAAATGGCGTTGAGCGGCGTCCGCAGCTCGTGCGAAACCGTCGCCATAAACTCGTCGCGCAGGCGATTGGCGATTTCGGCTTCGCGCCGCGCCGACTGCTCGCTCAAAAGCAGTTTTTCAAGCTCGCGCTCGGCTTGTTTGCGCTCGGTGATGTCGCGCGAATTAACGAGCAGCCGGGAAACTTTGCCGTTCGCGTCGCGCACCGGCGCAACCGTTACGTCCCACCATTTCGGCGTTCCTTTGGCGGTGCAGGCAAAACCCTGAAAGAACGCCGATTCGCCTCGTTTCGCTTTCTCGACGGCTTCCCGCGCCAGCCGATTGTATTCGCCTTCCCAGTTATTCGTCCATTGCTGTCCCCGAAAAGGCATAAAATCGTCAATCTCCATCAGGCACATTCCGGGATAATTCATCGAAATCATATTGCCGTCCAGTTCGAGAACCTTGACGCAGTCGGGACTGTTTTCGACGATGCTGCGGTTAAATTCCTCGCTGGCGGCAAGCTCGGTTTCCGCTTTTTTGCGGTCGGTGATGTCGATATGCGAGACGACCGCGCCGCCCGTCGCGACGTGAAACGGGCTGACCTGCATCAGAAACCAGCGTTGCGTATCCGGCGAATGACACGGGTATTCGAGGCTGAAACCGTCGGATTTTCTGTCCAGCACGGCTTTTAATTGTTCGGCGATTGATTTCAGAGTTTCATCCGAATCGCTTCCGCAGACGGCTAAATAATTTTCTCCGACGCCGGTTTTCGACAGTTGTTGCGCGCCGGCATTCGATTTCGCAAAATCTTCCCACGCGTCGTTGACGGTGACGATATTTCCTTTTTTATCCAGCACGGCGATATTGGCGGACAGCGAATTCAGAATCGTGCGCGAAAAAAGCTCGCTTTCGCTCAACTGCTTGGTGCGTTCGGCGACGCGTTTTTCCAAATCCTTATTGGCTTCCTTTAACTGCGTTTCGGCTCGCTGGCGCTTGCCGATTTCGCGCAGCACGACAAATTCAGCCAGACCGAGCATCAGGATTCCGATGACTATGCTGGACAAAAGAAATTTAAAGGCGCGTTCCAAATTTTGATTTAATTCGTTTTCCCGCTGTTTCAACAAACCGTTTTCTTCATTTTTTATCTCCTGCGCCGTTTGGCGCACTTTGTCCATCAAAGCTTTGCCCTGACCGTTGCCCATCGCCGCGATGACGGCTTCGCGTCCTTCGCTCTGCCGCATTCGGACGGCTTGGTCGAGATAATTTATTTTTTCGCTGATTTGCGTTTCGAGCGTTTCGGTTCTGGTTATTTGCTCGGGATTATCGTCAATTAATTTTTTTAATTGCGGGAGATTTTCAATCGTTTTCGACCTTGACGCGTTGTAAGATTCCATAAAATCTTCTCTGCCGGTGATGATAAACCCGCGCGCGTCCGTTTCCGCCTCGACCGTGAACAGAAGCGTTTCGTCCAGTTCCAGAAGAACTTCCTGCGTGTGCTTTTCCCACTTGAGAGATTCGTGAAGCAGATGGCTGTTGTAGAAAGCGAAACCGCCGATGCCGATGAGAATTAATATCGCCACCAGCAGAATAATAGAAATTTGTCTTTCAAGCGTGTAAAACATTTAGATAAGAGAAATAGAAAGCTTTCGGCTGGTTTAGCCGGCTCTGCCGAAATCGTCGTCAAAGCGCTCGATGTCGTCTTCGCCCAGATAATCGCCTTTTTGGACTTCGATAAAAACCAGCAATTCTTCTTCCTCGTTTTCGACGCGGTGTTTATCGCCGATGGAAATATCCACGGATTCGCCGGTTTTGACTAGAATTTCACGGTCGTTTAATGTTACCTTTGCATTGCCGCTGACGACGAACCAGTGTTCGGCGCGGCGCTGATGCTTCTGATAGCTCAAACGCTTTTTCGGCAAAACTTCAATTCTTTTCACTTTGTAGCCGTCGCCTTCGTCCAGAACGGTGTAATTTCCCCAGGGGCGCTGGTCAAATTCATTTATCATTTACCATTTACCATTTATCCAAAAAAATATTCGGTGACAGATAAATAAATGATAAATGATAAACGGCAAAGACAAAAGTTCGATGCAGACAAACGATAAATACTTTCAGTTATTTACGCAGCCGACGCAAAGGCTGCAAACGCTGATAATCGGACGCCTGATGGCGACCTTTCTGCTGCTCGTGGCAAGCTGGTTCTGGAACAGCGGCAACGTGAAGCTTTCGTTTGAAGATTTTCCGCGCGGTTTATTTTTTGTTTTTCTGATTTCGGTCGGGCTGACGATTATTTATTTTTTCGTTATGCGGCTGAACAAAAATTACCGCTGGCAAATTCGGATTCAATTTTTTCTCGACGCGCTGCTGATAACGTGGCTCGTCTGGCGAACGGGCGATTTGACGTCGCCGTTTATCACGCTCTATATCGTTTTAATCGGCGTGGCGAGCTTTTTTCTGCCTTCGCTGGAAACGCTTCTGACCGCCGTTTTGTGTCTCTGTTTATTCGTTCTGCTCTCGATTATCGTCACCGTTTTGCCGCAGTATTCCATCGGCACGGTTCCCGAAATGACGAAAGCGATTCAAATCATCAGCTTTCACACGGTCGCTTTTCTGGTCGTCGGACTGCTGGCGGCGCGGTTATCGTCGCGCCACGCTTCGGGCGAGCAACTGAAAGAAGCGACGAAATCGCTGGCAAATTTGCGCGCGCTGCACGAAAGAATCGTCCAATCGATTCGTTCCGGTTTAATCACGACCGATTTGGAAGGAAACATTTACACTTTCAACACCGCCGCCGAAGAAATCACCGGCTACAAAGCCGAACAGATGCAGGGCAGAACGATTTTTTCGCTCTTTGGCAGCATCGAGCAGTCAATCGTGCCGGCGCTTGACGCGACACTGGAAGGCGAGGCAAAGGCTCGCCACGAAACGGACATTATGACGCCCGACGGTTTCGCCGTTCACGTCGGCTACAGCATTTCGCCGCTTTTCAGCGAAGCGGGCGAGATGAGCGGCTTGATTATCACGTTTCAGGATTTGACCGAGGTGCGCTCGATGGAAGAAAGCGTGCGCCGCAAAGACCGTCTCGCGGCGGTCGGTCGGGTCGCCGCCGGTCTCGCGCACGAGATTCGCAACCCGCTCGGCGCGATGCGCGGCGCGATTCAGGTGCTGCAATCGCAGACGCCGCCCGACACGGCGCAAGCCAGCTTAATGGAAATCATCCTGCGCGAATCCGACCGCCTGAACAAAATCATCACGAATTTTCTGACTTACGCCCGCCCGCGCGTCAACAATTTTTCGGAAATCGACGTGCGCGAAGCGATTCAGGATACGTTTACGCTTTTGAAACACAGTCCGGACGTGCAGCCGAATCACGCTTTCGAATTTAAAGCGCCGGAAAATCCGGTTTTGATTTCGGCTGACCCGACGCAGCTCAAACAAATTTTCTGGAATCTGGCGCGAAACTCGCTGAACGCGATGCGCGACGGCGGAAATTTGTCGGTCGAGCTGGTCAATCTGCCGCACAAACGCATCCAGATTATCTTTGCCGACACGGGCTGCGGAATGTCGCCCGAACAGGTCGAGCGGCTTTTCGAGCCTTTTTCCGATTCGACGACCGGCGGCACGGGTCTTGGGCTGTCAATCGTTTATCAAATCGTCCGCGACCACGGCGGCACGATAAACGTCCGCAGCCGCGAAAGCGACGGCACGACCATCACGGTCGAGCTGCCGAGCGATTTTCGCAGCGCAAACGGTTTGATTGAATCGGAAAACGGCGATGCGGCAACCCAGCCGTCGCGTCTCGAAAGTTTTCTGACCGTGAAATCAAACGAGAGAAATTAAGGCAAAAGTAAAAAGGCAAAAGGCAAAAGTAATTTTTCCCGCGCGGGAAAAAACTTTCAGAGCTTGGCGAAAAACTTCTAAAGTCTAAGCCGGAAGTCTTCAAGAGTAGTCAAAAAATCTTCAAGAGTAGTCAAAAAATCTTCAAGAGTAGTCAAAAAACCTTTAAGAGTAGACAAAAAACTTTTAAGAGTAGACAAAAAACCTTTAAGAGTAGACAAAAAATCTTCAAGAGTAGACAAAAAGTCTTCAAGAGTAGTCAAAAAGTCTTCGAGAGCAGGCAAAAACTTTTCAAGAGCAGGCAAAAAGTCTTCAAGATTAAGTAAAAACTTTTCAGGCTTAGCGAAAAACTTCTAAAACCTAAGAAAAAATTTCTTTTCTCTATTGAAAAATCATTTTTCTTTATATCTGACGGCAAGGCGGCGCTCTTTCTCCGGTCGGGAATTTTTTTCATAGGCTATTATTAAAATTTTCCTTGAAAAAACAATAGGTTTTCTGTGAGAATAGATGCAGCCAAACTTTCGGCTATCCATCATTTTCAATTCCCGCTTGCTTTTTAAATAATAAATTTCCAATGTCAAATTTACTGATTGTTGATGACGAACAAAGTTACAGACAGCTTTTAAGCCTCGTTTTCGAAGGCGAAGGCTACAGCGTCCGCACGGCGAACAACGGGTTTGAAGCGTTAGAAAAACTTCAAACCGAACCGGCTGAGGTGATTATCTCGGACGTGAAAATGCCGGATATGGACGGCATCGAGATGCTGCGCGCCGTCCGCGGGGTTTTGCCCGACGTCGGCGTGGTGATGATGACGGCTTTCGCTTCGGTCGAAACCGCCCGCGAAGCTTTCAAGCTCGGCGCGGACGATTTCATTCAAAAGCCTTTCGATGTCGAAGAACTGAAATTAATCGTCAAAAAGACGCTCGACAAACAGGCTCTCATCGTCGAAAACCGCGCCTTCAAACGCGCGCAGCGCGAGCGCGGCAGCATCAAAAACATCATCGGTCACTCGGATAAAATGCAGGCGGTTTATCAAATGATTGAAACGGTCGCCGAGGTGCAATCGACCATTTTGATTCAGGGCGAATCGGGAACCGGAAAAGAATTGGTCGCGCGCGCGATTCACGATATGTCGCCGCGCGCGGAAAAGCCCTTTATCTCGATAAACTGCGGCGCGTTTACCGAAACGCTGCTCGAAAGCGAGCTTTTCGGCTATATGAAAGGCTCGTTTACCGGCGCGAACGCCAATCGCAAAGGACTTTTTGAAGCCGCTCACAAGGGAACGATTTTTCTGGACGAAATCGGCGAGATGTCGCCGGCGATGCAGGTCAAGCTGCTGCGCGTTTTGCAGGAACGCCGCGTGCGCCCCGTCGGCGCGCACGACGAACTGGCGATTGACACGCGCGTTATCGCCGCGACCAACCGCGATTTGAAACAGATGGTTGCCGACAGCACTTTCCGCGAAGACCTTTTTTATCGCATCTCGGTCATCCCGATTTCCCTTCCGCCGCTGCGCGACCGCCGCGAAGATATTTCGTCTTTAGTCAGTCATTTTATAAAAAAATACTGCGACCAGACGGGCAGGAGTGTTTCCATCAGCGAGCGCGCCGAGCAGATTCTGGAAAATTACACGTGGCACGGCAACGTCCGCGAGCTTGAACATACGATTGAGCGCGCCGTCGCGCTGGAAAGAACCGAAGCCATCCAGCCGGAACGCCTGCCCGAACACATCACCAACTATAATCCCGAACGCATCAAAGCCGAATTCGATTTGCCGGACGAAGGCATCAATCTCGTGACGCATCTGGACAATCTGGAAAAAACTTATGTGCTGGAAGCGCTGAAAAGAACCGGCGGAAACCAGACGCGCGCCGCCGAGCTTCTGCAAATGCAGGTGCGTTCATTGCGGCATCTGCTCGATAAGCACAGCATCCGCACGCTTTCGGCGCAAATGCGCGGCTCCGGCGAATAAATTCAACTGATAACCGAAACCTAAGAACGGAGAACTGAAGGAAATAATTCCGACTTTCAGTTCTCCGTTCTCATTTTGTTTAAGGTTTCAGCTCTCAATTATCGGTTATCAGCTCACAATTATCAGTTCTCAGTTATCAGTTGAATTTCTGACATTTTTCGTCACCCGTCGAATGCCAAATACTGTTATTTAACAGTGTGTGTAAGCCGCATTTTGCCGTTCGGTCAATTTGACAGACTCGCGTAAACGGTAAAAATACAAGGTTTTGCGCATTTTTCGGACATCTTCCCTTTTGGCACAGAGATTGTTTAATAGAGCAGTGCCTGAGACAAGGTAGAAAAAATTAAGACCAAAAGAATTTCCAAGGAGAATGTGAAATAAAATGAAAACGAACCAAAAAGGCTTCTCGCTTATCGAACTTTTAATCGTCGTGGTAATCATCGGCATTATCGCCGCCATCGCTATTCCCAACCTGCTGGCTTCGCGTCGTGCCGCCAACG
>DASVRT010000068.1:0-49322 GCA_036388475.1 Pyrinomonadaceae bacterium | reverse complement strand
TGATTATCGGCGCCGGACCTTGCGGTCTCGGCGTGGCGAAAGCTTTGAAAGAAGCCGGAATCGCTTACGAACAAATCGAAGCCGACACGGAAGTCGGCGGCAACTGGTATCACGGCGTTTACGAAACCGCGCATATTATTTCGTCGCGCAAAACGACCGAGTACGCCGATTTTCCGATGCCCGACGATTACCCCGATTTTCCGAGCCGGAAGCAGATGAGCGATTATTACAAGCTTTACGCCGATTCTTTCAATCTGCGCGAAAATATTCGTTTTAACACGAAAGTCGTGATGTGTCGCCCGCTCGCGGACGAAACGTGGGAAGTCGAAACGGCGGACGGCGAAAAGCGAATTTACAAGGGCGTCGTCGTCTGCAACGGTCATCACTGGGACAAGCGTTTTCCGTCCTACGCGGGCAAATTTACAGGCGAGACGATTCATTCGAAAGATTACCGAACGCCGGAGCAGCTCGCCGGAAAAAAAGTTTTAGTTATCGGCGGCGGAAATTCCGCCTGCGACATCGCCTCGGAAGCCGCGCGCGTTTCCAAAGAGGCGCATTTAAGCCTGCGGCGCGGCTACTGGTTTCTGCCGAAAACTCTGTTCGGCAAACCGAGCGCGGAATCGCCCGCGATTCATATGCCGATTTTTCTGCAAAGATTCGTTTTAAAAATTATGCTTCGCGTCGTCATCGGCAAATACGAAGATTACGGCTTGCCGCATCCCGACCATAAGCTTTTCGAGCATCACCCGACGGTGTCATCCGAGATTCTGCATTATCTGAAACACGGCAGAATCAAGCCGCACCGGGACGTTAAAAATTTTGCGGGCAAAACCGTGCATTTTGTTGACGGCACGAGCGCGGAAGTCGATTTAATCGTCTGCGCCACCGGATTTTACGTCAGTTTTCCCTTTTTGCCCGAAGGCTTGATTCCGGTAAAAAACGACAATATCGCGCAGCTTTACGCCGGTTCGGTTTTGCCGGACTATAAAAATCTCTACGTTTTCGGAACGCAGCAAATTCGTTACGGCGTCGGACCTTTAATCACGCCTGCCGCCAAACTGCTGGCGAAAATGATTCGCCTGCAAGAGCGGATGAAATTGCCAATCGGCTTGGTTTTAAAGGAATCGGGCGCTCGCCTGCCGACGACGCATCTGATTGACCCGATTGCGAGCTTGCGGAGAATTCGCATCGCCGACTGGACTTTGCCATTATTGCTGAGAAAAGAAAAAAAACTGCGGAAAAAGTTTGCGGGCAATTTGAAAGCTGAATCCGAATCGGTTTTGCAGACAAATCCCGATATGCAGGTTTATTGATTTTGATTTGCGATTGCCGATTTTAGATTGGATAAGGAAATTATCTTTTCTAAATTTATCTGGCTTGAAGCCATTCCGCTTCCAATCGAAAATCGAAAATCGAAAATAAATTTATGACTTTAACAAAAAACAGCGTGGCGGTTATCACCGGCGCGGCATCGGGCATCGGGCGCGCTTTGGCGATTCGTCTGGCGCAGGAAAACATCGCGGGCGTTGCGATTTCCGATGTTGACGCCGACGGCTTAAACGAAACCTTTGAGGCGGTTGAAAAACTCGGCGTCAAGGTTTCGAAACACATCGTCAACGTTGCGGACAAAGCCGAGATGCAAAAATTTGCCGCCGACGTTTTAGCCGCGCACGGGCGCGTGACGCATCTGGTCAACAATGCCGGAGTCGGGCTGCTGGGAACTTTCGAGCAAATTTCGCTCGAAGATTTCGAATGGCTGATGAGCATCAATTTCTGGGGCGTCGTTTACGGCACCAGATTTTTTCTGCCCGTTTTGAAAGAGCAGGAAAAAGCGCACATCGTTAATATTTCCAGCGTTTTCGGACTTGTCGCGCCGCCGGAACAGACGGCTTACGCTTCGTCGAAATTCGCCGTGCGCGGTTTTACCGAAGCGCTGCGTCACGAGCTTGAAGACACCGGCGTCCGCGTCGCCTCGGTTCATCCGGGCGGAATCAAAACCAACATCGCCCGCAATTCGCGGCTCGGCTCGGAAACGCCCGAAGAATATAAAAAACAAGGCGTGAAATTTTTCGACAAAGTCGCGCAGACCACGCCCGAACAAGCCGCCGAAACGATTCTGCGCGGCATCAAATCGGAAAATCCGCGCATTTTAATCGGCAAAGACGCGCACGCCATCAACTACGTTTCGCGTCTTTTCCCGAAAAGATATTTAAAAGTGTTTGAAAAAATTGCCGGACACCGGCTGGATTTGCGAAAAAAAGTTAATAAAAACACCAAGAAGTAAAACTGCCATAGCAAAAAGGAATCTCGATGACTGTTTTAAACGAGACGTTTTTTTCGTCAATTACACGCGGCTCAAACTTCCAATCAGCAACAGTCTTTTCTATATAATCGTTCAAGTGCCGGTAATAATTGAAAGAAATAAGATTAGCCTTTCCGACAGTGCCTTCTTCATTAACAAATACGAGAACGCGAATTATTCCGCGAGCGTGATTATCTCTAACCTTTTCCGGCACCTCGGGAAATTCCCGCTTAATAATTTTTACTTTCGTTTTCCTGGACGAGAGAGTTGTTGCCTTCACCGATTTTGTTTGCGCGGAAACGACGGATGAAAACAGAGTTATAAAAATCACCGGCAAAATTATTTTCATCTCATCATTTTTTCGGCAAAGTCATCGTTTCGCCTTCATTATTAATTTCCAGATGCCGCGTCGTGCCTTCGGTCACGCTCGCTGGTTTTTCGTAAAGCTCGCCCGTCTCGTAAATGGATTTCTGCGGCGGCTGAACGTAATCGGTCTGCGGCGGCGGCAAATTAAAGTTTGCCTGGTGCGAGGCAAATTGAGCTTGCTCGGTAAAAACTGCGCCGCCCGGTTTTTGCTTGTCCATCCGCTTAACTCGCGCCATTTGGGAAGCGCCGACCGCCAGCATTGAAAAAGCCGGGAAAAGCATCGCCCACCACCACTTATTGCCGCCCGCGACGTTAGTCATCAGCAGAACAATCGAGACGACGAGAAAACCGAATCCCATAATCAAACTTCTGACGGCTTGACTGCAAATGTCGGTCGGGTCGTTAGATTTCATTCTGCCTCGATGGTCAACATAAAATGCGGGCGGCGGCGATTGCGGCGGCGGTTGCGGCAAATTTCCGCTCAGAGCCGATGAAATATTGCCTAAATCCGTTCCGCAGGCGCGGCAGAATTTTCCGGTTTCCGGATTTTGTGTTCCACATTTCGGGCAAAACATAAATTTTAGTCCTCTGTTCTTCGTCCTTCGTCTTTTGTTTCGTCTCCGTGTCCGCCCGGCGCGGCGCGGCGGCGCAAAGTTCGTTGTCTGACCGCTTCGTAGAGAATTACGCCGGCGGCGACCGAAACGTTCAATGATTCTATCCGTCCGAGCAGCGGAATTTTCACCAGCACGTCGCATTTTTCCGCCGTCAGACGATGCAAGCCTTTGCCTTCGCTGCCCAGAACGAGCGCGCAGTTTCGCGTCCAATCCCATTCGGTATAATCTATTTTCGCTTCTCCGCTCGTGCCTATAACCCAGATGTTATTCTCTTTCAACCGCTCAATCAAGCGATTGAGATTCGCGACTTTCGCCACTTTCACGTATTCGGTCGCGCCCGCCGACGATTTGGCGACCGTTTCCGTCAGCCCGACGGCGCGGCGTTCGGGAATAAAAACGCCGTCCGCGCCCGCGCATTCGACCGTTCGCAAAATCGCGCCTAAGTTTCGCGGGTCTTCGACGCCGTCCAGAATCACGCTCAACGAATTTTCTTTGCCCGTGACTTCGTCAATCAATCTGTCCGCATCAGCATATTCAGCCGAAGCGACAAAAGCGACGACGCCCTGATGATTGACGCCCGGCTCGACAAATTTCTGTAAATTCTGGCGCGGAATTTTTTGGAAAGGAATTCCGGCTTGTCTGACCAAATCAAAGATTTCCTGCAAGCGTTTTTCGTGCGCGCCCTCGGCGACAAAAATTTTTTCGATGCGGCGTGCGCCCGCGCGCAGAGATTCGAGAACGGGCAAAACACCGTAAATTATGTTCGCTGCCCGTTGTTCGTTGTCAGTTGAAAAAGCGTCTTCGGTCTTCGGTCTTCGGTCTTCGGTTTGAAATTTGGGACTCGCAGTTTGAGACTTAAGTAAAGTTTGCTTCTCAAATTTGTGTTTTTCAAGCCGCGAAGCCTGCGGTGCCCGCGGACGATTTTTTTCTTTCGCGGAATCAGCGCTTTTGCCGGCGTGCGGGCTTGCGCCTTGAAATCTGCCAGCCGCGCCCGATTCCGAGCGACTATTTATTTTTGCCTTTTGCCTTTTGCCTTTTGCCTTCACACTTTTGCCTTTATAAAAGATGTCGCTGCAAACGCGAGTATTTTGTAAATTGGTTCAGATTATTAATCGTCGTCACGTTTCCGAAATCCAGCCGTCCGAAGCTTTTTCTTTGCAGCCCGCGCGAATCGCGTTTTTCTTCGACTTCCCAGACTTTTCCGAGAACGTCCCTGACTTGCAGATAATCGCCGACAAATTTTGCTTCCGCGGCGAAAGCGCGCAGTTTATCCGCCAATTTCCGCATATTTTCGCGCGCCAGCATTCCCTTTTCCGTTTCCAGACAGGAAAAATCGAAGCCGCCGGAAAGGATTCGATAACCGACCGTATCGGCTCGCGTGTAGATGTCGATTAAAAGTTCATCCAGGCTCGTTTCGGTTGTTTCCAGAACTTTATTTTCGCGTCTTTTGCGCTTTTCGGTCGTTTCGATGCGGCGTTCAAACAGCGCGCCGCTGACGATTAAGCTTAAATCTTCGCGCCGGATTTCCGCGATTTCGTCCGAGTTGAAAAGTATCAAAACGAGCTTGTCTTCGTCGAATTCGATTCCGCGCAGGCGACGTGTGACAATCTCGATTTTCAAATCCTCGTCGCTCAAAACCAGAGCTTCAAAACCGATTTCGCTCAATCTTTTCGCAATAATTTCCGCTTCTTTTGCCGAATCGGCGCGCGTCAAAGGCAGCGGCTTTTGCGTTTCGATTAATTTTTTTAAATCTTCCTTTTCCAGCCGCGTCATTCCGGCAACTTCCCTGAGAGTGGCGTCATCCCACGTGTGAGCGTTTGGCAAAATAATCAGGTTGAAGCCTTTTTCCCACGTTTCCATTTTTCGCGGCTGCGGTTTGATAAATTCCGACTGTGCCGCCGAAACCGGCAGCGTCGCGCCGCAGTAAAAACATTTCAGACGCGTCGGCGGGCTTTTTCGCTCGCAGCTCGGGCAGGAAATCATTTCTTCCGGCTTAAAGCCCTGAATTTCCGGTTCGCTTGCCGCGTCTTTTAACCACTGGTCGGCGTGAATTGGTTCGGTCTTTTTTTCCATCGCTTTTCGATTATACGATAAATTTAAAATCTGTAATCAATTTTCGCTTGACCGATTCGCTTGCTTAACGGCAGACTATAAAGAGTTCTATAAATTGTTTTTATTGTTTTTTGACAGACCCGAAGCGAAAGAGAAAGCTATTAAACAAGTCCATATTTTTCGGCTATTTGAAAAGTTTTCATCAACCTTTTTAACTAAAATTCGTCTCTCTTTTCGAAAACTCCGGCGGCTGTCTATTTTATCAAAGAGGGTTATCAAAAATGCAGATTGAAACTGCTACGGCTTCCTGGCATTTCGGGAATCGCGGTCGCGTTGCCGTCTTTATCGACGGAAATAATCTTTTTCACGCGGCGCGTTTTCATAATATCGACATTGATTACAACAAGCTTTTACGGGTTTTGCTCGGCGACGGGCGCTTGCTCCGCGCTTTTTTCTACACGGGCGTCGACGCGGGCGCGGAACGCCAGCAGGGATTTCTTTTGTGGATGCGGCGCAACGGTTTTCGCGTCGTGCAGAAAGAATTGAAAACTTTTTACGACGGCACGCGCAAGGCGAATCTGGACGTGGAAATCGCCGTCGATATGCTGAGCCTGGCGGAAAAATACGACACCGCCGTTCTGGTTTCGGGCGACGAAGATTTTGTTTACGCCGTCAATGCCGTCGCTTATAAAGGCTGCCGCGTCGAGGTCGCGGGCTTTCGCTCCAACACCGCGCCGCGGCTGATTGACGTGGCGGATTTTTTCATCGATTTGGGCGACATTGCCGAGCTTGTCCGAAAAGATATTACCAGCGAGCGTTACGAAATTCCTTCGTTCGTGCCGCCGGAAGAATTGCCGTCGAGCGTTATCAATCCGAATCACGCGAATGATTACTCGCGTATCGCGCGCGAAATCAACGTCGAGCCGCCGAATTTTGCGGAAACCGACGACGACAGTCTGGCGGATTTTGTTCGCGTCACCGACGATAGATGAAACTTTTTACGCCGACCGAAGCCAGCGACCTTATTCCCGCCGTGCGTCCGATTTTGCAGAAAATTCAGGCACGGCACGCGGAAATCGCGCGTTTTCGCGAATCGTCGATGGCGGCGGCGGATGCCGCGCAATTCGGCGGCGGCGGAATGCGCGGCGGCTCGCGCTATGTGAAGCTGCTTTACGAACTCGGCAAATTAACTCTCGAAATCGACAATCTCGGCGTCCAGCTGAAAGATTACGCGCGCGGTCTGATTGATTTTCCGTCGTGGCGCGAAGGTCGCGTCGTTTTGCTTTGCTGGCAGCTCGGCGAAGGCGACGAAATCGAATGGTGGCACGAAGTCGAAGCCGGATTCGGCGGGCGTCAGCCGCTGTAATTTCCTCTTTTCTTATTCATAATCCGGCTTTTTTTCCAGTTTTTCGCATTTTTTTTGCATTTCAAGCCAAAATTCCCTGTGTTTTCATAAATTTACTATTGACTACTTAAAGTAATTCCTGATAGTCTGTTCACAGTTTGGTCTTATCATTTGGTTTTCAACCAAAACTCGCGTTTCACTTTTTCCAATTTTCAAATATTTTAAAACTATGAATTGTCCCGGTTGCAATAAAATTTTGGCTTCTAGTTTGTCGGTTTGCCCGAGCTGCGGAACGATGATGAACGATTCCGTGCGTGAAGAACTGGCTTTGAAAATTTCCCCGATTGTAAAATCAGCAAAATCCACGACACAAAAAGAAATTCCAAAGCCGGTAATTCCGCCGCCCGTTCAACCGACTCCGCTTCAACCGCCCGTGCAGGCTGCCGTGATACATACTTCGCTGCAACCTGAGCGGCGGGTCGAAACGGCGGAGCAGGCTTCGATTCCGCAAACGCCGGTTCAGCCGCCGAAACCGTTGCCGCCCGTCGCGCCGAAACCGCAAACGGCGGAAATCGCCAGCAAAGCGACCAGCCCGACGCTGGTTGATTTTCGTCATAAAAATGCGGTCGTGCCCGAATGGCGTCTGCATTTGCAGAATGTCGTGCGCCAGCGTCAGGACCGCGGCAGCCACACGCAAACCGACGCGGTTTCGACCGGCGCCGCGCCGCAATCAATGACGCTGGCGACCAGCGGCGCAACCGCGCTGCAAGCCGAGCCGCTTCCGCAAAATAATCCGGTTGTTTCCGGCAATCCGAAGCTCGAAGCCGCGATGCGCCGCATCGAGCAATCGCGCCAGATGTATTACGCCGAAGAGGAAAAACCGAAACCGCATCTGACCGCCGTGCCGCAGCCGCAGCAACAGCCGCAGCAGCCGGCGCAGCCGAAAACTTTTCCGTACGCCGTTCCGAATCAGACTTCGGAAACAATGCCGCCGAAGCCGGAACATATTCCCTTCAAAACTCAGTCGAAGACTTTTATTATCGAAAAGAAAGCTGAAAATACGCCCGAGAAAAAGGCTGAAAAATTCGACACCAATAAGCTTCCGCCTTTGTCGCAGGTCGTGAAAGCCGCTCCGGGCGTCGAAAGTCGTTCGATTATTTTTAAAACGACTGAAAATAAAATAAATATTGAAACGCCGGTTGACGATTTTGACGAAGAAACCGACGACGTGACGGCTTACGGCGAAGTCGAAGCTGTCGAGCCGGAAGCCGAAGAATTTGAAGAAATCGACGATTGCGCGCCGGTTTCATTGCGCTTTAACGCCGGGCTTTTCGATTTGATTATCGGCTCGTTTCTGAGCTTTATTCTGCTCTCGCCGTTTATGCTTTTAAACGGCAATTTATTTACGCTGCAAGGTTTATTGGCGTTTCTGGCGACTTTTGCAATCGTTATGTTTATTTATATGACGGTGAGCGTCGGATTCTTGGGCAGAACTCTGGGAATGCGTCTTTTTTCGCTGGAAATCATCGACATCGAGGAAAACGATTACCCGACGTTTCATCAGGCGGCGGTTAATTCCTGCGTTTATCTTTTCTCGCTCGCGCTCGGCGGACTCGGTTTTCTGCCTTTGTTTTTCAACAGCGAAAAGCGCGCGGCGCACGACCTTCTGGCGGGAACGATTGTGGTCAGAGAAGAATATTAAAATTCGAAAAATTCGAAATTTGCGGCGAGTGGCTTTGAAAAGTTACTCGCCGTTTTTATTGTGCTAATCTGTTTATTTAATATTTAATATCGGTTTATGAACGAAGCGACACTTGAAGCCGTCAGGAAAGAACTCGAAAAACAACTGGTCAATCGTCCTTTCGGCAAGATTTTCCAGCTCTCGCGCCTGACCTTTGCGATTGATTTTCGCCTTCCCGAAGCAAATTATCTTTTTATCGGCGTCGAGCCGGTCAATCCGCGCATTTATTTGATTAAAAGAAAGCTGCGCGATTTGGAAAAAGAGTCTGTCAATCCTGCGCCGTTCGTTCTTTTCGTGCGCAAAAGGCTTTCGAACGCGGCTCTGCAAAAAATCACAAAAATCGAAAACGAGCGCATTCTGCGTTTTGAATTTTTCGCTCAGGACGAAATCGAAGGCTTAAAAAAATACGCGCTGATTGCCCAGATGACCGGACGCTCGGCAAATATTTTTCTGCTCGACGACCGCGATTTTATTCTCGACTGCCTGCGCGAAAATTCCGGCGACGGGCAGGAAATTGCCAGCCGTTATCAACCGCCGAAACGCGAGGTAAAGTCAGAACCGCCTGCGATAGCGGGCGCGTCAATGCCGGAAGAAAATACTTCACCGATAAACACAGATACCCGCAGATTGGAAACCGAAGACCAAAGACCAAAGACCAAAGACCGAACGCCGCAATCAAACGAGATTTTCCCGAAAAGCGATTTTTCGACGCTTTCCGAAGCGCTTGACACTCATTACCGAAATTTAGAAATCGAAAAACAGTTTCAATCGCGCGCCAAATCCGCCGAAGCGAAAATCAAACAGGAAATCACGAAGCGCGAAAAGCTTTTGAAAAAACTCAATCAGGATTTGGCGAATCACGGCGACGCGGAGAAATGGAAGCGTTACGGCGATTTGATTCTGGCGAATCTGGCGGACGCCGCGCGCGTCGGCGACAAAGTTCTGGTCGTCGATTATTTCGACGAAAATACGCCGGCGATTGAGATTGAAATTGATGAAAATTCGAGCCTCACCGAAGCCGCCGAAAAATTTTTCAAGCGTTATACAAAAGCGCGCAACGCGAAAGAGGAAATCGCCGGAAGATTAAAAGATTTGGCAGCTCAGATTGCGGATTTCGAATCCCGGAAAGAGCAGCTCGAATTGGCGATTGCGGAAAGGGACGAGCAGTTTCTATCGAAAATTACCGGCGAAAAAACGTCCGGCAAAACGCAGAAAGCGAGAGATAAGGAAAGCGGCGCGATTAAAGGCGTGCGCAAATTCGCTTCTTCGGACGGCTTCGAAATCCTCGTCGGCAAAGGGTCGAAGGATAATGATTACCTGACTTTTCGCCTCGCCAAATCGCTCGATTTCTGGCTGCACGCGGCTGACTACGGCGGCTCGCACGTCGTCGTCAGAAATCCGAATCGCCTTGAAAACCTGCCGTCGCAGACGCTTCTGGAAGCCGCCGAAATCGCCGCCTTTTACAGTCAGGGCAGAAGCCAGGTGAAAGCCGCCGTTAATTACACGCAAAAAAAATTTGTGAACAAACCGAAGGGCGCGGCGGCTGGTCTGGTCAGTCTTGCAAGCTTTAAAACGATTCTGGTCGAGCCGAAAATAAGCGTCTAAAATGCAAAACGCAAAATAGAAAGGAATTTTAATTTCGGAATTTTGAATTCCAAATCCTGATATTTTGCGCTTTGCATTAACTAATTATTCGCTGACGGTTTTGCCGACAATATCTTTGAGCTTCGCTATCGTCGAAGGACTGCCGCCCGTGAAAACGCCCAGAAGCTGTCCGTCGCGGCTGATGAGAAAACTCTGCGGAATGCCCGGAAACTTGCTGATTTTTAAAAGCTCGTTATAAGTTTTTTCGTCAATCCAGCCGAGCGTGTAGTTGAGCTTCATATCCTCGGCAAAGCTTTTTACTTTAGCTTCCGTATCGTTTTCGTCGGTGTCCAGTCCGAGGATTTCAAAGCCTTTCTCCTTATGCGTATTTTGCAGCTCGACCAGATGCGGCATTTCTCCTTTACAAGGTCCGCACCACGTCGCCCAGAGATTCACCAAAACGACTTTGCCTTTGTAATCTTCGAGTTTAAGCTTCCCGCCGTCCAAACCCTTTAATTCAGCCTGCATTATCGCCGCCGGAACACTCGGATAATCGCTCTTTTTCGTCGTCTCGGCGGTGTTTGTCAAGCCGCTGTTGTAGCCGCCGCCCCGACAAGCCGCGAAAGTTGAAAACGCTATCGCTAAAAATATAAATAAAGCCGTTTTTTTTACTGTAAATTTCATTAAAACTTCCCTTTAAACAATTACGAATTACGAATTACGAGAATAATCCGCCATTCGTAATTCGTAACTTGAAATTCGTAATTTTATCACGCGATGTCCTGCATTCTCAGAACAATCAGCGTCGCAATAACCAACATAAAAAACATTATCATCAAAACAATCTGATTCAAAACCTCGTTCATCCACGGATGCAGGAAGTTGACGTACGCGCTCAGATTCTTTTCGATTTTTTTCGGGTCGTCAATCTTCGGCGCGGCGTCCAGCTTCGGCATATCGCCCGGACGCCGCCCGCTTGCCAAATCGTCTTTCATCTCCTTTTCGTAATCCTTCATTTTCTGCTCGGATTTCGCTTTGTAATCGTCGATTTTCTTGCGCGAGTCGGCGATTAATTTATCGTTTTCCTGTTCGACGTATTTGTAGTAACCGACGCCGCGCGTGCCTCCGCTCTCGTCTGCGCCTTCTTCTTTGAGCGTGTCGAGCGTCGAAAAACGCTTCATCGTATCGAAGGACCACGTCGCGGGCATTATCAAACCGGCGACTTTGTTAATTCCCGTCGGAACGCCGACCAGCCCCGAAAATAAAATCTGCGGAATCAAAATCAGAGGCACGAGCGACGTCGCCATTTCAGAAGTCTTGACCGTCGCGGAGATAAACAATCCGAGCGCGATGCCGACGCCCGCCGTCAAAAGCATCACCCAGAATTGCGGAATGCCAGCCAGCTCGCCCGGCATTTCCATCAAACCGACCAAATCGAAAAATTTGAGCGGCAGAAAAAGCATCAGACATTGGATGCCGACAATGATGCCGAGAATAAAAAGCTTGGAAAAAACATACGGCATCAAGCCGAGATTGACCATTCGCTCGCGCGTGTAGACGGCTTTTTCCCTGATGATTTCGCGCGCCGCGACCGACGTTCCGAACCAGACGGAAACCAGCGACAAAACGAAATAAACGAAATCGCGCGGCTGGTCTTTGTCCATCACAAAAAAGGTTAAAAGCGCGACAATCGGAGCTTGCACTAAAAGAATCAAAAGATTGAACTTGTCGCGCACCAGCACTTCCCAGTAACGTCTGGAAAGCGTCATCCACTGGCGAACCGCGCCGAAAAGACCGAGCTTTCGTTTCTGCTGAACGCCCTGCGACTGCACCTGCCCGATTTGCCTGAGCGGCTCGAAAACGTTCTTTTTATACTGCGGCGTCTTGGTAAATTTCTGTTTCCATTCTTCGGCGACCTGCTCGGTGACTTGATGACGATTCGCGCCGTTCATTCCGAGTCTCTGTTCAATCGGTTCTTCCAGCTTGTCGTAAAGCTCCTTGAAGCTTTTCGCGCCGACGTGTTCCAGAGCCTCCTGCGGCTTGCCGTAAAAAACCAGTTTTCCGCGCATCAGCAAAACGATTTTGTCGAAAAGCTTGACGTTTTCCATCGCGTGCGTCGTCAGAATCACGGTTCTGCCCGATTCGGCAATCTGGCGGAACAAAACCATAATTTTTTCTTCCGTCGCCGGGTCGAGTCCGGAAGTCGGCTCGTCCAGATAAATGACCGAAGGTTTCGTCACTAGTTCAACGGCGATGGAAACGCGTTTGCGTTGCCCGCCGGAAAGTTGATTAATCGGCACGTCGCGCCGCTCGCTCAAGCCGGTGACGTCCATTACTTCGTTGACAATCTGGTCGATTTCCTTGCGCGAAACGTCGGTCGAAAGGCGCAGCTTGGCGACGTAATAAAGCGTTCGATAGACGGTCAATTCGCGGTGAATAATATCGTCCTGCGGGACGTAGCCGATTGATTGTTTCAGCGCGTCGAGGTTTTGATAAAGGTCGAGATTATTGACTAAAACGCTGCCGCCCGAAGCCGGACGCATTCCGTTGAGCGCGTCCATAAACGTCGATTTTCCCGCGCCCGAAGGTCCGAGCAGTCCGACGAATTCATTCGGCATCACCGTCAGCGAAACGCCGTCCAGCAATTTGAGCTTGCCGCCGCCCGAACGGTCTTTGACTTCCTTCGTGATGTTGACCGAATCGATGCGCGTTTTTGAGCGCGTGTCGAAAACGCCGATGTTTCCCGCATTATCGACGCGAATCACGAATGAGCCGATTTGCACGGCGTCGGAAGTCGAAATATTCTGGCGCGAAATTTTTTGACCGTTGACGTAAACGCCATTGGTCGAGTTCAAATCTTCGATGGCGACGCTCGAACCGGATTGCAGAAGCCGCGCGTGTCGATTGGAAATCTGCAAGCCGTCGAGCTTGACGTCGTTGTTGTCGTCGCGCCCGATGGTCAGTTCCTGTTTGCCGCCGAAAGTCAACTGCATCAGCAATTGCGGCTGCGCCGAAGATTCGGGTTTCATTTGCTGCGAGACGTTGCCGCCGCGAAAAACCATCGTTTTTGAACCGGCTTGCTCCTCGGGCAAATCCTGCAAAACCGCCTGTTGTCCGGCGGCGACGGCGCGCTGTCCGGCGAGGCTTGAGCCTTTCGGCGCGGTCTGTTGCGGCGAATTAAATCTGAGGACAGGTCCGCCCATTCCGAGCTGAATCTCGTCGCCGTGATAAATCGGCGTCGGCGTGGAAATTCGCTGCTCGTTGACGAGCGTGCCGTTAAAGCTGCCGTTGTCGATCACGACAAAACCGCCGTTTTGTCGGCTGACCTGCGCGTGCTTGCGCGAAACCATCACGGCGTTGGCTTCCATCACAATATCGCAATTCGGGTCGCGCCCGAGCCAGAAGCTGTCTTTGGTAATTTTATAAGGTTCGAGCCGGCTGGTGCCGACAAAAATCAGCTGCGGCGTATCGAGCGCGCCGTTGCCGGTTGGTCTGGCTTGATTCGCAGCTGGCTGATTCGGAATTTGTTGCTGTTGATTCGGAATTTGCGGCGGCGGCGGCGCGGAAACCGATTTCTGCGGCTCGGCTTGCGGCGCGTAAACCGGCGTTTGCGGCTGTGGCTGGACGGATTCAAACCAGACGACGCGCAGAACCGGACCGTTCGTGCCGAGCTGAATGGCGCTTCCCGCTTGCACGGCTTGCGGCTGGCTGATTTTTTGCCCGTTCAGGAAAGTGCCGTAACTCGAACCCAAATCCGCCAGCAGCCATTGCCCGTTTTGCCAGCGCAATTCGGCGTGTTTGCGCGAAACCATCGGAAACTGCTGGTTGTCGAAAACGATTTGGCAATCGCTCGTGTCGCGCCCGACTCTGACTGTCTGCTGTTGAAAAGTTTGCTCGGACAACGACTGCCCGTCGCGTTCTTCGGCTAAAACGATTTTCATATTTTTGGATTACGCCCGGTCAATTAAAAATTACGAATTACGAATGATGATTTTTGAGCTTTGACTTTTGAACGTTGTAAAGCATCCAAAGTTCAAATTTGAAGTTTAAAGGTCGCGGCTTTTTAATTCGTAATTCGTAATTGAAACCAAACTGACATTCACTATCGCAAGATTCTACTGCAACTAAGGTCAAAATAAAAAGCGCAAGGAAGTTTTTCCCTGCGCTTTCAAAAAACCCTTCGGAAAACCGGAATTTATTACATCGGCGAAGGCTCGAAAGTTTCCAGAATCGTTCTCAATTCGCCTTTCTCGCCGACCTCTTCGACCGATTGCACGTTCGGCGAAAGCGGCGTCGCCAGCATCGTGATGACAAAACCGCTTTTGATGCCCTGCCGCATCGCGGGCATAAACAGACGCCTGCCGAAAATCTTGATGCTTTCGCCTTTGTTCGACTCGATTGTGCCTTCAAACCTCATTTCGTAAACTTTCCAGCCGCCGTTGATAATTTTTTCGCCTTCGGAAATAAAACGGTAATTCGGAATCTGCTCGGCGAGTCTTTTATTCGTTTCTTTGATGAGCGCCGGAAAGCCTTCGCGGTCGGCTTTAAAAGTTCCCTTGCTCTTGTAGAAAGAAACCAGCATCTGCTCAATCGGAATGCCGTTTCCATCCGTGCGGGCGACGTCGGCAAAATTTTTCTCGCCCGGCGTTTTCACCCATTCTTTCGGGTAATAAAACGAAAACCCGCGATAATAAGTCGCTAAATCGCCCTGTAAATTTTCGCGCGTGTTTTGAAAATACTCGGTGTTCGGCGGCGGCAAAACTTTGCGTTCCGCGGGCGGCAGCTCGATGTCCGGCGGCAGCGCGGGAACGGCATTTGTCGCGACCGTGCCGCCAGCCGGCGGATTTGAATTTTCCTGAGTCGCAGTCTGATTTGCCAGAGTAAAGCTGGGTTGAGCCGGTCGATTCAAAAAATAATACCAAATCGCCCAGAGCCCCAAAACGAGCCCAATCAAACCTAAGACGGAAACCCGCATCCAGGATTTACTCGCCACTTTCATCGGTTCGGGCGAGCGTTTTTCCCACGGCAAATCTTCGGGCGACTTTATATTGTCTTCCGTCTCGATTTTTTCTGCGACCGTCGTTTCCGGTGCGGCGACGAAGCTCATTTCTTCCGGTTCGTCGTCGATGAATTCGATTTCGACGTCTTCCAGCGACGTGTCGGCGGAAATTAACGGCTGAATTTCAAAAGTTTTTTCCGCTTCTTCCGGTTTGGCGGCGGATGGCGCGGTCGCCAAAGCATTAAAAAATGCGTCGCCGAAATCGCGCGCTTTCGGAAAACGCTCCGAAGGTTTGTACGCGAGCGCCTTTTCCAGAATCTGGTCAACCGCTTCCTGAGCGTGCGGCAAATCGAGCCGCAGATTTGTCGGCTTGAGACTCAAACCTTTTTTCTGCGCCGCGATTAAATCGCTGACCGAAGAAGCGGCGAACGGCAGACGATTGGTCAACATTTGATAGGCGATAACCGCCAGGCTGTAAATATCGCTGGCGAAAGACGGCATTTTTCCTTCGAGCTGTTCGGGCGATTTATACGCCGGATTATCGGCAAGCTGCCTGCCGTCGGAAACCGCAAAATCGGTGACTTTGATTAGTTCCGTGCCCGCTTCGTTGACGGTCAGAATAATATTTTCCGGCTTTAAGTTGCGATGCAGAACGCCGTTTTGATGCACTTCGCTCAGCGCGTAAGCCGCCTGCCGGACGATGCGCGCCGCCCGCAGAGCGTTAAACTGTCCGGTCTGCTGCAATTTATCTTTAACCGATTTGCCTTCGACGTATTCCGTGATAATAAAAGGCTTGCCTTCCAGAAGCTCGCCCGAATCAATCAAACCGGCGACGTTCGGATGATTCAGATGCGACAGCGAAACTCTTTCTTCGGCGAAAATCCGGCTGGCTAAATCCTCCGCGTCTTCTTCCATCAAAACGCGGACGACGACCTTTTTTTCGGGCGACAGTTTATCCTGCGCCAGATACGAAATGCTGGTTTCGTCCTGCCCGATTTTTTCCGTCACCTGATAGCGACCTTTGACGGTTTGCCCCAGAAGAACGTTCGGTTTTTCCCACGAAATCGCCGGTCTGCCCGCCGGATTAACGCTGCGGTCGCCGACCGTCGCCGTGCCGGAAGCGATTTCGCTCGGCTTAATCAAACGCGCCGACGGTTTTGTTTCCGGCGTCGATTTTGTTTCCGCCGCCGGTTTCGGCTCAACAGACGATTTCGTTTCTGCCGGCTTCGGCTCGAATTCAAGTTTTGTTTTCGGCTCGGTCGGGAAAATTTCGCTCGCTAAGGGCGGCGGAAAATCCGTTTGAATCGTTTGTTCGGCTTTGATGAATTTCGGCGCGGGCACGCGGCTTTCGTCCGCTTCGGCGCGTTTCTGTGCTTTGCCGAGCAGCGTCGAAAACACGCCTTTTTTGCCTTCGCCCGATTTCACGCTCGCCGAGAGGGCGGGCAGCAGTCGTCCGCCATCGTTCGAGCAGAATCGCTGGCTTCCATCTTCGTAGGTGCGGCGGCACTTGGGACAATAAAACATCGTTGCTTCACCTATAAAAACGCCCATAAAAAGTTATTGAAATCCTCGCTTGGAAATTAAACGTCTTCAAACGCTTAAAGGGTAATACGCTTAATCCTTCACGGTTTTCAATAATCTGTTTTAACTTTTTTGGGCTTCGGTTAATTTGTTGACCAAATCCTTTTTCTCATTATCGAGCGTCATCGCCTGCCGGTAAACGCGCGCGGCGTCTGCTTTCTGCCCTTTTCGCAAAAAGCCGTCGCCGACCATCTCGAATTCCTGCGCGAGCTGTTTTCTTTCATTGGCGGAAACAATTTTTACGGCTCTCATCAAAGTTTTTTCGGCTTCCGCGTAATTTCCGCGCCGCGCGTAGAGCGAAGCAAGCTGCGCGTAGGCGATAAAGCTGTTCGGGCTGACGCCGATGCTTCTTTTTAAAAGATTCTCGGCTTCCTCGAAATTTCCGCTCGTCGTCAAAGCGCGTCCCAGAAGATAAAGCGCGGTCGGATTTTTCGGGTCTTCGCGCACGGCGCGGCGCAGTAATTGTTCGGATTCCGCGTAGCGCTGCTGCGACTGCATCACTTCGGCAATCAGAATCATCGTCGGCACGTCCGAGACAAGGCGAATCGCGTCTTTGTAGGCTGCCGCCGAGTCGTTGTTTAAACCGTTGCGGCGCAAAAGCCTGCCGAGATGCGCGTAAGCCAGCGCAAATTCCGGGTCGAGCCGGACGGCGTTGCGATATGCCTGCTCGGTTTCGATGCCGATTTTTCCGCCGAGTTCGAGCGCCACGCCGAGCTGGTCGTAGGCGACGGCGTTCCCGGCGTCAAGCTCGATAGCGCGGCGCGCCACTTTTTCCGCTTCCGCGTATCGCTCCGATAAATTAATGCCCGCCACCGGCTGGGATAAAACAAAGCTCAGCGCGATATGCGCTTCCGGGCTTTCCGGTTCGAGCGTAATTGCCTGGCGGTAAGATTTTTCGGCTTCTTCCCAACGCTGCTGGTCGCTGAAAATATTTCCTAATCCGTAGATGGCGCGCGAGTCGCGCGGGCGGAGGCTCTGCGCGCGGCGATAAGCTCTTTCGGCGGCGGCATAATCGCGGTCGTCGCGCGCCAGATTTCCCAATTCGATAGCTTCTTCGAGATTTTCATCCACCGAAACGGGCGCGGTCTTGCCGACTTTGATAATAACGTTGGCGGGCGTCGTTTTCACCGGCTTGACCGGCGGTTTAACCGCCTGAGTTTTATTCGCGCCGGTTTTGCTGGTAGTGTTTTTCGTCGTCGCCGGTTTCGTTTTGGTTTTGGGAGTTTTCGTGATTGTCGTCGCCGTCGTCCGGTTCGATTTGGGCGGCGTAGCTTTGGCGGTTTCCGGTTTCGGCGCGGGCGTTTTCTTTTTCGGAGCCGTCGTTTTCGGCGTCGGCTTGGTTTTTTTAGTGGTTTTCGGATTCGGCGCGCGAAAAATTCGACTGCTGCTGCCCAGGTCGCCTAAATCCTGCGCCGTCACCGTCGAAACCGCCAAACAACCGCAAACCAGAAACCAGAAACCGAATTTTCTTACTGCTTTTACCATAAAGGACTGAAACTCCTAAGCTTTACTAGTCGGAACGCGCCAGCCGAAATCCGAGCAAGCCGTCGCGCCTATCGGGCGGCACGTCATAGCGGGTGGTCGATGTAATGGCTCTGTCGCCCGCCGATTTGCTGGTGTAACCGCCGCCGCGAATGACGATATTGTCCGGCTTGCTGAATCCGACATTGCTGTTCGGATAGGGCTTTATTTTCGAGCTCGTCCATTCCCAGACGTTGCCGATTAAATCCTGCACGCCCCATTTATTGGCGCTGCCGGCGAGCGAGCCGACCGTTTTCGGCGCGGTCTGGTCGATAACCGAGCGCTGATTTTCCCATTTATCGCCCCACGGATAAAGATTATTTTCGCCGCCGTTGCGCGCCGCGTATTCCCATTCTTCCTCGGTCGGCAAACGGTAGACGACGCCGTCGCGTTTCGAGCGCCACTGGGCAAAAGCCTTTATATCATCGAGCGAGACGTGAACTACCGGAAACGTTTCCTGACCCGCGAGCGGCTTGCCGTTGACCCAATGCGCGGGCGGCGTGTATTTCTCCTGCGCCACAAAGCCGTGATATTCGGCATTGGTCACCTCGGTTTTATCCAGCCAGAAATCCGGCACTTCGACTTCGTGTTCGGGCTGTTCCTGCGGCGCGCCGTCGTTGCGTCCCATTTTGAATTTTCCGCCCGCGATTTTCGCCATCTCGGTTTTTACTTCGATTAACGGCGTCGAAGTCGCGTTCGGCGTCGGGCTGGCGGTCGGATTGACATTGCCGGTCGCGGTCGTTCGACCAATCAAACCCATCCAGTAAGCGCTGACCACTCCAATTGCAGTCAGTAACAATAAACCTGAAATTCCAATAATCGCCAGCAAAAGCGGTGAAAATAAACCTTTCTTCGGCTTCGGCAGCGATTGAACGAGAGCCGCCGGTTGGGCAGCAGCCTGTTGCTGCGGCGCGGCGGTTTGCTGCGCGAAGCCCTGCGTTTGCTGGACGCCGCCCAAGCTTTGCGGCGTATTGAAAGTGTTCGCCGCCGGATTAGTCTGATTAAAAACACCCGAACCGCCGCTTTGATTTGAAGCAGCCGCATTCGCCGCGGCGTTTCTCAATTCGGCGACGACCTGCTGCGGTTTGCCGTCGCAAAGAATATCGTTTTCCCAATCCTGAAAGCCTTCTTTGCTGACGCGCAGGCGATGATTTCCGCTTTGCAGACCTTCCAGCAAAAGCCAGCCGTTCGGCTGCGTCTGCCCGACGGCGACGTTATCGACAAAAACATTCGACTGCGGCGGGCTGGACAGAATATGAATCGAGGAAACGGGCAGCGCCGCCGGTGCGCTCGATTGCTGTCTGCCGGTCGCGTGAATGCCCGGCGAAGAATAGCCGACCGCCGTGCGCAATTCATCGACCATCTGCTCGACCGTCTGCGTTCGCTTGTGGCGGTCTTTTTCCAGCGAGTGGCGAACTGCCAATTCGACTTGCGGCGCGATGGACAAGCCGGATTCGGCAAAGCTCGGCGGCGGGTCGGACAGATGTTTTTTCATAATCGCCGGAATCGAAGAGCCTTTAAACGGCACATCGCCGGCGAGCATCTGGAAAAGCATCACGCCCAGAGAGTAAATATCCGCCTGCGCGTCCGGTTCTTCGTCCGCCCATTGTTCGGGCGCCATATAATAGGGCGAACCCATCAAGCCGGTCGTCTGCGCCTGTATGAAAGAGCCTAAAAGCTCGCCGGATTTTATCTTCGCCAGACCGAAATCGAGAATTTTGACCGCTTCCGCCATCGTCGTTTTGTCTTTACAAATCATGATATTGAGCGGTTTCAAATCACGATGAACGATGCCCTGCCGGTGCGCGGCGCTGACGCCGCCGCCAATCGCGCTCATTAATTCGACGGCTCTTTCGGGCGAGAGACGTTTTTCGCGCGCGATTAAATCGTGTAGAGATTCGCCTTCGACAAATTCCATCACGAGAAACGGCATCGTTCCCTGCACGACGCCGAAATCCGTCACGGCAATGACGTTATTATGACGAATCGCCGCGGCAGCCAGTGCTTCCTGGCGAAAGCGCGTGACCAGCTGCGGGTCGTTGCCGACCAAATCCGGCAGAATGACTTTGATGGCGTGCTGAGTTTTCAGATAAGCGTGGCGCGCGCAGTAAACCACGCCCATTCCGCCCTGCCCGAGACGTTTTTCGAGCTTGTATTTTCCTTCGAGAACCGGCTCGCCGCTTATCGAATGAAAAGTCGGCTGCCCGTCTTCGGGACAGGCGGTAACTTCATCTGCATAACAACGCTTACACTGTTGACACTCTTTCATTGTTTCAGGTTATACGAAATTTTCGCGCGGAACGTTTTAGAGAACTGGCTCTCTCAACAACAAATCTGCAAACGCATCTATTTAGACTCAAATCTTTTTCAATGGGTTCGTCAAAATTTCTGCTCGTCTGATTTTAATTGCTTTACCTATTACAGGCAAGGCAAAAACAAACGGCGTGAAAAGGTCAAAACCAATTCACGCCGAATCGTTCGCGGTTTTAAATATTAGCGAACCGTCACGGTCAGATTAAAACGAGTCGCGCGGCGACCGGAATTTTTAATCGTAATGTAATGGTCGCCGTTCCGTTCAATATCGACCTGCGCGTAACCGTTATCGCCCCACGCCAGATGACCGTTGCGCCCGGTGATTTCCAAATCGAGACGGTTATTTCCCGAAGTCACCTGCACGGTCATCGTCTGCCCGCGCGCCACGTTAATGACATATTCGCGAACGCCCTCCGGCGCAATCGCACCGCTCAGGGTCGTCGCGCTTCTGCCGCGGGCAAAACGAATGCGCGTCTGCGCCGGTGAATCGCTTGTGAGCGAAACGACAATCATCGCCGCAATCAAAACTTTTAAGCCGAAATTTTTTAACATTCTCTCTCCTGTTTTTCTTAAATAAATTTCAAAACTACCCGAAATTTGACGAACACGCAAGAATGTTTTGCTTTAGTTTTTTATGACGACATTCACCAATCGCTTCGGCACGACGACGACCTTGACGATTTGCCTGCCGTCGACGTGTTCCTTAATTTTCGCGTCGGCTAAAGCCATCGCCTCCAATTCGTCGTTTGCGGCTTCCGGCGAAGCCAAAACGCGCGAGCGGAGTTTCCCGTTAACCTGCACGGGAATCTCGATTTCGTCGGCTTTCGCCAGTTCCGCGCGATATTCGGGAAACTGCGCGCCGTTTGCCAGAATTCCGTTTTCGTTTCCGACAATGTTGGCGTAAAGCTCCTCCGCCGCGTGCGGAGCGAAAGGCGCGAGCATCAAAATCAGGCTTTCGACCGCTTCGCGCAAAGCATAAACGTCCGCTTCGCCCGCCGTTTCCGGCTCGATTTTGAAATCGTGAATCGCGTTCGACAATTCCATCAAAGCCGCGACCGGCGTGTTGAACTGCAAAGATTCAAAATTTTCCGTCACGCGCCTGATGGTCTGATGCGTTTTCTGACGCAGTTTGCGCGCGTCGTCTGAAAATTCCGGAGGCTCAACTTGCGCCGCGCTCTGCAATGCTTCGCGCCAGCGCCAGACAAAACGCCAGACTCTCTGCAAAAACCGAACCGCGCCTTCGATTCCGGAATCGTGCCAGACCAGCTCGTTTTCCGCCGGCGCGGCAAATAAAACGAACAGCCGCGCCGCGTCCGCGCCGAAATCGCGCACCATATCGTCCGGATCGACGCCGTTGCCTTTCGATTTCGACATTCGCTCGACGGCGTATTTCAGAGCCTTGCCGTCTACGCTTTCCGCGCCCGTGATTTTTCCCTTTTCATCGCGCTTGACCGAAACCGTGTTCGGCGGGTAATAAATTTTTTTGCCGCTCGAATCGTCAAAAAACGTTTCGCCGACGACCATTCCCTGCGTCAACAGGCGCTTGACCGGCTCGCTGAAACCGACCAGTTCCAAATCGCGCATCACTTTTGTCCAGAAGCGCGTGTAAATCAGGTGCATCACGGCGTGGTCGTCGCCGCCCACGTATTGGTCGACCGGCGTCCAGTAAGCGACAATTTTCGGGTCAAACGGCTGTTCCGCGTTTTTCGGGTCGGTGTAGCGGAAAAAATACCACGACGAATCGACGAACGTATCCATCGTGTCGGTTTCGCGTTTCGCCGGTTCGTCGCAATTCGGGCAGGTCGTGTTCACAAATTCTTCGACTTTCGCCAGCGGCGATTCGCCGACGCCGGTAAACGGCGCGCTTTCGGGCAGCTCGACCGGCAGATTTTCGTATTTTTCCGGCACGACGCCGCACGTTTCGCAGTAGATAATCGGAATCGGCGTGCCCCAGAAACGCTGGCGCGAAATGCCCCAGTCGCGCAGCCGATAAGTCGTCGCCGCTTCGCCGAAGCCGTGTCTTTCGGCGAATTCAGCCATTTCCTTTATCGCCTTCGCGGAAACCTTATTTGACCATTCATTGGAATTTATCAAAATTCCATATTCCGTAAAAGCCTTTTCAATCGGCGATTGTCCTTCCGATTGATTGTTTTCCAATCTATTTTCACCTGTGTCTGCCTGTGAATCAGATTCTGTTTTTTCCGCAACCCGCTCGGCTAAAGTTTCTCGCTTTCCGATAACCTGTCGAATCGGCAAATCGTATTTTTTGGCAAATTCGAAATCGCGCTCGTCGTGCGCCGGAACCGACATTACCGCGCCCGTGCCGTATTCCATCATCACGTAGTTGCCGACCCAGACGGGCAATTCTTCGCGGCTAAACGGATTTATCGCTTTCAAGCCGGTATCGATGCCTTCTTTTTCCTGTTCGGCTTCGTGGTCGACGACTTTCAGCTTGTCGGCTTTGATTTTTTCGATGACGGCTCGCGTTTCCTCGGAAAGATTCGCCGGATTCGCTTCGACAATCGGATGTTCAGCCGCGACGACAATGGCGTTAACGCCGTAAATCGTGTCGATGCGCGTCGTGAAAACGCGAATTTTTTCGTCCGTGTCCTTGACGGCAAAATCAATAAACGCGCCTTCCGAGCGTCCAATCCAATCGCGCTGGCGCTTCAAAACTTTTTCCGCCCAGCCCGCTTCGATTTCCGCCATATCGTCCAGCAATTGGTCGGCGTATTGCGTGGTTTTCAAAAACCACTGCGCCAAATCTTTTTTCTCGACCGCGCTGCCGCAGCGCCAGCAGATTCCGCCGCTCGCCTGTTCATTCGAGAGCGTGGTTTTTTCGTTCGGACACCAGTTGACCTGCGACATTTTTTTATACGCCAAGCCCATCTCATACATTTTCAGAAAAAACCATTGATTGAATTTGTAATAATCGGGTCGGTGCGCCGCCGTCTGCCGCCGCCAGTCGTAGCTCAAACCCAGACGCTGCAACTGCCCGGTCATATGCCTGATATTTTCTTCGGTCCAGTCGCGCGGATTGACGCCGCGTTTTATCGCCGCGTCTTCGGCGGGCTGACCGAAGGAATCCCAGCCGATCGGGTGCAGAACGTTAAAGCCTTTCAGGCGTTTATACCACGCCAGCGCATCGCCGATAGCGTAATTGCGGACGTGTCCCATATGCAGATTGCCCGACGGATACGGCAGCATTTCCAGTTGATAAAACTTCGGTTTCGCGTTATCAATCTCAGTTTCGAACACGCCGGCAGCACGCCATTTTTCCTGCCATTTTTCTTCTACTTCCTGTGCAAAATATTTCTCTTCCATATATTTGAGTCCGTAGTCGAGCGAGAGTCGAGCGGAGAGAGTCAAAAGGATTTTTCCTGAACTCTGCGCTCACAAGCCTCGACTCAAAAAAGTAAGTTTAGCGAATAAAGAAATTTCTATCCACTAAGCACTCTAATTCCTGATTTTAAATTGATTTAATTCGATATGCTGCGCCACGCGCGCCGGAAAACAAACCACCGGCGGGTGGCTAGCTAAGGAGGAGTTTGGTTAGATTGCGAAACGAAATCATAAACGGATTTTAAATCAATCTTGACGGTTTGTCCAGTTTCTCGATTTACTCGGAATAAACGCTCTCGCCTTCAATCTCAAAATCAAACGAGCGAATCTGCATCCAAGCCCAAACGCTGACGTTTATTTGCGCGTTTGCCTTTCCGATTTTGAATTCGAATTCGGGAACAAACCATAAACTGTTCAAACGGCAGGCGATTTCATAATTTACCCGAATTTCTTCGTAGCCGATGCCGCAGCCGTTATAAAGAACCTCGAAAGTTCCGTATGGCGCGAGCACCTGAAATTTTCGGTAAAGCCAACGTTTCTCTATTAATTCCGCTATAAACATTTCGATATAATTATAAAACTTAATTTTTACGCCCGGATTTTATCAAAATCTTGCTTCGAATAATAATTTTATGCTATTTTGGGAAAAGCCTAAATTTAGGAGTTTTACTTCCACGAAAGATTTAACGATGAAAAAAACGAATTTGCAGACAGTCAAAACTTGAAATCCTAAAGTTTGCGTTTGACTGTCTGCTCCGAAAAAAAGGAGTGAAAGAGATGGTCAGACAAACTAACAGCAAAATCGTCCGCGAAATCGATAAATTAAACGAACACGAAACTTCAGCCGTTCTCGACTACATTTCCCGGCTTCTTTCCAGCCGTCAGCTTCCGATTCCGTCTGAAACACAATTTAACGACGATTTGATTGCGTCTTTGTCCGAAAAGCGCGAAAATCGCTGCGCGCAGCAAGTCGTCGAATGGGAAAAAGTGCGGCGGCGCGGGCATTACCATCGAGCGGCTTAAAAATTTATGAAAATTAACCGCAGACTGGCGCGGCTGAACGCAGATTTTCATATCGTTTTATCGGCGCCGGTCTGCGCTCGTCTGCGATTTTGTTTTTTTCTCTGCGCCCTTTGCGTCCTGGCGGGAAACTCGCTCGCGCAGGATTCTATTCTCACCCGCGAAGAATACGAATGGATTCCGGTCGAAGCCAGCCTGCAAAAGATAATTAAATCGGGAAACACCGAGCAGAAACGCGACGCGCTTTTCCAAATCCGCAATTTAAAAATCGCCCGCGCCGCGCGGCTTGCCGTTCCCGCTTTGTCCGATAAATCCGAAATCGTCCGCGCCGCTGCCGCGCAATCAATCGTTTTTCTGCCGCCCGACGAAGCCGCGCAGGCGCTGCTGCCGCTGTTGCGCGATAAATCAATTTTGGTGCGCAAAGAAGCGGCTTATGCGCTCGGCAAAACGAGAAATTCGCAAGCCGTGCGCCCGCTCGTCGAAATCATTCAGCGCGATAAAATTCAGGAAGTGAAAGACGCCGCGACGGTCGCGCTCGGCGAAATCGGCGACGTTTCGGCAATCGACGCTTTGACGCAGATTTTGCAGCGTCGACCGAAAGACGAAGAAGAATTTTTCCGCCGCGCGGCGGCGCGCTCGATCGGACAAATCGCGCAGCTTATCCAGACCGGCGAAAACAAAACAATCACGCCCGAAAACTTTCTGCCCGGCGAATTAAAAGAAACAATCAAGCCGGTTTACAAAAATCTTTCCGAAACGTTTCCGCGATTTCGCGCGGCGCTTCCGGTTTTAATACAGGCTTTGCAAAACCCGCGCGAAGCCGACGACGCCAGGCGCGAAGCCGCTTTCGCGCTCGGCGCCATCGGCGATGAAGCCGCAGTTCCGGCTCTGCGCGCGAATTTGAACAGCAAAGATTATTATCTCGCCGAAATTTCCCGGGAAGCATTGCAAAAACTTTCAAAATAGCTGGAATAAAACGCGGCTCATTCGTGATATATAGCCGGAAAATATTTTTAAATTCTAAAAATTTAACGTTTCTTCGGCGCGTTTCTGATTTATAATTAATCTATGCAAGGCACGAATCTCAAAAAATCCGAAACTCAAAATTTAACCGAGTTTTACGCGAGCGTTCGTCAATACACGGAAAAGCTCTGCGCGCCGCTCGAACCGGAAGACTACATTCCGCAGCCATCTGCCGACGTCTCGCCGCCGAAGTGGAACATCGCGCACACGACGTGGTTTTTCGAGGAAATGATTTTAAAAAAATTCGTGCCGGAATACCGGGTTTTCGACGAAAACTTCGCATACTTTTTCAACAGTTACTACAATTCCGTAGGCACTCGCACGTTGCGTCATAAACGCGGCGATTTGTCGCGCCCGACGGTCAGGGAAGTTTTCGCGTATCGAAAATATGTCGATGAGCGAATGCGCGATTTTCTGCAAACCGATTTAACGGCTGAAGCGCTGGATTCGGTTGTTTTAGGCTTGAATCACGAGCAGCAGCACCAGGAGCTTTTTCTCGCCGATTTGAAATACATCTTCGCCTGCAATCCGCTTTTTCCCGTTTACGATGCGGAAAACGTTCGGGAAGAAAAAGGCGAAATTGCTGCATCCGAAACCGCCGAGTTTATCGAAATAAATAGCGGAATTTACGAAATCGGCTACCACGAAAACGGCTTTTGCTTCGACAACGAGCTCGGACGCCACAAAGTTTATCTGCACGATTTTTCGATTTGCAAAACCCAGGTCACGAACGGCGAATTTCTGGAATTTATCAAGGACGGCGGCTACGAGAATTTTAATTTATGGCACTCGGAAGGCTGGGATTGGGTTCGGCAGAATGAAATCAAAAATCCGCTTTACTGGCACGAGAAAGATGACGAATGGTTTCAGTTTACCTTGAGCGGCTTGCGGCGCATATTGCCGGAAAATCCGGTCTGCCACGTTTCGTTTTACGAAGCGGCGGCGTTTGCCGAATGGAAAAATTCACGCCTGCCGACCGAATTCGAATGGGAAGCGGGAAACGCGAAATTCGATTGGGGCGGGCGCTGGGAATGGACGAATTCGGCGTATCTGCCGTATCCGAATTTTAAAAAAGCGGCGGGCGCAATCGGCGAATACAACGGTAAATTTATGATAAACCAGATGGTTCTGCGCGGCGCGAGCGTCGTCACGCCTTTGAGACACAGCCGCGCGACTTACCGCAATTTTTTCCACCCGCATCTGCGCTGGCAGTTTACGGGCATCAGGTTGGCTAAATAAGTGATAGGTGATAAGAAACCATTTCTTCCCTATCACTTATCACTTATCACTTATCACTATTTATGCAAAGCTCAATACAAACTCAAATCAGCGTTTTCGCCGAAGATGTCGGGCGAGGTTTATCCGCTTCGCCGAAATTTTTATCGTCGAAATATTTTTATGACGACGAAGGCTCAAGGCTGTTTCAGGAAATAATGAAGCTGCCCGAATATTACCTGACGCGCGCGGAATCCGAGATTTTTTCGGCGCGCACGCGGGAGATTTTCGAGGCGTTTACGGCGCGAAATTCTTCGTTCGATTTAATCGAGCTGGGCGCGGGCGACGGCACGAAAACCGCCGTGCTGGTCGATTATTTTTTGCGGCGTAACGCGGATTTTACGTATTCGCCGGTTGATATTTCGCAGGAAGCGCTGGATTCGCTTTCGGCAAAATTCAAAGCCGAGTTTCCGCGTCTTTCGATGAGCGCGCAAAACGGCGATTATTTCAGCATTCTGGAAACTTTAAAAACCGCTTCGGCGCGCCCGAAAATCATTCTGTTTTTAGGCTCGAACATCGGCAATTTCAGCAAAACGGAAGCCGAAGATTTTTTCTGCCGCCTGCGCGCGGTGATGAATGAAGACGATTTGCTTTTTATCGGCTTCGATTTGCACAAAGACCCGCGCGTCATCGTGCGCGCCTACGACGACGCGCAGGGCGTGACCGCCGAGTTTAATTTGAATCTTCTGCGGCGCATCAACCGCGAATTGGGCGCGAATTTCGATTTGGAAAATTTTTCGCATTACGCGCTTTACCGCCCGAACGAATGTGCCGCGCGCTCGTTTCTGATCAGCCGCGCCGCGCAGAGCGTTTCGGTCGAAGCGCTGAATCAAACGTTTGATTTCAAAGCGTGGGAGCCGATTTTTATGGAAATCTCGCAGAAATACAGCCTGGAAATGATTGAAGATTTGGCGAACGGCTGCGGTTTTCTAGTCGCGCAAAACTTTTTTGACAGCCGGAAATATTTTGCCGATTCGCTTTGGAAAATTATTTAACGCAAAGGACGAAAAGTGAAAAGTGAAAAGTGAAAAGTAAAAAGGCAAAAGTGAAAACCGAATATTGCTCATTTGCCGCTTATTTTTACTTTTCACTTTTCACTTTTGCCTTAAAATCCTTTGCGTTAAAAATGGCGTTAAAATGAATTTCACGATTTTACGTTTCGACATAATCAATTCCACGAATATCGAAGCCTTAAACCAGTCAAAACTTGGCGCGGACGAAGGTTTATGCATCGTCGCGCGGCGGCAAACCGCCGGGCGCGGGCGACACGGGCGCGCGTGGATTTCCGAAACGGACGCCGGACTTTACTTCAGCATCGTTCTGCGCCCGAAAATCGAGACGCGCTTTTTGCCGCTGATTACGCTGATGACCGCCGTCGCCGTCCACGACACGCTCACAGAAACTTTCAATCTCGAATGCGATATAAAATGGGCAAACGACATTCACGTCGGCGATAAAAAAATCTGCGGTATTCTGGCGGAAACCGCCGACACGCCGAAAGGTCTGGCGGTCGTCGTCGGCATCGGGATTAATTTAAAATCGTCAAATTTCCCGCCGGAAATTGCCGAAATCGCTACTTCAATCGAAGCCGAAAGCGAACAAAAAATAAATTCCGCAGAGCTTCTGCAAGCGCTGACCGGTTTTCTCGATTATCATTACGAAATTCTTCACGAAGCGCGCGGCGCGGCGCGAATCCGGCAGGAATGGAAGCGGCGTTCGTCCTACGCCGTCGGCAAAAAAGTGCGGGTTTTTCTGGAAAACGAAACGATTTACGGCACGACCGGCGGCATCGAGGAAAACGGCGCGCTGCGCGTCCTGACGGACACGGGCGAAACGAGAATTATTCAAGCGGGCGAGGTCGAAAAACTAAGACGGGAAAAATAAACCGGCTAACGTGTTTTGCTTTTGAAGTAAGCCCGAACATAAAAAAATTTACCGGGCGGATTTAGAATTTTTTTAGAAAAATTTATTGACACAAATTAACAGCGGTGCTAGTTTTTGTAAAATCGACAACCGCAAAGCCCATTATCCTTTTCAAAAGGATTACCGGCTTGAAAATCAACTGTTTCTTAAATTTAAACGCAAAGGAGTTAAATAAAAACAATGAATCAAGACGAACAATCGATTAACACAACGCAAGCCGTCGGTGAAGAAGAAGACCCGCCAATTACGACCCTGGCGCTCGGCGAAGAAGACGACGAACCGACGACTTTAAAAGTTGGCGAAGAAGACACCGACCCAACCACTTTGAGCCTCGGCGAAGAAGATGACCCGACGACACTCCGGCTCGGCGAAGAAGAACCGCCCAGAGACTCGGCAGGCGGCAGAGACTCTGTCTCCGAAAATCCGTTCGGCGGTTTTTAAGTAAACTGATTCAGGCTGTATGAACTCGAAAAGGCAGTTACTGATTGCCGGCGGAGACGAAGACCCGAACTTAAAAACATTACTGGCGGCGGCGCAGCGCGCCGCGCAGCCTGCCCGTCCGCTATTGGTCGGTCGGAATTCTCATCCTTCGATAATCTGGGAGATGGATTCGGACAGATTTTTAATAGACGGGCGGCGGCTTGAGTGCCGCGCCGCCTTTATTCGGTATGACATTTTTACGGCTTTAAAAACCGGGCGGCAGGCTTCGCAATACCGCGCGCTTTCGTGGCACACGACGCTGAGCGGCTGGCTCGGCGCGCATTCCGAAATCAGGATGTTTAACCGGCGCAATCTGAGATACGTGACCAATAAACCGCTGGTCTTAAATCTCGCCCGTTCCTGCGGCTTGAAAATACCCGACACCGTCATAACCAATGATTTTTCTTATCTGGCTGAATTTGAAAAAAAGCGGCGGCTGGCGGTCAAACCGATCAACGGCGGCGGCTATTGCCGGAGTTTTGAAGAAGTCAGACAACAAACCGAATTGAAAAAGGAAATTGCCGCCGCGCCGGCAATCGTTCAAAACCGCCTCGTCGCTCCGGAAATCAGAGTTTATGCGGTCGGCAAAAGCTATTTCGCCTTCAAAATCGCCTCGGAAGAATTGGATTATCGCGCCGCGCAAAAATGCGAGATTGAATATCTCGCAACCTTTTCGGATAAATTAACCGGCGGATTACAAAAACTGCTCGACGCGCTCGGACTGGATTTTGCGGCGGCGGATTTTAAAACCTGCCCGCAAACCGGCGCGCTCGTATTTCTGGAAGTCAACACGTCGCCGATGTTCGCCGCCTTCGATTCCGCCTCAAAAGGCTTGCTGTCAGACGCGATGTTAAAATTTTTAATCTCCAAAGAAAACGGAAAGTAAAATTTTCCCGAAATCGTTTGTTTTTGAAATAATCGACTATCACTTTCGGAAAAATCGCGCATCTAAAATTACATTCACCACGCGAACCTTGCAGAATTGCCGTTTAAGAACTTTGCCTGAGGCGGTGATATAATAATTGAACTTTGTGCCGCAAGCGTGTAACGTGTAGTTGAGGCTTTTTATATAAAATTATGAACAACGAATTTGATTTTGAAAACGAAGATTTGGACTTTGAAGATTTCGAAGATTTTGACCAGCATCTGGAAAATTTAGAGCTTGAGCTGGAAGAAATTCACACCCGCACCGCCGTGCTGGCGAAAAACAATATGTATGCGCTTTTGTGCTTGAAAACTGCCGGTCAGGGCGGCGCCATCTGCCGCGTTGACCCGCGCGAAGAGCGTCCCGCCGTGCAGATTTACGACGACCCGGAAAAGGCGCTCGAATGGTTTACGAAAAGCCTCCGGACGAGCAAAAAGAACGGCTGGCAAGTGGTTTACGACGGACTGCCGCTGCAAGGCTAATTTTTCTCGCGGAAACGGAAAATGGAAAATAAAGAATCGATTCTTTATTTTCCATTTTCCGTTTTCCGTTTTACATTATTTTATGCTTCTCGTAATCGACATCGGAAACACCAACACTTCGCTCGGCGTTTACAACCAGGAAAATTTAATCGCGCATTGGCGTATGAACACGGTTCGCGACCGTACGATTGACGAGGTCGGCGTTCTGGCGCGGCAGATGTTCGCTCTTTCGGAAATCGATTACAAAGAAATTCGCGCCGTCATCATCGCTTCGGTCGTCCCGCCTTTAAACTTCACGTTCCAGAAAATGTCTGAAACTTATTTCGCGCACAAAGCGATTTTTGTCGATAACACGCTGGATTTCGGTCTGAAAATCAAATACAATCCGCCGTCCGACGTCGGCGCCGACCGAATCGTGGATGCGGTCGCGGCGATTGCCAAATACGGAATGCCGTGTATCGTCGTGGATTTCGGCACGGCGACCACGTTTGACGCGATTAGCGCGGACGGCGAATATCTCGGCGGCGTCATCACGCCCGGCATCACGATTTCGTCGGACGCGCTTTTTTCGCGCGCCGCCAAGCTTCCGCGCGTCGAAATCAGAAAGCCGGAAAACGTCATCGGCGCATCGACCGTCGGCTCGATTCAATCGGGTTTATATTACGGTTACGCCGGATTGGTTGACGGGATTCTGCGGCGAATGATTGAAGAACTGGGCGCGGAAACGCGCGTCGTCGCTACCGGCGGGCTCGCGCCGCTGATTTCGCAGGCTTCGGAACTGATTGCGGAAGTCGACGACACGCTGACGCTGGAAGGCTTGCGCTTGATTTACGAAAAGATAAAGAAAAATTAGCCGCAGCAGAGCGCACAGAGCACACCGAGAAATTAATCACAGATTTTCGCGGATAGACGCGGATAAGAAAAAGCAGGGTAAGAAATAGATTTTTATCCTGCTTTTCCTATCTATCCTGTTTTTTTATCCGAGTTTATCCGTGTAAGTCTGTGGTTTGATTTCTCCCGGTTTTCTCGGTGCCTTCTGCGGCTGATTCTTAAACGCCGCAGCTTGCGTTCAGCACTTTTATATCCGCGGGTTTATTCGCTTTCATCTCGTAGGCTTCAATCCAGTTTCCCTCGTAATACGCGCCGTAGATGATGATTTCCAGTTTGCCGTCGCCGTTCAGGTCGGCGATTGAGGAAATTTCGTATTTGCTCGGCACGCCGAAACTGATGTTTTTCGTCACGAAATCGCCCGTGACGATAATGTTCTGCACTTTTCCGGCGACGATTTTTCGCAGCAAAACGAATGAATAATCGCCCTTTTTCGCTCTCGGCTGAATGTTGCCGTCATAGCTCGTCACGGTTAAAAGAACTTCTTCCTGCCCGTCGCCTTCCAAATCGACGCGAAAAGCATCGCGGATTTTCGGCGCTTTATTAATGATGCTTTTCGTGCGCAAAGCGTCGGACGCGGCTTTGACGTAAGTCGCGTTATTCAAATCAATCAATTGCGCGGCGCGCGGCAGCAGATTCCAGCCCGGATTCGCGCCCACGCCGACGCCTTCGATGTCGTCCAATTCGGGATTGAACGAGTAAAAATCCTCGCACGGTTCGTTCGGCGTCGGCGCTTCAACTTCGATTTGTAATGTCGCGACTTTCTCCGTCGCGTTGTAAACCGTATAACTTCTCTTTCCCTTCAATTGCGCGAAAGTCGTTTTCGCATCGACAAACTTTCCGTTTTTGACGCCGCCGAGCAAGCCGTGAATCTTCATATCCAAAATCGGCACGATTTCGGTTTGCGCCGAAACTTCGACGGTGAAAAGAAACATTAACGCCAGACTGAAACTGATTATTTTTTTCATAGTTTTCATCAACAAAAAAACTTACTGTATTATTCGCGATTTTCTGACGTTTCGACCGCGCTCGTTTTGCCGAATATTCGGAAAACAAAATATAAAATCACGCCGACCGCCGCGGCAATCACAATCGGCAGACCTTCGTTTTTAAAATTAACGTTCGTCAGCAGCCAGACGATTAAAATTAACGACAAAACGGAAGCGGCGATGCCGTAAGGAACGAGCAACCGGGCTTCGGGCGCACCGTTTCGCCAGCGGAAAACCGGCAAAGAAGCGCAGGTCGTCGCGTAAACCAGCAGGCGCGTAATCGTGGCGATAGTCAAAGCCGAATAAAAGGAAGTTTGCAGCGTAAAAACCAGAATCAGGGCGGCGGTCAGAAAAAGCGAGACGTAGGGCGTCTTAAATTTTTTGTGCGTTTTTGCCAGAATTTGCGGCAGTTCTCTTTGTTCCGCCATCGCAAAAGGAATGCGCGAGGCGGCTAAAAATCCGCCGTTTAAGTTGCCCAGCACCGAGACGAGCGCGCCGACAGCGATAAAAGCCGCGCCGAAGCTGCCCATAAATTTTCCGGCGGCGTCGGCGAGCGGAGTTTTCGACTGCGCGAGCTCGGGCAAAGTTCCGATTGAAACGATTTGTATAACGATGAAAAGCGCGGCGCAGAAACAGAGCGCCGCGAGCAAGGCGAACGGCACGTTTTTCTTCGGCTCTTTCGTCTCGCCCGCCGGAATAACCGCCGCTTCAAAACCGACGAAAGCGTAAATCAAAATCAAAATCGCTTCGGAAAATTTCCCGTATTCGGGCGTCGCGCCGAAACTGAAATTTGCCGGCTGGATAAAAAACAAGCCGATGCCGACGAAAACGAAAAGCGGCAGGATTTTCCCGACCGTGAAAATATTAGTCATTATCGCCGATTCGCGCACGCCGATAAAATTGACGCCGGTGAAAATTAAAACGACGAGGCTGACAATCAAAACGCGCCAGAAGCCTTGCGCGAAAGTCGGATTAAAAAACTCGATGTAGAGCAAAAGCGCGTTACAGTTGGTGGCAAAGGTCGTGATGCGCACAATCCAGTAAAGCCAGCCGACTTCAAAACCGACGACCGCGCCGAAGGCTTCTCTGGCGTAAAGATACATTCCGCCCGTCGCCTGAAAACGGCTGGAAACCTCCGCGAAACACAAAACGATAAACGCGACGATAACGGCGCAGACGACGAAGGCAAACAAACTGTAGCTGCCGATTAAACCCGTCACCCGCGCGGGCAGAAGGAAAATCCCCGTGCCGATAATCGTGTTGACGGCGATTGCCGTCAAATCCCAGCGGCTGATGCCGCGAACAAGTTTTTCTTCTGTCATTGAAATTGAAATTTTGACTTAGACTTTGATTTTTAAGCCGGAATTAAATTCTCCCGGCGCGCTTTGTGAAAACCTTCGCGCTCTTTGCGGTTATGAATTTTTTAACGCGAAAAAACGCAAAGCTGAAGACGCAAAGCGCGCCGAGCGGGAATGTTTGCAAACTGTCCGGCAGACATTTTCTACCAAACGCTTTTCGTTTATACTCTGCTTTAACGCTTTCCGCAAAGACTTCCGAGGAGTTTTCCGAATGAAAAAAATTTCCGCGCTTTTAATTACGCCGCTGGTCGTTTGTCTTTTTTCCGTTTCCGCTCCGGCACAAAAGAAAACTGCGGTCAAAAAATCCGCTCTCAAGACAACGCTTTCGTATAAACCGCCGGCGATTGAAAATTCGCCCGGGCTGCAAACGATTTTGTCGAAAGCGGTCGGCGAGACTTTAAATAAATTTGCTCCGAAAAAAATGCAGTCCGACAATCTCGCCGCGACTTTAATCGACTTGCGCGACCCGCAAAATCTGAAAATGGCAAGCGTTCGCGGCGATGCCAAAATCTATCCGGCGAGCGTCGTCAAAATGTTTTACCTGGTCGCCGTCCACGAATGGCTGAAAAACGGAAAATTGAAAGACACGCCCGAACTGCGCCGCGCGCTAAAAGATATGATTGTCGATTCGTCAAACGACGCGACGCATCAAATCGTCGATGTTCTGACGGACGCCACCGGCGGCGGCGAGTTAGCGCCCGCGGCACTGAAAATCTGGGCGACAAAACGCGAAGCGGTCAATCGCTATTTCAAATCAATGGCTTACGCGGACATCAACGTCGTGCAGAAAACTTATTGCGAAGACCTTTACGGGCGCGAGCGCCAATTCTGGAACGGCGGCAAAAATCGCAATATGCTGACGACCGATGCGACCGCGCGCCTGCTCGCCGAAATCGCTCTGGGAAAAGCCGTTTCGCCCGCCGCCTCCGGACAGATGCTTGAACTCCTGAAGCGCAACCCGTATAAAGAGAACAAGGATTCGGACAGCCAGGACACAGGCTTTACGGGCATCGCGCTGAAAAACATTCGCGGCGTAAATCTCTGGTCGAAAGCCGGCTGGACGAGCAACTCGCGCCACGATGCCGCTTACGTCGAAACGCCCGACGGTCGGAAATTCGTGCTCGTCATTTTCACCGAAAAATTTGCCGGCGAACGCGAGATTATTCCCGACATCGCCGGGAAAATTTTACAGGAATTAGGCGGAAAAAATTAGACGCAATGAGAAATTTTACATCATTAATAAAATATTCGGCGCTCGTTTCGTTCTCGCTTTTGCTTTTCGCCTGCGCCGATTCGAAAAGGCAGACGGCTGCCGTCAACGAACCGGAAAACGAATCGAAAAACAAAGCCTCGGCTTCGCCGTCAACGCGCGTTTCCGCGCCGGACGTCGATTCCGCCGAACCGGCAATCGCCGCCGCGCCGGACGGCGGCACTTATCTGGTCTGGGTCGAGCACGGCGCGGGCAGAGCCGCCGACGTCTATTTTCAAAAATTCGACGGCGAAGCGAAAGCCGTCGCCGAAAAAGTCCGCATCAATCCGCAAGCCGGAGAAGCGACCGCGTGGCGCGGCGACCCGCCGACAATCGCCGTCGGCGCTAACGGCGAAATTTATGTCGGCTGGACGGCGAGCGTGAAAACCGCAACTGCGAGCGGCACGAGCTTATACGTTTCCGTTTCGCGCGACGGCGGAAAATCTTTCGCCGCGCCCGTCAAAGTGAACGACGATTCCGCGCCTGCTTCGCACGGAATGCACTCTCTGGCGACAGACAAAAGCGGAAAAATCTACGTCGCCTGGCTGGACGAGCGAAACATAAAAAATGCGCCTCACGCCGAAAACAAATCCGAATTTTCGACCGGATTTCAATACCTCAAAGCGCATCACACGCCGACGCCGGAAGTCAAACAGGCGCAGGAGGAAAAACCCGAGCCGAACAGCGAGATTTTTTATGCCGTTTCCAGGGACGGCGCGAAAACGTTCGCGCCGAATAAAAAAATATCGAGCGAAGTCTGCCCGTGCTGTAAAACTTCGCTGCTGGCAAGCGGCGACGGCAAAGTTTACGTCAGCTGGCGACAGGTTCTGGAAGGCGATTTCCGGCATATCGCCGTTGCATCGACGGCTGACGGCGGCGAAAGTTTTTCCGCGCCGGCGATTGTCAGCGACGACCACTGGCAGATTACGGCTTGCCCGGTTTCCGGCGCGTCGATGGCGATTGGCGAAACGGGCGCGTTGAAAGTCGCCTGGTTTACGGCGGGCGCTGCCGGAAAGCCCGGACTTTACACGGCTGAATCGACGGACGGCGGAAAATCTTTTTCTGCCCGCACGTTGATAAATGAAAGCGCAGTTTCGGGCAATCCGTTATTTCTCGCGCGCGGCGGCGGATATGTCGCCGTCATCGTCTGGGAAGCGACCGGCAAATTGTTTCGTGCAAAAATCGAGGCAAATCAGATTGGTAATGCCGAAGAAATAACCGACGGCGCAGTGCCTTCCGCCGCGTTTTCCGGAGGCAAAATTTTTATCGGTTTCAGCCGCAAAGAAGGCGACAAGCGCGGCGTCCGGCTGACTGTTTTCAACGATTTTCAGCCGTAAAGCCGAAAATTTGCTCGCAGCATCTTTGCGCGCTTGAGAAGCAAAGCGCGCAAAGATGCTTCAATTATTTCGGCGTCCGGTTTATCCTTAACGTGCATAGGAGGTTCGAATGAGAAGATTTTTGTGGCTGAATTTAGCTTTATCGCTGACGCTCGTTTTCGGAGCGGTTTCGACCGATGCCAAGCCGAAGAAAATAAAAACCGTTCGTATCAATATTAGTCAGAAGGGCTACGCGCCCCGTTCGGTTTCCATCAAAAAAGGCGAAACCGTGCGGCTCGTTTTTTATCGCGCGGACGCCAATAACTGCGGCGACGAACTGGTTTTTCCGGCTCTGAATATAAAACGTGAAATTCCTGTCCGAAAGCGAGTCGTCGTCACGCTCACGCCGAAGCGAACCGGCGAAATTTCATTCGCCTGCGGAATGGATATGTATCGCGGAAAAATCCTCGTGACGAATTGACGGCTTTAAGCTAAAATTTCCTTAAAACCATTCCAAGTTTATAAAGGTAAAAAATGAAAAACATTAAACTCGCATTTTTTGTGGTCGTTTTAGTTCTGGCAAATTCTGCCGTTTCTTTTGCGCAGAGCGGCTATCAAAAACCGTCGAAGGAAATCACGGACGTGCTCGGCGCGCCCGCCTCTCCTTTGACTTCAATCAGCCCGGCGAAAGACAAAATCGCGCTGCTCGAACCGCTGCGCTATCCGCCGATTTCGGAGCTCGCGCAGCCGATGCTGCGGCTCGCGGGCTTGCGGATTAATCCGCACACGACCGGGCAGCATCGCCAGCCTTATTTCGTTAAAGTGACGCTGAAAAATGTCGCCGACGGTCGGGAAACTCCGGTTGCTTTGCCCGCCGGCGCGCAGATTATCTCGCCGAATTGGAGCGCGGACGGCAGGTATCTCGCAGTCGGGAACGTGACGCCGACCGGCATCGACCTCTGGATTATTGAAACCGCGACGGCGCGAGCCAGAATGGTCAAGAATCTGAAAGTCAACACGGCTTTCGGCTCGTGGCAATGGATGCCCGACCAGAAGACGCTGCTCGTCAACGCCGTTCCGAAAAATCGCGGCGCGGCGCCGAATTATCAAAACCTGACGCCGACCGGTCCGAACATTCAGGAAGGCGCGGGACGCGGCGGCGCGGTGCAGACGTTTCAGGATTTGCTGCGCTCGCCGGTTGACGAAACTTTGTTTGATTATTACGCGGCTTCGCAGATTGTCACGGTCGACGCCGCAGATGGGAAAGCGGGCACGGAAATCGGTCAGCCCGCGATTTTTGAAACCGTCTCGCCCTCGCCCGACGGTAAAAATATTCTAGTAGCGCGCATCCAGAAGCCTTATTCGTATCTTTACCCGTATTTCCGCTTTCCGAAAGAAGTCGAAGTTTGGGACGCGCAGGGCAAAATGATTTACAAATTGGCGAGCGTTCCGCTGCAAGACAAAATTCCCGTGCAGGGCGTGCAAATCGAGCCGCGCGGTTACGGCTGGATTCCGACCGAAGCGGCGACTTTGATGTGGGCGGAAGCGCTCGACAACGGCGACCCGCGCACGAAAACGACGCCGCGCGACAAGGTTTTGCAGCTCGCCGCGCCGTTCAGCGGGCAGCCCGAAGAAGTGCTGCGCACCGAGCAGCGTTATTCCGGCAGAGTTTTCGGCGAAACCGCCGGGACGATGTTCGTCTACGACTATAATCGCGACTCGCAGCGGCGGCGGATTTTTATGCTCGATTACCGCGCGAAATCGACGCCGAAGCTCATCTCGGATTTAAACATCAGCGACCGCTACAACGACATCGGAAACTTTGTCACCAAACGTCTGCCGAACGGTTACAGCGTCGTCCAGCAAAACGGCGATTACATTTTCCTGACGGCGGAAGGCGCAACGGCGGAAGGCGACCGACCGTTTCTGCGGCGCTTTAACCTGCAAACTTTGAAGGCGGAAGATATTTTCCGCTCGCGCAATGACGATTACGAAAGCTTTGTCGCTTTTGCCGACGATAAGGGAATGAATTTCTTTACGCGCAAGGAGTCAATCGCCGTTCCGCCGAACCTGTTTATCAATTATCGCTGCGAGCCGAAGGAAGTCTGCACGGCACCGCTACCGAAACAAATTACCAATTTCAGCGACCCGACGCCGCAATTGCGCGGCATCAAAAAGCAGCTCGTCAAATACAAACGCGCCGACGGCGTCGATTTGTCGTTCACGCTTTACCTGCCGCCGAATTACAAGGAAGGCACGCGCCTGCCGACCGTCGTCTGGGCATATCCGCTCGAATTTACCGACGCTTCGACCGCCGGGCAAATCAGCGGCTCGACCAATCGCTTTACGCAAATCGGCGGCATCTCGCATCTTTTCCTTTTGCTGCAAGGCTACGCGATTCTGGACGAAGCGACGATGCCGGTCGTCGGCAATCCCGAAACCGTCAACGACACGTTTATCCGGCAAATCGTCGATTCGGCGAAAGCCGCGATTGATAAAGGCGTCGAGATGGGCGTCGTCGACCCGGAAAGAGTCGGCGTCGGCGGTCACTCTTACGGCGCGTTTATGACGGCGAACCTGCTGGCGCATTCGGATTTGTTCCGCGCCGGAATCGCGCGTTCGGGCGCGTATAACCGCACCTTGACGCCATTCGGTTTTCAGGGCGAGCGGCGCACTTTCTGGGAAGCGACCGACCTTTACACGAAAATCTCGCCGTTCTTTTTCGCGCACAAAATCAACGAGCCGATTTTGCTGATTCACGGCGAAGCCGACAACAATCAGGGCACTTTCCCGATTCAGTCCGAGCGGCTTTACGCGGCGATTCGCGGCAACGGCGGCACTTCCAGGTTGGTAATGCTGCCGCTCGAATCGCACGGCTACTCAGCCAGAGAATCGACCGAGCACACGCTCTGGGAAATGATTAACTGGTTTGATAAATACGTGAAAAACGCTCCGCCGCGCAGGAATCAAGCGGCGACGAAAGAATAAAAAGAAAAGGCAAAAGGCAAAAGGCAAAAATATTCTTCACTTTTGCCTTTTGCCTTTTCAAGCCTCTGCGTTTCGGCGGCAATTGTTCCAATCGGTACGCGTAATTAATCAATGAAATTTCTCGCCTTTCGACAGCATTGCCAGAATCGCTTTCATCCGTTTTTCGCGCGTTTCCGGTTTCTTTGCCGTTTGCAGGCGGAAGGCGATGGCGTAAAGATTTGTTTTGTTGAGCGTTTCGAAAAAAGCTTTGACTTTGGCGTCTTTCTCCAATTCCCTTAGAAAATCTTCGGGAACGGTTATATTTTTGTGCGAATCGTACGCGCGCTGCCAGCGACCGTCCTGCTTTGCCGCTTCGATTTCTTTCAATCCGGCAGCTTTCATTTTTCCCGCTTCGATTAAGCGCTCGACGTGCTGCGTATTAATTTTAGACCAGATGCTTCCGGCGCGGCGCGGCGTAAATCTTTGCAGCCACGATTGCTCATCATATTTGTTTTTCTGACCGTCAATCCAGCCGTAACACAACGCTGCGGCGAGCGCTTCGGCGTAAGTGACCGAAGCTATTCCCGTTGCTTTTTTGAATATCCGAAGCCAGACGCCCTTCGACTCGGCGTGATTGACGGCGAGCCATTCTTCCCATTCGGCGGGCGTTTCAAACGAAATAATCGGTAAATTGTCTGTCGGCATAAGTATGGATAAGTATAAAGTTATCGCGGCTTTTACTTCAATAAAGGAAAGCGTCTTAGTTTGCGTCAGAGCCTCGATTGAAACAAAACCTGTTTTCCTTTGATTCTTTTTTTTGACAACCCGACCGGCGAAACTGTCATCACTCTAAACACAGCATCTTTGCTAAACCGGAATTCTCCCGTCCCGCGGATGGCGGAATTCCATAAATTTTTGAATAAACAAGGAGAGGATATGAGTTATTTGAGAAAATTCGGTCTGGTCGTTTCGGCAATCGCCTTTTGTTTGAGCATCTACGTCGCTTCGGCGGACGCTCAATGGAGACAGAACAGGAATTGGGAAAACAGGAATCGCAGCGTTTACAGCGACCGCAACAGCACAAATCGTCGCTGGAACAGCAACCGCAGCGTTTACCGCCAGCAAAATAATGTTTACGGGCAGCAAAATCGTTACGGACGCCTGACGCCGCGCGAATACTGGCGGCTTCAGCGTCAGCGGTCGAGAATTTATCGCAGCGCCAACCGCTATTCCCGCGACGGTTATTTGAGCGGCAGCGAACGCCGCCGACTGATGAGACAGCAAAACAGATATCGCCGCAATGTTTACCGCCAAAGCCGCGATTGGTAATTTACAACCGAATCACTCTCCCTTGAAAAAAGAACGGTTTACAATGTAAACCGTTCTTTTTTATTTTGCTTCCGCCTTTCAGGCTTTGCGATAAAAAAGGAACCGCCCGTTTGAGAACTGTTCCCGCTTCGCTTTTTGGAAAAAGTTTAAGCGACTTTTCTTTGTAAATCCGTCACGTTCTCAGCCCGGGCATTACTTCCGCTCGCAGAACTTTCACGTCGGCGCGAACACTATAAGCAACTTGTAAAGATTCATACGCCATTGCTTCCAAACGGTCAAGACGGGCATCGAAAGTCAGTTGTAAATCCTTAATTTCGCCGGCTTCTCTTTCGAGTTTGAACAAACGCCTGTCGATTGAATCAAGTCGTTCGAATGTTTCGGTTCTCAAACCGTTAATCGCTTCGAGAATTTTGTTCGTGCCGGCGTCCTGTCGTAAAGTTTCCTGATTATCCGAGTCCGTATTAATTTCTTCGCCGTCTGAAAATTCCAACCTAGAAACGAGCGCCCGAAGCAAAATGTTTCCATACATTCTCGCCAAATTTTCGGAAAAACGTTAAACTTATCGCAAATCTTTCCCGTGTTCCGAAACTTATGAAAAAAATTATCTGCCTGTTTCTGCTTTTCGCTTTTTGCGTCCCGACTTTTGCCCAGACGATGCCCGCGGGCGCTGACGCCGCGCTCTGGCAGAGGGCTTTAAAAATTCACAAAAAAGCGATTATCATCGACGGTCACAACGACATTCCAAGCCCGATGGTTGACGACGATTTCGATTTAGCGATTAATTCCGTCGGCAGATTTCATCGCGACGGCGACCCGTTTCACACCGATCTGGCGCGTTTTAAAGCGAGCGGCATCACGGGCGAGTTTTTCTCGATTTACGTTTCGGGCAGCACGCTTCGGACGGGCGGCGCGATGCGGCGGGCGATGGATTTGATTGACGCGACCAATAGAGAAGTCGAAAAACATCCCGCTCAATTGACGGCGTGCAATACGGCGGCGCAAATTCGGCAGGCGAAAAAGCAAAATAAAGTCTGCGTCCTGATGGGCATCGAGGGCGGCTACGCGATTGAAAATTCGCTGTACGCACTGCGGAATTTTTATCGACTCGGCATTCGTTATATGACCTTGACGCATAACGTCTCGCACGATTGGGCAGACGCGCATCGCGGCGAGGTGAAAAACAACGGCTTGTCGGATTTCGGCAAAGAAGTCGTGCGCGAGATGAACCGGCTCGGAATGCTCGTCGATATTTCGCACGTTTCCGACAAAGTGATGAACGATGTTTTAGATGCGACCAGCGCGCCGATTATCGCTTCGCATTCGTCGGCGCGCGGCGTTTCCAATCACACGCGCAACGTGCCGGACGACGTTTTAAAACGCATCGCGCAGAACGGCGGCGTGGTGATGATAAATTTTTATCCCTCGTTTCTGGACGAAAGAACGAACAAGGAAGAAAACGACCGCGCGGCGCGCCTGAAACCGCAAATCGACGCGCTGCGCGAGCAATACAAAAACGATTCGCAAGCCTTTAACGAAGCCGAGCGCAAATTGATGGCTGAAAACCCGATTTACGTGGCGAGTTACACCAGAATCGTGGACCATATCGACCACATAAAAAACGTCGCGGGCATTGATTACGTCGGCATCGGCTCGGATTACGACGGCGTTCCTTTCCTGCCCGCGCCGATGAACGGGATGGAAGATTTGGTTTTAGTCACTTATGAAATGCTCCGGCGCGGCTACGGCGAGCAGGACGTGCGCAAAGTTCTGGGCGAAAATTTTCTGCGCGCTTTTGCCGGAGCCGAGCAGGCGGCAAAAATAAATTCGCGCCGGATTAGCGGCGACGGCAGCTTGAAAAAGATTGGAAAATAACGAAAAAGGTATAATATTTTGCGCTGATTTTAAGCTTTCTGTTTTTTATTTTTAATTGGTTAAGGAACCGATATGAAAAAGAAAGAATATGAAATGCCGGACGAGTATAAACGGCAGCTCGAAGGTTTAACGTATTTGATAAGCGAGCGCGACGAGTATGCGCGAATTATGCCGACATTGCCGCCGGATATTCGCGCCAAAGCGATGCCCGCTTTCCGCCAGCTAAATGATTCGGTCGAAATCCTTGAACAAAAATTGGCGGAAGAATACGAACGCTTTCAAGCCGAGCAAAGAGATTTGGAAGAAGAGTTTGAGCGAATAAGAATCAAATATCTGGAAAGAACCGTAAAACAGTTTATATTTATCAAAAAAAATCATCCGCCGAAAGTCCTGCAAGCCTTTGAAGCTGCGGTCATCGAAGATAAGAGTCCCGAAGAGGAAAAGGAGTTTTACGACCTGCTGGCGATTCGTGAAGCGGAAGATTCAGAGGACCTAAATAATGAAACGACGTGAATTTTTGGAAACCGCCGCCATCGCAACCGGCGCGGCTTTGATGCCTGGCAATATGAAAAAAGTTTCGGCTGAAGATAAGGCAATTCAGGCGGACGATTTCGAGCTTTCGGAAACGACCGTGACGGAGTTGCAGAACGCGATGAAATCCGGCAGATGGAGCGCGGAAAAAATTACCGAAAAATATCTGGAAAGAATCCGCGCGGTCGATAAACGCCTGAATTCCGTTATCGAAATCAACCCGGACGCCGAGCGCATCGCCGAAGAAATGGACCGCGAGCGCAAAAACGGGCGAGTGCGCTCGCTGCTGCACGGCATTCCCGTTCTGCTGAAAGACAATATCGACACGGCGGACAAAATGAAAACGACCGCCGGCAGCCTCGCGCTTTTAAACGCGCCGACGCCGCGCGCCGACGCTTTTCTGGTTCAGCGATTGCGCCAAGCCGGCGCGGTCATTATCGGCAAAACAAATCTGAGCGAATGGGCGAATTTTCGCTCGACCAAATCTTCGAGCGGCTGGTCGGCGCGCGGCGGGCAAACCCGAAATCCTTATATTCTGGACAGAAACGCGTGCGGTTCAAGCTCGGGTTCGGGCGTGGCAATCGCGGCAAATCTGGCGGCGCTCGCGGTCGGCACGGAAACCGACGGCTCGGTTATCTGTCCGGCGGCGACGTGCGGCATCGTCGGCATCAAACCGACGCTCGGGCTGGTTTCGCGTTCGGGCGTGATTCCGATTGCTCATTCGCAGGACACGGCGGGACCGATGACGCGCACCGTCACGGACGGCGCGATTCTGCTGAGCGCGATGGTCGGCTTCGACGCGAGCGATGCGATAACTTCGCAGGCGAATAAAGGCGCGAAAGATTACACGCAGTTTTTACAAAAAGACGGTTTGCGCGGAATGCGAATCGGCGTCGGGCGGCAATTTTTCGGACGCAGCGCGAAAATCGACGCCGTTATCGAGCCGCATCTGCAAAGGTTGAAAGACGGCGGCGCAACCTTGATTGACGTGCAGTTTCCGAATTTGAATAAATTCGGCGACGCCGAGTTCGAGGTTTTGCTTTACGAGTTCAAAGCGGATTTGAATAAATATCTGGCTGAGAGAAATTCGCCGTATAAAACGCTCGCTGATTTAATCAAATTTAACGAGGACAACCGCGAGCGCGAGATGCCGTATTTCGGTCAGGAAATCTTTTTAATGGCGGAAAAGAAAGGCGATTTAAACACGCGCGAATATCGTCTGGCTTTGCAGAAATCGAAACTTTTGACGCAGGCGCAGGGCTTGGACGCAGTCATCGCGCAAAACAAGCTCGATGCGGTCGTCGCGCCTTCGGGCGGCGCGGCGTGGATGATTGATTTGGTCAACGGCGATTGCGGCGTGTTTGAAAGCGGCTCGATGGCGGCAGTCGCCGGTTATCCGATTGTGACCGTTCCCGCCGGTTACGTGCAGGGACTTCCCGCCGGAATTTCATTTTTCGGGCGCGCGTTTTCCGAGCCGGCGCTGATAAAAATCGCCTACGCTTTCGAGCAAATGACCAAAGCGCGCGTCACGCCGAAATTTTTGGCTTCGTATCAATAGCAAAAAGATGGCAGTCGGCAGAAAGCGGAAAGCAGTAATGAATTCGAGTGATAATCGCCTCTAACAAGTGATAATCGTCTCTAACAGATGAACAACCACCTTTAACAGATGAATAATCGCCTCTAACAGATGAATAATCGTCTAAAACGAATGTGCAATCACCTAAAACGAGTGAACAATTGCCTAAAACGACTGCACAATCGCCTAAAACGAACTTATAATGACCTAAAACGAGGTGACAACGACCTAAAACGAGGTGACAATGACCTAAAACGGGCTAACAATCGCCTAAAACGGATGAACAATTAGTTAAAACGAGTGAACAATTAGCTAAAACGAGTGATAATCGACAAAAACGGATGTGCAATCATCTAAAACGGATGAAAATCGTCTAAAACAAGTGAAAATCGACAAAGACGAGCGGAAATCGTGAAAAACGGAAAGGCAATGACTAAAACAGGTTGCATCAAATCTCAAAAGCCATCGGCTTACCGCCTTCTGCCGACTGCCTTCGGCTTTCCGCCTACTAATTATTTCCCGCCGGAAAGCAACTAAATCTTCGCCTTGCCGCATTCTTTGTTTCAGTAAGCAGTTTTCCAAATCAATTCAACAGGTAAATCGGAGCGTTTATGCGTCAAAACTCCCTTTTTGTTCGCGCACTCTCGGTGTGTCTTTTCTCGCTCTGTTCGCCGTTTTCGCTTTTTCGCAGGATGAAAAAACCGCCGAAGGTTCTTTGCACGTAATCGGCAAGACAGCAAGGACGCCGGGGTTTGCCCGCTGAAAAATACTTTCGTCAAAGCCGAAATCAGCGGTTTTCTTTCGCGCGTGACCGTCACGCAGACTTTTCAAAATCCTTTTCCGGAATCCATCGAAGCCGTTTACACGTTTCCTCTGCCGAACACAAAGAACACTAAGAAAGGTGAAAACCTAAAGCTTAGTGTTCTTTGTGTCTTGATGGTAAAAATCTTATTTAAAAACGCCTTCGCCCAGAAAATTTTCGCGTAGATAGGAAATCGTATCCTGCAATGTTTCCTGCGGGTCGCGCGGTTTGAAATTCAATTCTTCTTCGGCTTTCGTAGAATCGAAATACCAGAAATATTCGGCTTGTTCGACTTCTTTCGGCTGGACGGGCGAGATTTTGTTCCAGTTTTTGAAAACCGAATCAATGAAACTAGCGCCGGTCATCGCCAGTTTTTTCGGCACGCGCAGCATCGGCGCGGAAACGCCGGAAAGCCTTTCGAGCCGCCCGAAAAATTCCTTAAAGCTCATATTCGCCGCGCCGAGCAGATATTTTTCCCGGTGACTTCCCTTTTCGAGCGCCTGAAGGAAAACCGCCGCCGCATCGCGCGCATCGACAAAGGAAAGCCCGCCGCTCGGCGTATACGGAATCTTGCGGGCGAGAAAGTCCAGCACCGGCTTGGTCGAGCTTAATCTTTCGTCCCCGGTGCCCAGCAGCAGCGACGGATTCAGGATAACGAGCTTTAAGCCTTTGCCGTCGAAATTTTCGAGCGCCGTGCGTTCCTGATAATATTTCGAAGCGTAATAAGCCCAGCGCGAGATGATTTCAACCGGCGGCGGATAAGTTTCGTCTAAAACTTCTTCGGTTTCCGAAACGGCAATCGTCCCGCTCGAAGAAGCCAAAACGAAAGTCTTCACGCCCGCTTCTTTCGCCGCTTCGCATAAAATCCGCGTTCCCTGAACGTGAATTTTGTTCATCGCGGCGGCATCTTCATTATCGCGCGAAACCTTTCCGGCAAGATGATAAATCACCGACACATTTCTCGCCGCCGCGCCGACATCTTCCCTGTTTGTCACCGAGCCTTCGGCGGCTTCGACGCCCGCATCTTTCATCCACTCGGGAACGGACGAAGCCATCACGCGCAGATTTTTCTCGCCTTTTTCCAAAAACCGGCGGACAATGTGCGTTCCTAAAAATCCGGTTCCGCCGGTGATTAAAATTTTCTTTTCAGTTTTTGCTAATGCTTTTGTTTTTTTGGCTGTCATTAAATTACGATATTATGCCGGACGACTTTACCTTTCAATATTCTGCTTCTGAATCAGTATCGGCTCGCCGAATCCGAGTTCTTTCAGACGCGGCAATTGGGTTTTGGCATCGCCGACGACGAGCCAAATCATTTTATCGGCGTTCAGATATTTTTGCGACAAATCTTTTATTTGCTGCACGGTCATACTTTTGACGATTTGCTCGCGGTCTTTTACGTAATCGTATTTCCAGCCGTATTTACTGATATTTTCCAGCATATTCAGCTTTGCCGAGGCGGTTTCAAAGGCGCGCGCGTTGCTTTTTATCAGAAAGCTTTTCGTGGTTTCCAAATCGTTTTCCGAGTAATTTTTCGGATAATCCTGCAAAATGCTTTTGATTAATTGAGCCGATTCCAAAGTCACGTTGCTTCTGACGCCGCTGGCAATGCTGAATGCGCCCGGGCTTTTTGTGCCGCTGAAGCTGGAATTGATGCCGTATGTATAGCCTTTCCCTTCGCGAAGCTGCTGCGTCAGCCGTGACGCAAATCCGCCGCCGCCGAGGATGTAATTCATAATCGTCGCCGGATAAAAGTCTTTATCGGTCTGGGCTAACGCCGGATAGCCGAATCGTATGACTGACTGTTTTGCGTCCGGCACGTCGTAGAAATAGATTTGCGATTTTGCAGACGGCGGCGGCGTTTTATACTCGGGAATCTCGACTTTTTTGCTTTTCCATTTTTTATTGATTCCGTTTAGCGAACGCGTAATCGACGCTTTATCCAAAGCCCCGACGATGTGCATACGCGCGACCGAAGGCGAGATGTTTTTACTATAAAAAGCCTTTAAATCGTCGAGCGTAATGGAATTGACCGATTCGATGGTGCCTAAAATATTGCGCGAACGAATGTTGTCTTTTCCGTAAATCAACAGGTTGAAATTATTTTGGGCAATCGCATTCGGGTTGGCTTCCTGCTGGCGGATTTGGCTAATCGTGCTTTGCTTGACCAAATCGAATTCCTTCGCGTCCCAGCGCGGCTCCAATAAAATTTCTTCGACCAGCGCCAGCGTCGGCTCGTAGTTTCTCGCCAACGTGTTAACCGAAATTCGTATATCTTCGGTTCCGGCAAAGACGTTAATCGTCGCGCCGAGCTGCTGAATCGCTTCTTCCAGCTCCTGCGGAGTTTTCCGCAGCGTCCCTTGAGTCATCATCCGCGCCGTAAAATTCGAAACGCCGACTTTATTGATATTTTCCAAAAGCTGTCCGCCGTCGATGACGATACCGAACTGCACGAGCGGAACTTCCGCGTTTTCAATCCCGTAAACCCGCAAGCCGTCGGAAAGCTTCTGTTCCCAGATTGCCGGAACTTTGACTTCCGGCGCGTCGCCGTAAGGCGGCTCTTTGCTTCTGTCAAAACTCGAAGGCGTTTTTTCGTAAGTCGTCGTTATACTCGGGTCAACGTTTTCTTCCGCGCCCGCGACTATTTTTTCTTCGACGACTTCGGCTTTCTTCGAATTTTCCAGCGCCAGCGCCGTTTTGCCTTTCGGCACGAAACTGGTCGCGACATAATTTTTATTTTTGACGTATTTTTGATAAACGCGCACGACGTCGGCAGGCGTGACGGCGAGAATATTTTTAATATCCTTTTCGATAAAGCCCGGGTCGCCGGCGAAAATATTGTATTGCGCGAGCTGAAATCCTTTGCCGAGAACGCTCGAAAGAGAATTATAAAACTGCGTTTCCTGCCCGGCTTTGATGCGGTTCAAATCTTTTTCCGAAATGCCTTCTTTTTCAAATTTGGCGAAAGCCTCGTCAATCGCCTTTGCGATTTCGTCGAGGTCTTTATCGGCAAAGGCGCGCACGGATAAATGCATTTGTCCCGCCAATTCCGATTCACGATTGAAGATGCCGACATTGGAAGTGAGTTTTTTGTCTTCGACCAGAACCTGGTAAAAAGGCGCTTTTTTACCTCGCGACAAATATTGTGCTAAAACCGTGAGCGGGTAAGAATCGGGATGATATTGCTCGACAGTTACCCACGCCATATTCAGGTCGGGCAATCTGGCAAAATTATCTTCGTGATAGAGCTTGACCGTTTCTTTAACCATTCCCGGTCTTTTCGGGAGCGGTTTGACATCTTCACCTCTTTTTATTTCGCTGAAATATTTTTCAACCCATTTCTTAGCCTGTGTCGCATCGAAATCGCCTGCGACCACGAGCGTTACGTTGTTCGGAACATACCAGCGCCGGAAAAACTCCTTAACGTCGGGGAGCGTCGCATTCTGCAAATCATCAAGCGAGCCGATTACCTGCCAGTTGTAAGGATGGTCTTCGGGATAGAGATTTTTATCTATGACATACGAAGTATGACCGTATGGATTATTGTCGTAGCTTTG
>DASVRT010000067.1:0-1530 GCA_036388475.1 Pyrinomonadaceae bacterium | reverse complement strand
CGACGCGGATAAGAAAAATAAAATCCGCGTCGTCCGCGCAAACCGGCGGCTAATTTTCTTTGTGTTCTTTGTGCCGTTGTGGTGAAATTTCTTTTATGCAAACTCTGAAAGTTCAATCGAAACAGCGCGAGGAAATGATTGAAATCACGCGCGAAGTCGAAAATCTTCTGCCCGCAGGCGGCGAAGGCGTCTGCATTCTTTTCACGCAGCACACGACCTGCGGCTTGACGATAAACGAGAACGCCGACCCGGACGTAAAACACGATATGCTCTACTGGCTGAGCAAAGAAATTCCGCAGTATTACGCCGATTTTCGTCATTTTGAGCATAATTCCGACGCGCATATCAAATCGTCGCTCGTCGGCGCAAGCGTCACCGTTCCGTTTGAAAACGGAAAACTTCTGCTCGGTCGCTGGCAGGGCATTTATCTGTGCGAATTCGACGGCGCGCGGGAGAGAAAAGTTCTGGTGAAGATTATTTAAGAAACGGGAAACGGAAAATTTAAAACCCGCGTTTTCCGTTTCCCGTTAATTTCTCTTTCGCGGGAAAACCAGAATCGCGTCGCTCACGCTTCTTTCGCCTTCTTTGTCCGAAGGCTTGTTCACAACTTTCCCGTCCAGAAACATCGTCGTCGAGCCGCCGCCGTCCAGGTTCATCGCTTCGGCGGCGCCGAGTTCCAGTAAAAACGCGGCTAATTCGTTCAGATTCATCCCGACGCTGTAGCCCGCCTGCCGACCGTCAACCGTGACCATCAAAAATTTTCCGTCTTTTAATTTCGCGACCGCCGTGCGCGGGTGGCGCGTTTCGACAAAGGCTTTCGAAGATTTTTCTTCCTGCCAAGTGATTTCTATTTTACCGTTTTTGATTAATTGCGGAACGCCGCCAACAATATCTTCGTTAAACGCGGTGTTCAGTCTTTGACTGGCAGGAACTATGAGTACCGCGCCGGAATATTTTATTTTTGCGCCGATTTTTGGGAGTTTTTTGATATTTTTCAGATAACTGCCGCTTAGCGAAAGGACAAAACCTTCCGCCGGAATCAGGCTGCTTCCCTTTCCTTCAGAGACGCCAATAACTTTATTTCGGCGAACCACAATTTCCGTCCCGTTTTCGCTGGTCAGCGTGGTGCGGTGAAATTCGGGCGTGTAGATGACAAAATCATCATCGGTTCGCTGGCGATTTATTCCGATTGGATAGATGTAGCCTTTGTTGAATTCCAGTGGAATTTCCGATTTTAATTTTTCAAAAGCGATTTCCGTCCGCGCCGCCTGATTGCTTATCGCCAGAGCCGTTCTGCTTTCGTAGCTTTCACTAAAAAGTTTTCCGTCAATCACCAAAACGCCTGTCGCGTCACCTCTGAAAATGCTGTTGTCAAGCCGGAAAAATCCGGCGTTTATCGCCGCCAGCGCGCCGTATCTGGCGGCAATCGAAGAAGTTTTTTCCAAGCCGATTGCCGCGTCCATCGCGTGCGCGACATCGAGCCGGACTTTCGTTAAATCGAGTTTTAGTAAATTAACGTGAATCGGTTCT
>DASVRT010000066.1:0-12553 GCA_036388475.1 Pyrinomonadaceae bacterium | reverse complement strand
CCGTTGTTACAAAGCTTTAGCCAGGGCGGTTGAGTTATTTGTTTATTTTTACAATCAGCGGCAACTCAGAAAAAGACGACTTCCTAAGTATCCTGCTTATCTGGCAGAAAATCTGCCAACACTTATTTAGTCACTCCCTTAAAACTAAAAACGTTGACGTTTCTTTTTTATCCTGTCCATCCTGTAAATCCTGTTTGAATCTATGTTTATCTAGTGTTCATCTGTGGTTTCAATTTTCTTTCTTTGTGCTGCTTGTGTCTTTGTGATGAAAATTATTTTTCCCAATCTTTCGCTCGCTCGACCGCTTTTGCCCATCTCGCCCGCAGTTCTTTCGCTTTTTCGGCGGGCATCTGCGGCTCGAAAACTTTATCGACCTGCCGCGCCTGAGAAATTTCGTCTTTCGATTGCCAGAATCCGACGGCTAAGCCCGCCAGATAACCCGCGCCGAGCGCCGTCGTTTCCGTAATGCGCGAACGGACAACGGGAATCTGCAAAATATCGGCTTGAAATTGCAGCAGAGTTTCATTTGAAGTCGCGCCGCCGTCAACGCGCAGTTCCTTTAGCTCGATTCCTGAATCGGCGCGCATCGCATCCAGCAAATCCGCCGTTTGATAGGCGATTGATTCGAGCGCGGCTCTGGCGATGTGCGCTTTGCCCGTGCCGCGCGTTAAACCGATTATCGTGCCGCACGCGGTTTGATTCCAATGCGGCGTTCCGAGACCGGCAAACGCGGGAACGAAATAAACGCCGCCGTTGTCCGCGACCGAATTTGCCAGCGCTTCCACATCAGCGGATTTTTCGATAATTCCCAGAGAGTCTCTGAGCCATTGAATCACCGCGCCGCCGATAAAAACGCTGCCTTCGAGCGCGTATTCCGTTATGCCGCCAATCTGCCAGCCGATGGTCGTGAGCAGACGATTTTTCGATTCGACCGCGCTCACGCCGGTATTTTGCAGCATAAAACAGCCCGTGCCGTATGTGTTTTTCGACATTCCGGCTTCCAGACACGCTTGCCCGAAAAGCGCGGCTTGCTGGTCGCCCGCGTTGCCGGCGATTCTGATTCCGCTTAATTCATTCGGCGTTTTCACTTCGCCGTAGATTTCGCTCGAAGAGGTAACTCGCGGCAAAACCGTACGCGGAACGTTGAAGATTTCCAGAAGCCGGTCGTCCCAATTTAAATCGTGAATGTCGAAAAGCATCGTCCGCGAAGCGTTGGAAACGTCCGTCAGGTGAAGCTCGCCGCCGGTCAGCTTCCAAAGCAGCCACGAATCAATCGTGCCGAAACAAAGCTCGCCTTTTTCGGCTAAATTCCGCGCGTTTTCGACCGTTTCCAAAATCCAGTTCAGTTTGCTCGCGCTGAAATAAGCGTCCGTCTCAAGCCCTGTTTTGCGGCGAATCAAATCTCCGTATTCGGCACGAATCACGTCGCAGAAAGCCGAAGTGCGGCGGTCTTGCCAGACAATCGCGTTGTAAACCGGCTCGCCGGTTTTTCGATTCCAGCAGACGGTCGTCTCGCGCTGGTTCGTAATTCCGATTGCCGCAATATCCGCGGCGGTTAAATTCGCTTTTTCGAGCGCCTCAATCGCGGTTTGCGACTGCGTTTCCCAAATCTCCTGCGGATTGTGCTCGACCCAGCCGCTGCGCGGAAAAATCTGCGTGTATTCCTTCTGCGAAAGCGAAACGATGCGGCTCTGTTTATCGAAAACAATGGCGCGGCTGCTCGTCGTGCCCTGGTCGAGAGCGAGAATGTATTTTTCGTTATTTGTCATTCGTCCTTTGTCCTTTGCCGGGAAAATTCTAGCCTAAAAATAAAAAACGGACGAATCGACTTCGTCCGTTTCCGTTTTGAAATTGTAAAATCCGTTAACCGATAAACATCTCGTCGTCCATATAAACGCGGTCAATCTGTTTCGGCGCGGGCGCGAGCAAAACTTCCAGACCTTTGCGAAAACCAGCCATAATGGCGGCAATCTCGCGCGCCGGTTCGACCACTTTATGCTGGATAAAATCCGTCGTCGAAGCGACCTGCATCTGTGTCCGGTCAATCGTTTTGCTGACCAGCTCGACTTTATCTTTTGCCACGATTGCCGTCTGCCCGACCAGAAGCTTCAGTTCGGCGACTTCCTGTTTTATCAGCGCGGTCGATTCGGAAAAGTTTTTCGAAGCGGTCGAAAGATGATTCGAGACTTCCGTAAACTGCACGGAAATCTGGCGACCCTGTTCGCCGATGGCGTTGACTTTCGCCATCAACGGGTCGATTTTATCGAGTATCGGGTCGAGCTTTTCTTCGACGCGGCTGACCGTGCCGACGACTCGCCTGACAATCAGGGCAATCGCAATCAGCGCAATCGCCATCACGATAAAGCAAATCGCAATCACGATTGACGCAATCATCATCCAAAACTGTGGTTCGCTTGCGTTCATAATTAATTATTGGCGGCGGTCAGATTTCGGCTAACCTTCCGTTTCTTCGTCTTTTTTCGGCGCGTTCAAACCTTTGCTCTCGACCGGATAAGTCGGGCGTTCGGGAACCGCCGCGGTATCGGTGCGGCGTTTTTCGTCGCTGTACGCCTGTTTTCCCGCTTCGAGCGCGGCGGAAAACGGGTTGGCGGTCTGCGAGACCGCGCCTTTCGCTCTTTCGGTCAATTCGCCCGCTTTTTCCTGCGCCGCCGAATAAAGCTCGCCGGCTTTATCGCGCGTCACCTCGTAATATTCACCGGCGCGCTCCTGTATCTGCGTCGCGGCTTCCTTGCCTTTTTCCACGCCTTTGCGCGTCACGTCGGCGATGTCGCCGCGCAATTCCTGACCGGATTTCGGAGCGAAAAGCAGGGCGACAATCGCGCCGATTCCGCCGCCGATAAGCAAATAAGTCAATTTTGTAGTGGCGCTGGTTTCTTCTTCTCTTTCGTTTGTCATAATCTTAAATTCCTCTCAAATAGTTGTAATCATTCAACTGCTAAAAATTTGTAAAAAATGGATACATTGAATATAACAGAAATTCTTTATTATGAGCAATATATTAATAAAAGGATAAAGGCGCAGGGCGAAAGGCGAAAGGTTAAGGAGAGACTTTCCTCTTTCTTCTTTCTTTATCCTTTCAAATGCGCGCTTTGACCATTCGCGGAATGCCCTGCAAATCGGGCAAAATTTCCACGCTTTGCCACGTTTCCGCCCGAAACATTTCCCGAACTTCGCGCGCCTGTTTAAATCCGATTTCCAGCAGCAAAAATCCATCGGATTTTAAAAACTTCGGCGACTCGCAAATGATTTTTTCGATGATTGAAAGCCCGTCTCCGCCGTCGGTCAAAGCCGTCAGCGGGTCGAAATTTCTGACTTCCGGCTGCAACGTTTGAATATCCTCGCGCGGAATATAAGGCGGATTGGAAACGATTAAATCGAATTTTTCATTTCGCAAAGCGCTGAAAATATTGGACATTTTCAAGCTCAGACGATTTAAAACTCCGTTATTTTCCGCGTTCAGCTTCGCAATTTCAATCGCTTTTTCCGAAACGTCGAAGCCGCTTGCCGTCGCCGTTTTTATTTCGTGCAGAATCGAAACCGAAATGCAGCCCGAGCCGACGCCGATTTCGCAAAACGCCGAATTTTCTTTATCGCGCAAAATTTCAATCGCGTTTTCGACAATCAATTCCGTTTCCGTTCGCGGAATCAAAACGTCTTTCGTGACGACAAAATCCAGACCGTAAAATTCCTGTCTGCCCGTGATATGTTGAAAAGGCTCGCGGGCGGCGCGGCGCTGCAAAAATTCGCGAAAGCGTGTTTCTTCTTCGCGTGAAAGCTCGTATTCCGGATGCGCGATGAGAAAAGTTTTATCTTTCCGCAAAGCGAAAGCCAAAAGGGAACCAGCTTCGCGGCGCGCTTCAACAATACCGTTTTCCTGTAAAATCCGCGCGGCGATTTTGATGTTTTCGGCGATATTCGGCATCACGGTTAGTAAATTATGAGTTTTGAATTTTGAATTTTGAATCGGTTGATTAACGATTCACTTGAAACTCAGAACGCAAAACTCTTTAGGAAAGCGGCTTGATTGATTTCATCCCGACAAATGCGGGCATATATCTATTAATTATCCTCGCTTCGTCGTGCCAGTAGTCTTCGTAAAAACCCGTAATGACAAAACCCGCGGCGATTTGCCCGCCGATTTGTTCTTCGAGCGTGTGGCTGAATTCCAGCGGCTGCCCGCTTTGCAAAATCTCTCTGCGCTCGTCCTCACCGATTGATTCCAAATCCGAATACGGCAGCGAATGACGGACGCGCAAAACGCCTTCCTCGTCTTCGGCTTTGGCGTCGAAAATAAAAACCTCCGGCTTGCTAAACCCGACCAGCAGCGCGCCGCCGCGCCGCAAAACGCGGAAACATTCGCGCCAAATCGGTTCGAGCTTCGGCATAAAACTATTCGAGCACGGATGAAAAATAAGGTCGAAGCTGCTCTCGGCAAAACGCGACAAATCAGCCGTGTCGCCTTTTTCGATTCGCAAATTCAGATTGTCTCTTTCGGCGACAAATCTGTCCTGTTCGAGCTGTTTCGCCGAATTGTCAAAAACCGTGACATTTGCGCCCGCCGCCGCCAGAATCGGCGCTTGCTGACCGCCGCCCGAAGCCAGGCATAAAACGTCTCTGCCTTTTACGTCGCCGAACCATTCGCGCGGAACTGGTTTCACGGGCGTCAGAATAATGCTCCAATTTCCGCGCCGCGCCGCGTCAATCGTTTCCGTGCCGACCGGAATGCTCCAATCGTTTCCCTTTTCGACTTGCCTGTCCCAAGCCGCGCTGTTGTATTCCTGAACATTCATAATTTTAGTTGAGAACTGAGAATTGAGAACTAAAAATAAAATAGTTCTCAGTTCTCAGTTATCTCGCGCCGTCGCCGCGCAGAATTGCCGGAAGCGTCAGCAGAATTATCTTTAAATCCAGCCACAGCGACCAGTTTTCGATGTAATACAAATCAATTTTTACCATCTCTTCAAACGTCAGGCGATTTCTGCCCGAAACCTGCCACAAACCCGTGATTCCGGGCTTCATATCCAGCCGCCGTCGATGTTTTAAATCATATTCGGCGACTTCATACGGAATCGGCGGACGCGCGCCGACGACGCTCATCTCGCCGCGCAGGACGTTTAAAAACTGCGGCAGCTCATCGAGGCTGGTGCGCCGCAGAAATTTCCCGATTTTCGTCACGCGCGGGTCGTTTTTTACTTTGCCGAAAACGGGTTTTTCGTCGTCGCCCGCATTGGCTTCTTCCGTCGCGCCTTCGATGTTTTTGCGATACGCTTCGCGGTGCAGATTTTCGTCCGCGCCCGCCTGCATCGTGCGAAATTTGTAGCAGAGAAAAATCCGCCCGTCCATCCCGACGCGCTCCTGCCGGAACAAAACCGAGCCGCGCGAATCGAGCTTGACGAGAACGGAAATCACAATCCAGACCGGCGCGCTGAAAATAATTGCCAGCAAAGAAATTACGATGTCCGAAATTCTTTTTAACAATCTTTCCGCATCCGACAGAGGCTCGCGAAAAAGCCGCACCATCGGCAAAACGCCGATTTGCTCGACGCTCGTTTTCTGCGGCAAAACGTTGAAAAGATTAGGCGCGAAACGAAACTCGACTTTTTGTTTGCGCCCGACCTGCATCATCGCTTCAAAAAATTTCTCGCTCGGAATTTTGTCGTCGGTAATAATAACTTCCTGAATTTCAAGGTCGCGAATCAAATCCGACAAATCGCTCAAATCTCCGACAACCGGAACATTGATAAGATTTTTAGCCGCCGAGCGCACAGCGGAAACAGAGAAATTTTCTTTAATCTCCCGGTCTTTCTCCGTGCGCTCGGTGGCAATAATTCCTATTACTCTGTAACCCAAATCGGGGCGCTCTTTCAGTTCGCGAATCGTCTGCTCGGCTTCCGCGTTGGTGCCGACAATCAAAGTCGGAATCAGGTTGATGTCGCGCGCCCTGAAAATCGTCTGCACATAGCGCAGAGACAAATGAAACGCCGTGAAAACAACGAGCGCCAGCACAAAATCGAGCAGAAAAACCGCGCGCGAATATGAAAAATCGCGAAACGCGAAACCGCCGCGAAACAGAAACGTGAAAGCGATTATCAAAAGCGAGCCGACGGCGACGGCTTTGAAAATTTTGATAAACTCGGCGATGTAGGAAAACGCGCCCTGCAAACGGTAAACTCTTTGATAAGAAAGCATTGCCAGCCGCACGGGAACGGCGAAAAAGACGACTCCGGCGTACGGCACAAATTCTTTCGACCAAGCCCAAGCCGTCTGCGAAAAAACCGCGCCGCCCTCGCGCCAGACGAAAGCCAACGCGAAACAGGCGAAAGCCAGAAAGCCGTCCGCCAGAAAAATCGCGGTTTTCACCGACGGCAAAACCCAGCGCGGAACGCGGTTTTCGGCTTTGACGATTTTGATTTTATTTTTGACGACGGCTTCGGCTTTCATTTTTAAGAAAACTTTTAACGCAAAGGCGCAAAGATAAAAATACTTTGCAAACTCCTCAATCTTTTTTAAGCCATTAAACCTTTACTTGCAACCGCGAGATTGTTTCTGCGAACCGGCTGGGTTATCCTTTTGGGTTTGAAATGACCGTAAAAAAGCCTGTAAAAGTTCTGATAACCGCGCCGAGCCTGGACGAAAAACAAAACGTGAGCGGAATTTCGACGGTCGCGCGCCAGATTATCGAGCGCGGCACTTTTGAATACCGGCATTTTGAATCGGGCAGACGCGACGGCGAGCGAGCCGATGTTAAATGGATTTGGAAACAAATCGTTTCCGTGCCGCGTTTCCGGCGCGCGGCGCGCGGCGTCGACATCGTGCATTTCAACACGAATTTTAATCCGCTCGCCATCGTCCGCGACGTCGTTTATGCGCGCGCGGCGCGTCTCTCAGGAATTCCGATTTTGATGCACGTTCACGGCGGGCGTTATCTGGCGCAGGAATTTCAAAGCGGCTGGCTGAAAAAAATCGCCGAAAAAATGCTGCGTGCGGCTGATATAGTAGTCGTTTTGAGCGAGCTTGAAAAAGAGATTATCGAAAATCGCTGGCGAAATCTGAAAGTCCGCGTTCTGGAAAACGCCGTCGCGGTTGACGAAGCGATTGCCGCGGAACGAAAAAACGAGGAGAAGATTTTGATTTTTCTCGGACGGCTGCACGAATCGAAAGGCTTGAATGAAATCGTCGAAGCCTGTCGCCGTTTGAAAAACGAAGGCTTTGAATTTCGCTTCAAAGCTTTCGGCGCGGGCGAGCTGAAAGAATTTTTCGTTGCGGAAATGACAAAGCTTTTAGGCGAAAAGTTTTATTACGGCGGCGTTGTTTCCGGCGCGGAAAAATGGAAGGCACTGGCGGCAGCGGACGTTTTTCTGCTGCCTTCGCGCTACGGCGAAGGCTTGCCGGTGGCGATGCTCGAAGCGATGGCGGCGGGCTGCGTCGTGATTGTTTCGGAAATGGCTTCAATCGGCGCGGTTGTCGCGGACGGCGCGAATGGTTTTCTGGTCGCGCCGCGCCGCGTTAATCAATTAACGGAAAAACTCGGACTTTTGCTTTCCGGTAAAATTGATTTGGAAAGCTTACGTAAAAACGCGCGGGAAACGATTAAAGCGAAATTCGATTTGAACGATTACATCCAACGATTGGAAAATATTTACGCGGAAATTTTATCCGCGAAATTAGTTTGAATGAAAGATTTGGATTTTCCGAAAAATCAAGCGCGCGTGCGCGTCGTCAGTTTATTGCCGAACGTCTGCAATCACGAATCGGCGATTGAAAAAGTCGCGGAGCTGGTCGAAAACGGCGCGGGCGGATACGTCTGTTTTTCCACCGTGCATATGGTGATGGAAGCTCACGACAATCCCGAATACGGCGCGAAAGTCAACGGCGCGGATTTAATAATCACCGACGGGATGCCGCTCGTCTGGATGCAGAAAATGCAGGGCAGAAAAGATGCGGCGCGCGTCCGGGCAAACGATTTGATGATTCTCCTGTGCGAATACGCCGCGACAAATAATCTGAGCGTCGGTTTCTACGGCGGAAAACAGGAAGTCATCGACGCCATTAAAGAACGCGCGAAAAAGGAGTTTCCCCGTTTACAAATCGCTTACGCTTTTTCGCCGCCGTTTCGAATTTTGAACGATGAAGAAGACGCAGCGGTGACGGCGGAAATCAATCGCGCGCAGCCCGACATTTTGTTTATGGGCTTGGGCTGTCCGAAACAGGAAAACTGGATGGCGGCGCACAAAGATAAAGTCAAAGCCGTAATGCTCGGCGTCGGCGCGTCATTCGATTTTTACGCCGGAAACGTCAAAGAATCGCCGGAATGGCTCGGAAAATTAGGACTGGAATGGCTTTACCGGCTGACGCAGGAACCGAAACGACTCTGGCGCAGATATTTAATTCTGAACCCGCGTTTTATGTGGCTCGCGACAGTTCAGCTTTTAAAAGCAAAGAAGAATTAGCCGCGAACAGACACGAAAAAGCATCAACAAAAAACTGAAAAATCTTATAAACGCGGCAGCTTCAGGCTGAATTTCGAGCCTTGCCCGACTTCCGATTCGACGGAAACTTCGCCGCCGTGCTGCTCGACGATTTCCTTGACGAGCGACAAGCCCAAGCCGGTCGATTCTTCTTCCTTATCCTGTCCGGCGCGGGCGACGCGATAAAATTTCTGCCAGATTTTTTCCTGTTCGGTTTTCGGAATGCCGTAGCCGCGGTCTTCGACGATGACCCGCAAAAATTCCGATTCGAGAATCGTCGAGATAATCACCGAAGTTCTTTCCGGGCTGTATTTGATGGCGTTGTCAATCAGGTGCGAAACGGCGCGCGTGATTAAGCTTTTGTCGGCGGCTATCGGCGGCAGGTGCGCGTTCGATTGCTCGACCAGCCGAATTCGCTTGCGCTTGGCGGTTTCCTGTAAATCGCCGACGACTTCGCTGACGACCGTGTCGAGCTTGACCGGCGTTTTGAAAAATTCGCGTTTGTCGGATTGTTCGAGGTTGGAAACCGAAAGAAAAGTCGAAAGCATCTTGGAAAGGCGCTGTGATTCGCCCGCGATAATGGTTAAAAATTCGCGGGCTTCTTCGTGGATTGTCTCGTCAGCCAGTAAAAGCTCGGCAAATCCCTGAATGCTCGTTATCGGCGTGCGCAATTCGTGCGACATCAGGCTCGTCATATCGCTGCGCAGCTTTTCGTTTTCTTTGACGATGGAAATATCGCGCATCGTAATCAGAAAACAGGCGGGCATCATCGGCACGTTGGTTTCGTGAATGGATTGATTGTCCGAAGGAACTTTGACGAGCGAAATCTGCATATCGAGCGTGCGGTTTTTTTCCGGATAATACAGCTCGCCCTGATAAGTTTCGCCGGTTTGCAAAACGCGCCGAATCGCCAGCTGCGGCTCGTTGAAAATGTCGGTTCGGAAATGTTCGAGCAAGCCGAAAAGGTCTAATTCGTAAATATGCTCGGCGTTCAGCTTTGCCATATGACGCATCTGCCGATTCAGATAAGCGAGCGTTCCGTCCAGATAGGCAATCGCGTGCGCTTCTTTCAGATACGAGCTGGCAGCCGCGCTGTAGCTCTGTTCCTTCATCACGCCGTTAATCAGTTCGATAATGTCGAGCCGGTTTTCCGCCGAATGAGTCGAGAAAAAATTCCACCACGATTTGTTCGGCAAATCTTTCTGGCGCAGCTCGCGGCGCTGAAAATTTCGCGCCAGCTGCCCGCAGAAGGCTTCGAGCAAATACTGGTCGTCGCGTTCGAAATTATGCCGGACTTTGACGTATAAAACGCCGACCACCGTTTCGCTGTAAGTCAAAGGAATCGCCACCTGCGCCGAATCGTTTTGATTCTTGTCCGTCAAAATCATCGTCTGCTGCCACTGCAAAGCTTCTTCGCAGAGCTGAACGCTTTCGCGCCAGGCGGCTTGGCGCGAAATAAGCGAGTCGTTATCGGTGACAGCCTGAAAACTGCCCGAATTATTTCGCGCGCGTCCGACCGGCGCTAATTGCCCGTGATTGTCAAAATGGAAAACTATCGCTTCGGAAAGCGGAAAAATAGTTTCGAGCAGTCGCAAGCCGCTTTCGATGCGCAGCTCGGCGGATTTGCCTTCGAGAATATGACCGGCGGAGGCGAGGCTGACCAGCTTTTCGGTCAGCTCCGAATCAATCAGCCACATTTTTTTGATGTGCGTGACGAGCGTCGTCGTCAAAAGCGTGAAGAAAACCGGAATGAACATCAGACTGTAGTCCCAATACGTTATAGTCATAATGCTCAGCACAAACCAGACCATCAGAAACGGCACGATGACGGAAAACATTTGTTTGATGCTGTATCTTTCAGCCAGCAATCCGGTCAGAGCGCCGAGACACATTAAACCGAGAATTTTCCAGAAGTTGAAATAAGCACTTGCCGGCAATACGAGCGGAACCAAAATTCGGAAAGCCCGAATCATAATCGTCACCGTGATGACGGTCGTGACGGACAGAATAATCGAAAATAAAACAGGACGGTTTTTTAAGTTTTTCATAACGGGAAGCTCTGGAAGACGAACCGGGAATCTTTGAGGTTTAAAAAGTCGGGCAGGGCAAAATAACAAACAACAATGTTTGTCACAAAAATTATGCAATAAATTTCACTGTGAAAGCAAGGGAAATTTAAGTAAAAAGTAAAAAGTAAAAAGGCAAAAGGCTAAATATAAGGATTTGAAATTTAGAATTTATGATTCAAGATTAAGTCTGGTCTTAAATTTTGCCTTTTTACTTTTTACTTTTTACTTTTCGACCTCTTTTTGCGCTTTCACATAAAAAAACTCATAATAAGTTTTCGGCTTGAATGTATGGCTTTAGTTGCGGATTTGCGGACTTTTCTGGTTGCTTTGTGGCTCGGCGCAGCCGTTTTTTTTACCGCCGCGGTCGCGCAGAGCGCGTTTGCCGTTTTGCCTTCGCGCGAGCTGGCGGGCGCGATTGTTAATAAAACGCTGGCGATTTTAAATTACAGCGGCATCATTACCGGCTTGATTTTGCTGGCGAGTTCGATTTTTAGAACGGAAAAGGTTAATCGCGTAAAGCTTTGGGTCGAGCAGGGCTTACTTTTATTTTTGACTGCCGCCTGCGCATTCGGGCAATTCGTTATCGGCGCGCGGCTGCATAGTTTACGCCTGCAAATTAATCGCCCGATTGACGAAATTGCGGCTGACGACCCGCTCCGAATCGCGTTCGGCGCTTTGCACGGTTATTCGGTCGCGGTTCTGGCTTTTGCGATGCTTGCCGCTTTAGTTGTATATTTTCTGATGGCGCACCGAGCGAGAAATAATTTTATCCGGTAAAACAAATGTTTAATACGATTAGAGAAAACATCGAACGCAGATTGGGAATTGCCGCCCGCGAGACGACCGTCCGGCAAGACGAGCCGATTGAAAACATCAATCAATGGTCGGGTCGCTATTCGCGCTGGCGAAATAACGAGAATTTGACGAATTACGAGTTTGTCAAAAACACCTACGCGCCGTTTACGCCGATGCGGCGCGCTTTGCCGATGCTGAATCTGGCTTTGATTTCGTCGGCGGGCGCGTATATCGACGGCACGGACGCTTTCGACACGACCGCCAAAGACGGCGACGCGAATTTTCGCGAGATTCCGGTTGAGGTCGGCGCGGAAGATTTACGCTACGCCGCGCGCGGTTACGACGCGACCGCCGCGCAGCAGGACCGCAACGTGCAGATTCCGATTGAGCGCTTGCAGGAATACCAGGCGAACGCCGTTATCGGTCAATTAAATCAAGTCTGGTGGAGCTTTAACGGCTTTATTCCGAATGCCCGGCTCGTCGCCGAAAGCCTCGCGCCGCAGATAATCGAAAGGCTGCATCGCTATGGTACGCAGGGCGCTCTGCTCGTTCCCGCGTCGCGATTGTGTCACCAAAGCGTGGCGATTCTCGCCCGCGCGATTGAGCAGACGGGAATTCCGACGCTGATGATTGCCGTCGATAAAGGTTTGACTGAATCGGTTCGCCCGCCGCGCGCCGCTTATTATTCGGGCGAATTCGGATGCGTCATCGGCAAGCCGAACTTTAAGGAATACCAGCATCGCTTGTTGGACGAAGCGATTCGCTGGCTTGAAACCTTCGACCAGCCCGGCGTCAGAAAACTGTCGGTCGATTTGGGAACGGAAGTGCAAAAAGAGCGCGGAGAAAGGTGAATTTAAGGCAAAAGTAAAAAGGTAAAAGGCAAAAGTAAGGAATTATTTTCTTCACTTTTGCCTTTTACCTTTTTACTTTACTTTTTACTTTTTAAGTAGTCCGACATATTTAAACTAAAGTATGTCTGAATTTTGAAAATCGAATGAATAAACTGTTTCCAACTGCTTTCAAAGCAAGTCTGATTTGATAGAACAGATTTTCTTTGCATTGATAGTCAGTTGGACTTAACCATTCATATTTTAACTTTCGCCACAAGGTTTCCACGATGTTCAGATGTGGCGAATATCTTGGCAAATAAAAGATGTATAAACCTCTTTGCTGCCAAACTTTGATTCGTTCTTTGATAAT
>DASVRT010000065.1:0-30559 GCA_036388475.1 Pyrinomonadaceae bacterium | reverse complement strand
CAAAAATTGACGCGAGAGAAGGACTAACAATACTAAGATGCACTATTTGCCGTAAAGTTGCAAATTGTGTTGACGGCGAATGGCGAATAATTGATTAAATTCGTCGTTTAAATTAAAAATCACCCGTCATTCGCCCGTAATTTCCGCTTTTTACGCCGTCGGCGGCTCATTATTGTTCCGGGGCGCTTTCTCAATATGACTGGCGCTGAGCCACGCGGCGAGCTTGCCGACATTATTTCGATATTTGTTTTTGACCACGCCGAGCAGAATCCGGCGCGCAATCATTGCGCGCCGGATTGCCGAATCAATCTCGGCAGTCGCCGCCACCTGCGCGTCAATCGCCGCGCCCGTCGGCGCAAGGCTCGCTTCAAACGCGTCAATCGCGCTCTGCAATTCGACGAGAAACGTGGCAGGCAAACCGTAGGCGATAAAATCCGCGTTTAAAGGCGCGGCTTCGATTTTAAAAGCACGCGCGGCGGCGAGCATTTGCTGGTCGTTGTTATTGCGCGGCATCCGAAATTTCGCGTCGATGCCGGGAAACTGATAAACCATCGTGCGCGCCGTCTCGACAATATCCGACAGCTCATCGCGCAGATTCTCCCGCGCCGAGCCTTTCCCGACAAAGGTATATCGCACCTCGCTGACACTCACCGCTTTGTTTGCGGCAAGCTCGTCGAGCAATCCGACCACCGCCGCAATCTCGTCAAACTGCGTTTTCCCAATCGAACCGGCGGGAAAATCCGCTGCCGATTCCGTGCCAAACTGAACAATACGCACAAAGGCGTCATAACGCCTTCTATCCTGGTCATTCATCATATGAGCCACTTCCTTTTAGTTTATTTATTTAGTCTGCGTGTTGTTGTCGGTGCAAAACCTAAATTTCAAGAAACCCGGCAAAAATCGGCTGCGCAAAGCATATTTTCTCTGCGCAAGCCATATTTTCGTCGCGCAAAGCATAATTTCTCTGCGCAACGAGTATTTTCTCCGCGCAAGCCATATTTTCTCTGCGCAAGCCATATTTTCTCTGCGCAAGGCATATTTTTCGTGCGCAGACCGCATTTTCCTTGCGCAGAGCATATTTTCCGTACACTTTGCCGAGTAACTAGTTGTCAAACAAATTCACTTGTACGTCCAATTTCACCTTTTGTGCCCAATAAATGGGTAGGTCTATTTAGAGCTTTTTGAAGCCCAGAGGTTATTGCCATTAAAGAGTCTATTCATTTGAGATTCCTAAAAAACAATTAAACTTTACAAAAAAATAACAGAAATAGATTGCGAATGGCAAGACATTTTTTTATTTAAAGCGAGTTTGAATTTCGCGTTTTTTCCGCCCTTGCTGACGCGCGGGCTTCTGCCTCGTTAGCTTTCCTGATTTTTGCGGGCGATGGAATAGAGCAGCGATTTGACCTGGAAGGGCGTCAGGTTCGGGTAGGTTTCCAATAGAAGGGCGATGATGCCGACGATGTTGGGGCAGGCGAAGCTGTTGCCGGTGAGGCTGCGGAAGCCGCCGTTGAGCCACGTCGTGTGGACGTTGACGCCGGGCGCGGTCAGCTCGATGACTTCACCGAATTTGAAGCCGAAGTTGAAAGGGTTTGTGTCCTCGCTTTTGCTGACGGAAATCAAAGACGAGGAGAAAACGGACGGGAAGCTCGGCTGCGGCAGGTTGTTGGCGGCGGCGACGACGATGCAGCCCGCCTGATAGGCGCGGTCGAGCAGGTCGTGCAGAGGCGCGAAAAACTGCGGCTTGGTCGTGCCGAGGCTCAGGTTGACGAGGCGGATTTTGCGTTTGATGGCGTATTCCAGACCGGCGAGAAACGCCTGCCCGTCGCCCGCGCCGCCCGCGCCGAGAACCTTGATGCTGTAAAGCTCGGCGTCCGGCGCAATCGAGGCGATTATCCCGGCGCAAGCCGTGCCGTGTCCCGCCGAATCGCCCGAATCCGACGGCACGAACAAAACGCGCTTGTGCTCGGCGACGGCTTCGACCGATTCGACGACTTTGCCCTGCAATTGCGGGTGATTCGGGTCGATTCCGCTGTCGATGACGGCGACGTTGACGCCTTTGCCCGTCCGCGATTTCCAGCTTTCTTCAAGCCCGAATGGATTTAAAATGTCTTGGAATTCAGTGGTCACAGTGGTCACGGTTGAAGACGGAACGATCCGCATAAATCAATAATTTAAAAAACTCGTCTCCAGGCTGTTGTCTGAAAATTTTAAGACCGCTTCCAGAATTTCCCTGCACAGGCGGCGTTCGGCTTCGCCGCGACTGGCGATTTCGCGCACCATCACCGCCAAATCAATCATCTCGCGATGCTCGGACGTCGAGCGCAGATTTTTCAGCCAGTCGCGCACTTCGCGGAACTCGGTTTGCTTATTGTCCGCCAGCATTTTCTCGCCCAAATCGCGGAACAGGCGCGCCGATTCGTAAGCGTTAACGAGCGACGCAATCGCTTCGGCAAACAGCGCGGCTTTGTCCATCTCAAACGGCGTGAACGATTCATACGGCGGCTCGCCGAGACGGTTGACGTATTCGAGAACGCCGATAATCTCGCCGTTGTAGCGCAGCGGCGTCGCCAGCATAGTCTGCGTGTTGTAGCCGGTTTGTTTATCGACTTCGGCGTAAAACGACGCTTCCTGCCCGACGTCGGCAATCACGACCGGCTGACCCGACGAGTAAACGAATCCGGCGACGCCTTTGCCCGAAGGGATTTTCATTCCCTGAAGCTGGTCGGCGACTTTGCCGATGGCGACCAGAAAACACAAATCGCCGTCGTCGCCGTCGCGGATGATGACGGAAGCTTCCTCGGATTTCATCGAACCGGCGGAAAGGTCGAGCAGGTTTCTGATGGATTGCGTCAGCGGCTCGGTCAAAGCGTTGGCGACGTCGACCGTTTCGATAATCGTTTGCAGTTTTTCTTCCAGATTCGGATTCGACATAAGCAGTGTGCCTTCTTCTTTTTTTTTCAAACTCTACACTAAAGCAAAGCCCGAAAAAAAACAAAATTTCACCTGGAAATTTTGCGGGATTAGACGTTTCAGAAGGCATCAATAAAATTTATTTTTCAGCCGGCGGCTAAATTCGGCTTGCCTTTGGCAGTCGTGTTTGCGTAAGATGCGCTTATAACATTTCCGCGCTGAAATTTTGCAGATTTCAAACCTATGATAAGAAGAGTCTTTGCCGCCGCAGTTCTGGCAATCGCTTGTATTGTGTGTTCCGGGGTTTCGGCGCAGCAGACGCGCCCGAAATCGGTTACGCAATTGCCCGAACAGGACGTCGAACCGTTTAAAATCGGGCGCGGCACGTCGTTTTCCGCCTCCGTTCCGCGCGCGCCGGAAAATAAATCTCTCGCCAAAAATACAAATCCGGTCGGAACCGGACAAATCGAGCGGGATTTAGCCGAAGCGCTGGAAATCATCGGCGATTTTTACGTGGACGGCAGGCGCATAGATTATAACCAGCTGGCGAAATCTTCGATTGATTCGATGCTGCGCGCGCTCGACCCGCATTCGAATTTTTACGACGCGGCGGAATATCGCGAGATGCTGGAAGAACAGCGCTCGGAATACACCGGCATCGGCGCTTCGATTGTCAATTACACGATTGACGGCGCGACCGACACGTTTGTCACTTCGACGTTTCCCGATTCGCCCGCCTCGCGCGCCGGCTTGCAGTTCGGCGATAAAATCGTCGCCGTCGGCGGCGTGAATATGAAAGGAAAATCTTCCTTCTACGTGCGCGAGCAGATTCGCGGCGAGAAAGGAAAAAGCGTCCGCGTGACGATTGAAAGAGCGGCGACTTTGAAAATCGAAACGCTGGAAATTCGCCGCAACGTCGTGCCGCAGCCTTCGATTCCCGACGCTTATCTGTTGCGTCCCGGCATCGGTTACGTCGATTTATCGAACGGTTTTAATTACACGACCGAAGAAGAACTCGAAACCGCGCTGGAAGATTTGCGCGAACAGGGAATGACTTCGCTGATTCTGGATTTGCGCGATAATCCGGGCGGAATTCTCGAACAAGCCGTCAAAGTCGCGCAGAAATTTCTGCCCGCCGGCAACACGATTGTCACGCAGCGCGGGCGCTTTGCCATCGACCACCGGGCGTGGAAATCGGTGAACCGCAGCGCCGAAAACTTTCCGCTCGTCGTGCTGGTCAACGGCGGCTCGGCTTCGGCTTCGGAAATCGTCGCCGGCGCGTTGCAGGATTACGACCGCGCTTTGATTGTCGGCGAAAATACGTTCGGCAAAGGCTTGGTGCAGAGCATTATCAATCTGCCGCTCGGAACCGGCTTGACCCTGACGACGGCGAAATATTACACGCCTTCGGGACGCTCGATTCAGCGCGATTATTCCGACGGAAATTTATATGATTATTTCCGCCGCAAAGCGAGCTTTGAAGAACGGAAAAAATCGGCGGGCAAGACGATTACGGGGCGCACGGTTTACGGCGGAAACGGCATCGAGCCGGATGAAGTCGTTAAGACTTCGACGCCGCTTGAAGCGCAGACTCTTTTTCTGGACCCGATGTTCTTTTTCACGCGCGAAGCGGTCAGCGGCAGATTTCGCGGGTTGGAAAGCTATAAATTAAGCCGTCCGGTGCAATACGGTCAGCGCATCCGTCCGAGCGATTTTCCCGTTTCCGAAGACCTTTTCACCGCTTTTAAAAAATTTGTCGCGCAGAGCCGGTCGTGGCGCATCTCCGCCGAACTGCTGGAAGCCAACCGGAAATTTATCCTGACGCGTTTAAGATTTAATCTGGCGACGGCGGCTTTCGGCAGCGTCGCGGCAAATCAGGTTTTGATTGAAGACGACCCGCAGGTCGCCAAAGCCGTCGAGCTGCTTCCGCGCGCGCAAAATCTGGCGCTGGCGGCGCGCAAAACTTTACAGAAACAAATGCGCTGAAGAAGATTCAGCCGCGAAGAAATTTCTTATTCGTCATTAATTTTAAACAAAAAAAGCCTGCCGGTGTCACATACGCCGGCAGGCAGCTATAACAGGAGGAATTAGAAAGACTTTAAGCCGCGCTCACATTTTCAGTTCTTATGATTTCGACTCTTAGCCCGTTAATATTGATGCTATAAATTTATTTAAGGTTGCCGCGCGGACTAAAAAAACTCTGTGACTTTTTCCGGTCACAGAGTTTTTATTTTGCTCGTTTAATTTCCGGTTAGAAATTAAATTTGCCGGATAGCTGAATTCTTCGCGCGTTATTCGTCACGCTGTCATTAATTCGCCCGAAAATGGTCGAATTGATAACCGCCGTCGGATTATCGAACGAAGGATTGTTGGTCAGATTTCGCACGTCGACGCGCAAATCGAAATTCATCCGCTCGGTGAAACGGAATTTTTTCGACAGCGAAGCGTCCGTCTGGAAATAGCGCGGCGCGAGAAAGAAATTGCGTCCCGTATTTCCGATTGAGCCGGGCGCGGGCGCGGAAAACATCGCGCGCGTCGCGGCATCGAACCAAAAATTTCTGCCGTTTTCCAGTATCAGCTGCCCGATGTCTCTGGTGCAGCCGCTGCAATCTGCCGTCGATTGCACGACGTTGCTGACCGTATTAATGCCGGAATAAACCGTGAAAGGTCTGCCCGACATCCAGACGACCGTTCCCGACAGCTGCCAGTCGCCGAAAACGTAGTCGAGAACTTTGTTGCCGCTCGAAAGCCATTTCTCTTTGCCGAACGGCAGCTCATAGACATACGTTCCCTGAAAAACGTGACGGCGGTCAAAATCCGACCAAGTGTAATTCAGCTTGCGGTCGCGCAGGTCAAACGGCGTGCTCGAAGCGGATTGCACCGAGCCGGTCGAAACCGTCGAGAGCGACGGATCCCACGAGCGATTGTCCTTCGATTTCGAGAGAGTATAAGCGAACTGGAAACCCAAACCGCGGCTAATCCGGCGTTTGAAGATTATTTCCAGCGCGTTGTACATCGAATAATCGCTGCTGTCGAAAACGTTCAAGCCGCCGGTAAATTGCGGGTAAGGCTGGAGAAAATACGTGAACCCGCCCAGCTCGACAAGTCTTCGACCGAGCTGGGCATTGGTGCAGACGCCCGCCGTCACGTCCGCCGCCTGGCAGGTTCGCTGCGAAACCGTCAAAGCCGCCGACGCGGCATTGCCCTGATTAATCGTGTTCTGCGTCACGAGCGCGCGAAATCTGGCGGAGCCGCTATTGTTGGTCGCGCTTCCGGTCAGCAGCGCGTTAATCAGCGGGCTGTTCGCCGTCGTGCTGCCGCGAATCGTATTAAAAGCGTCTAAAAAGTTTTCGCTGAAACCCGGCGCGTTGGAAAAAATATTAACCTGGTTGGCGTTGTATCCGCCGAGCAGATGCGTGCCTTTTTTGCCGATGTAATTCACTTCGAGGACGTTGTTTTTCCAGAATTCCCGCTGGAAGCTGACCGACCACGAATGAATCATCGGAAACTGTAAATCCGGGTCGATAACGTTAATCGAGCCGGTTCCGAATGCCGGCGGCTGTCTCAGGGCGTCCGGCGTGCTCGTCGGATTTAAGGTCGATAAGACCGTGCCGAGATTTCGATAAAGCCCGCCGCCTTGTCCGAAATTCGAATTCGTCGCGCCGACGTTGTTTCCCGGCGTGCTCTGAAAGATGGACGAGCCGAACAAAAAGCTGGCGATTCTGTCCGACGAAATGCGGTAGTTGGCGCGAATCGAAGTTTTGCCGGTTTTAAACGGGTCCCAGGCAAATCCGAGCGAGGGCAGGAATTTGCTGTAATCGTTATCGAATAAATCGCCTTCGACCCAGCGCAAAGTGTTGGTCGGCGCCGCGCCTAATTTCACCGGCTGATTCGGCACCAGAATAGGTCTGCCGTCGACGCTCGGATTTAATTTCGCCTCCCAGCGCAAACCGATGTCAAAAACCAGGTTTTGACGAAAACGCCAGTTGTCCTGAAGATAGAAATCGAGCTCCGGGTAAGAGGCTTCGTTAATCCAGCGTGTTCCCGCCGGAGCAAAACCGCTCGGGTTGCTCGGGTCTGAAACGAAAGCTTGCGAAATCGTTCCGATTCTTCCGAGCAGATTGTTGATAGTGTTTTGCAGCAGCGTCAAATCGTTTGTGTTGATGCTGGTCGCGCCCGCCGCCGGCAAATTAAATCCGGTAAATCCTGCCGCGCCGCTGAAAGTAACGACCGGCTCGACGTTCGTTCCCGAAACGGTCGAACGGTCGTCGATGTGGCGACCGAAGCGCAGGTTCATTCCCGCCTTGATGATGTGCGGCGAAAAATCGAAGGTCAGGTTATCGACAAACTGCAAGGTTCTGAGGCGACGCGCGTTATACGAAAAATTCGTGTTCGGCGTCGCGATGGTCAGAAACGTGAAAGGAATGCTCGGGTCGGGTTCGGGCGTATCGAAACTGAAACCGAATTTGCTGATGCCGAAGATAAATTCGTTGGTAAAAACCGCGGTCGGCGAATAGCGCCAGTTGAACGCCAGATTTTTCGGCGTGCGGAAGGTATCGACCAGATTCGGTGAATCGGGAAAAATCGGACGCCCGCCGTTTGCCGAATCGCCGAAAGAGTTTTGTTCTCCCTGAGCGTATCTGATGTAAAACATATTCGTCTCGGAGAGTTTGAAATCGAGTTTTGTAACAAAATCGTATTGCCGCTCGTGCTGCGGCGAAGCAAAGTTAAATCCGGCGGTGTTCAAGCCGTCGCCGGTCGTAAAATTGTTCGGCAGCGGCATCTGGTTGATAAAGCCTGCCAGCGTCGGGTCGATGCTAATCGGCGATTGCGTGTTGACGTTGTAGCTTTGCAGACATAAAGTCGTCACGGTCGCGCTGCACGCGGGCAGAAGCGGATTACCGTTGGCGTCAACCGCGGCGGTCGCCGAGCCGGACGGAGCATTTGCTCTGCCGACGACATAACGGAACAAGCCCGCGCGCGCCTGCTGCGTGTAGACGGTGCGCGTCACCAGCGCCGTGTCGTAAGCGCGCAGCATTTGCAGATTGACGAAGAAAAACGCTTTGTCTCGCAGCAAGCCGGCTTTGGTGCCTTCGCCGAAACCGGGATTAAAAAGCGGACCGCCGAGGCTTCCGCCGAAAATGTGCTGGACAAACTGCTCTTTCGGAAGTCCGGCAATCGTGATGGGATAACTTTTCGCGTTGAAATCCGGCGTCTGGTAATATTCGAACAAATTGCCGAAAAAGTGATTTTTCCCCGAGCGTGTCACCAGCGTCACCTGCGCGCCGCTGCTGCGTCCCAGTTCGGCGGTAAAGTTGCTGGTCACGATTTGAAATTCTTCGAGCGAATCGGGATTCGGTCGGAGCGGCGTAAAATTCGAGCCGCCCGCGCTCGATTCGTTGATGTCGATGCCGTCCAGAGTGAAATTAAAAGCGCGGTCGCGCGAGCCGTGAACGTTGACCGCACCGCCCGTGTTGCCGCCGAAGACGATGCCCGGCTGAAAATTTAATAAATCGAGCGGGTTGCGCCCGCGCGTGCCGACAATCGGCAGGCTTTCCAGCGTTCTCTGCTCAATCGTGCTGCCGATATTGCCGGAAGTGCTGGTCTGCACCTGCTCGACCGTGCTTTCGACTTGCACGGTCGCCGAAACGTCGCCGACTTCCAAAGCCGCGTTAATCGTCGCCGGTTGATTGACGTTGACCGTATTTTTGGTTGAAACCAGCTTTTTAAAACCAGCCTTTTCAACCGTTACCGTGTAGCTTCCGACCTGGATTAAGTCGAAAGTGTAAGCTCCGCTTTCGCTCGTCTCGGTAGTTAAAGCTACTCCCGTCGCTTCATTCGTAATGGTCACGGACGCGCCCGAAACTGCCGCGCCCGAAGTGTCTGTGACAGTCCCGGTCACGCGCGAAGTCGTGCCCTGGGCGAAGGTCGCGCCGGCAAAAACAAATAAGCAAAAACAACCTGCCAGCAGAACCGAAATTAATTTCCTGGTCATTTCCTATCCTCCAAAATTTAATTGATTACTACTTTATTAAGCCGAACTGCTCGCTTTTATGAATGAATAAAAAATTTATTTTTGATAACGCAGAATCACGCCTTTGCCGCCGACCGCCCAACCGTATTTTTTCTCCATAAACAGCCCGTAAAGCGCTTCAGCCGTTTTAGTTTCCTGTTTTATCCAGCTTTTTCCCTTGTCGTCGGTGCGCAGGATAACGCCGTTGCGACCGGCGATAAAACCGTTTTTGTCGTCCGGAAAGGTCACGCGGAAAAGCGAATCGGTAAAAGGCGTCGTCACTTTTTCCCACGTTCTGCCGCCGTTTTCCGTACGCAGGATAACGCCGCGCCCGCCGACGACGTAACCTTCCTCCGAATCACGGAAATCGACGCCTCGCAAAGCGCGGTCGGTTCCCGAACTTTGCTTTTGCCACGTTGCGCCGCCGTCTTCGGTGTAAATAATGCTGCCCTTGTCGCCGACAATCCAGCCGCGCTCGTCGCCGACAAAATCCAGATGAAATAATTCCATCCTGGTCGGCACTTTGATTCGGTGCCACGATTCGCCGCCGTCAACCGTCTGCAAAACGAGGCTGTCGACGACTTCATCGTTGCGGTTGGAAACCGAGCCGACAATATAACCGCGCCGTTTATCGACGAACCGGACGCTTAAAAATTCCGGCGTCAGTCCTTTCAATTCGCTGAGCTGAAAAATTCTGGTTTCGCGCCAGCCGGCGCCCTTATCTTTCGAGATGTAAATTTTCGGTCCGGCGAGAATATAGCCGTTGTCAGCGTTGCGAAAGTAAATCTCGTTGATGTTTTCCGTCGTATTTAAAGATTTCTTTATCCAGCTTCTGCCGCCGTCGCTCGTCGAAGCCAGATAACCGTTATCGCCGCCAATCCAGCCGTCTTCCGCCGACGTAAAAAATACCGAAACCAAATCTCCTGAACTGTCTTTCCGCACCGAATTCCAGCCCGGCTGCGCGGAAATCGCCGCCGCTGAAATCAGCCACAGAAACAAGGCAATGATTAATTTTTGCCGCTCAAAAACCTTCGACTTCATTGATAACTCCGTTTTGTATGAATGCTTCCCAAATAAAAGAAACAGGTGTTGGTTGACGAATAAGATAAACCGAAATTCGTCAAATGTCACCTGCTTTAACAACTTTTCGTTATGAATTTTGAAAAAAGAACGAAGATACGTTATACCTCGCTCAATTTTCGTTTAAAAGAAGGTTCTAACGCAAAGGCGCAAAGACGCAAAGGAACATTAATAAATCAGGGAAAAAACAACAGATGAATTTTCCCTTAACTCCCTTTGCGTCTTTGCCTCCCGGCGTCTTGGCGTTAATTTCCTATTTCACCACTCGATAAACTTTACCTTTCCAGACCACGACCACTTCTTCGCCGAGCGCGAAAAACTGCGCGAGGTCTTTTTCCCTGGCGAGTAAATCGAAATATTCGTCGCTGGCAAACTGGATTTTCACTTCATTGTTTCTCGATTTTTCGTCAAATTCGGCGTCCTGCCAGATGTTATTCACATTGTAGAAATTTTTACTTCCGACCTGCTGCGAATAATTATTCGAGAATGAAACAATCGAGTTGTCTTTATCAGACGCAACGGTGACGATATTCTGTTGCGAATAAGTGTTCTGACTTAAAGTAACGGCGCCCTGCCCGCTTTGTTCCCTTTTAGTCGCCGCTTTCGGCGCGGTATTCTGGAAAACTCTGGCGCGGTCTTGAAGAGCGCCGCTTCTACCGTCAATTTGCAGATTTTCCAGCGCCAGATACGAAGTATAAGGCGTGACGATGCCGTAACGCGTGCCGAGCTGGACAATCTCGTCCTTCAACTCTTTCTGCTCGCCGTTGTTGCGAATCTGCTCGGTCAGCCAGCCGACGCGGCGAATCGCCCAGAGCTTCGGCAAAAACGAGTTTTCCTCGCTGCGCTGCGGAAAATCCAAATCCGCATATCGAAAAGTTCTGGCTTCCCTGCCGTCTCTGCCGCGCAGCGTAACGGCGGCGTTGTCGTCGAAGGTTTTATAGCGCCCGATAATCGCGATTTGCGAACCTTTGAATAAATCCGGCGTTTTGCGCGGATAAATCAACTCGGTTTGAACGCCGCCGAAATCAATTTCCAAATCGGTCAAAACCGGAAAATTCACCTTGCCGAAAAAGTTTGAAACCTTGATTTCCAAATCTTCTTTCGGCTCGACGTAATCCGCCGCGCCGGAATTTTCGGCGGCTAATTTATCGAGTAAAGTCGTGTTGACGTCGTAGCCGACGCCGAAATTAAAAAGCCGCAAGCCGTCGATTTTCTCTTTGTCAAAATTCCCGATGATTTTTTCGACGTTCGTTTCGCCGACCGTCGGCAAACCGTCGGTCATAAACACGAGAATTTTCGGGCGCTCGGTTCTTTCAAATTGTTTTTTCGCGGCAATCAGCGCGTCGTTGATATTCGTTCCGCCGGTCGGCTGAAGTTTTTTAACGAATTCCTCGCCGCGCCGTTTGCCGCTCGCGTCGGCGGCAATCAAGCTGTTTTCCATCAGATGTTCTTCGCCCGCGAAATTTATCACGTTGAAGCGGTCGCCGTCGCGCAAACTGCGGATGCCGAACAGTAGTGCCGAACGAGCTTTTTCCATTTTGCCCTCGTCCGCCATCGAGCCTGACGTGTCGAGAACAAAGACAATGTCTTTGGAAACCAGCTCGCGCTCCAGAATATTGTCTTTCGGCGACAGCAGAAGCAGAAAAAATCCGTCTTTCGCCGCCTCGCGATAAGTCAGCAGCGTCATCCCGAAATCCTGCGCCGAAAGCCCGTAAAAAAGCTGAAAATCCAAAAGATTTTTTTCCGAAGTTTCAAACGTCAGAACAGCCGTGTTCTCGCCTTTTTTCTTCACGTCAATCGAATGCGAAGGCGAATAAATATTTCTTAAAGCCTCTTTGCTCTGAATCTCTATGCGACCGGAAACCGTGCCGACGTTATCGGGACGCGCGCCGCGCGCAATTTCGCTGCGATTCGGTTCAAGCCAATTTCTCTGACCCGTACCGAGCGGGTAACGATAGGCGACCGTTCCGGATTCGGCTTTTAAAACCTGCGTGTAAGTCAATTCCAGTTTTTTGTCCGAGTGCGGCGGAATCGGGAAAATCGAAGCCTGAAATAAATTTTTGCCGACGTATTCCAGCAGTCCGGGGTCGCGCTGGCGGCGCACGATTTCTTCGTAAATCCGGCGCGCTTCCTCGCGCGTGCGAACTTCGCCGACCAGCTTTCTGCCGTTTTCCCAGATGGCAAATTCGACAATCGAAGCCGTTTCGGGAATCGGGAAAAAATAAGTTCCTTCCAGCGTGTAAGGCGTGTCGTTGCGAAAAACCTGTTCCAGATGCGTCGTTGCGACCTGTCCGTTAATGCGCGTGTCGATGTTGATTGATTTGATGGGCAGAGCGGTCGGGACTATCTGGCGCGGCGGAACCGGACGCGGCGGCGGAACGCACGGGCGGCGCTCGCAGATTATCGGAACGATGACGCCCTGCGCCTGCGCCGCAAGGCTAAAACAAAACGTAAACAGAATCAAGCCAAATAAGATTTTGGCGTTTCCTTTATTCATACTTTCTCCTTCGGAAATTAAAATGCGCGGAACTTCTCTAGTGCTTCGCCTGGTTTGACGAATTAAGGAACGAACGAAGTTGCTTCGGCTTGCAGAGAAAGTTATGGAAGTAGTAAGTGGTAAGTTTTTATGCCTTCACTTAACACTTACCATTTACCATTTAGCACCTTTTAAGTCCACGTTCCGGCGTAGCCGGTTTTGTAATTTTCGGCAATGAAATTGACGTAATCGTATTGCAGGCGAAGGATTTGTTTGAGGTGCAGGTAATCGTGCGCCAGCCAGGAGGCGAGCAAATCTCCGGCGGCGAGCGTTAATTGTTCGTTGTGGCGATGCGAATTTTCCCAGTGCGGATTTTCAATCGTTTCGAGCCAGATGATTGATTTTTCTCTTTCGGCGAGAAAATTTTGCAGGTATTCGCTCAAATTATTTGTGCCGCCCGTTTCTTCCAGACGCATTTCCGGCGCCGCGAGCGGCTGCCAGATTTCTTCGGGCGCGCGCAGAGTTTTTTCCAGACGCGGGCGAAAATCTTTTTCTTCGGTTCGCCACAGATGATAAACGATTTGCCGGATTGACCATTTTTCCGGCGCTTGTTTCCAGAGCGCCTGCTCGTCCGTCGTTTCCTGACATAAAGACTCCAGAGCTTTCGCATTGGCGGAAAGGCGCGCGATGAAAAATTGAAGATTCATTTTATTTTCCGAAACTATTTATAAAACAACCGCCTGATAAAATAAAGGCGAGCAAATTGCCCGCCTCTTTCTGAACGAAATAATTTAATCTGTTTTATTTCTCGTCTAAATCATTTAACGCGTTATCAATATCGGTTTCGAGTTTGAGGCGCAGTTTTTCGACCAGCATATCGGCTTTGACGACGTTTTCCTGCAAGCCGGCTTTATTGCTTTGAATCTGCTGCAAAAGATTATTCAGATTCGTCTTTTTGTTTTGCAGCGCGCGGCGTTTCTGTTCGCGCATTTCTTCGGGACGCATCGAGCCGACCATCGCCAGATTGCGATTGATAACGTCTTCCTGCGAATCGTATTCGACTTGTTCCAGCTCGGCTTTTATCGAATTTTCCTTTTCGGTTAAGCTGAAAAGCTTTTCGCGCAGCATTTCGGTGCGCTGCTCGGCGCGCGACAGGATTTCGAGATTCAGTAAAAGCTTTCTTTGTTTTTCCCCGAGCTCGCCGCGCCGCGAGGATTCGAGCGAGCTGACGCGCGAATTCATTTCCTTGATGCGCGTGTTGAACTGGTCGATTTTGCCTTGAAAGCTTTCCGTTTCGCCGTTAGTTTCGGGCGCGGGCTGCGTTTCGGTTTCAGTCGTCGTGACCGGAGTTTCATCCTGCCGGACGTCGGTCTGACCGATAATTTCAGGCTGATTTTGTTCGATAATCTGCTGCGACGAGACCGGAGCGGGAACAATCGGGCGCGGCTTACGCTTGCGCTTGGTTTGCGCAAAACCGTCAACCGACAATATTGTCAATAAACCTAAAATGATGAAAACCAGTGTGTATCGTTTCATTTTTTCCCATTCCTTTCTTTATCGGGCAGCAAATCGCCCGTGAAAAATTCGATGACGTTTTTTCCCAAGCCGACGAACGGAATCGCGTCCAAGCCGGAATTTATCACGCCGTAAACCACGCCTTTGCGTTTGATGTCGTAACCGACCAAGCCGACTGCCAGCGCCGTTCCGACATACGGAATCGCTTTTCCGACGCGTTTTGCCGCCACCCAGCCGCCCGTTTCAGCCACTTTTCTTTTCAAACTCTTTTTTTTCTCAGTCATCTAAAACTAATTCCTTTATCTTAAATTTTAGACTTGCACGATTCAGATGACAACAGCATACTTTTAATTTGCACGTAAATACTAATCTTTAGTTGCAATTTTTCGATTTATGCCGCTCAAGCTCGATAAAGTTTCCCGCCGCTACGACGATAAATGGGTTCTGCGCGATTTTTCGCCGGAAGCGCTGGAAGGCGAGATTTTCGGTCTTATCGGCGCGAACGGCGCGGGAAAATCCACCGCTCTGCGTTTGATTGCCGGTCGGGAAAAAGCCAATTCGGGTCGGTTTTTCTTTAACGGAAACGACGTCACAAACGATTCCGCCAAGGCGCGAAATTTCACGCTGCTCGCTGACGAAGAAAATCAAAGCGCGTGGAAAAATCTTTTTAAACCGGCAAAACCGGACGGGCTTTCCGGCGGCGAGCGCCAGACGTCCGACTTTGAAAAAGCCTTGCAGCAAGCCGAAAACGTTTTGCTGCTCGACAATCCTTTCGCCTGCCTCGACCCGATTTCGCGCGAGGAATCTTTCGAAAAACTCAGAAAAACCGCGCACGAAAAAAATCTCGTCGTCATTCTGGCAATCAACGATTTTGAAGCGGCGTTTCTCGCCTGCGACCGCCTCGGCGTTTTGCACAAAGGCGAAATCGTGCAAACCGGAACGCCGCGCGAGCTTTACGAGCAGCCGAATTCGGTCGCCGTCGCCGCGCTGCTCGGCAGAAATAATTTAATCGCGGCGCGGCGCGTCACTTTTAACAATCAGCCGATTCCCGAATTTCAAACCTTGGCGGGCGAGCATCGCCTGCAAACGGGAAAAACGGAAAGAATCGCCCTCGGCACAATTACCAGCGACGTGACGCTGATGATTCGTCCCGAACACATTTCCATCAGCTTCGGCGCGTCGTTTCCCGAAGATAATCTGCTGAAAGCCGAAATCGTCGGCGTCCAATACTGCGGCGCGACGACGCGCGTCAAACTCGACGCCGGAGGCTTGATTCTCGAAGCGCTCGTTTTGCGCCTGGTCGGTCTAAATTCAGGTGACGAATGCCTGGTCGGTCTGCCGCCGGACAGGATTCTGGTTTTGAAGAATTAGTTCTTTTATCAAAGCGCCTGGCACCAAATCAAAAAAAATAAAAAAAGAAGGATGAATAAACAACTCATCCTTCTTCAGTTTGCCCTTCTCCTTGAAAGCGGCTATTGCGGCAGATAACCTGCGGGAACAGGTTTATCGCCCGCAATTCCGAACTGCACGGCGTTAAAGCCGGACGTCGAGCGCAGTTGATACCAGACGCCGTCACGATAAACCGCCAAATCCGTCCTGCCGTCGCCGTCATAATCGGCGGGCACGGGCATATCGCTGCTGACGCCGAACTGCGTGGCGGTAAAGCCGGCGGTCGAACGAAGCAGATACCACGTTCCGTCATTCGGACGGAAGACCGCTAAATCGGTTTTGCCGTCGTTGTCATAATCGCCCGGAACAGGCTTATCGCCGCTCGCGCCGAACTGCGTGGCGGCAAAGCCTTGTCCCGAACGTAATTGATACCAAACGCCGTCCGACGGTCGCCAGACGGCAATGTCAGTTGCTCCGTCGCCGTTGTAGTCGGCAGGCACGGCTTTGTCGCCGTTCGCGCCGAATTGCACGGCGACAAACTGCCCGCCCGAACCGTTAAGACGATACCAACTGCCGTTTGACGGGCGGAAAACGGAAATATCCGTGATGCCGTCGCCATTGTAATCGCCAGCCGTCGGAACGTCGCCGTTTTGTCCGAACTGCGTCGCGGAAAAACCGCCGCCGCTGCGCAAAATATACCAGGTTCCGTCTGACGGGCGGAACACGGCGCGGTCGGTTCTGCCGTCGCCGTCATAATCGCCGGGCGCGATAACGTCGCCGTTTTGTCCGAAGTGCGTGGCGACGAATTGATTGTTTGAACTGTTTGTAATATACCAATCGCCGCTCGCCGGACGGAAGACGGAAACGTCCGTTTTGCCGTCGCCGTCAAAATCGGCAACTTCATTCCCCGTCGGCGGCGGTGCTAAAGGCTGAAAATTATACGCGACGACCGAAAAATGCTGGTCGGTTGTATCGGCATTGCCTAAAATCCCGTCGCCGTTGAGCGCTACGGCGGTGACGCTGACGCTGAAGAAACTTCCCGCCGGAATGCCTGCCGGAAGAAAAACGTTTTCGACGTTGTTAAGCGTGTCGCCGGTTCCGCCCGCCGTCGAGACGCCGCCCGCGAAAACGTTTCCTCTATAAAAAGTTCCGTTGACGTTAACCTGCAAATCGAGGTTGTTGACCAGCGCCGGATTGGAAACGCCCGGCGGGTCTGTCCAGACCAGAGTAATGCGTACCGGCTTGGTCGAATCGGCGACTGTCCCGATAACGCCGACGCCCGTCCCGGCATTACTAAGCGCTATTTCCTCATTGATATATTTCATCGGGACGCCCGTATTGAGCATATATTTCATATTGATGCGTCCCCAGCCCTCGTTGCCGTTCGGAATCGTCGCGGTATTCGTCGTCAAACCGTTCATTTCCTGCGCGGTGTTCAAAATGGCGGCTTTGACCAGCGAAGGACTCGGATATTGCCCGACGTGCGTGTTTTTCCAGTATTGCGTAAACAGCGCGGCGACTCCGGCAATCTGCGGCGCGGCGTGCGACGTTCCGCTGCTCCACGCGTGATTGGCGTCGATGATTCCGCTGACGCTCGTGCCCGTTCCGGCGCGTGAACCCGCAATAACCGTTCCCGGCGCGGTTATATCGGGTTTGACGCGACCGTCGGCGGCGGGACCGCGACTCGAAGAACTGCGTAAATCTTCCATATTATCGGCGCCCGTGCCGCCGATTTCCGTTCTGAGGTTCTCCGAATTGGCGACGGAGATAACGTTTTTCGCCACCTTCGGTCGAGTCAGACTGAGCGCGCCCGGACCGGAATTTCCCGCCGAAAAGATAATATTAAACGGGTCAATTGTCGGCGCAAACGAGCCGTCGCGAACAAAACCGTCGTATTGCGCGGCGAGAGAATCGTAAGAATTTCCGTTAAGTCCATCTCCCCAGCTGTTATTCGAGATTGTGCCTTTGACTCCGTTCGGACCGGGAGTATTTAAAGTATCGTCAATCACCTGCGCGTCGTTGCCCGTGTATGGGTTTGTTAAAAACGGGATATTAATAATATTGGTTTTGGGCGCGATGCCCATCCCGTAGTTATAGCCCGTCGGGTCGAGAGTGCCGAACGGCGTGCTGCCCGCGATAATGCTGGCATTGATATGTCCGTGCCCGCCGGTTGCGCCCGCCGCCGCTCCGCGCAAGGGTCCGTCAACCGTATTAGCCGTCGTAATATAAAAACCGCCGTTGCCCGGAACGCTCACGCCGTCATCGACGACCGAAACGGTCACGCCCGTGCCGTCCACGCCGAATTGCGTCAGAGGATTATAGCCCGGCGCTAAAATGCTGGTCGGAGCGGTGTAATTTCCGGCGACGATTTGCGCGGCGCGCTCGTCTTCACGCTCCGGTCTGGTGTATTGGTCAATGCGCACGACATCGGAAATTTCGGCAATTTGCGCGAGCTCGTTAATCGGCATTTCGACGCGCAGAACGTTGAAAAAATTATTCGGCAGCTTGATGGTGTTCAGAATTCTTCCCGAAAACGAACCGGAAACTTTGCCCGCGACTTCTTCCAGATTGGCGCGCGAAAAAACCGCGATATCGAACATTGCCGTATCGCCGCGCACGCCGTCGGTAAATTGTTTCAGTTCGGGCGAAAGCTTATCGGCGGCGGCGTAGCGCCCGACCCAGCGCACGCGCGAATGAGTCGTAATTCCGGCAATCGTCGCGGCGTCGGCGTAAACGAAAAACGCCTGGTGCGGAACGTATTGCACGATTTCCGCGCCGATTTCGCGCAGGCTTTCGAGCCATTCGTCTTTCGTCGCGGCGGCAAACTGCACGATGTAATAATCTTTTTCGCCGGCGTTGATGTTTTCCGTGCTGTTCGGTCTCAGGGTTTCGGCGGGCGGCGTTTTGACGGGCTCGTATTTCCGCGCCGGAAGATTGATGGTCGTTTCGACTTTCGCCGCGTCAAATCTCGATAAATCTGCCGTTTCATTCGTCGCTAAAATCACGAAAGAGCCGTAATCTTCGACCATCGTGCCGAATTTTTCCAAGGCGCGGCGTTCGGCTTCGCCGCGCAGCGTAACGCGCTGCAAAATTTTCGATTTGCTGCGGACGGCGCTCGTCACGGCGTCGGCTTTGGCGAATTTATCGAAAAGATTCGCGCTTGTTTCCTGCGCTTTCGGCGAAACGATTCCGATTCCGAGAAAAACGAAAACGTAAATCAAAACAAACGCGGCGAAACGCCGTACGGCGCGCAAAAAGCCATTTTTTGCTTTCATTCCTACTGGCTCCTGATGTAATTAAAAAGGTCGGGCTGGTAAACTTCTGACGGTTTGCCTTTGTGATAGCTAATAAATTATCACAGTGTTTTTTAATTATGAAGCAGAAGTGTAGATTTAGCGGTTTAATTAATTATTTTAGAAATTTGACTTGGAGAATAGTAAAATCAGCTCGTGATTTGGAGATTCCGTGCACTTGGGTAACTCTGTAAACCTCTTGGGTTATTGTAAAAACCTAATAGGTTTAAGCGAAAACCTTTTAGGTTTAAGCGAAAACCTCTTAGGTTTAACTGAAAACCTAAAAGGTTTTTGTAAAAACCTATTAGGTTATTGAGTAAATTCTTTAGGTTTTTGTAAAAATCCTTTAGGTTATTATGTTCACGACGCGGGTAAAAATTTCTAACGAACGTCGTAGCGCATTCTGCCGAGCAAAACCGCCGAAGTGTTCTGGCATCGCTGGCGGAAGCTGACGTCGATATACAAAAGCTCGTTGTTCATTTCGCCGTATTGAATGTTATGAATCGTAAAGCTGGCGTCGCCCGCCGTGCAGCCGCGCCCGTCGCCGCTGAAGCTGAGCGACGGATAGGCGTTGCTGTTGCCGCCTTGCTTGTAACCGGCGCCCGGATAAGTTCCCGGTTGAAAAACCAGATTATCCGGAACGCTGAGCGTCAGGTGAAACCATTTGTCGTTGCCGTCGACGCCGAGGTTTAAATATCTTTTCGAGCCGCCGTTGGCGGTAAATTTGCTTTCGTCGGAGGTAAAAACCCAATCCAAGCCTTTGCCGATGTAATCGCCTTCGGAGCTGTTGAAGACGAGATACGATTTTTCGCGGCGCGGCGCGGGCTGGCGCGCGATTTTCAGCGGTCGCGGCGCAGTTGCCGGGCTGACGGTTGACGGATAATTGGTCGAAACGGTCGTCGGATTCGTCGAATATTGAGGGTTTGAATATTGAGAGTTTGTGTTCGTTAATAATTGCGGATTGTTCTGAACGTCTCTGGCTTTTTGAAAAGCGTTGTCCGAGCGCTGTTTGTAATCCGCGATTTTCGACTGCGCGTCGGCGTAATCCGGGCTTGATTCGTGAACCGAGGCGAGCAGCGTCGAGGCGCGCTTATATTTATTGCCGATTTCTTCCCACTCGAATTTGGTCGTCGCTTTTTTCTCTATTTTCCCGGCTTCTACGGCTTGCGCCAGAGCTTCCTGATACGCGCCGGAATCCGCCGGACTCGGAAGCGGCGCGGCGCTGTTGACGGCGGTGTTATTCGCCGGAGCGTTTTTGCGCGCTTCGGCGTCGGCGGTCTTAATGGCGGAAGAAATAAAAACGTAACCGCCGATGAAAAAGAAAACCAGCACCAGCGCGGCGACAAATCCGCCGAGCGCGAGGTCGTTGTTCCAAATCCATTGGAAAAATCCTTCATTTTCCCGGCGCGGAGTTTCCGCTCTCTGATAATTGTTTTGTCTCTGGTATGCGGGCTGGTAAACCGGCTGCGGCGAATAAACGATGGTCGGCGGCAAATTCTGCGGCGGCGCGGGCTGGGTGGGCGCGACCGTCGGCGGAAAATGCTCCGGCGGCGCGTGCGGAGTCAGAACGCTGACCAGAGCCTGAACGGCGACCGGCTGGACGGGCTGAAAAACTTTCGGCTGGACAAAATTTTGTTGTTTTCTGCCGTAACCGAGACTTGAAGCAATCGTATTTAAAGCGGCAAACGCTTCTTTCGCCGAATGAAAACGCTGGCGAAAATCATACCGGACGAGCTTATTAATAAAACTCATCAAATCCGGCTGAAGACTGGTTTTATGCTGCCACAGAAACTCGCCCGTCGTGCGATTCTGCGAAATCTTGAGCGGGTGCAGCATCGTCAGCGCCTCGATTGTCACCAAGCCGACGGCGTAAAGGTCGCTGGCGAAACAGGGTTTTCCCGCCGCCTGCTCGCCCGGCGTATAACCCGCCGAACCGATGGCGACGGTCGAATGAAAACTTGCTTTATTGTTAAAAGGATTGACGCTGACCTGTTTGACCGCGCCGAAATCAATCAGGAAAATTTTGCCGTCCGACGCGCGGCGAATCAGATTCGAAGGCTTTATGTCGCGGTGAATGACGTTCTGCTCGTGGACGAACGCGAGCGTTTCCAAAACCTGCCGCATCAAATCAATCGCCTGCGGCTCGCTGTATTTTTTCCCGTGCGCAAATTCCTGCGCCAGTGTTTCGCCTTCAATCAATTCCTGCACGAGATAAAACTCGCCCGCTTCTTCGAAATGCGCGAGAATCGTCGGAATCTGCGGGTGATTGCCCAAGCGGTAAAGCACTTCGGCTTCCTGTTCGAACAGACGGCGCGCGAGCCGGATTGTTTCCGCGTCATTGCTTTGCGGCTTTAAATGCTTGACGACGCAGCGCGGATTGGTCGGCAGATGTAAATCTTCGGCGAGAAAGGTTTGCCCGAAGCCGCCCGCGCCCAAATTTTGCAGAATCCGGTAGCGATTGCTGATGGTGACTGGTTGCATAAAGAGTTGGAGTTGCCCGCGGGAAAGAATTGAAAAAACCGCCGCTTCGAGAAAAGCGACGATTTAATTTTAGCAGAATTAATAATATTTTAACAATGTTTTTATCGCAAAACCAGTTCCCTATCGCGCAGTATAGGGCGTTTTACTTATTTTTCAAAACTTTACTTTCAGATTAAGGGTTAAGCGAAATATTATCGTTATCTTTTAAAGATGTCATAATCTTATCCATATCATTGGTAAATAGAGTTAACAAATCTCCCTGTTTTAACCCTTTATTTGAGTGCCCCATATCAGAACGAATCGCAAACAAAACATTTTCAATTAGAAATAATCCTTGATATTGAAAAACCTCTGTAACAACGTATTTCCTAAAATCCACTCAGGCTTTTATTACATTATCTCCGCCCCAAACTAACATTTTCTGGTGGAAATTAATTACAAATTCTTTCATTTCATCTTCGGATGCTTTGTTATTCAACACTTTGTCTAGAAGGAAGTTAGAAAATTCTTCATAGATAGGGGCTTTTTGTTTACGAAGCTCTTGTTCAATCTCTTTTACTCTTTCAGCACTTTTAGTTTTGATAGCAGCGAAAATAGTTCCAGTAACGGTAATAATAGCAACGACGGCTGGAATCATTACAGTTAGTAAAGAGGCTAGTTCGCTTAATGCTAATCTTGAAATGCCATAATATACTAACCATCCCAGAAAAATTAATAAGACTAGAATTATGCTTAGAATAAATATGGCAAGAAATTTGTGAAAAAATGTAACTTGCGGCTGTTTATTTTCCATCTTCTAAACATTCCTTCTCTTTTATCGCAACACTAATTCCCTGTCGCGCAGGTATTTCAACTTGTCGCGCAGTTCGGCGGCGTGTTCGAATTTCATATCGCGCGCCGCCTGCCGCATTTCCTGTTCCAAGCCGGCGATTGTTTCCTTTAACTGCTTCGGCGAATATTCTTCGAAAGCGTCCAGATTGAGCGGAATTTTGAAGTAATCGGCTTCATACGCCGTCACCAAAGTCGATTCGATGGATTTCACGATAGTGGTCGGCGTGATGCCGTTTTCCTCGTTGTAGATTTCCTGAATTTTGCGGCGGCGCTCGGTTTCTCCAATCGCTTTTTCCATCGAATTGGTGATTCTGTCGGCGTAAAGAATCGCTTTGCCGCCCGCGTTGCGCGCCGCGCGTCCCATCGTCTGAATCAGCGAGCGCTCGCTTCTCAGAAAACCTTCCTTGTCGGCGTCGAGAATCGCCACCAGCGAGACTTCCGGCAAATCCAAGCCTTCACGCAGCAGATTGATGCCGACCAGCACGTCGAATTCGCCGCGCCGCAAATCTCTTAAAATCCTGATGCGTTCGAGCGTTTCGATGTCCGAGTGCAGATAATTTACCTTGACGCCGACTTCCAGAAAATATTCGGTCAGGCTTTCCGACATTTTTTTCGTCAGCGTCGTGACCAGAACCCGCTCGTTGCGCTCGGCGCGCGCGCGGACTTCGCCGAGCAAATCGTCAATCTGCCCTTTCACCGGGCGAACCTCGACAACCGGGTCGAGCAGTCCGGTCGGGCGAATAATCTGCTCGACCACTTCGCCGCCCGATTTCGTCAATTCGTAAGGTCCGGGCGTGGCGGAAACGTAAATCGTCTGCCCGGCGCGCGATTCGAACTCCTCGAAATTGAGCGGGCGATTGTCCATCGCCGACGGCAGCCGAAAACCGTATTCGACCAGCGTGCCTTTGCGCGAGCGGTCGCCTTTAAACATCGCGCCGAGCTGCGGAATCGTCTGGTGCGATTCGTCAATCACCATCAGCGCGTCTTCGTGCAGATAATCGAGCAGCGTCGGCGGCGGCGCGCCCGGCGGCTTGCCCGTCAGATGCCGCGAATAATTTTCGATGCCGCGGCAAAAACCCATCTCCTTAATCATTTCGAGGTCGTACATCGTGCGCTGGTGCAGGCGCTGCGCCTCGACGATTTTTCCCTGTTTGATGAGTTCTTCTTCCCACCAGACAAGCTCGTCTTTGATGGTTTGAATGGCGCGTTTGACGGTCGGCTTCGACATCACGTAGTGCGATTTCGGGTAAATCGGCAGCCGCGATTCGTGTTTGAATAAAACTTCGCCGAGCAGCGGGTCAATCGTGTAAATCGCGTCGATTTCGTCGCCCCAGAACTCGATGCGATACGCTTTTTCCTGGTAGCTCGGATAAACTTCGACGACATCGCCGCGCACGCGGAAAGAGCCGCGGTCAAACTCGATTTCGCTGCGCTCGTATTGCAGCTCGACGAGTTTTTTCAAAAGTTCCTCGCGCTTCAGATGCTGTCCCGGCTCAAGAAACATAATCATCCCGAAATACGCGTCCGGGTCGCCGAGACCGTAAATGCACGAGACGGAAGCGACGACAATCACGTCGCGCCGCTCAAACAAAGCACGGGTCGCGCTCAGCCGCAGGCGGTCGATTTCGTCGTTTATCGTCGCTTCCTTTTCGATGTAAATGTCCGACGCCGGAACGTAAGCTTCCGGCTGGTAATAATCGTAATAAGAAACGAAATATTCGACGGCGTTTTCGGGAAAGAAGGTTTTGAATTCCTGGTAAAGCTGCGCGGCGAGCGTTTTATTGTGCGCCAAAACGAGCGTCGGGCGCTGCACCTGCTGAATCACGTTGGCAATCGTGAAAGTTTTTCCGCTGCCGGTGATGCCGAGCAGAACCTGGTCTTTCGCGCCGTCGTTCAAACCGCTGACAATTTGTTTGATAGCTTCGGGCTGGTCGCCCTTCGGCTGATTTTCCGAGACTAATTTGAATTGCATAGAAACAAAACCGGGTTACAAAGTATCTTTCTATTTTACTTCGTAACCCGCCGGTTTGTCACTTATGAAATAATGTTTCTACGCTGTAACAAGCCCGATTGCCTCGATTGTCTCGTCAACCGCCTTTCTCAAATCCGCCGACAGATATTTCTGTTCCAGCAAAGCGTAAAGCTCGTTTAAAACGCTCTGTTCGTCGGTGATTTTTATAACGTGCAGAAGCGCCCGCTGAAGCTCGGCGTCTTTGACGGTTTTTAATTTTTCGAAAATCAAATCGGTTTCGCCCGCTTTAATCAATAAAGCCACCAGCGCGACGGCTTCGTAGGCGTTTTTCGGGTCGCGATGAACGAGGCGGTCGAAAATTCTTTCGACGTAGCCGCCGGCGATTGCCGCGCGCCCCGCGTGGCGCATTTTGCCTTCTTCGCCCGACTCCATAATTCTCGACCAGGCGTCGGCGCGGTCAAAGCTGAGACGCGTAAAAGCGCGCGCCGCCGCCGCGCGGACTTCGCGGGTCGGGTCGGCGGAAGCGAGCAAAACGGCTTCGAAAACTGATTCGTGGTCGAATTCGGCGAGAATCGAAACGGCTTTGGAACGCAGCGAAGAAGAAAGGTCGTAGAGAGCAACCTGCGATAAAGCCTCAACCGCGTTTCGCGTTTTGAAAGCCTGCAAAATTCGCACGGCTAAATCGCGGATTTCCTCGTCTTCCTCGTATTCCTCCTGCGTCTGCTCGACCGCGCTCAATAAAGCTTCGTCGTTGGAAATCGGCAGAGCGTTGAAAGGACGAGAAAATTCGAGCTTTTGAAAACCGAAAACCGGCAGCGGCAAAGTCGCCGGCGGCGCGCCCGCTTCGTCGGAGCTCTCGTTGAAAACTTTGCTCGGCTGCGGCATTCCTTCAGGAAATTTTTTCTTCGCCGCGTTCTTTTTGTTGCCTCTTTTATTAATAACGCCCTGATTTTTTCTCAGCCATTCGAGCTCTTTATCGACATCGACCGCGTTTTCCCACGAATCGCCCTGCTGCTCGCGCGACGTGTTCGGTTTGGCTTCCTTGGCGGATTTTTTGCTGTTCAGCCACCAGCCGATCGCGCCGACCAAACCCAGAAGCAAAATAAAAAGCGAAACATACCACCAGGTATAATCTTCGGATTCCTGCGCCTTCGGCGGAATCGGCGTCGGCATCTGGGCGAAAACATCCGCCGCAAATATCAATAAAAGTGAAGCGCAGTTTATAAATAAACGATTCATCAGCGCAAAATAATTATTTTTTTTATTCATCTCTTCATCCAAAATATTCAGCATTTTAGGCAGGCGAAAGGGGAAGCTCATTCAGTGTCCAGAGGGCGGCGAATTTGTCGCCGTTGATTCTCAGCTCCGATGCCGAAAATCACTCTCTAAATTATGCACCGAGAAAACAAAAATGTCACGCAAAATTTTAATTAAGACTTACATTTGCTAAAAAAGTTTAACATTAGTATTTTTTAAGTATAATTACGGGGCTGAACCTTTACGGAATCTCGTTTTCGTAATAAAGTTAGTCACAACCGTTTTTCATTCAGAAGCTAAAATCATAAAATTAAAAACATGTCTGCCGTTCAAACCGTTACGGAAACGAATCTTTCCAGCCTGGCGCTCGTTCACCGAGGCAAGGTGCGCGACGTCTATCAGGTCAACGACAAACAACTTCTGCTCGTCGCCACCGATAGAATCTCGGCTTTCGACTGCGTTATGCCGACGCCGATTCCGCATAAAGGCGCAGTTTTAACGGCGCTTTCGCGTTTCTGGTTCGCGCGTCTCGGACATCTGACCGGGCATCACCTGATAACCGCCGATTTTGATAAAATGCCCGCTTCGATACGACAGAACGAGGAACTTCGCGGGCGTTCGATGCTGGTCAAAAAAACGGAAGTTTTCCCCGTCGAATGCGTCGTGCGCGGTTATCTGGCAGGTTCGGGCTGGAAAGATTACAAGGCGACCGGAAAAATTTGCGGGCACGAATTGCCCGCCGGCTTGCGCGAAGCCGACCGTCTGCCGCGCCCGATTTTCACGCCCGCCACGAAAGCCGCGACCGGGCACGACGAAAATATTACCGAGATGGAATTTGTCAAAGCGGTCGGCGCGCAAACCGCCGGACAATTAAGCTCGCTTTCCCTCAAGCTTTATCAGGAAGCCGCCGCATACGCCTTAACGCGCGGAATAATTATCGCCGACACGAAATTTGAATTCGGGCGCGACGAAAAAGGAAATATTATTTTAATTGACGAGGTTTTGACGTCTGATTCTTCGCGCTTCTGGTCGGCGGAATATTACGCCGCCGGTCAATCGCCGCCGTCGTTCGACAAACAATTCGTGCGCGATTACCTGGAAACTCTGGATTGGAACAAGCAACCGCCCGCGCCAAAGCTTCCGCCCGAAATCGTCGAAGCGACGACCGCCCGCTATCTGGAAGCCTATAAAATTTTGACGGAAAAAGAACTTTAGTAATTACGAATTAAGAATTAAAAATTAAGAATTGAAATCAAATTCAATCTTTTAATTCGTAATTCTTAATTTTTAATTGAATTGAACTATGCAAATAAGAACGCGAATGGAATCGTTGATTGAAGAGATGCTGGACGGGCAGATTATGCTCTGCGAGGCGCTTTCGGAATTTGAAAAGCTTTATATTCAAAAGGCGCTCGACCGCTACGACGAGCATCTTTCCAAAACCGCCGGCGCGCTCGGCATTCACCGCAATACGCTCTCGAAACGCGTGGCGACCTATCAAACTCCGGCGAAAACTCCGAAACGTCTCTTAACCGCGCGCCGAACTAAATAATTTATACAAATCTCGGTTTGTTTTTCGTTTCCAAAACTTCGATTTCGTCGCCGACTCGCAAAAAATCTCCCGCCTTTTCGACAATTAGATTCTGCCCGAAAAGAATTTTTTTCTTGACGCTTCTTTTCGGAACGCGAAAGCTCGCCAGAGTTTTCAGAGGCTCTTTGCCGTCTTTTTCGCCGGTTGCCTGGTCAATCGTCGTCATCACGCAACGCGCGCAGGGCTTGACGATGTGGAAAACGCTCGCGCCGATTTTGATTTTTTTCCAGCCGTCTTCGGCAAAAGGCTCGGCATCTTTGACGACAAAATTCGGTCGAAAGCGATTCATCGGCAAATCGTCTTCCAGCCTCGAATTTAAATCTTTCAACGAATTTTCGCCGATTAAAAGAAACGGGTAGCCGTCGGCAAACGAAACGTGGTCGTCGCGGCGCACGGCGTAAAAATAATTGACTTTTCGCTCGGTTTCTTCCGGCATCAGCACCAGCCTGCACTTGGTCTGCAAAACGTCGCTGAACCACTCGTTGATTGAGTTTTCGTAAACTTTCGCCGCGCATTTACTGCTCCAGACGGCGACGCGCGTCGTTTCATCATTGTTCGGCGAAAAAGGAATTTCCAGTTTATTTTCAGTTTCCGAAACCTCTAGGCTGTTTTCGCCGATTCGTACTTCAATGGTCGCCATTTTCGGAAACTCGCGCTGCGTGAAAAATTTATTTTTTTCGTCAACCAGCATCCAGCGGCGGTCAAATTCCAGACCGCGCCGCGCGATTTTCGCTTTTTTCAGCGAAATTCCCTTTAAAGATTTAATCGGATAAATATTAATTTCGGAAAGAATCATAAGCTAAATTTGATAACGGCGTTGTCAGATTTTCTAACAAATCAAGTTAAATTTATTAAACGCACTTGACAGGTTAAACTCTGTTTTCTATACTAGCACTCTTGGAAGGACAGTGCTAACAATCAGATTCCGCGCCGTCATTCCAATTTAATAATAAAACTTTTTCAAAAATCCCGAAAGGAGAAAATACAAATGGCTACAACAATTAAACCGTTACACGACCGTGTTATCGTGCGGCGTCTCGACGAATCAAGCAACCAGACAGCGGGCGGGCTCTTCATTCCCGATTCGGCTAAAGAAAAACCGCAGGAAGGCGAAGTTATCGCCGCCGGCGAGGGCAAATACAAAGAAGACGGCACGCGCCAAACGCTCGACGTCAAGGAAGGCGACCGCGTTTTGTTCGGTAAATACAGCGGTTCGGAAATCAAAATCGACGGCGAAGAGCTTTTGATTATGCGCGAAGACGAGATTCTCGGAATCATCGAACGCGCCAACGCCGGAAACGCGGCGTAAGCCGTCAGCTATCAACCATCAGCTCTTTTTGCTGAACGCTGACAGCTATCTAAAAATATTTAACAGGAGAATTACAAAATTATGGCTAAACAAGTTATTCATGGAGAAGATTCCCGCGCGGCGATTCTGCGCGGCGTCAATCAGCTCGCCGATGCGGTGAAAGTGACGCTCGGACCGAAAGGTCGCAACGTCGTGATTGACAAAAAATTCGGCTCGCCGACTATCACGAAAGACGGCGTGACCGTGGCGAAAGAAATCGAATTAAAAGACAGTTTGGAAAATATGGGCGCGCAGATGGTGCGCGAAGTCGCTTCAAAAACCTCGGACGTTGCCGGTGACGGCACGACGACGGCGACCGTTTTGGCGCAGGCGATTTTCAAAGAAGGCGTCCGCACCGTCGCCGCCGGAGCGAATCCGATGGCTTTAAAGCGCGGCATCGACAAAGCCGTCGAATTAATTGTTGCCGAAGTGCAGCGCCTGGCGAAGCCGGTTTCGGGCGATTCCATCGCGCAGGTCGGTACCGTGTCCGCCAACGGCGACAAAACCATCGGCAACATTATCGCCGAAGCGATGGATAAAGTCGGCAAAGACGGCGTTATCACGGTCGAAGAAGCCAAAACGATGGATACTTCGCTGGAAGTCGTCGAAGGTATGCAGTTTGACCGCGGCTATCTGTCGCCGTATTTCGTGACCGACGCCGACCGTATGGAAGCGGTTTTGGACAATCCGCTTATCCTTATCAACGAAAAGAAAATTTCTTCGATGAAAGACCTGCTGCCGATTCTCGAACAGGTCGCCAAAATGGGCAAACCGCTTCTGATTATCGCGGAAGACGTCGAAGGCGAAGCGCTGGCGACCTTAGTCGTTAACAAGCTGCGCGGAACGTTAAATGTCGCGGCTGTCAAAGCGCCGGGCTTCGGCGACCGCCGCAAAGCGATGCTCGAAGACATCGCGACCTTAACGGGCGGGCAGGTTATCAGCGAAGATTTGGGCATCAAGCTCGAAAGCATCACGGCGGACGACCTCGGCAAAGCCAAGAAAGTCACGATTGACAAGGACAACACGACGATTGTCGAAGGCGCGGGCGAAGGCGAAGCCATTCAGGGACGCGTGAAAACCATCCGTAATCAAATCGAAGAAACTTCTTCGGATTACGACCGCGAAAAATTGCAGGAACGTCTCGCCAAACTGGTCGGCGGCGTCGCCGTCATCAAAGTCGGCGCGGCGACCGAAACCGAGATGAAAGAGAAAAAAGCCCGCGTTGAAGACGCGATGCACGCCACGCGCGCGGCGGTCGAAGAAGGAATCGTCCCGGGCGGCGGCGTGACATTGGTTCGCGCCTCGAAAGTTCTCGATTCATACACGACCGAAGATGGCGGCGACACCGACGAGCAAATCGGCGTCAACATCATCAAGCGCGCCGTCGAAGAACCGCTCCGCCAGATTGCCGGCAACGCCGGTAAGGAAGGCGCGGTCATCGTCGAAAAAATCCGCGCCGAAGACAACGAAAACTTCGGCTTCAACGCCGCGACCGAAAAATTTGAAGATTTGGTTGCCGCGGGCGTGATTGACCCGGCGAAAGTGACGCGCTACGCGCTGCAAAACGCCGCTTCGATTGCCGGTTTAATGCTGACCACCGAAGCGATGATTGCCGACATCCAGGACGAAAAAGGCGACGGCGGAATGGGCGGCGGAATGCCCGGCGGAATGGGCGGAATGGGAATGGGAATGTAATCTGAAATCACGAATATCAAATTACGAATTACCAAAGGCTTCTTCGATATCGAAGAAGCCTTTTTATATATAACGCCCGAATCAACACGTGCCGGTCGAGATTGTCTGCTCCGGGAAATTGATTCTCCATTTTTACGCAAACTAATGGACAAACATTATTAAGTGTGATTTACTCTTTGTCATTTCGAATCGTTTCATCTCTATCATCTGCCGCAGATTGAATATTCTTTTGGTTATATTCAGTTCAGGCTATCACAACCGAATGTAAGGAGAAAACTTAAATGGCTCAATTTGTATATATTTACAATAGTGGTCCGTTTGTCGCGAAATTTGCTCTCGGACTTCCCGGTGGCGGTCAAACGCCTTGGTCCGGTGAAAAAGGTCCTAGCGGCTACGCTAATTGGGACTTGGAGGCGCTTGGCGTTGCCGAAGGAGAGGAAGTTTGTGCGATTTGCGATATTGAGGGCGGGACGGGTCCTCATATGTCCGGCGCTAATGTAACGGCTTCTTATGACGGGTCAACTTGTGATTATTCTTGCACCGGGACACCGTTTACGCCCATTTTTAGCTCGTGCGATTGACGACCGACCGCGAAAGTAGAAATTCATCGAGTATCGGAAGTCCGCTCAAGGAAAGGTAAACGCTTTTCTTCTCCATCTCCGTTAATCATTATCGAGGGCGGTCGTCGCCGGTTCGGAAATAGCG
>DASVRT010000064.1:0-2851 GCA_036388475.1 Pyrinomonadaceae bacterium | reverse complement strand
CGACGGGAAGACGGATTTAGCGGTTTACAGAGCATCGGTCGGAGATTGGTATATCGTCAACAGCAGCAATAGTTCCTTTACCGGAATACATTTCGGCGTAACGGAAGACAAGCCCGCACCGGCGGATTTCGACGGCGACGGAAAAGCTGATTTAGCAGTTTTCCGACCTTCGACCGGAACCTGGTATCTGCTCAGAACAACGGCTGGATTTACCGGATTTCAGTTCGGGACGAATGGCGATTTGCCGACTCCGAATGCCTTTGTCAGATAAAGTCCGGTTTTACTCATAAATAAAAAGGCTTTCTTAAAATTTTAAGAAAGCCTTTTTATTTATAGTCTCTGTATGTCTCAAAAAGGGTGACTTTTGTAACAATTTATACTTGTCATTAAATGTCTCAAAAAGGGGCGTTTTCGAGACATTTAATTTACTTTATTTAGTATTTCATAAATATCTTAGCTTTTTGCATATTAAATTACTTGTAAAATAGCTTGCGATAAATGATTTTCCACCCTAAACCGCCGGAATGTGTCATTTTCGCTTTTAGTATAGAATTGTGTCTATGACTTTAGAGACGGGCGACGTAAAAACTTTTAAAGAGTTCGGGTTGATTGATGAGTTGATGAAGGCAATCGATGATGTCGGTTATGAAACGCCTTCGCCGATACAGTTGAAAACCATTCCGGTGCTTCTCGAAGGCAGGGATATTGTCGGGCAGGCGCAGACCGGAACGGGAAAAACGGCGGCATTTGCACTACCGGGTTTGCAGAAAATCGATACTTCGACCAGCCGCATTCAGCTGCTCGTGCTGACGCCGACGCGCGAGCTTGCCATACAGGTTGCCGAAGCTTTTCACACGTATGCCAAACATCTCGGTCGCGTCAGAGTTTTGCCTGTTTACGGCGGGCAGTCGATTACGCAGCAGATTAAACATCTGCGTCAGGGCGTGCAGGTGATTGTCGGGACGCCCGGTCGCGTGATGGACCATATGCGGCGCGAGACGATTGATTTGACGACGCTGAAAATGGTCGTGCTCGACGAAGCCGACGAGATGCTGCGGATGGGCTTCGAGGAAGATGTCGAGTGGATTCTCTCGCACACGCCCGAAACTCGTCAGACGGCGCTTTTTTCGGCGACGATGCCGCGCCAGGTGCGACGCATCGCCGAAAAATACTTAAACGACCCGGTCAATATCGAAACGGAACGAAAGACGATGACGGTGGTCAATACCAAGCAGTTTTACGTCAATGTTTCCGAAGGACAAAAAATCGACGCTTTGACGCGGATTCTCGAAGCCGATTCGAGTCCGGGCGAAGCCGTTCTTATCTTTCACCGCACGAAAATCGGCGCCGACCAGTTGACCGAAAAACTACAGGCGCGCGGCTACGCGGCGGAAGCGATGCACGGCGATATGAGTCAAAACCAGCGCGAAGCGGTTATTAAAAGACTAAAAAACGGTCAGCTCGAAATAGTTGTCGCCACGGACGTTGCCGCGCGCGGGCTGGACGTCGAGCAAATTACGTCGGTTATCAATTACGATATGCCGGGCGATACGGAGGTTTACGTTCACCGCATCGGTCGCACGGGGCGCGCCGGACGCGAAGGCAAAGCGATTTTATTCGTCACGCCGCGCCAGCAGCGAATGAAGCGCGACATCGAAAATTACACGAAACAGCACATCGAGCCTTTCCGAATGCCGACGCAGGCTGACGTCGCGTCGCGCCGCGTGGCGATTTTAAAAGAAAGAATTCTGGATACTTTGACGAAACAGGATTTGGAGCTTTATCTTTCGCTGGTCGAGGAATTAGCCGAAGAATGCGGCTGCGACATTGCCGAAATCGCCGCCGCCGCGACGTTTCTCGCCGTCGGCGACAAACCGCTTCAGGTCAAAGTTCAGCCGAAAGCCGAACAACTCGTCAAGCAGTGGAATACGGATATGACGCGGCTTTTCGTCGATGTCGGACGTAGTCACGGCGTCAGCGCGGGCGACATCGTCGGCGCTATCGCCAACGAAGGCAACGTGCCGGGAAAAGCCATCGGCGCCATCGACATTTACGACCGTTTCACGCTGGTCGACGTGCCTTCGGAATTTACCGAGCAGGTGCTCGAACAAATGCGCAACAGCCGCATCCGCAGTCAAAAAGCCAACCTGCGCGTCGCTGATTCGAGCGACGCGGCGAAAAATACGCGCCAATCTTTCGAAAAATCACCCGAAAGTTTTGCGCGCGAGCGCGATAGTTTTGAAAAGCCTCGCAAAACTTTTGAAAAGTCGCGCGATGATTACGCCGATAAATCCGGCGGCGACAAACCGCCCCGCCGAAAAAAAACAGACAGCCGGGAAAATTCGTTCAGGCAATATGAAAAACCGGGCACGAAAAAAAAGACGAATGCGCGTCCGAAAAGTGAGGCGAAAACAGCCAGACCCAAAAAATTGAAAGACGGCAAAAAGAAACCGAAGTGGACGAAGGAGCAGCGGGCGGAGCGCGGTAAATTTCCCAAATCGAAATAAAAAGGAAGACAAAAAATGATAACTGTCGCAAATCGCATCTATGTCAGTGCGGAATATGCCGAAGCGTTTGAAAAAGTATTTCGCGAGCGGGCGAAATTGGTTGACCAAATGCCCGGATTCGTTTCCAATCAGGTTCTGCGCCCCGTGAATGACGGCGACCCGTATGTCGTTTTTACAATCTGGAACAGTCGCGAGGATTTTATGAATTGGGTTCGTTCCGAGGCATTTACAAAAGGTCACGCCCAATCAGGCACTCTTCCGAAAGAAGCCTATTTCAACCCAAACGTGCTTGAAATGCACGAAGTATTACAGGATTCAGCCCGACCTGATTTACAGCCTGAACC
>DASVRT010000063.1:0-14772 GCA_036388475.1 Pyrinomonadaceae bacterium | reverse complement strand
CGACGGGAAGACGGATTTAGCGGTTTACAGAGCATCGGTCGGAGATTGGTATATCGTCAACAGCAGCAATAGTTCCTTTACCGGAATACATTTCGGCGTAACGGAAGACAAGCCCGCACCGGCGGATTTCGACGGCGACGGGAAAGCCGATTTAGCAGTTTTCCGACCTTCGACCGGAACCTGGTATTTATTGAGAACGACGGCAGGTTTTACCGGATTTCAGTTCGGGACGAATGGCGACGTGCCGGCTCCTAATGCTTTTGTCAGGTGAAATTTAGTCCTATTCAAAGTAAAAAGGCTTCGCTCGAAATTGAACGAAGCCTTTTTTTGTAGCTTTGCGTCAGAAGACGGTTTTGGAGTAAATACCCGCCGGAAATAACAGAGGCGGAAATCGACCTGACGAAGAAAATAAAAACGAAATGAAGACTCGGTTTTTTATCTAATACTTTTGCGACCTCCTTAAACACTACTCAGACAAAAACGTCTTCTGACGCAAAGCCGAAAAACAGTTATTTTCCGGCGCCGCCGCACCAGGACACTCACGAAATATAGGAAGTCTTAACATCAACTGTCGGAAAGTGTTATAATCAAAAAATATTTTTTGAAGTTGATTTTTTTGACTGAAATCAGCAATTTTTAGCAATGGACGATTCTTTTAGTAATATTCTGCTTTTCTTCGCGGGCGATGTTCCCGCCGCGCCCGAACAGGCATCTTCCTGGCTTTCAATCGTTTTAAAAGTTTTAGCGGTGCTGGTGCTGGTCGCGGTCAACGGCTTTTTCGTCGCGGCAGAGTTTGCTTATGTCGGCGTTCGGCGCTCGCGCATCGAAACGCTCGCCGCCGAGGGCAACAAAAGCGCCGTGCGGCTGCTCAATCTGTTAAATAATCTGAACGCTTATCTTTCGGCTTCGCAGCTCGGCATCACGCTCGCTTCATTGGGTTTAGGCGCGCTCGGCGAGCCGGTGGTCGAGGCGATGCTGGGCGGCGTTTTGAGCGCCTATCTGTCGGAATCGGCGCGGCATTTCGTTTCCTATTTCATTGCCTTTCTGGTCGTTACGTGTCTGCATATCGTTTTGGGCGAGCAGGCGCCGAAGCTTTTCGGCTTGCAGTTAGCCGAAAAAGTGGCGATGTGGACGGCGCTGCCGATGCTGATTTTTTATAAGACTTTCAAGCCTCTTATCCACGCGCTGGACTGGGCGAGCGCGAAAACCGTCAATCTTTTCGGCTTGCACGCGACGAGCGAGCACGCTTCGATTTACACCGAAGACGAAATCCGCCAGCTCGTCAAAATCTCCGAGGAAAGCGGGCATTTGAATCGGGAAGAGCGGAAATTAATCAATCGCGTTTTCGAGTTTTCCGAAACGACCGTGCGCGAGGCGATGATTCCGCGCACGGAAATCGCCGCGATTCCGGCGTCTTCCGGCATCGACGAAATCGCGCGCTCTTTTCGCCAGTACGGCTATTCGCGCCTGCCGGTTTATCGCGAATCGCTGGACGACATCGCCGGCGTGATTCACTCGAAAGACGTGATGCCGTTTCTGCTTCGACCGAAGGTTTTCCGGCTCGAAAAAGTTTTGCAAAAGCCGGTTTACGTCGTCGATACGGCGCGGCTCGAAGACGTTCTGCGCCAGATGCAGAAAGAAAAATTTCATTTCGGCTTTGTCGTCGACGAGCACGGCGGCGTCGAGGGAATTATTACTCTGGAAGACCTTCTGGAAGAAATCGTCGGCGATATTTCCGACGAGCACGACGAGGAAGTCAACGAGCAGATTCAGAAAATTCAGGACGGCGCTTATCTTTTGGACGGCGGTCTGGCGGTCAGAGATTTGAATCGTCGCCTGGGTTTAAGTATTCCCGTTTCGGAAAGCTACACGACGATTGCCGGATTTCTGATGAACGAATCGGGACAGATTTTGAACGAAGGCGAAAGCGTGAAATTCAACGGTCACGTTTTTCGCGTCGAAAAGGTCGATAAACGGCGGATTTTAAGAGTGAGGCTCGATAAAGTTATGGAAGTCGCCAAAAGTTAATCAGAAAACTTAAATTTTTACGATTCGACAAAAGCGCCGCTTTCGAAAAGTTTCGAGTCGAACAGGATTGTTTTAATATTGAAAGCTCCGCCGAAAAATTAGTTTTCGGTCGAAACGAAAGAATCAGCCGCAAGTTTTTTGCGGCTATTTTGTTTTTCCTTCCGATTCACGTTAAATTTATCAAACAAGCTTTATCAAATCTTTTAACGGAGTCTTTTATCAAAATGAGTCTAATCGAACAAGTCTGGGCGCGGGAAATTCTGGATTCGCGCGGCAATCCGACGCTGGAAGCGGAAGTGGTTTTGGAATCGGGCGAGACGGGGCGCGCGGCGGTGCCTTCGGGCGCTTCGACCGGCGAAAACGAAGCGGTCGAAATGCGCGACGGCGACGCGGCGCGATTTCTGGGCAAAGGCGTTTTAAACGCGGTCGAAAACGTCAACGAAAAAATCGCCTACGAGCTGGAAGGCTTGGACGCGCTCGACCAAACCCTGGTTGACGAAACGCTGCTCGCGCTGGACGGAACCGAGAACAAATCGAATCTCGGCGCGAACGCGCTGCTGGCGGTTTCGATGGCGACGGCGCGCGCGGCGGCTTCGTTTCTCGAAGTTCCGCTTTACCGCTATCTCGGCGGCGTCAATGCCAGAACGCTGCCCGTGCCGATGATGAACATTATCAACGGCGGCGCGCACGCCGACAACAACGTCGATTTTCAGGAATTTATGATTATGCCGGTCGGCGCGGAATCGTTTTCCGAAGGACTGCGCGCGGGCGCGGAGATTTTTCACAATCTCAAAAAAGTTTTAAGCGCGCGCGGTTATTTGACGACGGTCGGCGACGAAGGCGGCTTTGCGCCGAATCTGAAATCGAACGAAGAAGCGATTGAAACGATTTTGGAAGCCATCGAAAAAGCCGGCTACACGGCGGGCGAAAACGTTCTGCTCGCGCTTGACCCCGCGGCGAGCGAGTTTTACGACGGCACGAATTACGTTTTTAAAAAGTCGGACAAACGCGTTTTATCGAGCGATGAAATGGTTGCGTACTGGGCGGATTGGTGCGCGAAATATCCGATTATCTCCATCGAAGACGGAATGGGCGAATCGGATTGGGACGGCTGGAAAAACATTACCGAACAGCTCGGCAAAAAAATCCAGCTCGTCGGCGACGATTTGTTTGTCACCAACGTAAAATTTCTGCAAAAAGGCATCGACTTGCGCGCGGCGAATTCGATTTTGATAAAAGTCAATCAAATCGGCACCTTGACGGAAACGCTCGACGCCATCGAGCTGGCTAAAACCAATAATATGACTGCCGTTATCTCGCATCGTTCGGGCGAGACGGAAGATTCGTTTATCGCGGATTTAGCGGTGGCGACGAACGCCGGACAAATCAAAACCGGCTCGCTTTCGCGCAGCGACCGCATTGCGAAATACAACCAGCTTTTGCGCATCGAAGAAGATTTGGGCAGCGCGGCGCGATATTTGGGCAGAAAAGCGTTTTATCAAATCAGGGAAACAAGCGTTTGATAATTATCCACGGCAAAACGGCTTCCGAAAAACGTCAACTGTTGACAAATTAAAACAGGAGATTTTTTCTATGATTTTACAAAACGAAAAATCCGGAAGCCGGATGCGCCGGGTTTTCATTAACATTACGGTCGCTTTTTCGCTGCTTGTTATTTTAAGCGGCTTTGTCGTCGCACAGTCGAAAGACTCGTCTGATTTGACTCCGGTGACCTCCAATTCATTTTCATCAGCCAATTTGCCGGACTTAAAAGTAAGGCAGTTTCTGTTTGTTCCCGGCGACGACAAAAGGGTGCGCGTGCAGGTGTCGAACGGCGGCAAAAAGGTTTCCGCCCAATGCCGCCTGGAATTAACCGTTCGCAAAATCAACGGCGCGGCGGTCGGCAGAACGTTACATGTAACTATTCCCGCAATTCAGCCCGGTCAGGGAGAGTGGCTTAATATTGATGTCGCGAGTATTTTGCCGAAAAACGTCAGCCTGAAAGATACCACTTTCAAACTGATTGCCGACTCGACCAAAATCGTCGCCGAATCTGACGAAACCAATAACGAAGTATGGCATAACCTGAACTAAGCCGGACGCCGGTCTTGGGTAAAAAGAATCTGCCGGCGGCACGCGCGGCGGACGCAGATAGTTTTTAAAGAAAGAATTAACCGGGGATAAGCAGGCTTCGCGGCTTGACAGACTAAGGATAAGAAAATGATTTTTATTTATCCTGTCTTGTTATCCTCGGTTAATTCTTTCCGGTTTAATAGTGACGTTAAACTAAATTCACCGATTTTTTCGAAAATTATTACCGCCGATTGTTTTGGTTCAAGTTGAAAACTGCTTTTTGTTCCGGTAATTTTTATTTGCGGAAAGAAAAAAATCAGCCTGCTGCCGGAATCGCCGGAAGCCTTTTCAGCCTTAGATTCTATCGCTAAAACATATGAAAATTTTAATCATCGGCGGAACAAAATTCTTAGGTCGTCATTTAATCGCGGCGGCGCAGGGCGGCGGTCACGAACTCACGCTTTTTAATCGCGGCAGGCATTCGTCGGAAAATTTCGCGAACGTCGAGCAGATTCACGGCGACCGCCACAGCGATTTGGACAAATTGAGCGGGCGCGCGTGGGACGCCGTGATTGACACCTGCGGTTATCTGCCGCAAAGCGTGAAAGCGTCGGCGGAAGCCTTAAAAGACGCCGCGAATCAATACGTTTTTATTTCCAGCATTTCCGCTTACGCCGGTTTCAGGCGTCCCGATTTTGACGAAACCGCGGCGGCTGCCGAATTAAATGAAGAACAACAAAAAAGAGCCGACGCGATTGACCCGCAAGGCGAGCTGACGGGTCCCGTTCTGGGCGAAATGTACGGCGCGTTAAAAGTTTTGTGCGAGCGCGCCGCCGAAAAGGCAATGCCTGGAAAAGTTTTACAGGCTCGCTCCGGTTTGATTGTCGGCTCTTTCGACCCGACCGACCGTTTTACTTACTGGGTGATGCGCGTCGCGCGCGGCGGCGAAGTTCTCGCGCCGGGAACGCCGAATCGTTTTGTCCAGTTAATCGATGCGCGCGATTTGTCCGAATGGATTATCAAAATGGTCGAGCGAAATGAAACCGGAATTTATAACGTCACCGGCAAGCCGTTTGAATTGACGATGCAAATGATGCTCGAAGAAATCAAAAATGTCAGCGCGAGCGCCGCGGTTTTTACGTGGACGGGCGAAGACTTCTTAACCTCGGAAAACGTCGCGCCGTGGAGCGAGATGCCTTTGTATCTGCCCGAATCGGCTGAGGAATCGAAAGGTTTTCTGGCGGTGAATGTCGATAAGGCTTTGCAGACGGGACTTGAATTTCGCCCTTTGCGCGAAACCGTGCGGGACACTTTAAATTGGCGAAAAACGAAAGGCGATGAATTAAAAGCCGGAATCGACTCGGAAAGAGAAAAAGAATTAATCCGCAAATGGCACGAACAACAATAAAATTTTTTCGTAATAATGCGGTATGAAAAAAATTTTGGTCATCGGCTCAAGCGGCGCGGGCAAATCTACTTTTGCTCGCAGACTAGGCGAAAAGACGGGCTTAAAAGTCATTCACCTCGACCGGCTTTACTGGAAACCGAACTGGGTCGAAACCGACGATAAAGACGAGTGGAAGAAAGTCGTGCAGAAGGCTCTGGCGGGCGACGCGTGGATAATCGACGGCAATTACGGCGGCACGATGGAGATGCGTCTGGAAAAATGCGACACCGTGATTTTTCTCGATTTGCCGCGCGCGCTCTGCGTCTATCGCATTTTGAAAAGAGTCGCGCTCTATCGACCGGGCGCTCGTCCCGATATGGCGGAAGGCTGCGACGAAAGATTCGATTGGGAATTTATCAAATGGGTCTGGAATTACCCTTCGCGCTCGAAACCGAAAGTCGAAGCCTTGCTGAAACGCTGCGAAAATGAAAAAAAGATAATTCGCCTGAAATCAAAACGCGATGTTGAAAACTTTTTGGTGAATCAGTAAGCAATAAAGTAAAATCATCCTGGAAATTCAAAATAATATTCTTTCGCTGAAATTATGTTCTTAATCATTGGCACAAAATTTTTTTCGTGGGGTTCGCAGGCGACCGCGCCGATGCGCTGCGGGCAGTGTAATACGGTCGCGCCGTTCAGGGAGAAAAAAGGAATGCGGTTTATCACTCTGTTTTTCCTGATTCCGATTATCCCGATTAGCGGCGTCAAACAGCTCGCCGAATGCCCGACCTGCAAGGCGAAATACGAGATGAACTAAAGATGAGCTTTCAGGAATGGCAAAACGGCGAATTCGTTATCAGCACCGACCGCGAGCGGCTGCAATTGGACGCGATTCACAAATTTTTGACGGAAGAATCTTACTGGGCGCGCGAGCGAACCAGAGAGCAAACCGCGACGGCGATAAAAAATTCCTTGCCTTTTGGCGTCTATAAAGGCGAAAATCAAATCGGATTCGCCCGCGTCGTGACCGATTACGCGACGTTTGCCTATCTCGGCGATGTTTATATTCTGGAGAAATATCGCGGGCAGGGCTTGAGCAAATGGCTGATGGACGCGATTCTCAGTCATCCTGATTTGCAGGGCTTCCGGCGCTGGATTCTGGCGACGCGCGACGCGCACGCGCTTTACGAAAAATTCGGATTCTCCGCCCTTAAAGCGCCCGAACGCTGGATGGAGCGAGCCGCACCGAACGCTTATTAAACAAAAAATGTTATGATGTTTTCCAAACGTGGCATTTCCGACGAGGGCAGAAGCCGATGCGCACATTTAAACTTGGAAATTGGAGCTTTAGTTTTGGAACAGATATGAGCAGCAGCAGTAAAGGACGCCGACCGCTCGCGCTGGTAATTTTAGACGGCTGGGGTTATTCGCCCCGGCGCGAGGGCAACGCCATTGCGCTGGCGCACACGCCGTATTACGACGAAATCTGCGCGAAATATCCGAAAACGCTGCTCGAAGCTTCGGGCGCGCGCGTCGGTCTGCCCGAAGGCGTCACCGGCAGCAGCGAGGTCGGGCATATGAACATCGGCGCCGGACGCATTATTCATTCGGAAGTCGCGCGCATTAAACAATCCATCCGCAGCGGCGCGTTTTTTGAAAACGCGGTTTTGCTCGAAGCGATGCAGCAGGCGAAAAATTCGGCGCTGCATCTGGTCGGGCTGCTCTCGGACGGCGACGTTCATTCTTCGCAGGAAAATCTTTTCTCGCTCGTCAGGATGGCGAAAAAAAACGGCGTTCAGAACGTTTTCATTCATGCAATTCTAGACGGGCGCGACGTCGCGCCGCGCACCGCCGACATTTACGTCGAAGCTCTGGAAATTAAACTGGCGGACATCGGCTTGGGCACGGTCGCCACGCTCTGCGGGCGTTATTACGCGATGGACAAAGACCAGAACTGGGAACGCACCGCGCGCGCCTACACGATGCTCGTCCACGCCGAAGGCGAGCGCAGCCGCGATGCGGTGACGGCGATTCGCAACTCATTCTTGCGCGGCGTCGCCGACGAATTTATTCAACCGATTATCCTGGAAAATCCGAACGGAACGCCGACGGCAACGGTCAAAAACGGCGACGTCGTAGTCTTTTTCAATCATCGAGCCGACCGTATGCGCCAGCTCGTGAAATCTCTTTCGGTTTCCGACGCCGACGAATTTCAAACCGTCGGAAAACCGAAAATCCACACCGTTTGCCTGACCGAATACGACCGCGGCTTCGAACTGCCCGTCGCCTTTCCGTCAGCCGAGGAATCGAACGTGCTCGCGCAGGTTTTCGCGCGCAACGGCGTTTTAAACTGCCGTCTGACCGAAACGGAAAAATACGCGCACATCACATATTTCTTTAACGGCGGCGTCGAGGTCGAACACCCTTGCGAGCAGCGCGTGCTGGTTCCTTCGCCCAAACATTCGACGCACGAATTTCAGCCGGAAATGAGCAGCTTTAAAGTGACCGACAAACTCCTGCGCGGTCTGGAAGCGGGCGAAAACGACGTTTTTATCGTCAATATCGCCGCGCCCGATATGGTCGCGCACACGGGAAATCTGGAAAAAACCATCGAAGCCGTGCAGTTTGTCGATAGCTGCCTGGGCGGCATCGTGCGGAAAATCAGGGAAGTGGGCGGCGTTGCGCTCATCACGAGTGACCACGGCAACTGCGAGGAAATGGCGGATTTAAACACGGGCGAGCCGAACAATACGCACACGGCGAACCCGGTTCCGTTTCACCTGGTTGACGAGCGCGCCAACGGCACGCGCCTGCGCACGGACGGCGCGCTCGAAGACATCGCGCCGACGATTCTCGGAATCCTGGGCATCGAGAAACCGTCGGAAATGACCGGGAAAGATTTGCGCGTCGAACATTAAATCAAGAGTTTGCAGGAAAAGAATTTAAATTAGTATTAGAAAAAAGGCGGAAACCCCAGCGCGGCGCGGGTGCATTTGAAATCTCGAATCTGAAATTTTAAATTTCAAAAGCGCCCAAGCCGAAGGCGTATGTTTTCCGCCTTTTAATATCAAGGGGTAATCAATGAAGTATTTCTCGTTTGCCGGAATTCACCTTTTGGCATTTTTTCTGTTCACTTTAACTTTCTCGGGCTGTTACTCAAAACAGCCGCCGGAAAATTCATCCGCTCCGTCGGACGCATCCGTAGTTTTACCCGACGCAAATGAATCTTCTTTTGAAATTCCCGCGCCCGATATCAATCTTGCTAATCCGCTGGTCGTTTCGCAAAAGCCGGAAGACGCGGCGCTGTGCGAAAAAATCAATCGGCGGATTGAAGAAAGCCCGGCTGGCAACGCGCGTTGGGGCGTTTTTGCCGTCAGTTTAAAAGACGGGCGCGTCGTTTGCTCGCGCGACGGGCGCAAGCTTTTTAATCCGGCTTCGATTCAGAAAACTTTAACGGCAATCGTCGCGCTCGACAAACTCGGCGCGGATTTTCGCTGGAAAACTTCGGTCTATGCGGAAAATCAGATTGAGACGGACGGCACGCTGACCGGCAATCTGACGCTTTACGGCGAAGGCGCGCCGGATTTTGACGCCGCGGCGCTGGAAAATCTGGTCGGTCAATTGCAGGCGAAAGGTTTGAAAAGAGTCAAAGGCAATATCACCGGCGACGAGAGTTATTTTCGCGGCGACAGCATCGGCGACGGCTGGACCTGGAACGAGCTGCAATGGTATTACGGCGCGGAAGCGTCGGCGCTGACGTTTAACGACAATCAGGCTTTTATCAATGTCGAAAACGGCGCGGCGCGGACTTCGACCGATTATATTCAGGTGACGGTCGGCAATCCCGCCGCTTCGGAAAGCGATAAGAACGGCGAAGCGGGAGGCATCAAGCGTGGGCTTTCGGACAATAATTTTTACGTCTGGGGAAGCGCGAAAAATTTCGGCGCGCGCGTCGCCGTGCATAATCCCGCCGGACTGGCGGCGAAAAATCTGAAAGAAGCTTTGGAGAAAAAAGGCATCGCGGTCGAAGGCGAAATCCGCTCGCGCGATTGGAAGGCGAACGATAAATTTGATACGGCGAAAGCTCAGGAACTGGCGTTCGTCGAAAGCCAGACGCTCGGCGAAATCGTGCGCAAAATGAACAAGCATTCGGTCAATCTTTACGCCGAATTGATTTTGCGAACCATCGGGAAACGCTTTGCCGCCGACGTGCCGGGCGACATTCAGCGACCGCAAAACGTGCGCGGCGACGACACGGCGGGCGCGGCAATCATCAAGCAATGGCTTCGGCAGCGTAACGTGGCGACCGAAGAAATCGAGATTTCGGACGGTTCCGGCTTGTCGCGCCTCGATTTCGTCACGCCGGAAGCTTTCGGCAGAGCGTTTATTTACGCGGCGCAAAGCCCGTTTGCGCGAGCGTTTACCGATTCGTTGCCGGTGGCGGCGACGGACGGAACGCTCGGCGGTCGTCTGGCGAAAGTGAAAGGAAAAGTGCTGGCGAAAACCGGCACGGTTACTTTTGTCAATTCGCTTGCCGGTTATGCCGATAACGCGAGCGGCGAAGTTTTCGCTTTCGCCGTCATCACCAACAACGACACGCGCAAAAACGGAACGGTCGGCGTGATTGACGCCGTGACGACGATTCTGGTGACGGGAGCGGACGAAAAGGAAACGCAGAAAGAGGTAAAAGCGGCGAATAATAATCAAAATGCTAACGCTAACGCCAACGCGAACCAGCCGAATTTTGTGCTTAGAAAGAATAACTGAGAACTGAGAATTAAGAATCGTTCTCAGTTCTCAGTCATCTGATAAAGATTCCGAGAAAAAAGAAAAGCCAGAACAGAATCATCAGAAACAGCGGAATAATCGTGATGAGCAGGCAGCCGAGATTGGTCCACGATTCCTGATTCCAGGTGTAAGGCTCGGGACAATGCGCGCAGCTGCCTTTGCTTGCCAGAAAGGGACGCTTGCATCGGTGGCAGATTTTGATTTCCACGTGCCTAGAATATCAAAAATTACAGCGAAGTTTAACAACTTGCGCGCCGGCAACAACGCTTTTTGCTTTTGCGAAGCACAGCAACTGATTTGCACGTTCAAATAAGCGGCTTACACAATTAAATCAATAATGGTCACAGATAAATAAGCGTTTTATGCCCGAATCGCGCAAATGACTTTTCGCGGCATTCGTGATAATCTTTTTTTCCTTTCAAATAACAAACAAAAGAGGGATTTATAACGCATTTATGGTTGAAGAATTCGCTTTCGACAATACGGAAGAGCGCCGCAAATTTCGCAAAAACGGCGTCGGCTGGGTGGAAGTCATCGTCGGCTCGATGTTTTCGGGAAAATCCGAAGAATTGATTCGGCGTTTGAAACGCGCCAACATCGCGCGGCAGAAAGTGCAGGTTTTCAAACCGGCGATTGACGTCCGCTATTCGGTCGAGGAAATCGCCTCGCATTCGGGCGTCAAACACGGCTCGATTCCGGTTTCGTCGGCGAAGGAAATGCTGGATAAAGTCGAAATCGACACGGAAGTCGTCGGGATTGACGAAGGGCAATTTTTCGATTTGGAAGTCGTCAACGCCGTAAATTTTCTGGCGAATCGCGGAATGCGCGTGATTGTCGCCGGGCTCGACCAGGATTACACGGGCAGACCGTTCGAGCCGATGCCGCAGCTGCTGGCGGTCGCCGAATTTATCACGAAAACTCACGCCATCTGCGTCAAATGCGGCGAAACGGCGAATTATTCGCAGCGCACCGTCGAATCGGACGCCGTCGTCGAAGTCGGCGCGGCGGATAAATACGAAGCCCGCTGCCGCAAATGCTTCGTGCCGCATTCGGACGCGCCAACGGTTCACGATTAAATAAGTAGAGGAGTCGGGAAGAATGTTGGTGAATTCAATCTTCTCCCCGACTCCTCTACTTATTTTGTTATTTGCCGGTGCAGCCAAGCCTTTGCCATATTCCAGTCGCGTCTGACCGTGACGTTTGAAATGCCTAAAATGTCGGCGGTTTCGTCGATGCTCAAGCCGCTGAAATAGCGCAATTCGACGACGCGCGCCTGGCGTTCGTCAAATTCGGCGAGCCTGTTCAAGGCTTCGTCCAGCGCGACCAAATCCACATTTTTTTCCTCAGATACGACAAACGCGGCTTCTTCAAGCGGCAGATTTTCCGCCGCGCCGCCGCGTTTGTCGCGGTTTCTTTCGCGCGCGTAATCGACCAGAATCCGGCGCATCGCCTGCGCCGCAATCGCAAAAAAATGCGTCCGGTTTTGCCATTCGACCTGATTCTGGTCGATTAATTTCAGATAAGCTTCGTGAATCAGAGCGGTCGTCTGCAAAGTGTGATTGGCGCGCTCGCGACGCCGGTAACGCGAAGCCTGACGGCGCAATTCTTCGTAGACGAGCGGCATCAGTTTATCTAAGACCTCCTGATTGCCTTCGCTCCATTTCTTTAGCAGCTGCGTGATTTGCAGGGAATTTCTGACGGGTTCTTCCATAAATTTTCGTTACCAGAATATTCCCGCCCGTCGCCGGTGTCAATAATTTCGTCGTTGAAAAAAACAAAAATGAGCGTTTCGCCGAAAAACTGTCGCGTTAATTATTGAAAGCCAAAAATCAGACAGGAGAAAAGCCGTGAAAACAATCAAATTCCTAGTCGTTTTTATCACGATTTACTTTGTTTCGGTCAGCGCGTCAAACGCTTTTGCGCAATCTACAAGCGTTTTTACGACCGGGTTGACCGCGCCGACCAAAATTATCACCGCCGGACAATCCAGCCTGCTCGTCGCCGAAGCGGGAACGATGACGCCGAATCAGGGGCGAATCTCGCTGGTCAATCGCGGAAGCGGCGCTCGACAAACGCTTATCGGCGGCTTGCCTTCGGGCATCAACCTCGCGGAAGGACAGCCCGCGCCGAGCGGACCTTCGGGTTTAAAGCTAAACGGGTTAAAGCTTTACGTGACTATCGCGCAGGGCGACGCGGTTCTGCCGGGCGGTCGCGGCGGCTTGCAGGTGAATCCGAATCCGGCGACGCCGCTTAACGATTCGATTTTAGAGATGACTTTGCCGGCGGATTACGAAGCTCTGGCGAGCGGCTTTACGCTTTCTTTCAGCGACCAAAATTCAATGGTCGGCGGCGGCACCGTCACGCTTTTAAACGCGGAAGGCAAAACGCTTGCGGTGCGAATGGTGGCGAATCTGCCCGACTGGAAACGCGAGCCCGCGCCGAATCTGCCGCAATACAACGTCCGCGCGTCGAACGTTTTCGGCATCGAGCTGGCGAACGGCAATCTGTATGCGGTCGATGCCAGTTTTAATCAGCTTTACAAGATAAATCCGGCGACCGGCGTCTATGAAACGTTCGTCGTTTTTCCGCCGAAGCCGAATCCTTTGCCGTTCGGTCCGCCGTTTTCCGAAGCCGTGCCGAATAACGTGCGCGTTTACGGAAATCGCCTGCTCGTTTCGCATCTGACCGGATTTCCGTTTGCGCCGGGCGTTTCGGAAGTACGCGAAGTTAATTTAGCGGACGGCTCGCACCGGAATTTTGTCGGCGGTCTGACGTCGGCGATGGACATTCTGCCGGTGGCGATTCCGGGCGCTTACGACCTTTTCTTTGTGCTGGAATTCAGCGCCAATATGCTCGGCAATCCGACGCCGCCGGGACGCCTGAAGCTTTACAGATTTCTGAAAAGCGACGATTTAAACACGGAAGGCGATGTTGACCCGGTTGTTTTAGTCAGCAATCTGATTTCGCCGACGAGTATGGCGCGCGACGCCGAAACCGGCGATTTATTCGTGACCGAGATTTTTACGGGCAGAATCATCCGCGTTTCGGCGACCGTCAATCCGAATACGCAGCTTACAAACAGCGGCGGGCAGGATGTTTGCCAACCGTGCAGCTTTCCGCTCGGAAAACAAAATTAAATTAGAAAATTAAAGGAGAAAATAAAAATGTATTCAAAAATTACAAGCGTTATTTTAGTTCTGATATTTACGGCTATCGGTGTTTCCGCGCAGGAAAAAGCGAAAACTTCCGAGGCGAGCAAGGACGAAACAATGATTCGCGCCAGTGTCGAGCAGATGGCGAAAGGCTGGAACGCGAAAAGCGGCGCGGAGTTTGCCAAGCCTTTTGCCGAAGATGCGGATTATGTCGTCATCAACGGGATGCAAATCAAAGGGCGCGCGGTGATTGACAAAGGTCATCAGGACATCTTCGACACGATTTACAAAAATTCGACTTTAGCTGTCAGCGTCGAGCAGCTCCGGTATTTACGTCCCGATGTCGCCATCGTTCACGTCCTCTCCACGCTGAGCGTGACACAGGAAAATTCGACGCGCTCGCACAACGCGAAAATTACGCTGGTGATGACGAAAAACAAGGACAAATGGGAAATCGCCGCGTTTCAAAACACGCAGATTCAAGCGCCGGGAAACCAGTCGCCGAAAAATTGACCGAGACAACACCAACCGTTCTGCACACTTTTCCGGGTGTGAACGGCGGCGAGTATGAATTGCAGACGCGCGACGGACAGATTTGAACGAATTATCCGAACCTCAGCCCCGACCCGCCGGAGTGTCGCCGTCCCGAATATCGGTATGGCGCATTTCCAGAATCACAGCCTGAATCAGGTCGGCTGCCGCCGCATCGACAACGTGCTGAATGAAGCGACGACTGCGCCAGTAACCTTTGAGGCGGTCGAACCGCCTGTCAGGGAAGCGCCAGCGGTTGATGAAACCGCGGAATTTGCGCCGGTTGTCTGAAAACGACGGCGGTGATTGAGCAGTGTCCTGATTTTGAGTGAGCGGTGTCGAAAGGGCGTATGAGCGCGAGCGCCTACGCCCTTTCGAGGGCAAATATCGCCGCCTCGGAATCAGGACGCTGCCGGTTGACGAAAAAACTTACAAAAAAATGAAAAAAGTATTATCATTACTGACAATTTTCCGTTCGAAAGTTTTTTCTGATGAACAAATGTCCGCAATGCTTAAACGTTTTGTCGAAAGCCGGGCGCGAATGTCGCGTTTGCGGCGCGGCGATTTCGTCGGAATTTGCCGTGACGCCGCCGCAAAAATTTAATCAACCATCAAAAATTTAACCAACCATTAATGAACGCGAAACGCTGGGAGAAAATCAAGAGTCTATTTGACGCCGTGCAGCCGCTCGAACCGGAAAAGCGCGCCGCATTTCTCGCCGCCGCCTGCGCCGCTGATACGGAATTGCGCCGCGAAGTCGAAAAGCTGCTCGCTTCTTTTGAAAACGCCGCCAGCTTTCTCGAAAATCCGGCA